>CALXCA010000006.1 GCA_944386685.1 uncultured Clostridia bacterium | reverse complement strand
ACGCGGACTTTAAAATGTTATAAACATATAAAATGCCTAAAAAAGTCCGCTATTGTTCTTTAGATAAATATAAAAGTCTATTTGCATATTTAGTTTAAATATGTTATACTAATTTTAACAAGGAGGTATGCAAAATGGAGAATAATTTAATAAATTTACCATATTCATATCAACTAGATATAAAAAAAGCTATAAAAATTTTAAAAGAAAATGGAGCAAAAGAAGTATATATTTTTGGTTCGTTGGCTAATGGAAAATTTAATGAAAATTCTGATATAGATATTGCAGTAAAAGGATTAAATTCAAAAGACTTCTATAGAGTTGCAAGTATTTTAATGTTTGAATTAGAAAATGAATTTGATTTAATTGATTTGGATGATAAAGAAAATCGTTTTTCTCAAATGTTATTAAACGTAGGAGGATTATTAAAAGTTGGATAAAAATATAAAAGAACAAATTGAATTTAAGATAAGTGAAATTGATAAATTGTTTATTGAATATGACCTAATATTTGAAAAGATTAAAATTGAAAAACCTGATTTGTTTGACATGACAATATTAGGAAGTGTATTGCATTCCTTTTATAATGGTTTAGAAAACATATTTGAAATTATCGCCAAAAATATAGATAAAAATATTCCTACAGGTAATAAATCTCATCAAGAATTATTGCATCAAATGGCAAGTGAAAATAATTTTAGAAATGAAATAATAAATGAAAATTTATATTTTAAATTAAGAGAATATGCAACTTTTAGACATTTCTATAGACATGCTTATTCTTTTCAATTAAACTGGGAAAAAATGAAACCTTTAGTAAAGGATGTAAATTCTGTATGGGAAGAAACTAAATGCAGTCTAAAAAAATTCATTGAAAACTAAGTTTTCAATAAAAGAGCTTCGCTCAAACGGATGCACACAAATTTTACTTTGTAAAATTTGGCGCACGAACAATAACGCGGGCTTTGAAATATTATAAACTTATAAAATGTTAAAAGAAGCCCGCTATTGTTCTAATAATTAACTTCATATCTAAAGGAAGTTCGCAATCAATACTTAAAGTTTTATGAGTAATAGGATGTATAAAAGAAATATGATTACAATGTAAAGCTTGCCTATTAATTATAGATGATTTAGAACCATATAAAGAATCTCCTATTAAAGGATGGCCAATTTCCATAAAATGAACTCTAATTTGATGAGTTCTTCCAGTTTGAAGAGAACATTTTACTATAGATATTGCATCAGAAAATTCTTTTAAAACTTCATAATGAGTTATAGCAGTTTTTCCATTAGGAGAAACACACCTTTCAATTATACTATTTTCTTTTCTAGCAATAGGTAAATTTATAGTTCCAACTTTTTTATCTAAAATTCCAGAAACAATAGCAATATATTCTTTTTT
Source organism: uncultured Clostridia bacterium (assembly GCA_944386685.1). GTDB lineage: Bacteria > Bacillota > Clostridia > TANB77 > CAG-508 > CAG-269. Next base: position 79,936 of record CALXCA010000006.1, on the reverse strand, counting down.
AAACTGATTTTCATTCATTTGTCTAATTAAACATTCCTGAATATATTCGTTTTTTGCAAAAACTATTATTCCCGAAGTATTTAAATCCAGTCTGTTTACAGGTCTAATTTTTTTCTTAAGACCAATTAAGTCAAAGTAATATCTAACACCATTAGATATGCTATCATCAAAATGTAAAATAGAAGGATGAACAGCAATGCCAGCAGGTTTGTTTAAAATCAATAAACAATCATCTTCAAATAAGATATCTAAATTCATTTTAACAGGAACTATATTATCATTTTCTTCTTCATAATTTAAATCAACTTTTATAATATTTCCAATTTTAACTTCAGAACGTGTATCAACTGCTATATCATCTAATAAAACCAGATGACTTGAAATAACTTTATTTATTAATCTTCCAGATAATTTGAATTCTTGCTTTAAAATTTGATTTATATTCGAATATCTATAATCTGTAACTTTATATTCTAAAAACATTAAAATCACCAAAAATATTTTATAATGTTTTGGTTAAATAGTCAAATATATCACAATTTCTTACTGAACTGTAACCCCAAATATATATAAATCAATTAAATAACTTGAAATTTTGTGTTTTATATTGTAAAATATTTTTGGTGTGTAAGTTTATAAATTTTAGAAGAATAAAAACATATAGATTTTAAAAGATAAGGAAAGTGATTTGATTTTGAAAATAATAAATATATTTAAACATACAAGAGTTGTACTAAAACATAAATGGGTAGTATTTAAATTATGTTGTAAAATAGGAATACCATGGAGAGGATTTTTACATGATTTTTCTAAATTTTCTCCAGAAGAATTTTGGGAAAGTGTAAAATATTTTAATGGACATAAAAGCCCTATTATAGTATGCAAAATGGAAAATGGATATTCAAAAGCATGGTTACACCATAAAGGTAGAAATAAACATCATCCAGAATATTGGACAGATTTAGCATTGCCAGAACAAGCAGTAATAATGCCATATAAATATTCTGCAGAAATGGTATGTGACAAAATGGCAGCGGGAATTGTATATGAGGGTAAAAATTGGACACCAAGTACAGAAATAAATTATTATATGAAAGAAAGAGAAAATGAATTAATAAATCCACAAATGGATAAATTTATGATAGAGGTATTTACTCAAGTTGAAAAAGAAGGACTAAATAAAACATTTACAAAGAAAAATATTAAAAATATATATAACAAATATTGCAGTAGAACGGAGAAATTAGATGAGAATAAGGTTAAAAAAATGGGCAAGACCAGAATTAGAAGCAAGCAAATTTTACATAGATAATCCAGAAGAAATAAAAGGTAAATGGAAAGAACAATTTAAAAATAAAGAAAATCCAATTTATTTAGAACTAGGATGTGGAAAAGGAAAATTTATATCGCAATTAGCATTACAAAATCCACAAATAAATTATATAGCAATAGATTTAGTTGATGCAATGTTAGGCTTAGCAAAAAGAGAAATTGAACAAAGATATAGTCAAGAACAAAAAGAAATAGATAATGTAATATTAACAAGATTTGATATACAAAGAATAGATTTAATATTATCAAAAGAAGATGATATAAAACGAATATATATAAATTTTTGCAATCCATGGCCAAAAGGAAAACATAGAAAAAAGAGGCTAACACATACAAGACAATTAGAAAAATATAAAAATTTCTTATCAGAAGATGCAGAAATATATTTTAAAACAGATGATGATGATTTATTTAGAGCAAGCTTAGGATATTTTGAAGAAGCAGGCTTCAAAATAATAGCAAAAAGTTATGACTTGCATAAAGAGCCAATATGGGAAAATAACATAGAAACAGAACATGAAAAAATGTTTAGCAAGCAAGGCATAAAAATAAAAGCACTAATTGCTAAAATACAGGGTTAATTGCTGGGGTCGGTCCCTTTTTCTATTGGGGTCGGTCCTAAAATCAAACCAAATATATAAATTGTTTTTTATACCTTGTGTGTCGCAACCTACAAAAGAATTTCAATATGTAGGTTGCTCCAAATCGCATTCGCTACGCTCATTTGGTCGCTTACGCGGTATTTCAAAACAATTTATATATTTGGTTTGATTTTAGGACCGACCCCAATAGAAAAAGGGACCGACCCCAGCAAAAAAAAGGACCGACCCCAGCAAAAAAAGGGACCGACCCCAATAGAAAAAGGGACCGACCCCAACCAAAAGAAAGAGGATTATATAATGGAAAAAAAGAAAAGAGTTTTATTTATTTCAAGTACAGGTGGACATTTTAATGAATTACAACAATTAAAGCCATTATTTGAAAAATATGATTATCATATAATAACAGAAAAAGATGGAACAACAAAAAAATTGAAAGAAAAGTATGGTAATAAAATAATGTTTTTGCCATATGGAACAAGGCAGAAATTGTTTAGATATATTTTTATTTATACATTTTTATGTTTTAAAACAATTTACTTTTATTTTAAATTAAGACCTCAATATATAGTTACAACAGGAACACATACAGCAGGACCAATGTGTTATTTAGGCAAATTATTTGGAAGCAAAATAATTTATATAGAAACATTTGCAAACAGAAATAGAAAAACTGCTACTGGAAGATTAATTTATCCTATTGCAGATTTGTTTATTGTCCAATGGGAAGAACTACTTAAATTATATCCAAAAGCTGTGTATGGAGGAGCAATATATTAATTTCATAGGACTAAATAATAAAAGTATTTGCATGTATAATATTCAAGATAATTAGATTAAAAAACATCCAAAATATAAGGAGGAGTAATATATTGATATTAGTTACTTTAGGAACACAAAATAATAGTTTTCATAGATTATTAGAAGAAGTTCAAAAAAATATTGATAATGGAAATATTAAAGAAGAAGTTATAGTACAAAATGGGTATACAAAATTTGACTCAAAACAAATGAAACTTATAAAAGAAATTCCACAAGATGAATTTAACAAATTAATAGACCAAGCAAATTTAGTAATAACACATGGAGGAGTAGGTTCAATTATAACAGCTATAACTAAAGGAAAAAAAGTAATTGCAATTCCTAGATTAAAAAAATATAATGAACATGTAAATGACCATCAAATTGAAATAATAGATTCATTTAATGAAAAAGGTTATATTATAGGAATACATAGTGTTGAAGAATTAGGAAAGGCACTTGAAAAAGCAAAAAATTTTAAGCCACAAAAATATGTTAAAAATACTGGAAACATTTTAAAATTAGTAGAGGATTTTATTGATAATAATTAAATATTTATATCATTATATTAGAATATAATTTTTAATTATTTGTGTGTTGTTGTAGAATAATTAATACAATAAAATTGGATTAAAAAATATATAAATAAAAAAAGTTACAAAAAATTTACAAAACAGAAAAAAAGTAAGAAAAAAGGGCAAAATTTCACAAAAATTTTGTCTTTTTACTATTGCAAAAAAATGATATTATTGGTATGATAAAAAAGAATGAAACCATAAAAATATGACAAAAAAATTAAAAAAATAAAACTGATACAAAATTGTCAAAAGAAAAAGAAAAAAATAGAACCGGTACTTTTTTTACAATAAAAAGGGAAAAAATAGAACCGGTACAAAATTGCCTTAAAGGGGAAATGAAAATGATAGAATTTAGAAATGTTAGCAAAAAATATGGAACAGGAACAGAAGCTGTTAAAAATGCTAATTTTAAAATAGATAAAGGAGAATTTGCCTTTCTTGTAGGAAGCTCTGGAAGTGGAAAATCTACATTAATAAAATTAATATTAAAAGAAGAAGAACCAACAAGTGGAAATATTATAATAAATGGAAAAGACACAACATTTTTAAAACAAAGTAGAGTACCATATTTAAGAAGAAGTATGGGAGTTGTTTTTCAGGACTTTAGATTATTACCAGATAAAACTGTTTACGAAAATGTTGCATTTGCTATGTATATAGTAAAAGCAACACCAAGACATATACGTAGACAAGTACCAATGGTATTATCACTTGTAGGATTAAGTAAAAAAGCAAAAATGTATCCAAATGAATTATCAGGAGGAGAGCAACAAAGAGTAGCACTTGCAAGAGCATTAGTAAATAATCCATCAATGATAATAGCAGATGAGCCTACAGGAAATTTAGACCCAGACACAGCATGGGATATTATGAATTTATTAAACGAAATAAATTTAAGAGGAACAACAGTAGTAGTAGCAACACACGCCAAAGACATAGTAGACCAAATGAAAAAAAGAGTTATACACATCAATAAAGGTGTAATAGTTAAAGATGATAAAAAAGGTGGGTATGATTGTGAGATTTAATGTTATAAGCTATTTATTAAAAGAAGGAATACAAAACTTATTTAAAAACAAAAAATCAACAATATCATGTTTAATGATTATGATAGCAACAATGTTGATTTTTGGATTATTTTTTGTAATAGGAGAAAATATAAATGCATTTGTAAAAAGTGTTGCAGATGCACAAGGAATTAGAGTATTTGTAATAAATACAGCAACAGATGAAGAAATAGAACAAGTTGGAAAAGACATATTAGAAATTGATGGAGTTAGAGATGCAAAATATATTTCAAAAGAAGAAGGACTGGAAACCATGAGAGAAAAGTTTGGAGACGAACTAATGGCAGGATATATAGAAAGAAATATATTTCCAGCATCATATGAAGTAACATTAACAGATTTGGAACTAAATAATTCTGTTCAAGAAAGTTTAAGACAAATACCAAATGTTGATGACATACGTTCAAGTAATCCAACAATAGAACAAATTATTAGATTAGCAAAAGGTGTAAAAATTGTTACATGGGTAATTTTAGTATTATTAATAATTATTTCAACTGCAATAATAGCAAATACAATAAAACTAACAGTACATGCAAGAAGAAAAGAAATATCTATTATGAAATATGTAGGAGCTACAAATAGTTTTATTAGATGGCCATTTTTAGTAGAGGGTGTAATAATAGGAGTTCTTGCAGGATTAATTTCTGTTGGAATTATAGGATTATCATATACATATATTGCAGGAAGACTTTCAGGAACAACATTCTTAGAATTAGCAAATTGGCAATTAATAGACTTTTCAAATATGTTTGAATTAATTTTAGTTGTATATTTAGGTTTAGGAATTGGTATAGGAGCAATAGGAAGTGGAATATCAATGAAAAAATACTTAGATGTATAAAATAAGTGAATAAAAAATAGTAGAATATTAATTTAATAACATTATAAAATCACAAAGCAGTAGTAAGAACAAATAGAAACAAAAGTAAATATTAATAAAAATGATTTTGATGTATAACAGAAAGGGAGTGGAAATATGCACAAACGTGTTTTAGCAATATTTTTAATATTAATAATAACAATTCCATGTATTTGTGCATATTCTACAAGTATAGACGAATTACAAGAACAATCAAATGAGATCACAAAAAACTTAACAGAAACAAATAATAGGCTACAAGCAGTTCAAGAACAAGTTTCGGAAAACATGGCAGAACTTCAGAACTTAAATACAGAATTAGCCCAATATGAAGATGAAACAAACAAAATAAAAGAAGATATAGACAAAATAAATGAAGAAATTACAGAAAATGAGAAAAAATTAGAAAAAATTCAAGCTGAATATGACAGTTTACAAAGTCTAATAGACAGTAGACTTGTAGAAATGTACAAATCAACAGATTTACAATTTTTGGATATATTACTTACAGCAACAAATGTGAATGATTTTTTAACAACATATTATGCATTAATAGATTTAAACAAATATGACACAGAACTTTTAGAAAATGCTAGAAAACAAAAGATAGAAATAGAAACTACAAAACAAATACTAGAAGAAAAAAGAAAACAATCAATAGAAAACAAACAAACATATCAAAAAAAATCACAAGTTCTTCAAAATATGAGAAAAAAACGAGAGTTTTATTTATCAAAACTAACTACAGAAGAACAGCAATTACAAGCACAAATAGATGAATATAATACACAAGTAGCAGAAATTGAAGCAGAAATTAGATTTTTAGCATCAGAAAGTATAAGTGAAAGTTATATTGGAGGAGCATTTACATGGCCAGTGCCAGGACACACATCATTAACATCATTATATGGAATGAGAGTCCATCCAATAACAGGAGCATACAAATTACATACAGGAGTGGACATTAGTGCAGGAATAGGAACACCATTTGTAGCAGCAGCAAAAGGGGTTGTTTCTAAAGCTACATTTAATAGAGCATATGGAAACATGGTAATAATAGACCATGGAGGAGGAGTACAAACACTATATGCACATGGAAGTGAAATTCTAGTGCAAGTAGGAGATGAAGTAAATGCTGGAGATGAAGTACTAAAAGTAGGTTCAACAGGATATTCTACAGGACCACATGCACATTTCGAAATAAGAATTAATGGACAAACAGTAGATCCATTAGATTATTTAATTTATAAGAAGGGAATTGAAGAAAATGAAGAAACTGAAGAAATTAAAAATGAACCAACCAGTGAAACTACAAACAGTGAACAAACAGATAAGAATGAACAAAATAATTCTTAATTTATTAATAATAAGCCTATCTTTAATACTAATAATGCAAAACACAATTGTTTATTCAGCTAGCTCAAAAAGTGCATTACAAGATGAAATGTCTGATACACAAGACAAAATAGAACAATTACAAAAAGAGCAAGAAGAAATTCAAGACAATCGTTCAGAAGCAATGAAAACTGTAGAAAATTTAATATACCAGATTTCTGATGTAGAAAAAGAAATAGAAGACTTAGAAACAAAGGTAGATAATTTACAAGAAAAAATAGATCAGAGCGAAAAAGACATACAACAGAAAACAGAAGAATATAATAAACAAGAAGCTTTATTAGATGCAAGACTATTAGCATTATATAAGAGTGGAGATACATCATTCTTAGAAATATTTTTAACATCATCTAGTATGACAGAATTTCTTGCAAATTACTATTTAGCACAAGAATTAGTTGAATATGATAAAGAATTTATGCAATCTGTTATAGAGCAAAAAGAACAATTAGAAGCAGATAAAGCAGAATTAGAGTCAGACAAAAAAGAATTAGATACATCATTAACACAGCAAAAAGCAAAACAAGTATCTTTAACAAGTATGAAAGAAGAAAAAGAAAAATATGCAGAACAATTAACAGAACAAGAAAAGAAAAATCAAGAAGAAATAGAACAATTCGAAAAAGACAAAGCAGAAATAGAAAGAGAATTAAAAAGAATTGCAGAAGAAGAAGCAAAGAAAAACTCTGTAAATATATCTAGTACACCAAGTGCAAGTGGATACATATTCCCAGTACAGGGATTAACAAGAGCAAATATTAACAACAAAACATATCCATCATATCCGGGACATACTGGAGTAGATGTTAATATAAATGTTACAGGGAAAAATGTTGTTGCAGTAAAAGATGGTACAGTAGTTATATCAAAAGCATTAAAAAATCCAAATGGTACATATAGAAGCTACGGAGAATATGTTGTTATAAACCATCATGATGGAACAATGACATTATATGCACACATGTTAGCAGGTTCTAGAAAAGTAAAAGAAGATGACAAAGTAGTTCAAGGTCAAATTATTGGAACAGTTGGAAGTACAGGAAATTCAACAGGAAATCACTTACATTTTGAGGTAAAAGTTGGAGGTAGATCAGTAAATCCATTACCATATTTGCCATAAAAAGCTAATAAAAAAGTTAGATATAGTATATTATAATTTTAATAAAATACGATTTTGATTTAAAAACATATGTAGTAGAATAGATTGCTATATTTAATGTAATAAATTTAAAAGGAGGAATAAGTCTTTAAGAGGCTGAAAATAACAAAATGGAAGAAAATAGTTATGTAAAAAGACAAAGATTTTATAAAGGAATAATGCTTGTATTATTAACAGCATTTATTACATTTATACTTACAAGTATTTTTATTAGTAATCAATTAGAAAAAGATGGTACTACAAATAACTCTATTACATCAATATTTCAAGGAAGTAGTAGTTTACAAAAATCTCTAGAAACAATAGAAGATTTAATAAATGATAAATATTTATACGAAATTGATGAAAAAAAATCAATAGAAGGAGCAATAGAGGGCTATGTTGCATCTTTAGGAGATCCATATACTCAATATGTTCCTGCTGATGAAATGGAAGAATACACAGAAGCAATTATGGGAAATTATGTAGGTATAGGAATTTATATGACTATAAATACAGAGAAAAATTTAATTCAAGTAATTGCACCAATTAGAGAAAGCCCAGCAGAAGAAGCTGGAATAAAATCTGGAGACTTTATAACAAAAATAAATGGAGAAAACTATACAGGAGACGATTTAACTAAAGCATCAAATGTTATAAAAGGTGAAGAAGGAACAAAAGTAACTTTAGAGATATTAAGAGAAGACCAAACATTAAATATAGAAGTAGAAAGAAGAAATATAAATACAAATCCAGTATATGAAGATATAGTTGATGGAGACATTGGATATTTAGGAATAACAAGCTTTGATGAGGGTGTTGCAGAAGATTTTAAAAATAAATTTTTAGATTTAAAAGAAAAAGGAATAAAATCTTTAATAATAGATTTAAGAGATAATGGAGGCGGAATTGTAGAAGAGGCAACACAAATAATAGACTATATAGTTCCAAAAGGAAAAGATATATTAATAACAGTAGATAAAGATAAAAATGAAGAAATAACAAAAACAAAAGAAGATGTTTTAATAGATATGCCAATTGTTGTTTTAGTAAATGCAAGTTCTGCAAGTGCTTCAGAAATAGTTGCAGGAGCTTTAAAAGATTTAGATGAAGCAACAATAGTTGGAAGTAAAACATATGGAAAAGGTGTAATACAAGAATTTCTTTCATTAAGCAATGGAGGGGGACTAAAAATAACAATAGAAGAATATTATACCCCAAATAGAACAAAAATTAATGGAGTAGGAATTACACCAGATGTAGAAATAGAACTAGAAACAAGTGTAACAGGTTTACCTACAGACACAAATGATACTCAATTAAATAAAGCAAAAGAAATTTTACACCAACAATAATAATACTTTGATTAAATAAAGTAAGAGAGATTTTATAATTACAATAATATTTAATCTAATAAGAAAAAAGAAATATTATACTGACAATAATTATCTAATAAGAAAAAATAGATTTTTATATTGACAATAATTCTTATAATAATAGATTTATAGGTAATCTAAAAAACCTAAATTTTTATAAAAAGGAAATTAATACAAATGAATTTAGCAAATAAATTAACAATATTTAGAATAATTTTAGTACCAGTTTTAATGATTGTTCCAATTGTAGATAGTATTTATGGAATTTCTGGAGAATTACTAGGAGTACCAACTTCATTTTGGATAATGAATATTATATTTATAATAGCATCAATTACAGATAAATTAGATGGATATATTGCAAGAAGTAGAAACCAAGTAACAACTATTGGAAAATTTTTAGACCCTCTTGCAGATAAAATTTTAGTACTTTCTGCATTAATAATTTTAGTTGAATATGGAAAAATACCATCATGGATACCAATAATAGTTTTAGCAAGAGAATTTATAGTTTCTGGATATAGATTAATTGCAGTAGAAAAAGGCGGAAAAGTAATTTCAGCATCTATATGGGGAAAAATAAAAACAGTAACTCAAATGTTTGCTATAATTTTGGTATTTTTAGATAAATTTAAATTTGGCGATTTTGTATATGGAGTATTTACTGAGGCAGAAGCAAAACTAAGTTCTTCTTTAATTTTAATGACAACAGGAGAATTTGTAATTAATTTACTTTCTACTTTAATGCTAATAATATCAGTAATTGCAACTATTTTCTCTGGCATTAATTATTTAAAGGGAAGCAAAGAACTTTTTAAAGATTAGAAAATTGAACAAGTAGTAAAATTTTTATAAAATATATTGACAAAAATATAAAATTATTGTAATATACTACTTAAATTAAACAAAAAGAAAAACAAGTGCACTAAATATACTATGTACTTTGGTTGGAAAAGTTGCTTTTCCAACCAGATTTGTGCTTGTATAGGAAAAATCAAGTTTTTACTATACAAGAAAAGAGCTTCGCTCAAACGGATGCACAAGAAAGGATGATTAAAGATGGAAGAAAAAGAAGTAATTCTTACACAAGAAGGATTTGACAAATTAGAAAAAGAATTAGAATATTTAAGAACAGAAAAAAGAACAGAAATTGCAGAAAGAATAAAAGTAGCATTAGGATTTGGAGACTTATCAGAAAATTCTGAATATGACGAAGCAAAAAATGCACAAGCAGAGAATGAAAATAAAATAGCAGAACTAGAAAATAAAATAAGACATGCAAAAATAATAGATGAATCAGAAATAGATACAAAAACTGTTCAAATTGGAAATACAGTAAAATTATATGACTTAGAATTTGATGAAGAAGTAGAATATACAATAGTTGGTTCAACAGAAGTAAATTTAGCAGAAAATAAAATATCAAATGAATCACCAATAGGAAAAGCACTATTAGGAGCTAAAAAAGGAGCAGTTGTAGATGTAGATGCACCAGCAGGAAAAATTCAATACAAAATAATATCAATTAAAAAATAAAAAAATGAAGAAATGTCAAAAATTTGTTTGACATTTCTTTTTTAATATGATAATATAACAAAAGATAGAGAATAAATGTTTTCTTAGTAAAACGAGAAAAGGAGAAGTGATTTAAATGGGGACAAGAGCGGAAACAAATAGAAAAGAAAAAGCCATATTAAAATTTATTGAAACTCAAGTATTAGAAAATGGATATCCACCATCAGTAAGAGAAATTGGAAAAGCAATAGGACTTAGTTCAACAGCAACAGTACATGCATATTTAGAAAAATTAGAAAAAGAAGGTTACATCAAAAAACAAGACAAAAAAGGAAGAACTTTAAAAATAATAAAAGGAAGCAATGGAGAACCTATAACAACAAATCCAGGAAAAGATTTTTACATTCAAAAAGAATTAGTTAATGTACCAGTTATAGGAAAAATAACTGCAGGTCAACCAATATTAGCAGTAGAAAATGTAACAGACACATTCCCAATTCCAATAGATTTTGTTGGAAACAGTGAAAGCTTTATGCTAACAGTAAGTGGAGAAAGTATGATAGAAGCAGGAATACTTGATGGAGACTATATACTAGTAAAAAAACAAGATGATGCAAGAAATGGAGAAATAGTTGTAGCTCTAATAGGGGAAGAAGCTACAGTAAAAACATTTTACAAAGAAAAGAACTATATACGTCTACAACCAGAAAACCATACAATGGATCCAATTATAGTACCAGACTGCAAAATACTTGGAAAAGTAGCAGGAGTATTTAGAAAACTATAATAAAAGTTTTAAAGAAAGTCGTTATAAATGAGTAAAAATAAATATAAAAAATAAAAATATAACAAAAACAATAATTAAAGATAAAAAATAAAGTCATATTTAAAATAAAAAAAATAAGAAAAAATTAATTAAAAATAGCAAGGAAAAACTTGCTATTTTATTATTCATATAATATAATTTAGGAAAAGAAAAAAACAAAAGATAAATTATAAATGTAAATAAAAATAATTTTAGATAATAAAACGATACATAATATATAGAAAAATAAAATAAAAAATTAATAAAAAATATAAATTAAATATAGAAAAGTAAAAGCAAGGAGACCAACAAATGAAACATAAAAACGATCTAAAAATAAATATAGAAAATAAACCAAAAAAAGTAAAAGGAGATAACATCTTTAAAAGAATAATAATAGTATTAATATTAATACTATTATGTGTATTTATATTAAATAAAGCCAAAAACTATATAATTGAAAAAACAGCTAATGAAATGAATTTAATAATAAATAACAGAAATGTAACAGAAGATTTAAAACATCCAATAATAAATGAAAATGGAATAATATATGTATCTATGGATGACATAGAAAACTATTTTGATAAATATATTCATATAGAAGAAGATATAAATGAAATAGTAACAACATATGATAAACAAATAGCAAGTATTGGATTTGAAACAAATAAATTAACACTAAATGGTTCAACAAAAAAAGTACAAGCACATGCAATAGAAAAAGATGAAGTAATATATTTACCAATATCAGAAATGCAAGAAGTATATAATGTAGAGATGGCAGTATCAGACAAAAATATTACTTTAGATTCACTTGATAGAAAGCAAGTAAAAGCTTATACAAAATCAAATTTATCAGTAAAATGGAAAGCTGACATTTTCTCAAAAACAGTAGATAAAGTAAAAAAAGGAGACGTTCTTATTGCAATAGAAGATGTAGATAAAGGTTGGACAAGAGTAAGAACACAAAGTGGAGAAGTTGGATATGTAAAAACAAGTAAATTAACAAATTACACAACAGTTAGAGATGATTTTGTTGAAGAAAAACAAATAGAAGGAAAAGTAAATATGTTTTGGGATTATTACTCAAAATATGTAAAATGTCCAGACAGAACAGGACAAGTAATAGAAGGAGTAAATGTAGTATCACCATCATTTTTCTATATAGACGATGAAGGAGTATTCCAAGACAAAGTTGGAGATGCAGGAAAACAATATATAGAGTGGGCACATTCAAACGGATATAAAGTATGGCCAATGGTACAAAATGATGAAGCAGGAATAAAGCCAACCTCTACAATCTTAAATAGTTATGCAAAAAGACAAGAATTAATAGAAAAAATAGTAGAAGTATGTGTTGAATATCAACTAGATGGAATAAACATAGACTTTGAATATATGTATGAAGCAGATAAAGACAAATTCTCAAGATTCATAATAGAACTAGAGCCACGTTTAAATGAAATTGGAGCAGTATTATCTGTAGATGTAACAGCACCAGATGGAGATCCAAATTGGTCTTTATGTTATGATAGAAATGTTATAGGACATGTAGCAGACTATATAGTATTTATGGCATATGACCAATATGGAAATTCAAGCACAAAACCAGGAACAACAGCAGGATATAATTGGGTAGAAACTAATGTAAAAAAATTCATAGATAATGAAGATGTAGAACCTAGTAAAATAATACTTGGAATGCCAATGTATACAAGACAATGGACAATAGATTCAAATGGAGAAATTGATGGTAGAGGTGTTGTAAGTATGTTAAATACAAAAATACCAAATAATGTAGAAAAACAATGGGATGAAGATTTAAAACAATATTATATAGAATATAAATCTGGTAGTGACACAATAAAAATGTGGATAGAAGACGGAACATCTATTGCTGCAAAAGTATCACTTGTTACAAAATATGGACTTGCAGGAACATCATGTTGGAGAAAAGACATGGAAACTTCAAATATTTGGAGTGTAATAAATACAGAATTAACAAAAGCAGAACAAAACTTAAGTGAAACAGAATAATATTAAGAAAGAACAAATAATAAAATTTTTATATTTAAAATTTTATTTTTACTTTTAGTTTAAGTAACTTAAAGTTTCATATTGTTTCCTATTTAATAACAAAAAGTAGAAAATTAGATAAAAAAATCTAAATTTCTACTTTTTTGTTCATTTAGTAGTATAAAAGTAGAAACAAATTGAAAATTGTACAGTGTATAGTGTATAGTACAAAAATAACTAATTATGTTATACTAATAAAAGAATTGTATAAATTTTTGCAATTAAATATTAATAAAAAAATACTTTAAAAAGCTTGTAAAAATTAACAAAAAAAGATATAATAATAATATATCTTATGTGTCTACAAAAAAGAAAAAGAGAGGAGCGATTTTTATGGAAATAAAAGTAACAGGAAAAGAACTTAAGATAACAGATGCAATTAATGATTATATAGAAAGGAAAATGGACAGAATAGAAAAATATTTTGAAAATGCAGAAGCAGAAGTAATTGCCAGACTAGAAAAAAATACGCAAATAGCAGAAATAAAAGTAATGGCTAATGGAGAAACATTTAGAGCAGTAACAGAGGACAAAGACTTATATGCTTCAATAGATAAAGATATAGATATATTAGAAGGGCAAATTAGAAAATACAAAACTAAAAAAGAAAAAATGCAAAAAGAATCAAGCTTAAAAGAACTAAATGCACAAAAGGCAGTACATGAAGTAGAAGATGAAATACTAAAAGTAGAATATTATGAATTAAAACCAATAACACCAGAAGATGCAAAATTAATATTAGAAGAAAAGCCAACACAAATGTTTTTAACATTTGTAAATCAAGAGTCTGGAAAAGTAAATGTAATACACAGATTAAAAGATGGTAAAAACTTTGGTTTAATAGAACCAGAAGCATAGAAAATATTTATTAGTAAATTTGGTACCGGTTCTCTTTTTTCCCTTTGGTGGGGAATTTGGTGCCGGTTCTCTTTTTGCTTTTTTATCTGTTTTGCAAATAATAGAAAGAGAGCAAAAAGAGAACCGGCACCAAATTCCCCACCAAAGGGAAAAAAGAGAACCGGTACCAAATTTGACAAATTATCTAACAAGGAGGAAAATGTGAAAAATCAAATAATTATAATAAGAATAATACTAATAATTTTATTAATAATAACATTTTTTTATATTTTTAATTTTTCAAGTCAAGACTCAGAAAAGTCTGGAAATTTAAGCAGAACAATAACAGTAAGTGTAACAAAAAATATAAAAAAAATACAAGAACTAGATTATAATAAAAAAAATGATGTATTAAATACTATAGAAAAAGTAATTAGGAAATTAGCTCATTTTTCTGAATATACTTTTTTAGGAATATTATTAATGTCATTAATGAGTACATATAATTTAAAACAAATTAACAAATTTGTTTTAAGTATTGGAATAGGATTTTTATATGCATGTTCAGATGAGTTTCATCAGTTATTTGTACCAGGAAGAACTGCAAAATTTACAGATGTATTAATAGATACATCAGGAGTTATTGCAGGGAGCATACTGATATTTATAGCAATATTAATTATTAAAAAAATTATAGTTAAAAATAAAAAGTCGGTAGAAAATTAATAAACTATCGATTTTTTTATACAATAGGGAAATTATACTTCTATTAGGAGCCATAAATACAAGCAATTTACAAAAATATGCAATTATCACTCCAAATTTTCATTGACATATTTTAAGAAAAATAATATAATATTTATGAATTTTAAAAACACATAATTTATTCAAGAAATGTAAAAATTTAATATTTTTTTCATTCAAATAAACATAATTCGCAAGTTATAATCAATTTAATTAATTTTACAAATTTATTTATCATTAGTTATTAAAATAAAAAATATATATTAATAAAATTTACAAGAAAAAATAAAGTTGAAAAAATTAAATTTTCAACTAGATTTGTTTCTTTAAGAAAGGGATGTAAAAGAAAATGAAAAAAAGAATTATTAGTTTTTTAATTTTACTAGCAATGTTAAGTACAACAGTTTTAGGAACAACTTCAAATGTAGTTATGGCAAAAACTAATGAAAATGAACAAACTAAAACAACAGTAACTAAAACAGAACAATTAAGTAATGAAACAGCAACAATGAATGAACCAAGTAATAAAACGTACACATTAGAGGAGCTATTAAATGATGAACAAGAACAAAATGAAATAAAAAGAATTATAGCAGAATCTCCTAAGCCAGCAGAAGAAAACCAGTTGCAAGAAAAGGCAGTACTATCTGCAAAAGAACTTACATATACATTACCAGAATATAATATGGATTATGTATATGGAACAGATATGCCGGGATATGATTACTATATTAAAGAAGAAACACGTGGAAATTCTACAACACAAAAAACATCAACATATTTTAAAATATATAAACATGATGTTTTAAACAATACAAATAAATTAATATATGATGCAACAAGCTTAAATGGACATTATATAACAGATCATGTTAGAGACAATATAATTTATGTATTATATTTAAAAGATTACAGTATGTATAATGATTGGGGAACAGAATATTCAACATGTTGGGTAGTAGGAGTAGATTTAAAAACAGAAAAAGTTGTAATGAACCAAAGTTTTGCATGCCCACAAGATGATGGATATTTTCCAAGCTTTGCAGTAGATGGAGAACAAAGAGTTTATATACCTTATCGTGATACAGGATTAAAAATATTCGACAAAACAGGAAAACTATTATATGACCATCAACCTATAAATGACCCAGATGGAAAATATTTTAATTATATAAAAGGAGTATCACCAAATAACAAAATACTATTTTTTGAAGTTATGTATCGTTCATGGGAACCATATGCATATGCACAAACAATATATGAAGGAATGCAAAAATTAAATAATGGTGTATTTGTATATAAAGATGAGTGGACAGTATATGGAAGAACATATCCAAGTAATTTGTCTCAAAATCCAGTATGGTATTTTATAGATGAACAAGGAAACTATGCAGTTGACCAATATGGTAGAATTGCAAAATTTAATTATAATGTAACAAATACTGCTATGGGAGTAGATAGAGAAATAGTGTTAGATTTAGCATCAACAGCAGATGATTATGGTTATTATGTTGGACCAGGAACACCATATCATCCTAATGTATGTCAAAATGGAGATACAGTTTATATTTTAGGAGCTGGAGGAAATATATTTTTTGTAGATAAAAATACATTAAAATATACAAAATATATTGCTACAGGTGTAGATGTTTATGTACAAATACGTAGTATTAGTTATTATGAACAAAGTATATTTGTATTAAAAGAAGGAAAAATATATCAATACAAATTAAATGATAGCAGTAATGTAACAACAATTAAAGACATTGTAATTTCAGAAAATAAAACAACATCACGAACAATATCAGATATAGTGGCAAAATATAAACAAACATCACCAAAATATGATTATAATAAATCAATATACAAAACAACACCAAGCTGGAAAAATCCATATAAAGCGGGAAGTTTACAAGATGGCGTTGTAACAGATACAATAAACAGACTAAATTATTATAGATGGTTAGTAGGAGTAAACGAAATAGGTGTAAATACTAGTAAATTAGACAGAAACCAAAAAGGAGCAGTAATAAGCAAAGCAAATGAAACAATAAGCCACTATCCAACTCAACCAAGTGATATGGATGATGCATTTTATGAAGAAGCATATGATGGATGTAATGCGAAATATGAAGAGGGAGATACATACTCAGGAAATGTATCTTATGGAGACTGGAGACCATATCAAGCAATCGAAGGATTTGTAAGTGACTTGTATAATGTAACATTAGGAAGTGCAACAGGACATAGACAAAGTATGTTAGATCCAAAAGCAACTGCAATAAGTTTTGGGCAATGTGAAGAATATTCTACAGTATCAGTATATTATGATGATGCAAAAGATGTAACTAGTTCACAATTTTATGCATTTCCATCAGCTGGATATTTTCCAAATACAGAAATGGCAGTAAGTGAATATTGGTCAATATACCTTACAGGAGCAGTTTCTGGAACAGCAAGAGTTAATTTTACATATAAAGGGAAAACATATGCTGGAATAGGTTTATTGTTTGAAAGTGGATATCCAGCATTAAGTTTTAGAATGCCAGATGAATTGCAAGCTCTTTTAGGAAGTGAATATGATAACATACCAGGAGGGACAGAAATTCAAGTAGAAGTTATTGGACTAAAAGACGAAAATTTAAATAATGTAACATATAAATATACAGTAAACTTTTTTGATATGAAGTCAGAAGTACCAAATGCACAAGATGTAGCAGATTTAATATTTGACTATAAATTTTATGCAGATAGTTATCCAGATATAAAAGCAGTATATGGATATAATGAAACAGCACTTAAAAATCATTGGTTAACGACAGGAATAAGTGAAGGAAGACAAGGATCAGCAGTATTTAGCCCTAAATATTATGTATATAATAACAAAGATATAATGAATGCATTTGGATTAGACTATAAAGCAGCATATAACCATTTTATAACAACAGGTTATGCAGAATTAAGAGCAAGCTCAAATGAATATTATGGAAAATATTATAAAAATTATACAGATTTAAAAGATTTTTCATCATATAAATTAATGAAACATTATATGGAATATGGAAGACAAGAGGGAAGAAAAGCAACAAATATATTAGATTTAACACCAATAGATATAAAACCATATTTATTAGATTATGATTTATATACAACATTAGAAGATAATAAAGATTTGAAAAGAGCTTTTGGAAACGACCAAGGAGCATTAAAGAACCATTGGGAAACAGATGGAAAAAGAGAGGGGAGAATAGCATCAGTGGTATTTGATGCAAAATATTATTTAAATAAATATGCAGATTTAAAGAAATCATATGGGGAAGACTATGTAAAAGCATATGAACATTTTATAACAGTAGGAATATATGAGGGAAGACAAGGTTCAATGTACTTTAATCCAAAATGGTATGTAGAAAATAACACAGATATAAAAGAAACATATGGAGAAAATTACTCAAAAGCACTAGAACAATTTGTAAATTATGGACTAAAAGAGGGAAGAAGAGCAAGTGCGGAATTTAATGTAAAACAATATAGAGAAAATTATACAGATTTAAGAGAAGCATATGGAACGAACTATAAAGAATATTATAAACACTATATAAGTTATGGAAAAGCAGAAGGAAGAAATGGAACAACAAAAGAAGTAAGAAAATTATCAGAACTAGAAGAATATTTATATAATGAAGAAGTATATTTAAGTGCAAATGGAGACATAAGAGAATTGTATAAAAAAGACCCAACCAAGACAAAAAATCACTGGATAGAATATGGAATAAGAGATGGAAGAAAAGCATCATTAGTATTTGATGCAAAATGGTATTTAGAAAATAATAAAGACTTAAAAGAAGCATATGGAAATGACTATACAAAAGCATATAATCATTTTATAGAATATGGAATAAAAGAGGGAAGACAAGGGTCAATATACTTTAATGCAAAATGGTATTTAGAAAATAATGCAGACTTGAAAGAAGTATATGGAAAAGATTATACAAAAGCATTAAAACACTTTGTAGAATATGGAGCAAAAGAAGGAAGAGCAGGAAGTAAAGAATTTAATTGCAAAAAATACAAAGCAAATTATGCAGACTTAAGAGAAGCATATGGAAATGACAATATACAATACTTCTTGCACTATATGAATTGCGGAATAAAAGAAGGAAGAAAACCAATTTAAACAATTAAAATAAAGATCAAATGCTGATAGTTAGTATAGAAAGCTTTAAAATAAAAATAGTATAGATATAGAAATATATTTATACTATTTTTTATCCAATAAAAAAATAAAATTCTATAATAAAAATTAATTGCTATATTTCAGGAAAAATGCTAATAATACAAAATTTTTTAGTAAATTATATTGATAAATAAAAAAAAATAGAATATAATATAAGTAAGGAAAACAATGAATATCTTATGATATAACAAAGATAATAAAAAAGAAAGTATATAAGGTTTTATTATAAATTTATAAATATATTATAAAAAGAAAAGGATGTGATTTTATGGAATTAGCCAAAATAACTTCTAAAGGACAAATAACATTACCAATATCAATAAGAAAGGAACTTAAACTAAAAGATGGAGATAAAGTAGCATTTATAGAAAAAGATGGAAATTATATAATAATAAATCCAATTTCTTTAGCAATTGATAAAGCAAGAAAAGCTTTTGAGGGAGAGGCAGAAAGACTTGGACTAAAAAATGAAGAAGATGTTGCAGAGATGATTAAAGAAATAAGAAAGGAGAAGAAAAATAAATAATATGAGAATAATGCTAGATACTAATATATTGATATCAATAGTAATATTTAATAGTCAAAAGTTAAAGACAATGCTTATAAATATATGTGAGAAACATAAGTTAATATTAAATTCTTATATTATTCAAGAATTACAAGAAGTTATAGAAAGAAAATTTCCTAACAGAAAAAAAGATATGGAAGAATTTTTATTCAAAATACCTTATGAATTAGAATATGTACCAAATACAATATTTGAAAAAGATCTTTTTAATTTAAGAGATATAAAAGATATTCCTATTTTATATTCTGCTATAATATCTAATGTTGATATATTAATAACAGGAGATAAAGATTTCGAAAGTATTGACATAGATAAGCCAGAAATTATGACACCTGCTGAATTTTGTGAAAGATATTAAAATAGTATAGATATAGAAATATATTTATACTATTTTTTGTTAAAAAGTAATACAACTATTGTTTTATACAATTAAAATGTTTAAAATCTAATACTATAACATTGTAATTTAATAAATTGACAAAAATGTAAAACAGAAATATAATAATGTTATAAATTTTTAGTAGAAGTCGATAAGAATTTTTTTATACAATAGGAAAGTGATACTTTCCTAATTGTCCTAAATTTTTCTAAAAATTTCAAATCATAAAAAATTAAAAAGACTTCAAAATTAAAAGAAAGGGGAAATGTATAAATGAAAAGGAAAGTTATCAATATAATTATTATGCTTATAGTATTAATAACTTTGGTCGAGGTAAAAACAAATAAAGTATTTGCACAAAATGGAGAAACTATAGAAAACAAAATTTCAATAGTAAAAGGAAAAAAACAAGAACCAGATAACTTGAATGAGCAAAACAATTCTTCAAATAAAGAGAATACAGCATATACTCTAGATGAACTGCTAAATGACAAAGAAGAGCAAACAAGAATACAAAAATACAGAGAAGAAATATTAAAAAAAGAAGAAGAAAATAATAATAAATCACAGAAAGCAGTATTAGCAACAAATGGGAAAATTGAATATGAAAGTCCAGTAGATGGTTCAGCTTCATTTGTTAGAGGGGCATCATATAATGGAAATGAATATTTTATAGATACATCAACAAGATATATTACATCTAAAGATGAAACAGAATCATATTTTGAAATATATAAACACAATATTAGAAATAATGAAAATACAATGATATATGATGCAAGAAGTGAAAATGCTCGTGTTGTAACAACAAATGTTAATAATAATACTCTTTATGTATTATATGTAACAGATTACAAATTTCAAGAAGAAAAAAATACAGTACATGATACATGTTACATATTAGGAAT
Organism: uncultured Clostridia bacterium; assembly: GCA_944386685.1. Taxonomy (GTDB): domain Bacteria; phylum Bacillota; class Clostridia; order TANB77; family CAG-508; genus CAG-269. The sequence goes on along the minus strand of CALXCA010000006.1, from coordinate 58,716 downwards.
AGATTTAAAAACAGATGAAATAGTCTTAAAACAAAAATATAATTTTAATTTAATAATTAAGTTTTACACATCATTCACAGTTGACAGTCAACAAAGGGTGTATTTTGTATACAATTCAGATGGAATAAAAGTTTTTGATAAAACAGGAAAAGAAATATATAATAAAGAACCAAGTGGTTCAAATAATGGACTTTTTATATATTTAAAATCAGTAAGTCCAAATGATAAAATATTATTTTTTCAGGTAATGTTTCTAACAAATCCAGAAAATACAAAAGCATTTAGCGAATATGAGGGAATGCAAAAATTAGACAATGGTAAATTTGTTGTTCAAGATCAATTTACTGTATATAATAATCAAGAAAATCCAATATGGCATTTTTTAGATAATGAAGGAAATTATGCAATAAACCAATATGGTCAAATGGCAAGATTTTACTATGACGTAGATTCTGTTATACAATGTGATAGAGAAATTTTAGTAGATGTTCAATCAACAGTCTTAGACATAGTATATACGCCATATTATCCTAATGTTTGTCAAAATGGAGATATAATATATGTTTTAGGTTCAAATAATAATATCTATTTAATAAATAAAAAGACATTACAATATAATCAATATATCAAAACAGATTTAGAACAATACGAAGATTTATATAATCTTTCATATATAGATAACAATTTAATTCTTTTAAGATTTGATGTATATTGTAAAACAAGATATTATATTGAACAAATAAATTTAAATGATTGTGAAATTAATACAACAAAAGACATTGTTTTAACAAATGATAGTACAACAAAACATACAGTAGATGACATAATTACAAAATATAAAGAAACATTACCTAAATATGATTATAATAAATCAATATATAAAACAACACCAAGTTGGAAAAGTCCATATAAAGCAGGAAGTTTACAAGATGGTGTTGTAACAGATACAATAAACAGACTAAATTATTATAGATGGCTAGTAGGGGTAGATGAGATAGGAGTAAATAATAGTAAATTAGATAGAAATCAAAAAGGAGCAGTAATAAGTAAAGCTAATGAGACTATGAGTCATACACCTACAAAACCTAGTGATATGGACGAAGAATTTTATAAAGAAGCATATGATGGATGTAGTGCAAAATATGAAGAGGGAGATACATATTCAGGAAATGTATCAAAAGGGGATATGACATTATATCAAGCCATAGATGGTTTTGTAAGTGAAATTAACAATATAGGTTTATTTAGTGCAACAGGGCATAGGCAAAGTATGTTAGACCCAAAAGCAACTGCAACAAGTTTTGGACAATGTGAAGAATATTCTACAGTATCAGTATATTATGATGATACAAAAGATGTAACTAGTTCACAATTTTATGCATTTCCATCAGCAGGATATTTTCCAAATACTCAATTTAAACTATCAGAATACTGGTCTGTATATTTTACAGGTACAGCTGTTGGAGAAGTAAAGGTTGATTTTATATATAAAGGAAAGAGATATCAAGCAGATGATTTATCAACTGAATCTGGATACCCAGTTTTGAACTTTAAAATACCATTAGAATTAAGAAAAGAAATAAATAATGATATTTATGATTATGAAATACCTGCAGGTACAGAATTACAAGTAGAAATTTATAATGTACAAGACGAAAATTTAAATAATGTAACATATAAATATACAGTAAACTTTTTTGATATGAAGTCAGAAGTACCAAGTGCACAAGATGTAGCAGATTTAATATTTGACTATAAATTTTATGCAGACAGTTATCCAGATATAAAAGCAGTATATGGATATAATGAAACAGCACTTAAAAATCACTGGTTAACAACAGGAATAAGTGAAGGAAGACAAGGATCAGCAGTATTTAGCCCTAAATATTATGTATATAATAATAAAGATATAATGAATGCATTTGGATTAGATTATAAAGCAGCATATAATCATTTTATAACAACAGGCTATGCAGAATTAAGAGCAAGTTCAAATGAATATTATGGAAAATATTATAAAAATTATACAGATTTAAAAGACTTTTCATCATATAAATTAATGAAACATTATATGGAATATGGAAGACAAGAGGGAAGAAAAGCGACAAATATATTAGATTTAACACCAATAGATATAAAACCATATTTATTAGATTATGACTTATATACAACATTAGAAGATAATAAAGATTTGAAAAGAGCCTTTGGAAATGACGAAGGAGCATTAAAGAGCCATTGGGAAACAGATGGAAAAAGAGAGGGAAGAATAGCATCAGTAGTATTTGATGCAAAATATTATCTAAATAAATATGCAGATTTAAAGAAAGCATATGGAGAAGATTATGTAAAAGCATATGAACATTTTATAACAGTAGGAATATATGAGGGAAGACAAGGTTCAATGTACTTTAATCCAAAATGGTATGTAGAAAATAACACAGATATAAAAGAAACATATGGAGAAAATTACTCAAAAGCACTAGAACAATTTGTAAATTATGGACTAAAAGAGGGAAGAAGAGCAAGTGCGGAATTTAATGTAAAACAATATAGAGAAAATTATACAGATTTAAGAGAAGCATATGGAACGAACTATAAAGAATATTATAAACACTATATAAGTTATGGAAAAGCAGAAGGAAGAAATGGAACAACAAAAGAAGTAAGAAAATTATCAGAACTAGAAGAATATTTATATAATGAAGAAGTATATTTAAGTGCAAATGGAGACATAAGAGAATTGTATAAAAAAGACCCAACCAAGACAAAAAATCACTGGATAGAATATGGAATAAGAGATGGAAGAAAAGCATCATTAGTATTTGATGCAAAATGGTATTTAGAAAATAATAAAGACTTAAAAGAAGCATATGGAAATGACTATACAAAAGCATATAATCATTTTATAGAATATGGAATAAAAGAGGGAAGACAAGGGTCAATATATTTTAATGCAAAATGGTATTTAGAAAATAATGCAGACTTGAAAGAAGCATATGGAAAAGATTATACAGAAGCGTTAAAACACTTTGTAGAATATGGAGCAAAAGAGGGAAGAGCAGGAAGTAAAGAATTTAATTGTAAAAAATACAAAGCAAACTATGCAGATTTAAGAGAAGCATATGGAAATGACAATATACAATACTTCTTACACTATATGAATTGTGGAATAAAAGAAGGAAGAAAACCAATTTAAACAATTAAATAAAGATTAAATACTGATAGTAGTATAGAAACCTTTAAAATAAAAATAGTATAGATATAGAAATATATTTATACTATTTTTGTGTTGTATAAAATATTAACAAAGGTAATTAAATAAATGATAAATAACTACAATTTTTTGCATTATAAGATTGACTTTATAGTTTTAATAATATAGAATATAAATGAATTTAAATAAATATTAAATAAAATTCAAAAAATTTACATAAAATGAAAAAATATGTTGAATTTATACTAATTTTATAATATAATATTATATGTTGTAGAGAAATTTATATAGGGGGAATATAAATGGAAATAAAGAATGGAAGCTTAGAATATGCAATAAATAATAATATAACTTCACTAGTACCAGAAGCTGTAAATGATGAGCAAAAAAAGTCTCTTAAAAAAGTAGATAAATTTTTTAAAAGAACAATAGATATTATTGCAAGTATATTTGGAATAATAGCTTTATTACCATTAACAATATGTGTTTACATAGCCAATTTAATATGTAAAGATAGAGGTCCAGTATTTTATACCCAAAACAGAATTGGACACAATGGCAAAATATTTAAAATGTACAAATATCGTTCAATGATTGTTGGAGCAGATGACAAACTAGAAAAGTATTTGGAAGAAAACGAAGAAGCAAGAAAAGAATTTAAGCAATATAAAAAACTAAAAGATGACCCAAGAGTAACCAAAGTAGGAAAATTTATAAGAAAGACAAGTATAGATGAATTTCCACAATTTATAAATGTATTAAAAGGAGAAATGAGTTTAGTTGGTCCGCGTCCATATTTGGAAAAAGAAAGAGAAGACATGAACGGATACTACCAATACATAGTGACTTGTAAACCTGGACTAACAGGGCTTTGGCAAGTTAGTGGAAGAAATGATTGTACATTTGATGAAAGAATAGACTTAGATATGGAATATTATAACAATCATAATTTAAAAATGGATGTAAAAATAATTTTCAAAACGGTAGAAAAAATATTAAAAAAAGAAGGAGCTATGTAATATTTAAAATATAAATAATATGTAGTAAAAAGAATTCATAAAAATATGTAAAGTACTTGAAATTATGTTATCTTTATAGTATAATTCAAGACAGTAAATAAATAGGGGGAATTTTTAATGAATATTGATATAGTTAATCAAGAAACAATTAACAATCAAACAAGTTTGAAAATTAGAGAAACACAAGGGATAAAACATAAACAACCATATTTATATTTAAAAAGGGGAATGGATATTATATTATCATCAATTGCACTTGTGTTACTTTCACCAGTATTTCTTATAATATCTATTGCAATAAAATTAGAATCAAAAGGTCCAGTATTTTTTGGACACACAAGAATAGGAAAAAACGGAAAACATATAAAAATATATAAATTTAGGTCTATGGTGCAAAATGCAGAAGATTTAATAAAACAATTTACACCAGAGCAAATGAAAGAATATAAAGAAAATTATAAACTAACAAATGACCCAAGAATAACAAAAGTGGGTAAGTTTATAAGAAAAACAAGTTTAGATGAATTACCACAATTAATAAATATAATAAAAGGAGATTTATCTATTATTGGACCTAGACCTGTTATAGATGAAGAACTTAAAAAATATGGACATAATATAGACAAGTTTTTAAGTGTAACACCTGGACTAACAGGGTATTGGGCAGCAAATGGTAGAAGTAATACAACATATGAACAAAGAATGGAAATGGAATTATATTACATAGATAATATCTCATTTAAAATGGATATGAAAGTATTTTTTAAAACAATAGAATCTGTAATAAAAAAAGAAGGAGCAATATAAGTACTTAATTTTTATAGATATATAATTCTTGGTTATATATTAACAGTCATTTTTAATAATAAGATAATTTGAAAGGATTTCATAAAGTGGAAGAAAAGAATTATATAAAATTTTCAATTATAATACCAATATTTAATGCTGAAAAAAATTTAAAAAGAACGGTTGAGTCTGTTTTAAATCAAACATATAAAAATTTTGAACTTATTTTAATTAATGATGGTTCAAAAGATAAAAGTAAAGAAATATGTGAAGAATATGCTAAAAAAGATTCAAGAATAAAATTTATAAACAAAGAAAATGAAGGAGTATCACAAACTAGAAACTTAGGAATAGAAAAGGCTATATATAAATATATTTGCTTTTTGGACTCTGATGATTATATTGAAAATAATATGCTTGAAGAATATGTTAATATAATAAATAATCATAATGATATTCAACTTATAAATTCAGGATTTTTTTCTGAAGTATATGATGAAAAAAATCCACAAATAGATATTATTAATTATAATGAAAAATATTATTCAAGTATTGAAGAAATAAAAAAAGATTTTGTTATATTATGGGATAAACATTTGTTATATAATATATGGAATAAAGTATACAGAAAAGATATAATACAAGAGAATAATATAAAATTTCCAGATTATAACTGGGGAGAAGATATAGATTTTAATAGAAATTATTTATTACATATAAATAATATGTATAACACAAAAAAAGCTTTTTATCATTATATTAGAAGCAGTGAAAGTGCAATAACAGGTAGATATATTCCAAATTTATATGATATTAGATTGAGAGAAAATGAAGAATTTAAAGAATATTTTAGAAGATTTGGTATACCAGATAATGTTTATGAAGAATTTTGTGCTAGGAGACATATTGAGAGGACAATTGACTGTATAGAAAAACTTTTTGATAAAAGTTGTAGTTTGTCGATAAAAGAAAAATATAAAGAAATAAAAAGAATACTAAATGATGATATTACAAAAGACGAATTAAAGAAAATGAAACCAAAAAGCAAAAAAGTAAAGATTTTATTAATACCATATAAGATAAAGTCTGTTTTTTTAGCAATGATTATGGGAAAAATGCTTGCAACATTTAAAAGCAAATTTCCAAAATTATTTAATTCTTTAAAGAATAAAAGGTAGGAAAAAATGAAAAAAGTAGATATTATAACATTACATAGAGTTGTAAATTATGGCTCAGTTTTACAAACTTATGCATTACAAGAAAAAATTAAAGAAAAAGGATTTGAAGTAGAAACAATTGATTATTATCCTGAAAGATTACATATTTTTGGGATGCTTAAGAGACTAAAAAACAAAAAGGAAATTCTTAAGAAAAATCCTATAATTAGATTTGGAGCTCAATGTGTAATTTTTCCTTCATATATTCAACGTTTTTCTATGTTTAAAAAATTTTTAAAAAAATATATAAAAATGACAGAAAAAACATATTATACAAAAGAAGATATTGAAAAAGATATTCCCAAAGCTGATATTTATTGTACAGGAAGCGATCAAGTTTGGAATAGTGAATGGAATGAAAAAATAGAATATCCATTCTTTTTAGATTTTGTACCTGATGGAAAAAAAAGGATATCTTATGCTGCTAGTTTTGGAAAAAAAACATTGTCAGAAGAAGAAATTTCAGAAACAAAAAGATTAATAGATAAATATCAATATTTATCTATGAGAGAGCTTTCAGGAGTAGAAATATTAAAAAAATTAGGAAGAAATGATGGAATAAATGTTTTAGATCCAACTTTATTGTTAAATAAAAACCAATGGCTAAAGATAGCATCTAATAAATATGTTGGAAAAAAATATGTATTAATGTATAATTTAAACAGAAATAAAAAAATAGATAAATATGTTGAAAAATTAGCAAAAGAAAAAGGATTAGATATTTATTATATTAGTTATAATTTACATGAATTTTTCAAAAAAGGAAAAATGAAATATAATGTAAAAGTAGAAGATTTCTTGTCATTAATAGCTAATGCAAGTTATGTAGTTACAGACTCATTTCATGCTACAGCATTTTCTATAAATTTTAATACTCCATTTATGATTATATTTCCAGAGAAATTTAGTACAAGATTGGCAAGTATATTAGAAGTTACAGGGTTACAAAATAGAATTGTAGAAGATTATAATGATATAAAACTTGCAAATCAAAAAATGGATTTTTCTCATGCTAATGAAGTGTTAAACAAAGAAAGGGAAAAGGCATCTGAATATTTAGATAAAGCTCTAAATGATTAAAAAACTGGAGGATTATATGGAAGAAAAATTTATTAAAATTCTAAATAAGAAAGATTGTACTGGTTGTAGAGCTTGTGAACAAATCTGTCCAGTAAGTGCAATAACAATGACAGAAGATGATGAGGGATTTTTAACTCCTAAAATAAATAAAGATAAATGTATAAATTGTGGTTTATGCAAAAAAACTTGTGGTCAAATTCAAAGATATTCGAATACAGATAAATTGAAAGAACAAGTTTTTTTGGGAATTAAGCCAAAAGAAATTGATATTGCAAAAAAAAGTACTTCAGGAGGAATTGCTTATCTTATATCAAAACTAATAATTGAACAAAATGGAGTTGTTGTTGGAAGTGCTTATGATGAAAATTTAATGCCAAAACAAATAATTGTAACAAATATTGAGGATTTACAAAAAATTAGAGGTTCCAAATATGTTACAAGTGATACAAATAATACTTTTTCAGAAGTAAAAAAATATTTGGAAGAAGGAAAAATTGTTCTTTATACAGGAGTTCCTTGCCAAATTGGTGGTTTAAAAAAGTTTTTGAAAAAAGATTATGAAAATTTATATACAATAGATATTATTTGTCATGGTGTACCTAGTCAAAAAATTTTTAAAAAGTACTTAAAATATTTAGAGAACAAAATTGGTGAGCCAATAGTTTCTTATAATTTTAGAAGTAAGAATAAAAGTAATTGGGGAAGGGGATATTGTTCAGAAATACATACAACAAATAGAGTAATATTTAGAAAAGCTGATTTTGATCCATATTATTTTGCATTTCTACAAGGAATAATTTTTAGAGAAAGTTGTTATTATTGCAAATACAAAAATATGGAAAGAATAGGGGATATAACATTAGGAGATTTATGGGGAATTGAGCAATTTGACTATAAATTTTATGATAAAAATGGAGTATCTTTAGCAATAATAAATACAGTTAAAGGAAATAAATTATTTGAAAATATAAAAGATAATGTTGAATATAGAGTATATAGTGAACAACAAGTAACTAAATTTAATGATAATTTAAAGCACAATCAAAATAGACCATCAAAAAGAGATGGAATATATAATGAATTAGATAAAATTTCATTTGATAAATATGCAAAAAAATATTTATCTAACAAAAATAAATTTAAATATATATTAAAAAATATTATGCCTAACAATATTAAAACATTTTATAAAAGATATTTGAAAAGGGGAAAAAATGAATAAGAAAATTAGAGTTTTATATATAATTCCTTCTTTAAGACTTTGTAACGGAGTTGCTAGTTATGCAATGAATTATTTTAGAAATATTGATAAAGAAAAAATACAAATAGATTTTGTTATAGGAATAAATGAAAGAAGTGTATATTTTGATGAAATTGAAAAATGTGGCAGTAAAATATTTTATATTCCTAAAATTGGAATAAAAAATGGTATTAAAACAATAAAAAAAATTAAAACTTTTTTAAAAGAAAATGCAAAAAATTATGATATAATACATTGTCATGTTTTAAATATGGGAGCATTTTATTTGCATTATGCTAAGAAATATGGAATAAAAGTTAGAATTTTACATAGTCATGTAACTAAAACAGCAGATTCAAAATTACATGAAATAAGAAATAAGGTATTGTTACCTTATGCAATAAAAAATGCAAACTATTACTGTGCGTGTTCAAAAGATGCTGGAGATAAAATTTTTATAAACAAGGCTGTTCATGTAATAAAAAATGCAATTAATGGAAAAAGGTTTGAATATAATCAAAATGTTAGAGATGAATTAAGAAAATATTATGGAATTGAAAAAGATACTTTTGTTATAGGAAATGTTGGAAGATTGTGTAATCAGAAAAACCAAAAATTTCTTATAAAAATTTTTAAAGAAATAAATAAAAAAGTAAAAAATTCTAAATTAATAATTGTTGGAAATGGACCATTAGAGTATGAATTAAAAAAAATTGTTAAAGAAAATTCATTAGAAAAGGATATTTTATTTTTAGAACCAATGAATAATATTGAAAAAATTTATCAAATATTTGATGTATTTGTATTACCTTCTATATATGAGGGGCTAGGAATAGTATTACTAGAAGCTCAAATTTCAGGACTTCCTTGTGTGGCTTCTGATGTTGTTCCTGAAGAGGCTCAAATTTCTGAATTATATAAAAAAATATCTTTAAATGATACTGTTGAAAATTGGGTAGAAAATATAATTAATAGTAAAGTAATTAATAGAAAAACTAATTTAAATGGTTTAATAGACAATAATTATGAAATTGAAACTGAAGCAAAAAAATTAATGGAATACTATAATCAGCTTTTGAAAGAGGAAAATTAAATGACTATTTATATAATTATAATTATATTAACGATATTATTAGGATATTGTTTAAAACCTAATAAAAATCAAAAAAATAAAAAAATATATATTATAATAATATTTTCTATATTGGCTATTGTTGCAGCAATTAGAAATTATACAGTTGGAGTGGACACACCTCAATTTTGTGATGCATTTGAAAAAATTTCGAGAATGACGATAGAACAAGCAGAAGAAAGTACAAGATATGAAATAGGATTTATAACTCTTTGTAAACTTTTAAGTTACATTACTACTAATTACCAAATTTTAATTATTGTAACTAGTTTATTTATAATGTTTAGTGTAGGACAATTTATATATAAAGAGTCAAAAGATTGTATTTTAAGTTCATTGCTTTTTATTTTATTAAATTGTTATGCTATGTATATGAATGTAATGAGACAAGCTATTGCAATCTCAATAATTCTTTTAGGATATACATATTTTTTTAAAAATAATAAAATAATAAAGTATTTTTTTACTATTATTTTTGCTAGTTTATTTCACCAATCAGCAATAATAATGATAGTTACAATTTTTCTACAAAAATTAAAATTTAAAAATAAATATTTTCTTATAACAATTATAATTTCAGGTATTATTTTTGTTTTTGCAAATCCAATTCTTAATTTATTTACTAAATTATTTACTACATATTCTGGATATTTGGAAAGTCAATTTGCAGTTTCAAATTATTTTGCATCAGTTTTAAATGCACTTGTTGCAATAATTTTCTTTGTGATAGGTATTTGTTATAATAAAAATAAATTTAAAGAAAAGGATAGAACTGTATTAGATTTTTATGCATTTATGATAATGTTAAATGTTATTTTTTTTGTTGCAACTATAAAAATTAGTATATTTAGTAGATTAACTACATATTTTAATATTTTTAATATTGTATGGATTCCTGAATTTATAAGCAATATACAGAAAAAAGAAGATAAAAGATTTATTTTGTTAATATTATTGTTATGCACATTATTTTATTGGGGAATTATATCAATTTATAGACCAGAATGGCATGGTGTAGTACCATATAAAACTTTTTTTGAATAGAGAGGGAAAAATGGAAAAAAAAATTGGAATTGTATTATTAAATTATAAAAATTATAATGATACTATAGAATGTATAAAATCTATAGAGAATCAAAACTATTCAAATTATTGTATAATAGTAGTAGATAATAATTCACAAAATGAATCTGTAAATAAAATAAAAACTTCTTGCAAAGATATGAATAATATTTATATAATAGAAAATAAAGAAAACTTAGGTTTTGCAAAGGGAAATAATATTGGAATTAAATTTGCTAAGGAAAATTTAAAAAGTGATTTTGTATTTGTATTAAATACGGATACAGTACTTTTTAACGAAAATACATTAAAAAAATTAATATCATTATATAAACCAGAAGAAAAAATAGCAATTATAAATCCAATGTGTTGTGATATAGAAAAAGTTATTCAAAAACCATATTTAATTTATAATTCAAAAATGTGGAAATATGTTATAAGAATGGGAATATATATTTTAAAACAAATAATAAAATATATATTTAATTTAGATAAATATAAAAAAAATAATGAGAAATTTAATGTAGAAGAAATAAAAAAAAATAAATATATAATACAAGGATGTGCATATATTTTAACGCCAGATTTTTTTAAATATTATTCTCAAATTTTTCCCGAAACTTTTTTATATTGTGAAGAATTAGCATTAGCTATTTATATTGAAAAGGCTAATCTAAAAATTGAAAATAGTACAGATGTTTTAATTATACATAAAGAGGCTGGCTCAACAAAAGAAATTTTAAAAGATAGAAAAAAGAAAAAAATAAAATTTCAAATTCAAAGTTATTTTAAAGTTGTTAAACTTTTGTTTTATGATTATAAAAAAATAAGAAACAAATTTTAAGTGTATCTTAGGACAATATAATATTATATTATATTTAAACTAATAAGAAAGAATGAGTTTTTAAAAATGAAAGAAATATTAAAAAAGATTAGTCTATTTAATGATATAAATTTAATAATGTTTGAAAACAAGTGGAGAAAGAAAAATAAGCATAATTATACACATATCGGAAAAAAATTTAATATAGATAAAGTTATTGTAGGAAAATTCACTTATGGGGATTTGTATATTTATAATTTTGGTAATAAAGATGAGTTTCTTGAAATTGGAAATTTTTGTTCAATAGGTCCAAATGTAAAATTTCTATTAAGTGGAGAACATAACTATAAAAGAATTTCAACATATCCATTTAAAGAAAAAATTTTAGGATTTAATGAATATGAAAGTATATGCAAAGGAAAAATTACTATAAAAGATGACGTTTGGATTGGCTTTGGATCAATTATATTGTCAGGAGTTACAATTGGACAAGGTTCAGTAATTGGAGCTGGTAGTGTAGTTGCAAAGGATGTTCCACCATATTCAGTATATGTAGGTAATAATGTTGTAAAATATAGATTTAATAAAGAAATTATAGATAAATTGCAAAAATTAGACTATTCTAAATTAAGTAAATTTAATTTAGAAACATTATATGAGAATATTACTGAAGATAATATAGATAAATTGATTAAAAAAATTGAAGAGGAATGTTATGATTAAAATAAGTATAATTGTACCAATTTATAATTCAAAAAAATATTTAGAAAGATGCATTAATAGTTTAGTTAATCAGAAAAAAACTAAAGATTATGAAATTATTTTAATAGATGATGGTTCAACTGATGGCAGTGAAGCAATTTGTGATGAATATTCTAAAAGGTATAACAATATAAAAGTTTTTCATAAAAGTAATGAGGGGGTAAGTAAAGCTAGAAATTTAGGTATTCTAAAATCTAGTGGAGAATATATAACCTTTGTTGACAGTGACGATTATATTGAAGAAAATATGATGCATGAATTTATTGAAAAAATATCAAGGAATAATAGTGATATTGTATTTTGTGGTCAAAACAATATTTCAATTATTTCAAATAATAAAAAAGAATATAAAGCTTATAATTTTAATAATATAAAAATTAAAGAATTTCTTGATAAATATTTTAGTTACTATTATAATAATTACTTAATACAAGGTCCATTTAATAAATTTTATAAGAGAAATATTATTATTGATAATAATATTAAATTTGATGAAACACTTAAAATATGTGAAGATGCAATTTTTGTAATAGACTTTTTACTTAATAGCAATACTGTTTCAAGTTTTGAAAGTTGTAATTATAATTATATGCAAAATGGTACAGAAAATACTTTGCTTAGAAAATTCAATAAAAATGAAATAGAAGCAAATTGGAAATTATATTACAGTTTTGAACATTTATTTAAAAAATACAATTCAGAAGAAAATAATATGAAATTAATAAAAATGGATTTTATAAATAGATTTATTATATGTCTAAAAAAGATGTTTTTAAAATCAAATTATAGTAAATCAAAGTTACTTGAAGAGGTTAATAATTATATATATGATAGAAGAACTACTAATATTGAAAAAGTTAAATATAAAAGTAATATTTTAAATAAATTAATTTATTTTACAATAAGACATAAACAAAAAAAGTTTACATACAGTTTATTAAAATTATATGTATTATTAAAAAAGTTTCACTTTAGGAGGAAATAATGAATAAAAACAAAAGTAAAGGGAAAAAGTATATTTTATATTTTTTTATTAGTTTTGTTATTATATGTGGAATAATATTATTATTATTAAAAAGAGATAAAGTTTTGAATTATATTTATAATACTTCTAATATTATTTTAGATAATAGAAGTGAAAAAGACACAAACGAAGATATAAGCATTGAATTTAATGATAATGATAATGTAATAATCGGAAATAAAATTAGTATAAAATTAACTCAAAATACAAATGAAATATATAATAATTATGATATTAATATATATTGTGATAGTAATATGGTTTCTAATTTTGAGTTTGCAGAAAAAAGTAAAGAAGTTGAAATTAATTTTGATAAAGAAGGAAAACACACTTTAAAAATTGATATATATAAAGAAACAGAATTAATTAAAACCCAAAATAATGATTTTTATGTAATAAATGAATATAAAAATCAATTTGCTGAGAAAACATCTCGTTTTGGAATGTCAACTCACTTTGGATTAAATTATAATAGGGATAGTATTTCTAAAGGTTTGGATTTGTTGTATAATTCAGGAATAAAAAATATAAGAGATACAATACTTTGGGAACATGTTGGTGGTTTTAATGGAGAGTACAATTATAAGATACCTGATTTATGGATACCAAGTATTATTGAAAAAGATATTAATATACTTGCTCTAGTTGGAGGTTCTCATAAAAATCAAAATGGAGAATGGAATTCACAAATAAATTCAGAAAGTGAATTGCAGGAATTTGGAGCTTATGTTAAAAATGTTATTAATAAATATCCTGATATAATAGAATATCAAATATTTAATGAACCAAATGCTGGGTGGACTGATGATTCTGAAAAAGAATGGTATGCAAAATCAACGATAGAAGTATATAATAAATTAAAAGAAACAAATAAATATAAAAGAACTGTAGTTGGAAGTGTTGCAATAAAATATTTAGAAGAAAAAGAATCAATTAATTATTTAACAGATATAGGTGTTAAATATGGTACTTTAAAAGAATCTAGTATATTTGCTTATCATATGTATACGTCTCAAGAAAATATGCAAAGGTTAAAAGAAGTTACAGAATATGCTAATGAAGCAATAAATAATATAGGTGGATTTACTAACATCTATGTAAATGAAATGGGAATAACAAGTAGTGATGACATAACAGAAATTGACAGAATACAGAAAATAATAAAACAAATGGTCACTTACATAAACTATGGTATTTCTAAAGTGTATATATATGATTTTAGAGATACAGATAAAGAGGATGGAACTTCAAGATATGGAATTGTAACAAATGATTATATTCCAAAAGAATCTTATTTTATATTAAAAAGATTTTTGGAAAATACTAATGGAGCAGAGTATATTGGAAAAATCAAAAACCTAGAAGGTGTTGAAAATGATAATTTAGAGGTACATGTATATGATAAAGACGGAAAACCCAAAATTATTGTATGGTCAAGTAGTAGCAAAATCAATATAACAGTTCCATATGCAAATTTTAAAGCAACAGATTTATATGGAGAAGAAATACAACCAGATGAAAGTGGAAACTTAGTAATAACAAAAATGCCAATATATATAGATGAAGTAGATTATAACTATTTTTACCAAGCAATATCAAATATGGCAACAGAAAAATATAATGAGTTTACTGAAAAATTTGCTGGAGAAATAGCACAAATTCCAGAATTAACAAGCAAAATAGAAGAAAATAAAAAATATATGGAATCTGTAGGACAGGTAGAAAATAAAATAGTAGGTTCTGCAACAATTCAAGCAATGAAAAATCATTTTGAATTAGGTAATATAATATTACAAGCATATAAAGATGGAAAATTACAAGTAGAAGATGTAAAAGTAAGTTCAATGTTAGATATGTTAAATGATATTGGAGATTCTTATGAAGATTTAGTTACAGTAAGTGCTCAAACAGTTGAACAATCTGAAATTGAACAAACAAATAAAGTAATGCAAGAAGCAGAAACAACAATAAATAATAATCAAGGATGTGAAATAATATATCCAGTAAAAATATTAGATTTTGCAAAAGACCACTATGAAAAAGCTACATATATAAATAGTTTAGAAGAAGAGAATGATATAAAAAATGGCTTAATAATAAGTAATAATTTACATGCTTCTCTTTTAGCAGATTGGTCAAAAACATTTGCACAAATAAACATTGATAATTATGTAGATGAATACATAGCCAATAATCCTGTAACAATTGAATATAGTACAACAGAATTAACAAATCAAAATGTAAAAGCTACAATAAAGACAAATGCTGAAATACAGATAACGAACAATTCAAATAGTAAAGAACACACATTTGAACAAAATGGAACCTTTACATTTGAATATACAATAAAAGGACGAGCATTAAATATAACAGCAACAGTACAAAATATAGATAAAGTTGAACCATCTATATCTGGAGTACAAAAAGCAAAATTGTATACAAAACCTGTAACACCAAAAATAAATGATGAAAATCTAAAAGAAATTAAATTAATTTTAAATTCTCAAGTTGTAACTGATTATAAAAATGGAGATACACTTCAAGATGAAGGATTTTATGAATTAACAGCTATAGATAAAGCAGGAAATACAACAACAACATATTTTCAAATATTTATAAATAATGATACAAACTATAAAATGGAAGAAAATTATATAAAAAATGTTACAAATAATACCAAAAAATCTGATTTTGATAAAAAATTAAATTTATCAGTTGGATATAAAATATATAGAAATGAAATAGAACTTAAACAAGATGATATAATTGCAACAGGTGATATACTAACAACAGAAGCGGGAGATAATTATATAATTATTGTTCCGGGAGATATTAACAAAGATGGACAAGTAAATTTAAAAGATTTTATTAAAATGAGAATATATTTGCTATTGGAAAACAATTTAGATGATATTGAAATGTTAGCTGCAGATTGTAATAATGATAATCAAAAAGTAGGAGTAAAAGATTATATAAGAATAAGGTTAATAATACTTATGAATGAATAGTAGAAATAAGTATTGAATAATTTGTTTAATATATAGAGAATTAATTATGCAAAAATTATATTAAACAACAAAAATGAATGGAGTAGAAAATGGAAAATGAACTTATTAGTGTAATAGTGCCAATTTATAATGTTGAAAAGTATTTAAAAAATTGTATAGAAAGTATAATAAATCAAACATATAAGAATATTGAAATTATACTTGTGGATGATGGTTCACCAGATAATTGTGGAGAAATATGTGATGAATATTTTCGAAAAGATAAAAGAGTTATTGTGATACATAAAGAAAATGGAGGACTATCTGATGCAAGAAATAAAGGTTTAGATATTGCAAAAGGAGAATATGTAACTTTTATAGATTCTGATGATTTTGTTGAGCACAATTATATTGAATATCTATATAGAGCAATAAAAAAATATAAAACCAAAATAGCTCAGTGTAATATATACAAAGTTGATAAATATAATAAAATAATAGGAAAAATTGGATATATTGAAAATGCTATAAAGGAAAATAATATTATATTAGGAGAGTTTTTAATACAGAATGTTGTTGTTTGGAATAAAATATATGCAATAGAATTGTTTAAAAATATAAGATTCCCAGTAGGAAAAATACATGAAGATGAATTCACAACATACAAGTTGTTTTATAATACACCTAAAATAGCCTTAATTAATGATTATCTATATAATTATAGACAAACTGATAATAGTATTATTACAAAAAAATTTAATATCAAAAGATTTGATTTATTAGCTGCATTAGAAGAAAGAATTGAATTTTTTAAATCCAAAAATGAAATTGAATTATATATGAAAACTGTAAAACATTATATGAATCAATTAATAGAATATTATATAAAAACTAAAAAATATATAGAAGAATCAAATAAAATTCAAAAAATGATAAAAACTAAATATAGAAAAAATTTTAAAATATATATAAAACTTGGAAATTCATCAGTTAAAGAAATAATAAAATCAATAGTATTTATAATACAACCAAATTTATTCTATTTTATAAAGAAAAATAAATATTAATAAGGAGTATGATATGATAAAAAAAGTAATTCCAAAATCTGTAAAAAGCAAAATCAAAATAATTTTATGTAAAAATAAATATAAAAATTACAAAAAAAATCAAAGTAAAAACAAATTAAACTCATATATTTTATTTGGTACACCTATTCATGGAAATATTGGAGATCAAGCGATAGCAATTGCAGAATACAAATTCTTAGAGGATATAGGGGTAAAAAATGTTTTTGAGATAATAAGTCCCCAAATAGATATTTCATGTAAAGCATTAAAAAAATTGATTGATGATAAAGCAATAATAATGATACATGGAGGAGGTTTCTTAGGAAATCAGTGGAGTATAGAGCAAGAAAGATTAGAAGAAGTTATAAAAACATTTCCTAATAATAAAATTGTTATATTTCCTCAAACAATTTATTTTACTAATAATGAAAAAGGAAAAGAAGCACAAAATCGAGCTCAAAACATATTTGAAAATCATGAAAATATGGTGATTTGTGCTAGAGAAAAAAAATCATATTCTATGATGAAAGAAATTTTTAAAAAGGCAAAAATAATACTTATTCCTGATATAGTATTATATTTAAAAGAATTTGGAGAAAAATTTGAAAGAGATGGTATTCTTTTATGCTTAAGAAAAGATCCAGAAGCAAAATTAAATTCAGAAGATAGAGAGAAAATACATGATATAGTTTGTAAATATAATTCTAAAGTACATTGGACAGATACAGTTATAAATGAGATTATAGAACCTAATAAAAGAAAAGAAGTTTTATATAATAAATTACAAGAATTTGCAAAAAGTAAATTAATAGTTACAGATAGATTGCATGGAATGGTTTTTGCAGCAATGACTAAAACACCATGTATAGTTCTTGGAAATTATAATCATAAAGTTAAAGGTGTTTATGAATGGATAAAAGATTTAGATTATATAGAATATATTGATAATCTATCAGAAATTGAAGAAAAAGTAAAAAAATTATATAATAAAGAAGTAAAAAAATACAATAAAATAGATAAAAATTTATATAATGAGCTTAAAAATGAAATATTAAATGATAATAAACAAGGAGATTAAGAATGAAAAATCAATTTATAGTAGATGATGTAATAATTTCATCAAATAGAATAGATTATAAATATACAGTAAAAGGTGAATTAAAAGAAATTTTCAATGAGAAAGAAAGTTTTTTTGTTGAATATAGCAGGAATATTTTAAATATACCAAAAAGTATTGCAATTGTTCCACTAATGTGTAATATATTACCAATTATATGGTTATTTAATGCAGAAGTACATATAAAATCATGTGATGAAGATTTTTATAACTCAATAGAAGATTTTAAAAAGGGATACATAAAAATGTATCCTGATTTAGAGTTTAAAGGTAAGGTATGTGTAGAAAAACTAGAGAAAAATTCAATTAGTGAGTCAAATGGTTCAATATGCTTTTTTAGTGGAGGAGTGGATGCTTTTAATACCTTATTAAATCATTTAAAAGAAAATGTTACAGTATTAACTTTGTGGGGAGCTGATCTTACATTAAATGATAATGATGGATGGAATAATGTATTAAAACATCTTGAAAAAACGGCTAATGATTTTAAAATAGATTATATTACAATTAAATCTAATTTAAAGGATTTTTATAATGTCAAAAAGTTAAATGAGAAAATAAATTTGATAAAAAAGGAATGGTGGCATGATTTTCAACATGGTATAGGTGTAATTAGTTATGCAGCTCCAATTTCTTTTTTAACAAAAAAACAATCAGTATATTTTGCATCTTCATTTACTGCAAAAGATATAGGACAATATACATGTGCTTCAGACCCAACAATAGATAATTATTTGAAATTTTGTGATGTAAAAGTTATTCATGATGGATATGAATTTACTAGACAAGATAAAGTACATAATATAGTAGAGTTTTGTAGAAAAAATAATAAAAAAATTGAATTGAGAGTTTGTTGGGAATCTACTGGAGGAAAAAACTGCTGCCATTGTGAAAAATGTTATAGAACAATGTTAGCATTATTTGCAGAGGGAGAAGATCCAAAAAATTATGGATTTGATTATACTAAAAAATTATTAAAAAAAATAAGATATTGTCAAGATAAAAGGTTTACTTATAAAAAGTATGAAGAAATACAGTCATCTATGAGGAAAAATTGCAATATTAATGATTTACCAAAAGAAATTAGATGGTTTTATAAAATTAATATAAAAAAATTAGGATGTAATAAAATATATAAGATTTTAGGAAAAAT
This sequence comes from uncultured Clostridia bacterium, assembly GCA_944386685.1. Taxonomy (GTDB): domain Bacteria; phylum Bacillota; class Clostridia; order TANB77; family CAG-508; genus CAG-269. Next base: position 39,033 of record CALXCA010000006.1, on the reverse strand, counting down.
AAAAAGAAAAATAAAAAAAATTTTTAAATTATAATTGGAGAAATAATTATGGGAAGAAATACAAAAACAATGATAAACGTTATATGTAGTTTATTAGTTTTAGCAACAAATGTGTTAGTTAGTTTTTTCTTATCTCCTTACATAGTAAAAAATATAGGAGTAGAAGCTAATGGTTTTGTTACTTTAGCAAATAATTTTGTAACTTATGCACAACTAATAGTTGCAGCATTAAATAGTATGGCTGCTAGATTTATAGCTATAGCTTATGTGAAAAAACAATATAAAAAAGCAAATTTGTATTATAATTCCGTATTTTGGGGAAATTTAATAATTGTTGGAGTTCTAATTATTCCAGCAATAGTTTGTATATTTAAATTAGAAAATATAATAAATATTCCAAATGATATTGTTTTAGATGTAAAAATATTATTTACATTTGTATTTTTTAATTTCTTTATTACAACAGGTTTACCAAATTGGGATTGTGGTACATTTGTAACAAATAGATTAGATAGGTCATATATTCCACAAGCTATATCTTCAATTTTAAAATGTATAGTTTTATTTATAGCATTTTCATTATTTGTACCAAAAGTTTCATATGTTGGATTAGCTGTTACTGTAATGACAGTATTTAAACTTACTTGTAATGCAATTAATACACATAAATTAACACCAGAATTAAAGGTAATGGTTAAACCTTCTAAATGGATATGTTCTGGTAAAGTAATAAAAAAACTAGTTGGTGCTGGAATATGGAATTCTATATCAAGTGTAGGAAATATGCTATTATCAGGATTGGATTTAATTGTATGCAATGTATTTATAGGTGCAACACAAATGGGAGTAATTTCATTATCAAAAATTTTAGCAAATTATATGCAACAATTATCTGCAGCTATAAGAGATGCTTTTACACCAGAAATGACAATAAATTATGCTATAAATAATAAAAACGAATTACAAAAGGGAATACTTAGAGCAATGAAACTAACTTCAATAATAATGACAATTCCAATTGCAATTATAGTTGTTTTAGGAAAAGATTTCTTTTCTTTATGGGTTCCAACTCAAGATGCTTCATTATTACAAGTTTTATCAATTCTTTCAATACTTGGATATATGTTTACTAGTGGAACTCAAATATTATATAATGTTTTTCCAACAGTAAATAAAGTAAAACAAAATTCAATAGCAATGATTATTACTGGAATTATATCTGTGTCTTTAACAATTTTATTGATTAAGACTACAAATTATGGAATTTATGCAGTTGCTGGAGTAAGTACATTCTGCAATTTAGCAAGAAATATGACATTTACAATTATTGCTGCATCTAAATATATGGGATTTAAATGTAGAATTTTCTATAAACAAGTATTTGAAACTATATTATGCTCAGTAGTACTAATAATTGTTGGCTATTTACTAACATTTAAAATTGTAATAAATTCTTGGATTACGTTTATTTTATCAGCAATGATTATTGGAGTTGTAGGACTTGTAATTAATGTATTTATAATTTTAAATAAAGAAGAAAGAAAATATTTAATTAATAAAGTAAAAAATAAAATAGGAGTTAAAAGCAAATGATTAAAATAACATTTTTAGGAGATATAATGTGTAAACAAGAAATGCTAAACGCTTTTAGAAATGAAAATAATTATGATTTTCACGAAATTTTCGAAAAAATAAAAAAAGATTTTAGCAATTCTGATTTAGTTATAGGAAATCTAGAAACTCCAATATCTAAAAATACAAAAAAATTAACAAAAGAAGAATACTGCTTTTCTTCACCTTATGAATTTGCTAAAAGTGTATATGATGCTGGCATTAAATGTGTTTCTACAGCTAATAATCATTGCTTAGATAGAGGAGTAGAAGGAATTAAAGAAACAATAGAATGTTTAGATGAAATTGGAATTATACATACAGGAACATTTTGCAATAAAAATACAGAACCTTTAGAAATAAATTTAAATGGAATAAAAATAGGTTTACTTTCTTATACATATGGAACAAATGCTTTTTCTAATAAAAATTACTTAAAAAGTAAAGAAAAATACTGTGTAAATTTATTTCAAAATCAAGAATTAAGTAATAAAATAACTAGGTATTGTTATTACCATAATAATATATTTTGTAAAGTTTATAGAAAAATAAATAAATTTATATTTAGGTGTAATTCTAACTGCCAAGTATATGAAAGAAAAGAATTTGATTTTAATTGTAAAAGAAAATTAAAAAAAGATATAGAAAATTTAAATCAAAAAAATGTAGACTTAATAATTATGCTATCACATATGGGAGGACAATATAATAATAAAGAAACTGAAAATACTAAAAGATTATGCAGATATTTAATAAAAAATGGAGTAGATATTATTGTTGGAAATCATGAACACACTGTTCATGGTGGTGTCTTTGATAAAATAAACGAAAATAAGCTTATTTCATATTCATTAGGAAATTTTGATGGTATTGCAGGAGTGTATGATAAACCATATGATAAAATGGCAGAATATTCAATTATGTGGAATATATATATAAATAAAGAAAACAATAATATTAAATTAAAAACTACATTTTCTATATTAAAAACTATAGAAATAGAAAATAAGAAAATACAAACCGTTCCAGTATATGATTTAATTCAAGCAGAAAATAACCTAGAATTAAAAAATAAATTAATTAGTGATATAAAAGAAGTAGCTTATAGATTTTCAGGAAATAAATATAATACAATTGAAAAAGAGTATAACATTTAATAAATAAAATGTTGAAAGCAATAGCATTTCAAGGATAAAAAATTTTCAATACAGTTACTTGGCACATACTTTTTCAATTCACCATAATTTGTAACAAAACTGCAACAAAAATGTAACAAAAACTTAAAGAAAAATCCCTTGTCGAACCAAGTAAAAAATGATAAAATTTTACTGAAATATGTATATACAAGGGAGGAAAGCAAAATGAACAAAAAGAAAAAAATTTTAACAAGTTTGATAATCACAATAATAATGATATCAACATGTGGATTAGTATTTGCAGATAATGGAGAAACACCAAATGTAACATTAAACATGACAAACGAATTCACAACAACAACAGAAGCCACAACTGTAACAATAAAATTAGGATATGGAAAAGTAGAGGGATTAGAAGATGGAGCTTTAGTAAGCTTTAAAGGCAAATTAAAATATGATACATCAATATTTTCAGAAGTAAAAGTAGAAGGATTAAATGGATATACAGCTACATATGCAAAAGAAACACAAAGAATAGTAGTAGACCCAAAAGAGCCAACAGCATCCACAGAAATTGCAAATATAACATTTACATTAGCAGATGGAGTTGAGCCATGTTCAACAAGTGTAAATTTTGAGATAGAAGAATTTACAGATGGAACAAACGATTTTGAATTTACAAATAAAGAAGCAACAATAAAAATTGAAGAACCACAAACAACAGAACCAACAGAAGATGATGAAAATAATACAGAACCTACAGAAAATCCAGAAACAGATAATACAGGAGATGTAAACAACAATACAAACTCAACACAAGAAACAAACACAAAACCTACAAATTCTACTAATACAACACAAGTAACAATAGATAAAGAACAAACACCAGGAAAAGAAAATCAAAACTTAGCTGGTGAGCAACAAAAAACTTCAGACACAACAACAGCAAAAGAATCTATACCAAAAACAGGATCAATAAGTGTAAAAATAATTGTGGCATTATTTATAATAGTTGGAATAATTAGTATTATTAAATTCAAAAAAATAGAAATAGAATAAACTAAAGAATAAAAATATTATTTATAAATAAAGTTAAATGAATTAAAAACCTACAAACAGTAGTGTTTGCAAAAAATAATGTAAAAAACAAAAAATAATAAAAAATTAATAAAAAAATGTAAAAAAAGTATTGCATAATAAAAAATTAAATGGTATAATCTGTATGTAATATTTTTAAGAAAGGAAGTATAAACATGAAAAGAACTTTAACAATTGCATTATTAGTTGTAATGGCTGTTATGTGTTTAGCAACAGCAAGCTATGCTACAACATCAGCAGAATTAGCTGACAAATTATATGAAAAAGGACAAGCATATGGAATGACATCTGCAGATAAAGTTAAAATCGAAAGATATTTATCAGAATATCCTGTAACAGATGAAGAAGCTAATTCAATATTAGCAAAAGCTGATGAAGCAATAGCTGTTATGAATGAAGCTGGTGTTAAAGATTATTTTGATTTAACAAAAGCTCAAAAATCAGAAATTAAAAACATAGCTAAAGAAGCTGCTGAAATCGTTGATGTTCAATTAGTATTCAGCACAGGAAAAGTTGAAGTTGTAAAAGACGGAAAAATAATTGAAACAATTACAAACAATGACGGAAAATTAGCTTACACAGGAAATAGCGTTAATATTGTTTTAGCAGTTGTAGCAACTGTTGCAGTAATTGCCCTAGCTGTAGCTGCAGTTTCAAAAAGAAAAGTAGCTAATGCTTAATAAGAAAATAATACAAGCAAGTAAAGCAACTATTAGTGTTATAATAGTTGCTTTATTACTTGTAGGAATAATTTATTTAGCTACATATCTATTTTTGGGGCAAGAAATAGATACAGCAGTATTACTATTAAACACAGTAGCAGTAGAACTTAATGATAATAAAGAAGAAGTTCCAACAGTTTTAAATGAAGAAAAACAAACCTTAGAAAATTACCCAGAATATGGTACACAATATGCAACTATAGAAATTCCAAGAATAGGAGCAAATTTACCAGTCTATTTTGGAGATACTCTAGAAATTCTAAAAAAAGGTGTAGGACATTCAAGTGGAAGTTATTTTCCAGGTGAAGGTGGTTCTATTGTTTATATGGGACACAATTCTAAAAAAGTATTTAGAAGATTTTCAGAATTACAAATTGGTGATGAAATAAAAGTAACAACAACATATGGAGAATTTAACTATAAAATTTATGATATGCAATTAATAAAAGAAACAGAACTAGAAAAAGTTCCAATACAAAGAGAAGAAGAAATATTAATGGTATATACATGTTATCCATTTAATAATATAGGGTATGCAGACCATAGATTTGTTGTATATGCTAAATTAGAACAATAAAAAATATTAAACATGCTTTAAGTTAAACTAAAAGTTATAATTTTTAGTTAGAAAAAAATTGCATTCATAACTATGTAGTCTTAGAGAAAGGAATGAACTTTTTTATGAAAATACTAATAAATATATTAAAATTTATCATAATGTTAATTCTCGTAGTGTGTATTCTATTTTTTGGAATCAAAAATATAGTATTATCTACAATTATGGATAAAGATTATGTTTTAAATAAATTAGAAGAAACAAATTTTTATTCAGGAACATATGAACTTGTAGAATCTGGTTTCGAAAATTATATAGCACAATCTGGGTTAGAAGAAGAGGTTTTAAATAATATTTGTACTGAAGAAAAAGTAAAAAAAGATATTGCTATTATATTAAACAATATTTATAATGGAACAAATGAAGAAATAGATACAACAGAAATTGCGAATAATTTAAATGCAAATATAGATAAATTAGATGTAAGAACATCACAAAACAAAAGTGCTTTAGACAAATTTGTACAACAAATTTGTACAGAATATAAAAATACAATTATAAATACAAAATATGAAAATACAATACATGAAATATTAAATAAAACAACAAATCTTTTAGAAAAATTACAAACTATTGTAACTATAGTAACAATAATTGCTGTAATTTGTTTAATTTTATTAAATATAAAGAATATTTCTAAATTAGTAGGAAATATAGGAACAGTTTTACTTTCTTCATCTATAACAATATTAGTTGCAATTAATCTTATTAATGCAAATATAAATATATCTGCAATAAAATTATTTAATAATGTATTTTCTAGTTCAATTGTAACAATTTTACAAGATATATTAAGCAAAGTAAATAAATTTGGAATTATTATTTTAATTACTTCTATTGTAGTTATTTTAATAAATGCAATTATTAATTTTGTAAAAACAAACCAAAAAGAAGAAATTAAAGAAGAATAATAAATATCTTAATTAAAATATTAGAAAAATTTCGGAGGAAGAATATATAAATGGAAGAATTAGACTTAAAAGAATTATTGCAATTATTTTGTGAAAAAATTGTACAAATTATTTTAATTATTGCAGTATTTGTTGTTATTGGAATTGTATACACAATTGGATTTGTAACACCAAAATACCGTTCATCAACATCTCTTATTTTAGCAACAAATAATTCTGCAAATGTAACAGGACAAAATGGTATAACAACAAATGATTTAACACTTAATTCAAAATTAGTTTCTACATATAGTACATTAGCAAAAAGCAAAAAAGTAGTTAGAGCTGTACTTTCTAATTTAGGTTTAGATGGAAATTTAGAAGATTCTGTTAGAAAAAATATTTCTGTTTCAACAGTTTCTGATGCAGAATTTTTAGAAATTACAGTTACAAACGAAGACCCTGTTTGGGCACAAAAAATTGCTAATGAAGTAGCAAAAGTATTTATACAAAATGTACAGGAATATTATAAATTAGACAATGTTCATGTTGTTGATGAAGCAGAAGTTGATAATAACCCTTATAATGTAAATATAATGAAAAATATTGTAATTTTTGCAGGAATAGGAGTAGTTGTTGCTGTTTTATATGTATTATTATTAAATATGTTAGATACAACAATAAAATCTGCAGAAGATATAGAAAAGGTTGCAGGTGTTACAGTTTTAGCAAGTATTCCAATATATGATATGGCAGATGATGATAAAAAAAAGAAAAGAGGAGGTAGAAGAAAATGAAAAAAGAATTAGTTACACATTTAGTTCCAAAATCTCCTGTTTCTGAAACATTTAGAACATTAAGAACAAATATACAATTTATGAATTCTAATATAAAACTAAGAACATTATTAGTAACTTCAACAGTACCTGGTGAGGGGAAAAGTTGGGTTACTGCAAACTTAGCAGTAACATTTGCACAGGCTGGAAAAAGAGTAGTTTTAATAGATGCAGACATGAGAAAAGGAAGATTATACACTATATTTAAAGTTCAACCAAGACCAGGACTTTCTAATTATTTATCTAAATATTCTGATGAATCAAATCATTTAGATTTAAATGATTATGTAGTTCCTACAGAAGTTGAAAATTTATATATAATGCCGGCTGGAAATGTACCACCAAATCCATCTGAATTACTTGTAACAAGACAAATGAGAAATTTATTAGATGAATTAAAAAGAAAGGTAGACTTAATAATAATTGATGGTACACCATGTAAACTTGTTACAGACTCTATAATTTTATCTAGAATGGTAGATTCAACAATGATTGTATCTGCACATAATGAAACTAGAAAAGATGATTTAGAAAGAGTTGTAAGAGATATAAAAAATGTTGGTGGTAGAGTAATAGGTGTAGTATATAATAAACTTCCAATTACAAGTAGAAAATATACAAAAGCATATTACTATTCTTCAAGCTCTTCTGGTGCAAGAGTTCCATCAGATTCTGATATAGAAAGAAAAAAAATTCAACAAAGAACCAAAAATATAATGTCACAAAATAATGATTCTAAACATCATAATAAAAAATCAAACAGAGAAGACATTGACGATTGGCGAAAAATTTTAAATGAAGATAGAAATAAAGAAAATAGTGAAAATTAATTTTACTATATATTATTGTAAATACTTTAAGAAAAATATTTATCCTAATTAAATATTTAAATATATTTATAAAGAAAAAAGAGGTTTTAAAATTGTTAAATATGATAGATTTCCATTCACATATATTACCTGGTATAGATGATGGTTCTAGAAATATGGAACAATCTATACAAATTTTAAAAGAAGCAAAAGAAGCAGGTTTTTCTAAGGTTATTTCTACATCACATTATATGGAAGAATATTTTGAATGTGATGAAGCAAAAAGAAGAGAACTTTTAGATAATCTGCAAAAAAACATTGATGGCATAGATTTATATTTAGGAAGCGAAATTTATATAACAAATAATATTGTTGACTTAATAAAAGAGAATAGTGCTTCTTCTATTAATGATACAAAATATGTTTTATTTGAATTTCCTTTAGCAGAAACAAAGCCTATGAATGATAAAGAAGTTATATATAGATTAATAGAAAATGGATATGTTCCAATAATTGCTCATCCAGAAAGATATCCATTTATACAAAAAGATCCAAATTATTTATTTGAATTATCAGATATGGGAGCTTTATTTCAAGCAAATTATGGAAGTATTATAGATATGTATGGAAGTAAAGCTAAAAAGACTTTAAAGAAATTATTAAAAAATGATTTAATAAGTTTTTTTGGTACAGATACACATAGACCAGAACAGGTATTTACAAAAATGCCACAAATTTTAAAAAAATTAAAAAAATTGTTATCAGAAGAGGAGATTGAGAAGTTTACAACAATTAATCCGCAAAAAGTTCTAGATAATGAAGATATAGACTAATAAACTAATTACCGATACTTTTTAGTACTTATGCTAAATTAGTACCGGTTTTTTTATTGAATAGGAAAAATTGCTTTTTCCTATTCAATAAAAGAGCTTCGCTCAAACGAATGCACACAAATTTTACAAAGTAAAATTTGGCGCACGAACAATGACGCGGACTTTGAAATGTTATAAACTTATAAAATGTTAAAAGAAGCCCGCTATTGTTCTACAACTATAATTTGATAAAATTTTGCTTAAAATATGTTTAAAAAATCTAAAAAAGCTAAAAAATAATTGCATATTTTCAATTTTTCATATATAATTAACAAAGTAGAATATTTTGTAGAAAAATATATTATATAATAAAAAAACAATAAAAAGTGAATGTATACGACATTTAAAACTTATGCAGACATAATAATATTAGCTAAGGATGGGAAAGGATGAAATTAAGTATGACAATAGATATAATTTGTCCATTATATAATGCAGAAAAATATATAAAAGATTTAGATGCAATTTTAAAAAAACAAAAAAATGTCGAAATTAAAAATATAAATTATTTACTAACAGAATCAAAAGATAACACGGAAAATATATTAAAAGAATTAAATTGCAAATATGAGATTATAAAAAAACAGGAATTTTCACATAGTTTAACAAGAGAAAAGGCAGCAAAAAAATGTACAGCTGATATTCTTGTTTTTATAACACAAGACATTCATATATTAAATGAAAATTGGCTGCATAATTTAGTAGGTTGCATAGAAAATGGTGAATGTGTTGCATCATATAGTAGACAAATATGTAGTAATAAAACAATAGAAAAATATACAAGAGAAAAAAATTATCCTGAAAAATCATTCATTACTTCAGAAAAAGATATAGAAAAAATGGGATTAAAAGTATTTTTTTCTTCTGATGCTTCAGCTGCTATAAAAAGAGATATATTTATTGATTTAAATGGATATGATGGAAAAGATTTAGCAGCAAGTGAAGATATGTATATTACATATAAAATCATTACAAATGGTTATAAAGTAAAATATTGTGCAGATTCTGTCGTAGAACATTCACATGTACTTACTTTAAAACAATTATATGATAGATATTATAATATAGGAGCATTTTTTAAAGAAAATAAATTTTTTAACAATTATAAAGTAGGCAAAGCAGGAGGCGGATTAGCTTTATATGTATTAAAAAGAGCAATCCAAGACAAAAACATAAAAGCAATTATAAGGTTTGTTCCAGATATGTCTACTAGATTAATTGCAAAAAAAATGGGAGAACACTTTGGAAAGAGGAATGTTAATAAAAAATGAATAAGCAAAATATTAGATGTTCTATTGCTATGGCAACATATAATGGAGAACAATACATAAAAGAACAAATAGATAGTATTTTAATAAACATGAAAGAAAATGACGAACTAATAATTTCTGATGATGGTTCAAAAGATAAAACAAAACAAATCATTACAGAATATCAAAAAAAAGATAAAAGAATAAAATTAATTGAAGGACCACATAAAGGTGTAAAACGAAATTTTGCAAATGCAATAGAAAAAGCAAAAGGTAAATATATTTTTTTATCAGACCAAGATGATATTTGGAAAAAGAATAAAATAGACAAAGTTTTACAAGTATTTAAAAAAGAAAACTGTGTTGTTGTAACACATGATGCACAAGTAATAAATAGCAAATTAGAAACTGTTATACCATCTTTTTTTGAATATAGAAAATGTGGAAGTGGTTTTATAAAAAATATATGGAAAAATACATATATAGGGTGTTGTATGGCATTTGATTCAAAAATAAAAGATAAAATATTGCCAATACCAAATAATATAGAAATGCATGACCAGTGGATTGGTTTAATAGGAGAAAAAAACGGTAAAAGTATATTTTATAAAGAAAAATTAATAGAATACAGAAGACATGATGCAAATGTTTCTCAAATGAAACACTATGGATTAGCAAAAATGATAAAAAATAGAATTGTTTTTTTAAAAGAGTATAATTTAAGGAGGAAGTCTTGTGAAAAAAGCTAAATCAAAGCATATATTAGAAGAGATATTAGACTACATTTTTGCAATTTTGTTAATTATTTCTTGTGGATCTGTGTATGATAATTTAACAAATGTTAGTTTATATATAAGTGAGATATTTTTAATAATACTATTTTTTAGAGTTTTTTATATTATAATTAAAAATTCAAAAGACAAAAATAGAATAAAAAAATGTTTAATATTTTCTGCAATTTATATAATATACCAAGCAATTTATATTACATACCACTTAATTGTACATAGTGCAACAGGAAATATTATTGTATATATTGCAAAAATGATATTTACATTTTTACTATTATTTTGTTTTTATACATTTTGTAAAGATAATAAATTTGAAAAAATTTTAAGCAAATTTTCAAAATTAGTAGTAATAATTAGTAGCATTTCACTATTTTTCTTTATATTTGGAAGTACATTAGATTGGATTAAACCTACAAATTCAGTTAATTTAACTTTTGGCAAAACAAGAGATGTAAAATCATATTGTATGATTTATTTTGAACCTCAAGCAACAATTGTAGCTAATAGATATGTAACAAGAAATTGTGCAATATTTAGTGAAGCTCCAATGTTTTCTGTTGTTTTATTAATATCTTTAGCATATGAATTGTTTATTAATAAAAACAAAAACATTTTAAATAAAGTAATTTTATATTTAACTATAATTTCTACTTTATCAACAACAGGAATAGTTGTAGCTGTTATATTAAGTGTGATAAAAATATTAGAAATATTTAAATTAAAGGTAAAACATAATAAATATTTAAATATAATATATATATTAATTATTGTAATTTGTATTATAGTAGGAATAAGTGCAATAAAAGATAAATTAAATTCACCATCTTTCACAATAAGAATGGATGACTATATTGCTGGAATAAAAGCATGGAATGATCACAAAATTTTAGGCAATGGTTACCAAAATTTTGATTCTGTAGAAAAATACATGTTAACAAATAGAAATGCTGTTTCTGGACAAAGTAATTCATTAACAAATATATTAGCAGAAGGTGGAATTTGGAATTTTGCAATATATTTAATTCCATTTATATATTTAACTATTATATTTATTAAAGAGAAAAAATATAAAGAAATTGCATTTTTAATAACATTACTATTAATTTTTTCTACAAGTATAATAACTTACACTATTTTAATAATTAATTTTATTGCATATGGATGGAGTAAAATATTAAAAAATAAGTATAAAATAAAATCTGATAATATAAGTATATATGTTGCTACACATAAAAAGGTAGATTTATCTTTAAATAATGAATATAAAATTATTCAAGTTGGAGCTGAAGGTAAAGAAGATTTAGGATATTTAACAGATAACACAGGAGATAATATATCTTTAAAAAACAAAAATTATTGTGAACTTACAGCATTATATTGGATATGGAAGAATGATAAAAGTGACATTACAGGTTTAGTTCATTATAGAAGATTTTTCTTTAATGATATGTTAAGTAAAAAATTAACAAATACTATAAATAAAGATTTGATAGAATACATATTACAAGATTATGATATAATTGTACCTAAAAAACAATTTATTGCAAAATATAATTTAAAAGAACAATATCAATTTATTCATGAGAAAAAAGACTTAGATATATGTAGAAGTATTATTAAAGAAAAATATTCTGATTATATAGAAGCTTTTGATAAAGTGTTTAATCAACATGGGTTTTATGCATTTAATATGTTTATTACAAAAAAAGAATTAATAGACAAATATTGTGAATGGTTATTTGATGTTTTATTTGAGTTAGAAAAGAAGATAGACATATCTTCTTATGACCAATATAATCAAAGAATTTTTGGATTTTTATCAGAAAGATTGTTTAATGTTTGGATAGAAAAAAATCAGTTAATTGTAAAAGAACAAAATGTTTTTAACACAGAACAAAATGTTTTTAAACAAGAAACTGAAAGAATTATAAAAAAAGTTTATTGCAAAGGAAAATAAGGTTAAAAAGTGTTTTTACTCATTGACTAGGAAGGATGATATTAAAAAATGAAAAAAATTGCATTTATAGGAACAGATAATAAATTATCTGGAGCAACTTTATCTATGATAGCACTTGCTAAATCCTTAAAAGATACAAAAAAATATGACCCAATAATTATAATACCAGGAGAAGGAGACATAGTAAAAAATATAAAAGAAAATAATTTAAAATATTATTGTGTTAATTCATATTCATGGGTTGTAAAAAGAAGCAATAATATTAAAGAAAAAATTGTTACAGGAATAAAATTTTATATAAAAAGCTTTTTAAATATATTGGCTATTAAAAAAATAGAAAAAATTTTGAAAGAAGAAAAAGTAGATTTAATACATATAAATTCAATTTATTCATATGTAGGTGCAAAAGCAGCCTTAAAAAATAATATAAAAATAATTTGGCATATAAGAGAATTTTTAGAAGAAGACCAAAATGCTGAATTTTATCATAAAGAAAAAGCATTAAAACTTATCGAAAAATCTACTGCTATAATAACAATATCAAAAAGTGTATATGAAAAGTATAGCAAATTAATTAAAAATGATAATATTTATATGATATATAATGGAATAGATGTATTAAAATTTTATAATAAAGATAAAGAAATATTTAAAGATGATAATATAAAATTAGTTTTAGCTGGAACTATACAAGAGGGAAAAGGTCAAAAAGAATTATTATATGCACTTAATTTATTAAAAAAGGAAAATATAAATAATTTTCATTTAACATTACTAGGGTATTCTACTCCACAAAATGAAAAAGAGTTAAATGAATTAATAGAAAAACTAGAATTAAAAGAAAATGTAAAATATATAGGTTTTAGTAAAAATGTAAAACAATTTTTTGATGAAGCAGATATATCATTTACATGTTCTAAATCTGAAGCATTTGGTAGAATAACTATAGAAGCAATGTTAAGTGGATGTTTGGTAATAGGTAGTGATACAGCAGGTACAGCAGAATTAATTAATAATATGAATACAGGCTTATTGTATAAATCTGGAGATTCTGAAGATTTAAAAGAAAAAATTAAATTTGCAATAAATAATAAAGATATAGTAAAAGATATGGCAAAAAAAGGTAGAGAATTTTCAAAAGAAAATTATTCTTCAGAAAAAAATATGAGTAATATAAGAATTGTTTATGATAAAATATTTGCACAATAAGAAATTAAATATATTAAATTAACATAATAAAAGAAAGGGAATTTTTAAAATGTATAAAGTAGCAGTAGCAGGAACAGGATATGTAGGATTAGTTGCAGGTGTATGTTTTGCAGAAAAAGGACAAAATGTAATTTGTGTTGACATTGATGAAAATAAAATTAATAAAATGAAGAATGGAATATCTCCAATATATGAACAAGATTTAGAAGAATTAATGCAAAAAAATTATAAAGAAGGTAGATTAGATTATACAACAGATTATAAAAAAGCATATAAAGATGCAGATTTTATATTTATTGGTGTAGGAACACCTGAGAGAAAAGATGGTTCTGCAAATTTAGACTATGTATTTAATGTAGCAAAACAAATTGCAGAATCAATAGAAAAAGATTGTATAGTAGTTGTAAAATCAACAGTTCCAATAGGAACAAATGACGAAGTTGAACAATATATAAAAGAAAATTTAAAACATAATGTTAATATAGAAGTTGCAAGTAATCCTGAATTTTTAGCACAAGGAACAGCTGTAAGAGATACTTTACATGCATCTAGAATTGTAATTGGAACAGAAAGCAAATGTGCTGAAGAAAAAATGTTAGAATTATATAAAAATTTTAACTTACCAATAGTTTCTACTAATAGAAGAAGTGCAGAAATGATAAAATATGCTTCAAATGATTTTTTAGCATTAAAAATAAGCTATATGAATGATATTGCAAATTTGTGTGAAGTTGTTGGAGCAAATGTTGAAGATGTTGCAAAGGGAATGAGTTATGATAATAGAATAGGAGACAAATTCTTAAAAGCAGGATGTGGTTATGGAGGAAGTTGTTTTCCAAAAGATACAAAAGCACTACATTTTTTGGCACAACAGGGTGGATATGAATTAAAAACAGTAAAAGCAGCTATAGAAGTTAATAAAAATCAAAAACTTATATTATTAAAAAAAGCAAGAAATAAATTTAAAACTTTTAAAGACATAAATGTAGCTGTATTAGGTTTAACTTTTAAACCAGGAACAGATGATTTAAGAGAAGCTCCATCATTAGATAATATTGCAATATTATTAGAAGAAGGCGCTAAAATTAAAGCATATGATCCAATTGGAGAAGATAATTATAAAAAAATATATCCAACAGAAATAGAATATGTAAAAACACCACAAGAAGCATTAAAACAAGCAGATATATGTTTTATATTTACAGAATGGAACCAAATAAAAAATGTAAAGCCAGAAGAATATGCTAAATTAATGAAAAGACCTCTTGTTTATGATGGTAGAAATTTATACAATTTAAGTGATATGAAAGATATAGAATATTATTCAATAGGAAGAAATAAATAATATATTAAAAAAACACAATTAAATTTAATAATATGAAAGGTAAGTAAGATTTTTATATCTGAATAAAGATTAAAGATGAGTATAAAAAGCACAATAAAAAAACTAATTCCGAATAAATTACTTTGTGATTATAATTTATTAAAACTAAATATAAAAGGAAAGAAAAGTTATAAAAAAATTGAGCAAGAAATAAACAAAGAATATGAAAAAATATTTCATAGAAAATTAAATTGGGATAATCCACAAAGTTGGACTGAAAAAGTTAATGTTTCAAAAATATATGATGTAACTACTAAAAAAACAGATTTAACTGATAAATATAAAGTTAGAGACTTTATAAAAAAAGAAATTGGGGAAGAATATTTAATACCATTATTAGGAGTATATGATAAATTTGAAGATATTGATTTTAACAAATTACCAGATAAATTTGTAATAAAATGTAATCATGATTCTGGCAGTACAACACTATGTGAAGATAAGACTAAAATAAATTATAAAGAATTAAAAAATAAATATGATTTTTTCTTGAAAAGGAATTACTCTTGCCAAGGACATGAAATGCAATATAAAAATATAAAACCGAAAATAATAATAGAAAAATATATGGGAAGTTCAATAAATGATTATAAATTTTTATGTTTTAATGGAAAGCCTTATTTTGTTTGGGTTGATGTAGATAGATTTGATAATCATAAAAGAAATGTTTATGATTTAGATTGGAATTTACAACCTTTTGAGATAACATTTAAAAATAGCAAAAAAGAAATAAAAAAACCAAAAGACTTTCAATTGATGAAAGAAGTTGCAACAAAGTTATGCAAAGAATTTGACCATGTAAGAGTAGATTTATATTATATTGATAATAAAATTTATTTTGGAGAAATGACATTTACTAGTGACAATGGTTTTGAAATAATTACTCCTAATAAATATGATTTTGAACTTGGCAAACTTTGGAAGAATAATATAAATAAAAGAAACTTAATAAAAAAATATTTTAATAAAGACATGTGATTTAAGAAGCAAATATAGAAAGGCTTGATTTTTAAAATGAGCAATGTAAAAAAGAATTTTATATATAATATAATGTATCAAATATTAGTAATGATATTACCATTAATTACAGCTCCATATATTGCAAGAATACTTGGAACAGAAGGTGTTGGAATTTATTCTTATACATATTCAGTTGCATATTATTTTGTATTATTTGCAATGCTAGGGTTAAACAATTATGGAAATAGACAAGTTGCAAAAGTCAGAGATGATAAAGATAAATTATCTAAAACATTTATTAGTATATATTGTATGCAATTAATTACATCAGCAATAATGATTTTTTGCTATATAATCTATTTGAGATTTTTTATTAAAGAAAACTTAAACATTGCTATAATCCAGATTATATATTTAATATCAACAGCTTTTGACATAAATTGGTTTTTCTTTGGATTAGAAAAATTTAAATTAACAGTTACAAGAAATACAATAATAAAAATATTAACGGTAATATGTGTTTTTATATTTGTAAAAACAAGAGATGATTTGTATAAATATACACTTATAATGTCAATTGGTACATTAATTAGCCAATTAATGATATGGCCATTTGTAAAAAAATCTGTAAAATTTGTAAAAATTTCTATAAAAGATATATTTAAACATATAAAGCCATGCTTAATTTTATTTATACCAGTTATTGCTGTTAGTTTATATAAAATAATGGATAAAGTAATGATTGGTAATATGAGTACGATGGAACAAGTAGGACTATATGAGAATTCAGAGAAAATTGTAAATATTTTAACAGCATTAATTACAGCTTTGGGAACTGTAATGTTGCCTAAAATTTCTAATTTATTGGCAAATGGTGAAAAAGAAAAAAGTAAACAATATATTGAAAAATCTATGGAATTTACAATAATTTCTTCTGTTGCATTCACATTTGGATTAATGGCTATTGCAAAACCTTTTGCACCACTATTTTTTGGAGAAGAATTTAAAGATGCTGGTATTATAATTCAATATTTAGCTATTACAACAATATTTGTAGCTATAGCAAATGTTATTAGAACACAATATTTAATTCCAAATGAGAAAGATAAAACATTTATAATTTCAGTTTCTCTTGGTGCACTTGTAAATATTGTATTTAATTTATTGCTAATACCTAAATACCAAGCATTAGGCGCAGTAATAGGAACAATTTTAGCAGAATTTAGTGTTATGATATATCAAATAATGGATGTTAGGAAAGAATTGCCTGTATTTAAATATCTAAAAGATAATTTTAAATACTTTGTATTGGGAATCATAATGTTTTTTGCAGTATCAGTATTACATAATTTAATTGAAAATGATGCATTATTAGTTACAATTCAAGTTATAATTGGAGTATTAATATATGCAACAGGTTTTGTTATAATACAAATGATAGATTTAAAAGAAAAAAATATAATTAAACTTATACAAAAATTGAGAGTAAAGTATAATATATAATGAAATAAAGTAAGGAGAAATATTATATGGAAAAATACGATTATCTAATTGTAGGTTCTGGACTATTTGGAACAATATTTGCATATGAAGCAAATAAAAGAGGAAAAAAATGTCTAGTAATAGACAAAAGAAACCATATAGCAGGAAATATTTATACTGAAAAAATTGATGGAATAAATGTACACAAATATGGTGCACATATATTCCATACAAGTAATAAAGAAGTATGGGAATATATTAATCAATTTGCAGAGTTTAATCGTTACACTAATTCACCAGTTGCAAGATATAAAAACGAATTATATAATATGCCTTTTAATATGAATACATTTAATAAATTATGGGGAGTAATTACACCAGAAGAAGCTAGAGCAAAAATAGAAGAAGAGAAAAAAGAAGCAGGAATAACAGAACCAAAAAATTTGGAAGAACAAGCTATAAGTTTAGTTGGAAAAACAATTTATGAAAAATTAGTTAAAGGTTATACAGAAAAACAATGGGGGCAAAGAGCAACAGAACTTCCAAGTTTTATTATTAAAAGACTTCCTGTTAGATTTATTTATGATAATAATTACTTTAATGATATTTACCAAGGTATACCAATTGGTGGTTATACACCAATTATAGAAAAAATGTTAGATGGAATAGAAGTAAAATTAAATTGTGACTTCTTTGAAAATAGAAAAGAATTAGAAAATATTGCAGAAAAGATTGTATTTACAGGACAAATTGATAAATATTATAATTATCAATTTGGAGAATTAGAGTATAGAAGCTTAAGATTTGAAACAGAAATATTAGAACAAGAAAACTATCAAGGAAATGCAGTTGTAAATTATACAGAATATGAAGTTCCTTATACAAGAATTATTGAGCATAAACATTTTGAATATGGTGCAAGTCTGGGAAAAATTGCAGAAGGACAAGCTTTAACAAAAACAATTATTACAAGAGAATATCCAGATGCTTGGAGCAAAGAAAAAGAACCATATTATCCAATAAATAATGATAAAAATAATACTTTATATGAAAAATATAAAGAACTTGCAGATAATGATTCTAAAGTATTATTTGGAGGAAGATTAGGACAATATAAATATTTTGACATGGACAAAGTAATTGCTGAAGCTTTAAAATTTGTAAAAGCAGAATTAAAATAAATAAATAAAAAATTGCAAATTAAAAGATAATATATGTAAATAAATTATAATAAAATATAAACTAAATTATAAAATTTGTGAATTTTGAAAGGAGAGAAAATGGGAAAACATACTGAAACAAAGAAAAAAAATAAAGTTTTAAAAATATTTTTAAGGATATTATTAATTTTAATTGTACTAATAGTAATATTAGCAGGAATAGCAGTAGGATATATAAGTAATAAATTAGGAAAAATTAATGTGGAAAAAATTGATGAAACAGCAATTGGAATAGATGATAAAACAAAAGATGAATTATCTGGATTTAGAAATATAGCTTTATTAGGAATAGACAGTAGAGCAGATGATTATGGATTAGGTAATAGAAGTGATTGTATAATTATTGCTAGTTTGAATAATAAAACAAAGGAAATAAAACTAATTTCTATTTATAGGGATACATATATGCAAATAGAAGAAAAAGGTGATAATATATTAGATAAAATAACACATGCATATGCATATGGTGGTGCTCAAAATACATTAAAATCTTTAAACACAAATTTAGATTTAAATATATCTGAATTTGTAACTGTTAATTTTGATGCAGTTATTGCTGCAGTAGATGCAATGGGTGGAATTACAATAGATATTGAAAATGAAGAGGAATTGTATCAACTAAATGATTATGTAAAAGATACAAGAGCTAATTCTGGAGTAGATTCTGGATTTGTTAGTGGAACAGGACCACAAGTTTTAAATGGAGTTCAAGCAGTAGCATATTCTAGAGTTAGATATACAGCAGGTGGAGATTATAAGAGAACAGAAAGAATGAGAACAGTAATAGAAGCAATGCTTGCAAAAGCAAAAACTCTAAGTATTGGTCAATTAAATAATTTAGTTGATACTATTTTACCTAGAATAAGTACAAATATTTCAGGAACAGAAATATTATCATTATTACCAAGTATCGCTTCTTATGAAATTGTAGATAGTGAAGGATGGCCATATAAAACAGAAGGAGTAACATTAGATAAATGGTATGGAGTTCCAGTAACACTAGAAAGTAATGTAGTACAATTACATCAAGAAGTATTTGGTCAAACAGACTATGCTGTTGATGATACTGTAAAACAAATTAGTCAAGAAATTATAAACAAAACAGGAAAAAAATAATTATCATTAGGGTCGATTCATTAGGGTCGGTCCTTTTTTGTGCTGTGGGTGTTTGCTGGGGTCGGTCCTTAGCGGACTTTTTTAGACATTTTATATGTTCATAACATATTTTTATAAACTAATAAAGTGTAAAATTTAAAACATTTTATAAGAGCAATATGAAAGAATAATATCAAACAACATTTTAAATTTTACAAATAGGTGCTTGCAAAGCTATTTAGCAAGGTAAATGGGAAGAATCAAACAGCCTGTACCATCCTTTTCATAATTTTGGGAATGTGAATAAATTATAAAAAGAAATTCACGAAGCAATATCTGGTTAAATGGTAGGCTATTTATTTTTACATGTTATAATATATATTAATTTATTTTTACAATTTATAAAATAAGTTACATTTTATTTTAGAATTTGGTGATATTATAAAAATGGATTAAAATGAAAAGGATGGGGCAGTCATATAATTATTTTTGTAATTATATGGCTGTTTTTTTGCTTAATTCTTTTAAATTAGATCTACATATGATATAATGTTACATATTTAATATTTCTAAAACTTTAAAAGAATTAGGAAAAAAACAAGAAGCTCTACAAATTGCTAAAAGAGTTTATGATATTAGATTAAAAATTTTTGGAGAACAAAATGATGAAACTATAAAAACTATGGAATTAATAAATGAAATAAAAAAGAATATCTAAAGGAGAATTTTTAATGACAGAAATTGAACAAAAATTAATAGATTTACCAAAGAAAAAAATAGTAATAACAGAAAATGTAGAAGAAGCGGATTTAATAACACATAATGGAACATTTCATTCAGATGAAGTGTTTAGTACAGTGTTTTTACTAAAACTTGCAAGCAGTTATAGTTTAGAAGAACCATTAATACAAGTTGGAGATATAGTATTAGAAAAATCTAAACAATATTTAAAATTATGTAGAACATCAAATATTAGTGGAGATATAAAAGGAATTGTATATGATGTAGGACATGGAAAATTTGACCATCATCAACCTGGAGGAAATGGAGAAAGAGAAAATGGAATAAAATATTCTTCTTTTGGATTAGTTTGGAAGCAATTTGGAAAACAATTTTTAAAGAATTTAAATATAGAAAATATTGATGATATATGGAAAA
This sequence comes from uncultured Clostridia bacterium, assembly GCA_944386685.1. Classification (GTDB taxonomy): domain Bacteria; phylum Bacillota; class Clostridia; order TANB77; family CAG-508; genus CAG-269. Next base: position 17,937 of record CALXCA010000006.1, on the reverse strand, counting down.
TGATTGATAATAAACTAGTTCAAAATATAGATGCAGTTGATAATGGACAATTAGCTAAATTATCTCAATTTGATTTTGATATTATAACATTACCAAATTTAATTACAATGTATAATTCAAACTGGGATGATGAAACATCTAACCAAGATGAATGTTTTATAAAAGCTGTAGAATTTGCATCTACAATATTTGATAGATTTATAATAAGTGCAGTATCTAAAATTAAAGCAAAGTCCAAAGTTTTAGAAGCAATTGAAAGATCAGAAAATCAAATATTAATTTTAGATAGATTTATGCCATGGAAAGAATTTTTATTAGAAACAGATAATGACAAAGCAAAAAATATATTGTTTGTCATATTTCCATCAAATAGAGGGGGATATGATATATATTCTGTTCCAAAAGAATTAGGAAGCTTTGAATCAAGAAAATTATTTCCAGAAAGTTGGGCAGGTTTAACAAATGAAGAACTTCAAAAAATAAGTGGAATTGAAACAGCAACATTTTGCCATACAAACAGATTTATTTGTGTAACAAAAACTAAAGAAGACGCAATAAGATTAGCAGAAAAAACGATTGGGGACAGACCCTAACCTTGATGATTGGGGACAGACCCTAACCGTTATTTACTTAGTACAAATTTTAATTATTTTTAAACGATTAGGATCTGTCCCCAATCATCAAGGTTAGGGTCTGTCTCCAATCATCAAGGTTAGGGTCTGTCCCCAATCAGTAAAAGGCAGGAGCACAACTCCTGCCTTTATGTATGCTTAAACTTAAAACATAAATAAAACCAAGAATAATACTTCTGCCTAATAAGTTAATAAAATCTAATTAAATTTAATAATACAAATTATTAAAATTTATTAAATAAAATATAAATAAATTTTTAAAATAATATAATTTAAATAGATTTATTATATTATATTCAAACATTTATAGAAAAATGCATTAATTTATAAAAATAATATAAACTAAAACTATTTCATGTTGTTTTCAACTTGTTGAATCATTTTTCTAACCATGTTTCCACCTATTTTACCAGCATCTTTAGCTGATATATCTCCATTGTAACCATCTTTTAATGTTACACCGATTTCTGAAGCAACTTCGTATTTGAATTTATCTAAAGCACTCATAGCTTCTGGTACTAATTTTTTATTGCTGTTTGAGTTTGCCATCTGTTATTCACCTCCGTTATATATAACTTCTTATATTTCTATATAATTTTAATACTATATTTTTATATAGAACTCAGATATTGTAGAATAAACTACATTTCTGTTTTTTTATGAAAAAGTAAAAACTTTTTCTAAAAATAGAATATGCAAATTTAAATTATTTAAACAAGAATTTTTTTCCAATTATAAAAATTTTGTAGAAAAATATTGCAATTTTTTTTAATATTGATTACAATTTACTAGAAGGAGAAAAACAAATGTATAAATTAATCGCAATAGATTTAGACGGAACCATGTTAAATAAATATGGTATTATAACACAAAATACAAAAGATGTAATAAAAAAAGTTCAAGAAAAAGGAATAGAAGTTATAATTGCTTCTGGAAGAACTATTAACTCTGTAAAAAACTTTTCTAAAGAAATTAACAGTGAAAATTATTTTATATCAGGAAATGGAGCAATTACTTATGACATAAAAAATGACAAAATTTTATATGAAAATGTTTTAAGTAAAAATAAAGCACAACAAGTAATTAAAATATGTGAAGAAAATAGTATATATTATAGTGTATATACAGAAAATGGGATTATAACAAAAAATTTAAATTATAATACACTTTATTATTATAAAGAAAACTTAAATAAAGAAGAAAAAGAAAAAACACATATAAATATAGTACAAGATGTATATAATTACATAGAAGAAAAAGATGAAAAGATTTTAAAAATAATGATATGTGATAATAATCAATTAGTATTTAAATCTATATTAAAAAAAATTAAAGAAATAACAGATATAGAAATATTAGATGTATCTCACATGTCAAGAAAGTTAATAAAACAGGGAACAGAAGAAATTGCTTTAGAATATTTTTATACAGAAATTACATCAAAAAATGTAGATAAGTGGAATGCATTAGAAATGCTAATAGAAATGTTAAATATTACAAAAGATGAAGTTATTACAATTGGTGATAATGCAAATGATGTAAAAATGATTCAAAATGCAGGATTAGGTGTAGCGATGGGAGAAAGTGCACCATATATAAAAGAACAAGCAAATATAGTAACAGAAAGTAATGATAATGATGGAGTGGCAAAAATATTACAACAGTATTTGCTTAATAATAATGTGAGTGAGACTACTTGAAAATCAATATTACAACAATATCGTTTTGGAAGATAATGTAAATAATAAAAACCAAAAATAAATATTACAAAAATATTACAGTAGTATTAATTTTATATTACAATAGACTAATTTTGTTGATTTTTATATAAAAATATTGTAAAATTAAAAAAGAAAAGAACGAAAGGAAGGAATGTGATAAAAATGGCAATGAATCCAATGCAAAAAAAAGCAAGAACATCATTTTTAACAGGAGTTTTAGTAACTCTAATTATAACAGGATTAATAATAGGAGTATTATTGTTCCTTTTGAAAAGTATGAAAGATGAGCAAGATGAAGCACAAGCTGCTCTTGCTAGAGTATATGTTTTAAACCAAGATGTTAGATCTGGTCAAGCACTTACAGAAGATATGTTTACATTAATGTCTGTAGACAGAAATACAATACCATCAAATGCAACATCTGTTGCAGATGTTATAAGCGGATGGTATTTACAAACAGTAGATGGAACAATGTTAAATACAGATGAAGATGGATTATATTATATAGATTCAAATAATCAAACAGTAAGAGTATATACAGATGAGTCAACAGGAAACTATTATACAGAAGATAGAAATGGTAACAGACAATCTATTGAATTAAATAATGTACCAGTTTTAGCTAAAGTAGATATGAATGCAAATACAGTTATAACACCAGAACTTGTAGTGCAATCAGATGCAATTATAACAGATGATGTAAGAGTACAAGAATATAATATGGTTGTTTTACCTGTAAGCTTAGAAACAGGAGATTATGTTGATATAAGATTAATGGCACCAAATGGTCAAGATTTTATAGTTATATCTAAAAAAGAAGTAGAAATTCCTCTAAATAGTGATGGAACATATATTGCTGATACAATAAGATTAAGCTTAAGAGAAGATGAAATTCTTACAATGTCTAGTGCAATTGTAGAAGCATATGGAATACAAGGGGCTAAATTATATGCAACTAAGTATAAAGAGGCAGGAATGCAAGATGCAGCAGTTCCTACATATAGACCAAATTCAGCTGTTACAACATTACTTGGAATTGATTCAAGTGGAAATATAACAAATCCAAATGTTGTAGAAGAAGCTAAAAATGAATTAAGAAGAAGATATCAAGCACCTGCAACAACTGCAAGAAATGAATATTTACAATCAGCAATAAATGGTGATCCATCATACAATGCAAATGTACAAACAGGTTTAGATGAAAGTTCAACAAATGCTCAATCAGCAAGAAGAAACTATATTGAATCACTTGATGCGGTAGTAGAGTAAAAGGTGGGGCATATATAATATGCCCTTACTATATGATAATTTAATAAACAATGTACTGAAAGGATAATTATATGAGAAAAATTGGATTTGTAGGAGTTTTTGATAAAACAGATTTAATACTTTGTCTTTCTAAGATTTTAATAAAATCACAACAAAGAGTATTATTTATTGATGGAACATCTGTCCAAAAAACTAAATATGTTGTACCATCTATAATACCAACAAGATCATATATAACAACTTATCAAGATATAGATGTTGCTGTTGGATTTGAAAATTATGAAAAAGTAATTCAATATATTGGAGTAGAAGAAGAAGCAAGTTTAGAATATGATTTTATTTTTGTTGATGTAGATGATTATGAAGGCTTTGAAGATTTTGACTTATATAGATTTGATTTATTGTATTACATTACTTCATTTGATGCCTATTCTTTAAATAAAGGAATTGAAATATTACGTTTTCTTGAGACACCTGTTAGAATGGAAAAATTATTTTTTTCTAAAGAAATGTTTAAAGAAGAAGAAGAATATTTTAATTACCTAGCATTAGGTGTAAAAGTTGAATGGGATGATAATAAACTTTACTTTCCACTTGAAAATGGAGATCAAGCGGCATTAATAGAAAATCAAAGACTAGAAAATATTAAATTAAAAAACTTAAGTAATATTTTTAGAGAGAATGTTTCTTTTATGATGAATGAAATAGATCCAAATTTAGGACCTAGAAATATAAAAAATATAATGAAAGATTTATAAAGGAGAAAAAATATGTCAATTGTAACTTTATGGAGTTGTGATAAAAAAACAAATGGTCAAACTTTATCAGCTGTTGCTATTGCAACAAAAATGGCAATAGAACGTAATTTGAAAATTTTATTAGTTTCAACAAGTGTAAATGATATGACAATAAAAAGATGTTTTTGGAAAACAAATATATCAAAAGCAAAAATGTTGAAAAATAATGGTGGATTAGAAGTAGAAACAGGAATTGAAGGACTTATTAGACTAGTTTATAGTAACAAACTAGAACCAGATATAATAACAGACTATTCTCAACCTATATTAAAAGGAAGATTTGAAGTATTATTTGGATTTAATGGTTCTTCTGACAATTTTTCAAATCCAAATATGGAATTATATTCAGATGTTTATCAAAACTATTGTAAAATATTACAAGTAGCTAATCAATATTATGACATTGTACTTGTAGATTTAGATGGACGTTTAAATTTAGAAATGAAAAATAAAATATTAGACATTTCAGACATGAATATTTATATTACAACTCAAAAAGTTTCTGATATTGAAAGATATATAGATGTAAAACAAAACAACAAGAATTTAAATACATATAAAAGTACTGTTGCAATAGCAAAATATGATGATGAATCTAAATATAATAAAAAGAATCTTGCTAAATATTTAGAAGAAAAAGGGGAAGTTTTAGTAATTCCATATAATACATTGTATTTTGAGGCAGCTGAAGAAGCAGATGTTATGGATTTATTCTTAAAGTTAAGTAATATAAAAGATACAACAGATAAAAATTATATTTTTATGAAAGAAATTCAAAGAATAGTAAACTTTATAATGAATAGATTACAAGAATTGCAAATGAGAATGGGGTGATGATATTGATTAATATACTTTTAATACTTTTGGTTTTTATAGTTGGTGCGTTATTAGTAATTTATTATATTAATAAAAATAAAAATGCTGAAGTTGAAAAAGAAGTAGATCAAGATGATCAGACATACACTCTTGATAAAATGAGAGAATATGTAAAAAAGAGATTGGATGAAATTACAAAAGTAAATCTTTATGATATTGGACTATCAGAAGAAGAATTAAAAAGAAGAAAAAACAAAAAATATGCATTAAAAAAAGCTTTAAAAGGTTGTACATATGGTGATATAAATGATAAAAAATATGTAAAAGAATTAATTTTAGATATTCTAGAAAAAGAGTATGGTATTGATGAAACAAATATATCTAGAGCAATTCCTTTTGATATGCCATCTTTACTAACTGCACAAGATAAATTTGACATCTTATTATATATGTATAAAAAAGAATTTGGATATGAAGCTTTAACAGAACTTATAAAAAGATATAATCTTGCAACTTTAAAATATTTGCAAGGTGAAACAAAGCCATCTTATGTAATAACTGCTGAGGAAATTTCTGAAATTTTTGAAAAAGAAAGAATAATGTTGAATTTTAGAGATAAATTAGAAATTGTAGTTCAAAGAATTTATCAACATTATAAAGGATATAGTTCAATTGATGAAATTAGAGATATGAACATTGATGGTGTTTCTGGTGGTGTATCTGGTTTGCCAGAAAGCTTTTTAAATCAAGTTGCACAAACAGGTACAACAGATTATATGGCACAAGTTACTGAACATAAAGTTCCTCGTGCATGTGATAGTATTTGGATATTCTTCCAAGGTAAATCTATACGTTTAGCATTTCTATCATTTGGCTCTGAATCAGAGTTGAAAAGAGTTTGCCAAAATATATATAAATACAATAACCCTGGTCAGTTATCTGATACAAATGGATATAAAATTAATGAAATGAAAGATGGATCTCGTGTTGTTGTAGTAAGACCTAGTATGTCAGAAACATGGGCATTTTTCGTAAGAAAGTTTGATGTAAAACGTGCTACAGTTGAACAATGGACTGGAGAAATGCAAGGAAAAGAAAAAGCAATTGAATTATTAAAATACCTTGTAAAAGGAGCAAGAATTATTTCTGTTACAGGTGAGCAAGGTTGTGGTAAAACAACATTGCTTATGGGTTTAATTGAAAATATATATGAAACAATGAACTTGCGTATTACAGAAACTGCATTTGAGTTACACTTAAGAAAAGTTTATCCAACAAGAAATATTTTATCAATGCGTGAGACAGAAACAATTTCTGGACAAGAGTGTTTGGACGTACAGAAAAAAACTGATGGTTCTGTTAATATCATAGGTGAGGTTGCAACAGACCCTGTAGCATCTTGGATGATTCAATCAGCACAGGTTGCTTCTAAATTTACATTATTTACTCACCATGCTAAAACATTCCCAGACTTAGTTACAGCATTAAGAAACTCAATGTTAAGAGCAGGAGTATTTAAAAACGAAAAAACTGCTGAAGAACAAGTAGTACAAGTATTAAATTTTGATATACATTTAAAGAAAGACTTTAGAGGTAGAAGATACATAGAAAGAGTAACAGAATGTATTCCAATTAAAGATACATCTGAATATAATTATGATTATAGAACAGAAAAAAATATGGATGATAAATGGGTTAAATTTTTTGATAATGCAACAACATATTTTTCTAAGGTTACAGAACAAAAACTATATGTTTATCAAAATGTATTAGAATATATTGATGGAGAATATCAGTTAACAAATAAAATTTCAGACCAAAATATTAGTGAAATGAGATCTAATATGGATGAATCTGATGCTATTGAATTTGATAAATTTATAGAAGAAAACTGGGGAAAGACTGTTAAATCAAAAAGAAAATAATTTTTAAATTTTTTTAACAGAAAGAGAGGTGTTTGAATTAATGAGTACAGATATGCTAAAATATATATTATTTGGTGCAATTGGATTATTTGTGCTTATTATAATAGCATATGTTATTTTGAATAAAAAACTTGCAAAATCTGAATATAGACAAATAAAAAAATTACAACAAGGTACTAAAAGACAAAGTTTTTCAATGGAGATTTTTTTTCAAAAAGCATATATTACTTGTATTAGAATACCTTTCATAAAAAGATATTTATATAAATTACGTAGAAGACTTGAGATTATTAATATTGATGATGAATATGCTACAAGACGTGATGCAACTAAAATATTACTAAAAGCAATAATTATATTAATTCCAATAGTAGTACTTACAATTGTTTTAACAAAACAAAATATATTACTAATGAGTATTTTATTAATTTTCGAACTATTTATTGTTGATACAATGGTAGATGGAATGGTTGATAAAATTGATAATAATTTATTAAAAGAACAAGTTGACTTCTTTGCAGAAATTAGACATGCTTATCATGAATATAACATGGTTGAAGAAGCCATATACCAAATTTCACTTGATGATGAAAAAAATGTTTCTAAACAAGGAGAGAAAATATACGAAATTCTAATTTCTGATGACCCAGAAACTGAACTTGAAAAATATTATGATGTTGCTCCAAATAGTTACTTAAAAGAATTTGCTGGTATATCTTATATGACAAAAGAATTTGGAGATAGAAAAGATAATGATAATTCATCATTGTACTTAAAAAATATTGATAATATAACACAAGAAATGCAAATTGAAATTTTAAAAAGAGATAAATTAAATTATGTATTTCAAAGTTTATCTGTAATTTCAATTGTGCCTGTATTATTACTTGAACCACTAAAAAATTGGTGTATTGCTAATTTCTCATTTACAAGTAGTTTTTATAATGGTAAATTAGGATTAATAGCACAAGTATTAATTGTTGTGTTAACAGTCGTTTCTTATATTTTAACTAGAAAACTAAAGGATAATGGAGGAGTTCAAACTTCTTCAACAAATGAACATCCATGGCAAGAAAAAGTTTATAAAAATCCTCTTTTAAGAAAGGTAGTAAACTCATTTGTTCCAAAACAAGGTTCTAAAGATTATAAAAAGATGCAAAAATTGTTAAAAGATTCTGCATCAAAATCTAAAATGGAATGGATATATATAAATAGGATTTGTTTCTTTGTTGTAACATTTATTGCTACAATAATATTTACAACTCAGTTACATAAATTGGCTGTAGATTATGTTTATACAGAGCCGACTACTAGAACACAGGTTTTAGGAACAATGTCAGATAAAGATTTAGAGAATGCTCAAGAATTAACAGAACAAGACAATTATTTTATTGATAAATTAAAAGGTGATTTAGATATTACTGTAGATCAAATAAAAAGGGAAATGGTAAGATCTAAATATTATACAGAAACAGATGAAAATCTAGATACAGATGCAGAAAGAATATTAGAAAAATTAAATGTAGTAAATTCTGAAGGATTAAAATGGTTTGAAATATTAATTGCTATTGGTTTTGCTATATGTGGATATATGGCTCCAGTATGGTTAATGATGTTCCAAAAAAGAATGAGACAAATGGAAATGGATAATGAAGTTATGCAATTCCAAACAATCATTTTAATGTTAATGAAGATTGAAAGAGTAAATGTAGAAATGATACTAGAGTGGCTAGAAAGATATTCAAACATATTTAAAGAGCCAATTGCAAGATGTGTTAATAACTATGAAGCAGGTGCTTGGGAAGCACTTGAGGAATTAAAAAATTCAGTAACAAATCAATCAATGATTAGAATAGTAGAAAGTTTACAAGCAGCAGTTGAAAAGATACCAATTAGAGAAGCTTTTGATGAACTAGACGCAGATAGAGATTATCATAGAGAAAAAAGAAAAGCTACAAATGAGCAATTTATTTCTAAAAAAGGAATTATTGGAAAAGTTGTAGGTTTTGCTCCAATGGTTTGTCTATTTGTAGGATATTTAATTATTCCATTAGTATTTATTGGATTAACAAGTATGTCTGGTGCATTCTCAGGCTTACAATAAAAATAAAAATGAAAGGAGTTTGATTATATGGAAAATGCAACAAAGGCACTATTAATAGCAGCAGGTATTTTAATTGCATTAATCATATTATCATCACTTTTACTTCTATTTAATATGGTTTCAGATTTTTATCAAAATAGTAGTAATATGACAGAAGAACAACAAAGACTTCAATTTAACAAACAATTTGAAAATTATGAAAATAAAGAAATACGTGGAAATGAATTACTTTCTATTATGAATAAAATAGATGATTATAATTCATCTGAACTTGAATATGGATATTCAGATATGAAATTTGTAGTAGATTTTAAAAGTACAGAATTATTTAAACAATTTAATTACGAAAGTATAAATGATAGTAGTATATATCTTTTGAGTGGATCAAATACTAAAATTACTGAAAATAAATTAAAAGATTTTTCTAATAGAGTAAATGATCCCTCAACAGGTTTGATAAGTTCATTACAGTCAGTATCAGGAGCTGTTAAGGTAACAGAAACTCTTTTACAACAACTATCTTCAAATATTGCCAATATAATGGTTGAAGAATCAAACAGTGGTGCAACAAATGACTATGACATAAGTAATAGGAATGATGCTAGAAGAAAAAGAGCTAAATTATTAGAAAACATATTTAATGTAAATATATGTGGTGATGATAATGTAACATATATTACTTCTTCAGAATATGTAAAAATGGTTGAAACAATTAAAGATGTAACATTAAAATATTATGAATTTACACAATTTAAAAGAGCACATTTTCTATGTACAGGATTAGAATATGATTCTGTAACAGGTAGAGTTAATGAAATGAGTTTTGAAGTTTGTACTGATGATAATGGAAATGTTGTAATTAACTAATATTGAAAGGAGTATAAATGGAAAATGCAACCAAAGCCTTGCTTATATCAGCTGGCATATTAATTGGAATAATTATTTTATCTATTGCAGTTTATTTATATGGTGGAATAAGTTCTTATATGAGTAGAACTCAAGATGAAATAGAAAATAATGCAATTTATAAATTTAATACTCAATTCTTAAATTATCAAACAGAGGGAGATGAAGAACTTTCATTTCAAGATATTGTAACTGCTGCCAATATTGCCTATGAAAATAATTTTACAGGTGGTTTAACAGAAGAAGATTATAAAGGTGATGGTACATCAAATTATGTACAAGTAGATATTAAAGGATATGTAAATCCAAAATCTGAAGAAGAAGTTAATGCTTTATATGAAAACTTTGAAAGAATTGTTGGAGATACAGCACAAATGGCAGAATGGCTTAAATATAATTATAGTTTTAAATATAAATGTAATACAATTGAAATAAGCCCTACATCAAAAAGAGTATACAAAATTGTATTTGAAAAAATTTAATTAAAAACTTTAAAATAATAAAAATTTTTAATTAATATTGCGAACAAAATATAATAATGCTATAATGAGGAATGTATGAAGAAAATAATAATAATTTTATTAATTTTTATAGTTGTTTTATGTATTTTATTATACAATTTTAATTCAATAGCTTTAGATAAGCAAAAAGTAGCAGAAGAAAATGCAGAATTTGAACAATTCCTTAATAAAGAAATATATGGAATTGATATTGCATCAATAATAAATAAGGCTGTTGATAAAAATATAAAAAATGGAATTAAAAAAGATGATAAAGATTTTTTTATACAAAATGATGAAAATTCAATAGAAATAGAAGTTTATCTTACTGAGGGTGATGATATTTATAAAATGGAGCAAATATACAAATTAGGAACAGAACAATTTGTACAGTTTTTTATAGATGCAAAATTTAAATCTACTGATGTTCAATATCATGATAAAACAGGAAGAATAAAATATATTCTATTTGAACAAATTTAATTAGTTATAATAATTCAATATAATTTTATATTGATTTTAAATAAATTTTAATATAAAAAAATAAAGAAAGGATGTGTATATTTTATGGAGAACGCAACCAAAGCGCTTTTAATAGCTGCAGCTGTTTTAATTGTAATAATTATTATATCATTAGGAGTTTATGTAGTAGGAATGGGTAATGACCAAATGCAACAAGGAGAACAAGCTTTATCAGATCTAGAAATAAATAGCTTTAATTCTACATATGAAAATTATGCAGGTACATCAGTTGCTGGTTCAAGAGTTAATTCTCTTTTAAAAACAGTATTTAACCATAATTTAACAGAATCTGATGAAACAAGAAAAATTACAATTGATGGTGATGTTTCTTTATCTGCAGATGCTGAACAACAAGTTACTGTTGGAACAGGAAAAAGATATTCAGTAGTATGTAATCGTGATAAAAACTCAGGATTAGTTACTTCTATAACAATAACTGAAGTAAAATAGTTATAAGAATTAAAGAATTAGATTAAAATCTTTATACAATAGGAAAGTTATTCTTTCCTATTGTATAAAATATATTAATCAAATTTTAAACAAAGTTTGATTAATAATATAAATATTTAAATTATAGAATTACTTAAAGGGGGGATATATTATGGAAAATGCAACACAAGCCTTAGAATTAGGTTTTGGAGTACTAATATTTGTTATGGCATTAACACTTAGTATATCCACCTTTTCTAGTGCTTCATTAGCTATTACAAATGTCATTTCAAATGAAGATAAAACACAAAGATATGTATATGTTACAGAGGCAAATGGGAATGGTGTAGACCAAAACAATAATAGAATTGTAGGTGTTGAATCTATTATACCAACAATGTATAAAGCATATAAAGAAAATTTTAAAGTTTTATTTTTAGATCAAAATGGTAATCCATTAATATTATATTATAAAACAAGAAATAGTAGTAAAGAAACAGAAATAGTTGATGGAGAAAGTGTAACAGTATTGCCTAGAGAAAAAGATGATTATGGAGAAGAAATTGAAATAAATTTTGTAGACTTAGAAGAAGAAGTTTTAGGTGGTGTAGAAGATGCTGTAAAACACTTGGATTTTATATTATATGGAAATAGATATCAACAAATTGATAGAAAATTCTATACAAAATTTAAAAGACAAATATATTATGAAGATGGATTATACAACTTTTTAGTAGGAAAACAATTTGTCGAAATATTAGGTGAATATTACCAAGAAGATGCAGATGCTGGAATGGAAATTCCAGAAAGTCAAGTTGCACAAGTTAATAAAACCAAAAAAAGAGTTATAACATATCAATTATATCAACCATAAAAAAAGGAGGCTGATGGTATGGAAGATACACCAATTTCACTTATTGGAATATTTGTAGCTGTTATATTAATGTTTTTAGTTCCATTTGTTCTACTATCAGACAGAAATGATGATATTTCTCAATTAATAGTTCAAAATGCAACAGCTTCTTTTGTTGATGAAGTTTTAAAAAATGGAGTTATTACAAGTGATAATTATCAAAGATTTATGAATACTTTAAATGGCTCTGGAAATACATATGAAATTGATATGGAAGTTAAAATTTTAGATAGAAATGCTTCTCAAAAATATACACAAGAAAGCTTACAAATTGGAGAAAATGAATATTATTCAATATATACTTCTCAAATAGAAGAAATTCTTTCTAGTGTAGGAGGAGGAGCAGATAAATTAGTTTTAAAAGAGGGTGATTTGTTTTTTGTTACTGTAAGAAATACAAGTAAAACATTATCACAATCTATTAAAAATATTTATTATAAAATAAAAGGGGAAGATTTACATATTATAGTTGCTACAGGGTCAGGCGCAATTGCAATAAATGGAGCTACATCATAAGTAAATATATATGTAAATTTATTAAGAGCTATAGAAAGGTAACTATTTTAATGAATATTATATATATATTTACTTTAATTGTATTATTTATTTCATATTTATTAGTATATAAAAAAGAGGAAAAAAGTAATTTATTATTTAGTATTGTAATTAATTCTATATTATTAATTGGATATAATATAGTAATATGTACAGTGATGTATTTTATATCAATAAAATCTACATTATTAAATTTATCTATTTGTAATTTAATATTTTCAATTATACCAATTGTAAATATTATTAAATCTAAAAAAATCCAAAAATATTATATTAAATTAATTGATGTTATTGCATTTATTATAATTATTGCATTAGCATTTACTGTTATATTTGCTAATTATGGTTTCCCAATAAAAATAAAACATGCAGTTACAGATGCTACAACTCATTTTTTTGCAGCAGATGATTTTTATAGATATTCTACACTTTTACCAAGAGAAAATTCAGATAAAATAAACTGGATTGGAATTTCTCACATTATGACAGGAGCATATATTAATAATGGAATATTTTTAAAATTATTTGATGGAATTATTAGTGAAACATATTTCTGCCAACTATATTTTTTATTTGATATATTAATTTGGGTTTTATCAGGATTTTTAATGTATACATTACTTGCAATAAATAGTAAAAAAGTAAAACACAAAATTTTAGCATTAGTTTTTTCTGTTTTTTATATATTAGCATATCAATTAAACAGTTTATTTGCAGGTTTTTCTTACCTTGGAGTTGGACTTGATGTAATTATTGGTATATTAATAATAATGAAATCTGATATGCCAAAACTTTATAAAAGAATAGGATTGTTTTTACTAAATTTTGGAATAATGTTTTCATATTATTATTTTGCACCAGTCATTTTTATAGCTGTTTTGTGGCAAATTGTAAATGATAATAAAGCTTCTGGAAAGAAATTTATAAATTTAGAAATTATTTTAGATATATTAATAACTTTATTTATACCTGGATTAATTGGTCTTATATATTTTATAATATTACCAATTTTTCAAACTACAACAGGACCTATAAATTATTTTACAGCAATTGGAACAGAAGGCTTTATATATGAAAATTTATTTACCAATATATTACCATATTTACTATTTGCAGAAATATATTTAATATATAATTTTATTAAGAAAAAAGATGTATTTAATGATAAATTACTATTCCTAAATATTATTTTTATGATAATTATTTATATTGGACTAAAAATAAATATTGTATCAGATTATTATTTTTACAAAATTTACTATATGTTTTTTATAGTATTAATTTCAAGCAGTTTTGAAATAATAAAATTAATGACAGAAAAAAAGAAAAAAATAAATATAATTATGTATTTATTAATAACAATTTATGCAATTGGAATTTTTATTGCAATTGTTTTTGAAAAGAATTTTTATGTATATGATATATATATGAATAATGGTATAGAAATTCATAAAAAATATGAAATGGTTACAGGTGCAGAACTAGAAATTTTAGATTATTATAACAAAAATATTAATAATCCTGATGAAACAGAAAAAAGTACATATTTTTGTAAAACACAAGGAAATAATGGTAGAGATAGATGGATTTATTCAATATTAAAAAATCCAAATAATTTTATTGATGCATATACTGCAGAATTAACTGAAAACTTAGATAAATTTATGCAAGATAGTACAGAATATATGGTTGTATTTAAAACAGACTATGCTGGAGATTATGACAAACTAGTTAATGAAGATGTTAAAAAATATAATTTGAAAATTTTAATACAAAATGAATCAGGTATGATTTTACAAAAACAAAATTAATAAAAGTTTGAAAAAATTAACTTGAATAAAAAAATTCATAGTACAAATAATAAAACAAAAATAGATGTTACAATTCATAATTTTAATTATTATATAGAGAATGTTGATATATTAATATTTCATAAATTTTTCAGGTTCAATACGATATTTAAGAATTTGTAACAAATATAATCCTTGGGAAAGGAAAGACTGATATGAAGTACTTAAAAAAGTTTGTTTTATTATTTGTACTTTTTTTTATGTATTCTTATATTGTTTCTATTGATAATATTCCAATAAATATAAAGATTTTTCAAGGTGAAAATATAGATATTCCAACATTATGGGGAATTAATATAGAAAAAGAAAATGATGAAATAATAGAAACTACTAGTAATTTAAGTTCAAGTACTTTTAATAAAATAGGAAAAGAAAAATTACAAGTAAATTTATTTAATAAAATAAAATTAAAAACCATTAATGTAGAAGTTTTGGAACAAATAGAAGTAATACCGTCTGGAGAAATTGTAGGTATAAAATTATATACAAATGGAGTACTAGTAGTTGGAACTACATCAATTGAGGGAAACGACGGAAAAATTTATAAACCATTTGAAAATACAGGAATACAAGAAGGAGATTCTATTATTGAAATAAATGGTGTTTCTATAAATAGTACAAAAGAATTAATAACAGAAATAAACAAATCTGGAGGAAATGATATTGAAATAACATATTTACATGAGAGTGAGCAAAAAAGTGCAAAAATAACTCCTATATTGGGAAAAGAAAGCAATTATAAATTAGGACTATGGGTAAGAGATAGTGCAGCTGGAGTAGGAACATTGACATTTTATAATGAAGAGGAAAATTCTTTTGTTGCATTAGGACATGCAATTACTGATATTGATACAGGAGAAATTATTCAAACATCTTCTGGAGAGATAGATGATGTAGAAATAATATCTGTAGTTAAAGGAGAAAAAGAAGAGCCAGGTAGAATTGAGGGTTCAATAAAAAATAATTCTTGCATTGGAAGTATTTATAATAATACTCAATTTGGAATTTATGGAATTGTAAAAAATAAAAGTAATTTAAACTTAAACTATAATAGAAAAATGAAAGTTGCTTCAAGGGGGGAAATAGAAATAGGCAAGGCAACTTGTTTAAGTGGAATAGATGGAGAGGTAAAAGAATATGAATTAGAAATAGAAAAAATATATCTAAATAATAATTATGATAATAAAAGTATGGTTATAAAAATTACAGATGAAAACTTAATTTCTAAATCTGGTGGAATAATTCAAGGAATGAGTGGATCTCCTATTATTCAAAATGGAAAATTAATTGGAGCAATAACACATGTGCTGGTAAATGATCCACAAATAGGATATGCAGTTTTTGCAGATCAAATGATAAATCCAAAAAGTTACTAGATAATGGTCTTGAATGAGATGAAGAAACATTGATACTATAATATTTTAAAGTTCTCCTGTTCATTCCATTCAAAAAGAATTCATAAGGCTTTTTCATGAGCCTCTTTCACTCCGACCCTCTCGTAAACTCGAGTACCGTGAACATTCCTCATGCAAAAGCCAAATGAATTCTAATTTTCATTGAATAGGAAAAATCGCTTTTTCCTATTCAAGAAAAGAGCTTCGCTCAAACGAATGCACACAAATTTTACTTTGTAAAATTTGGCGCGCGAACAATAACGCGGACTTTAAAACGTTATAAACATATAAAATGCCTAAAAAAGTCCGCTATTGTTCTTTCAATCAAGCGTCGAAGCTTTAAAATATTATAGTATCAATGTTTCTTTATCTCATTCAAGACCATTATACAGTAATTTTAAAGTTTCAAAAATGTTTCAATGTTCTTGACATAAAACTGTTTTTGTAATAAAATAATATGGTAAAAGTTAGAAAGGATTGATTGAAAAAAATGGAAAAGAAAAGAATTGTAACAGGTGATAGACCTACAGGAAAATTACATATAGGACACTATTTTGGTTCATTAAAAAATAGAGTTAAATTACAAGAAGATGATAAATATGAACAATATATATTAATTGCAGATGTTCAAGCATTAACAGACAATTTTAACAATCCAGAAAAAGTGAGGAAAAATGTAAGAGAACTTGTTTTAGACTACTTATCTATTGGAATAAATCCAGAAAAAACAACAATTTATATACAATCACTAATTCCAGAAACAGCAGAACTAACAGTATTTTATTCAAATCTTGTTACAATTGCAAGACTAGAAAGAAATCCAACAGTTAAAACAGAAATTGCTCAAAAAAGGGACTTATTTGGAGAAAGTGTTACATATGGATTTTTAGGATATCCTGTAAGCCAAGCAGCAGATATTACAGCAATGGATGGAACGATTGTACCTGTTGGTGAAGATCAATTACCTTTAATAGAACAATGTAGAGAAATTGTAAGAAAATTTAACAGTATTTATGGGGATGTTTTAAAAGAACCTGAAGCAGTTTTATCTGATGCAAAAAGAATAAAAGGTTTAGATGGAAATGAAAAAATGGGAAAATCTCTTGGAAATGCTATTTACTTATCAGATTCTGTAGAAGAAGTTAACAAAAAAGTTATGTCAGCAGTTACAGATCCAGGAAGAATTAGAAAAGATGATAAAGGAAATCCAGATATCTGTATGGTTGCATATTATCATAATTTATTTAGTAAAGATGAATATAAAAATATATGTGAAGAATGTAGAAATGGTCAAAGAGGATGTGTAGCATGTAAAAAGCAACTAGCACAAAATATAAATAAAACATTAGAACCATTTAGAGAAAAAAGAAAATATTATGAACAACATCCAGAAATAATTGATGAAATTTTAATAAAAGGAACAGAAAAAGCTAGAATTACAGCAAAAGAAACAATGAAAAAAGTAAAAAAAGCAATGAAATTAGACTATTTTGAAAAATAATGGTTATAATTCAGTAAAAATTTGGTTATATTAATAATTGCATAAATTTTTCGACTCAATACGGAAATATAAGAATTTCTAAAATAATTTTATGGCACCCTTT
>CALXCA010000005.1 GCA_944386685.1 uncultured Clostridia bacterium | reverse complement strand
GAAGCAATAGAAAGTATGCCTCTTGAAGAAAAAGTAGAAGAAATTAGGTCAAAAGAAAATTATGCAGAGTTTTCAGAATTACCACAAATGTATGTAAATGCAGTAATAAGTGTAGAAGATAAAAGATTTTATAAGCATAATGGAATAGATATAATAGCGATAGGTAGAGCTGCTATAAATGATATAAAAGCAATGGCTTATGTAGAAGGTGGAAGTACAATAACACAACAATTAGCAAAAAATATGTACTTTACACAAGAAAAGAAAATAGAAAGAAAGATTGCTGAAGTATTTATGGCTTGGAATATAGAATCGCATTACTCAAAAGAAGATATATTTGAATTGTATGTAAATAACATTTTCTTTGGAGATGGCTATTATACAGTAAAAGAGGCTTGCGGAGGATACTTTAATAAAGAATTAAATGAAATGACAGATTACGAATGTATATTACTTGCAGGTATTCCAAATGCACCATCAGTTTATGCACCAACTAAAAATCCAGAACTTGCTAAACAAAGGCAAAGACAAGTAATGAAAAAAATGATAGAAAACAAATTTTTAACAGAAGATGAAGCAAAAGAAATTTTAAAACAAGCAGAATAAATAACTGTGCTAAATGGAGGAAAAATATGAAACAAGAAAGTAATGTAGAAAAATTGTCAGGATTGATTTTGAAATTATTAAAAATATTTATTGCTTTTATAATACTTGCTGTAATTGCAATAATAGGTTTAGGAATATATGCTTTGACTACAAAAGGAGATAAACAAGCAGAAAGTAAGGAAGTAGCAATATACCAATACAACGATATTGTATATCCAGTAGGAACAGAAATAATCTAGTAAAATTTATAAAAAATTAAGAATTAATAAAAAGAATCATAAGAATTGTAATTTATAATAGATAAAGAGGAGAAAAAATTGGAGTATGGAAGAAACAAGCAATTCAATTATGATAATAGATAAAGAAAAAATAATACAAAAGCTAACAAAAATATTTTGGATATTTTTAATAGGTAGTATATTAGGTTATGGTATAGAAATGGTTGTTGGTTTAGTACAAAACGGACATTTTGTATCAAGACAAGGTTTATTATTTGGACCGTTCATACAAGTATATGGAGTAGGACTTGTTGCTTATTATTTAGTTATCTCAAATATAAGAAAGAAAAGCTATATAAAAATATTTTTTATAACAATGTTGCTAGGAGGAATAGTAGAATATCTATTTTCTTATTTACAAGAAACTTGGTTTGGAACAATATCTTGGGATTATAGCAATTTATTATTCAATATACATGGAAGAACAAGTTTATTACATTGTTTATATTGGGGAATAGGTGGAGTTCTATTTGTAAGATTTATATTACCACTTGTCCGTAACTTAAATGAATGGTGTAAAAATACAAATTTTAGATATATAACAGCTTTTTTAGTATTATTCATAACTTTTGATATAGTAATGTCAGGTATGGCTGGATCAAGACAATTAGAAAGAAAAAATAATATTGCAGCTAATGGATATATAGATAATTTTTTTGATGAATATTATCCAGATGAAAAGTTAGAGCAAATATATTCAAATGCAAAAACCGTAAATTAGTATAGTGCTAATTGTAGATGAAGCAATTAGCACACAAAACATCCCCTTTTATTTTCGAGAGAGAATCACTTCAGATGTGGTTCTCTTTTTAATAATTTTACAAAAAAGTATTGACATATATTTAAAAGTGTTATAATATAAATATAACAGATATAACAAATAAAACAGTAAGGAGGGAAAATATGAATATAATATTAAGTAATAGTAGTGGAATACCAATTTTTGAACAAATAGAAAATGCTATTAAAGAAGCTATATTTTCCAATGAATTGAAAGAAGAAGATATGTTACCATCTGTAAGAAATTTAGCAAATGATTTGAAAATTAGTTTTTTAACAGTAAAAAGAGCTTATGATGAATTAGAAAAGGCTGGATTTATAAAAACAGTACAAGGAAAAGGAAGTTTTGTTGCTCCTAAAAATTTAGACCTAATCAAAGAGGAAAAACTAAAAGAGATTCAGGATTATATAGAGAAAGTGTATAACATTTCAAAAATAGCAAATATATCAGAAGATGAAGTAAAGGAAATATTTAGAATGATATTTGAGGAGGAAATTTAAAATGGATAATAACATTGAATTGCAAAATGTTTCAAAAAAATATAAAGGTTTTGAACTTAAAAATATTAGTTTTAATGTTCCACAAGGTTGTATAGTAGGACTAATAGGAGAAAATGGAGCAGGGAAAACAACTACAATTAAGTCTATCTTAAATATAAGCAAATGTGAGGGAATTGTAAAGATATTTGGAAAAGATAATATAAAATATGAAAAAGAGATTAAAGAAGAAACAGGTGTTGTGTTAGATGATAGTTTTTTATCAGATTATCTAACAGCAAAACAAGTTAATCTAATTATGAGAGAATTCTATAAAACTTGGAACGAGAATAAATATATAAATTTATTAAAACAATTTAATATACCAACAGATAAATTGATAAAGGATTTTTCAAGTGGAATGAAAATGAAATTAAAAATTGCAACAGCAATATCTCATAATCCAAAACTGTTAATATTAGATGAACCAACAAGTGGTCTTGATCCAGTTGTAAGGAATGAAATATTAGATATATTTAGAAAATATATAGAAGAAGATGAAACAAGGTCAATATTATTATCAACACACATTACAACAGATTTAGAACATATATCAGATTATATTGTATTTATTGAAAAAGGAAAAATAATATTTAATTTACCAACAAATGAACTATTAGAAAATTATGGAATAATTAAATGTAGTAAAAATGACTTTCTAAAATTAGATGAAAATGATTATATTTCTTATCAAAAAGGACAATATCAGTATGAAGTATTAACAAGTAATAGGAATACTATTAGGAATAAATATAATATTACAACTATTGATAAGCCATCTATTGAAGATATAATGTTATTTTATATTAAGGGGGAAAAATAGTTATGATAAAAGGATTATTGAAAAAAGATTTATATAATTTAGCTACATATAAGACATCGTTAATTATAATAATTTTATTTTGCAGTATTGCAATAATAGGAACAGAGTCTATTACTATTGCACCAGCTATAATTTGTGGAATAGTAGGAATGATTTCACTATCAACATTTAGTTATGATGAAATATCAAAATCAAATAAATATATTTTAACACTACCGACTGACAGAAAAGAATTAGTAAAAGAAAAATATATATTAGCAATAGTAGCAACTGTATTAGGTGGAATATTAGGAATGGTACTAACTATAATAGTTGTAAATATTATGAATTATTTAAGACCTGAAAACATAATAACTCTTGATTATAAGAGTTTAGTTATATCAACATTGGGAGGAATTTTTGCAATATCTTTTTTACAATCAGTTCAGATTCCAAGCATTTATAAATGGGGAGCTGAAAAAGGAAGAATACAAATGTTTATTCTAGTGCTTATTATAGTTGCTATACTTGGTGGAATATACTTTTTAATTAACAAAACTAATATCAATATTGATATGGAAATGATAAAGAATTTTATAAATAAATTCGGAGTGTGGATACTAATTATAAGTACAGTAATTATGTATTATATATCTTATAAAATTGCATATAAAATATATAAAAACAAAGAAGAATAGCCTATAACCTGCCAAAGGCAGTTTATATATAGATGTAGCAACAAGGTTTTGTTAAATAATTTTAAGGAGGAACTAATATGAACAGAAAGTTATCTTACAATGGTAAAGAACTGTATCAAATGTCAGTTGACGAATTAAAAGCACAACTAAAAATCAATCAATTAAGACTAAAAGAAAGAGCTATATGTTTCCTTTTAGGAGCTTTGGTACTGGCGTTTGTGCATCCAGTTTTAGCAGTTATTCCAATAGCAATACTATTGATTACGAGATATTGGTTATTACAAAATAATCACGAAATACAAAATGAAATAAACAGAAGATAATTATAGTTCAATATATAGCTAATTAAGGTTGTATATGTTGCTACATGAATAAGTATGCGTGGGAGTAATTATTGATGAAATAATTGCTCCCACACTTATCTTACAAAATTGTAATATTAATGCAAGTTAAATAAATATGAAAATGAAAAAACATATTATATAATATTCAAAAAAATGGAGTAAAAAATGAATAAAAATAAATTAAGAGAAGAATTAATAATATTTTTTTGGATATTTATAATAGGAAGTATTGCAGGATTTATATTTGAAATAGCAGTAGTGCTTTTTCAAAAAGGACATTTTGAATTAAGACAAGGTTTAATATATGGACCCTTTATACCTGTTTATGGAATAGGTGCAATGCTTTATTATGTGGTTTTAGATAAGTTCAAGTTGAAAAATAAACTACAGATTTTTTTAATAACAATGTTGTTAGGTGGACTAACAGAATACTTATGTTCTTTTATGCAAGAAAAATTATTTGGAACGATATCTTGGGATTATTCATATTTACCATTTAATATTCAAGGTAGAACAAGTTTGTTACATTGCATTTATTGGGGAATAGGTGGAATTTTATATGTTACATATATAGAGCCTTTAATTGAAAAAATGCGAGAAAAGATAAATAAAAATATTATAAGAATAATTACTATTATACTTGCAATATTTATGATTTTTGATATAACTATTTCTTGGATGGCAGCAGAAAGACAAATTGAAAGGAAAAGTAATGTTGAGCCAGAAAATAAAATGGATTTATTTTTTGACGAATATTATCCAGACGAATATATAGATAGAATTTTTAATAATAAAAAATATGTATTTTAAAATAAATATAAACATGCTATAATGCTATGGGAGTGTACGAAATGTTTAAGATTATTATTGTTGAAGATGATAAAGAAATAAGGGAAGAATTAAAAATATTATTAGAAAATAGTGGGCATAAAGTTAAATTAATAGAAGATTTTGATAATGTTGCAGATAAGATAATAAAAGAAAATGCTCATCTTGTATTATTAGATATAAATTTGCCAAATAAAAGTGGATATGAAATTTGTAGTAAAGTAAGAGTAGTATCAAAGATTCCAATAATATTTGTAACAAGTAGGAATAATTCTATGGATGAACTTAAAGGAATAATGTTGGGTGGAGATGATTATATAGAAAAGCCATATAATGTGCCAATATTGTTAGCGAGAATACAAAATATATTAAATAGAACATATCAAAATGAACAAAAAGAAAGTAAAATTGAATATAAGGGTGTTATATTAGATATATTAAAATCAACAATAAAATATCAAGATAAAGAAATAGAATTAACTAAAACAGAGGTTAAGACATTATATTATTTATTAAAAAATAAAGATATTATAGTTCCAAGAGCGGATATAATTAATTATCTTTGGGATAATGAAGTTTATGCAGATGACAACAGTTTGAGTGTTATTATAACAAGAATTAGAGAAAAATTAAAAGAATTGGGAATAGAAAATTTCATAGAAACAAAGAGAGGACAAGGATATAAACTATGAAGTTCACGAAATATATAAAAGACAAAATATACTATATATTAACTTTTAGTATATATATTATTTTAATTTCAATATATTTAAAAGCAATGGAAACAGAAATACCAGCCATTATTATAGTTATTGCCATATCAACAATTTTCTTTTGTGCAGGTTTTATTATTAGTTATCTAAAATCAAATAAATATTTGAAAGACATTGATAAAATGATGGACAATTTAACAGAGAAATATTTGATAACTGAAATTATGCCAAAGCCAAGCAGAGCAGAAAGACTTGCTTATTATAGAATTTTAAAAAAGGCAAATAAATCAATGCTAGAGAATATATCAATTATAAAACAGCAACAGAAAGATTACAAAGAATATATAGAAAGTTGGGTACACGAAATAAAAATACCAATTACATCAGTAAAATTACTATGTGAAAATAATAAATCAGATATTACTACTAAAATAGATGAAGAAATAGAAGAAATAAACAATTTTGTTGAACAAGCATTATTTTATGCAAGAATGGATCAAGTTTCAAATGATTTTATGATAAAAAATATAAATTTGAATAATGTAATAAAAAATGTGTTAGCTAGAAATAAGAAAATAATGATACAAAATAACATGAAAGTGGAATTAAATAATGTTAATACAAATTGTTATACTGATGAAAAATGGTTAGAATTTATTATAAATCAAATTATACAAAATGCAATTAAATATAGAAAAGAAAAAAATGCTAACATTATAATAACAATTTCTGAAAATAAAGAAAATGTTATTTTAAATATTAAAGATAATGGAATAGGTATAAAGACAAGTGAAATAGATAGAATTTTTGACAAAGGATTTACTGGAACAAATGGAAGAAATCAAAAGAAATCAACTGGAATCGGATTATATCTATGCAAGAGGCTGTGTCAAGAAATAGGAATGGAGATAGAAGCAAATAGTAAAGAAAACGAATTTACAGAAATCAAAATTATAATTCCAAGAAATAAGAAAATAGATGAAAAGTAGCCCTCTAAAATAGAGGAAATTTTTATCTTACAAAATTGTAAGATAAATGCAAGGTAATTCTATACAACAAAACTAAAATTCACTTTATAATAAAATAAAAAGGAGGAGTGATTATTTTGAAAAAAATATTAAGAGTAGATAAAATACAAAAATACTATGGAAATAAAGACAATATTACAAAGGCTATAGATGGAATTAGTTTTGATGTAGAAGAAGGCGAATTTATTGGAATTATGGGAGCAAGTGGTAGTGGTAAAACTACACTTCTAAACTGTATTTCAACTATTGACAATGTAAGTGCAGGTCATATTTACTTGGAAAATCAAGACATTACAGAAATAAAAGAAGAAGATATAGCAAAATTTAGAAGGGAAAATTTAGGATTTATATTTCAAGATTTTAACTTATTAGACACATTAACAGTCGAAGAAAATATAGCACTAATTCTAACAATAAATAAAATACCAGAAAAAGAAATTGACAAAAAAGTAATTGAAATTGCAAAAAAATTAGGCATAGATGATATTTTAAATAAATATCCATATCAAATATCTGGTGGGCAAAAGCAAAGATGTGCATCTTGTCGAGCCATAGTTAATAATCCTAAAATAATATTAGCAGATGAGCCAACAGGAGCATTAGATTCTAAATCAGCAAGACAATTACTAGAAATAATGGAAGATATGAACAAAAGTATGAAAGCAACTATTTTAATGGTTACACATGATCCATTATCAGCAAGTTACTGTAGTAAAATACTCTTTTTAAAAGATGGAAAAATCTTTAATAAAATAGAAAAGGGTGAAAAAAAGAGAAATGATTTTTATAATGAAATACTAGATGTTTTAGCACTTCTTGGAGGTGATACAAGAGATGTTAGGTAAATTATCTTTTAGAAATGCAAAAAGACAAGCAAGAGATTATATTATATATTTTATAACTGTTATTATATCAGTAGCACTTATGTTTAGCTTTAATTCTATTGCTGTTTCAAATGACATAAAAGAGTTATCAACCTATATGGAAGATTTTTCAAAAGCAATAACAGTAATAAGTATAATTATTATTTTAGTTATGGCTTGGCTTATTAATTATTGTATGAGATTTATGTTAGAAAAAAGAAGTAAAGAATTTGGAACATATCAAATACTAGGAATAGAGAAGAAATCAATTAGTAATATGTTTACATTAGAAAATCTTATTATAGGAGCAATAGCCTTTATAATAGGAATAATAGTAGGAACTTTTTTATATCAAATATTTACATCAATTATTATGAATTTATTTAGTAGAGCATACAGAATAGAAATAATCTTTGATTTAAAAGCAGTAGGAATGACAGCAATTTACTTTTTCGGAATATTTGGATTAGTTTTATTAAATTGTAGAAGAAAAATAAAGAAAACAAAAGTATATGATTTATTATATGCAGACAAGAAAAACGAAAATAACATTATAAGAAATTCAAAAGGAAATATTATTATTTTTATATTATCTATTTTGTTATTAGTAGGAGCATTAATTATAACTCATAAAGAATTTTCAAACGCAAGTAATATGGGAGGAAGAAACATATTAATTGCAATTATAATGCTAATTGTTGGGATTTATTTATTCTATATAAGTTTATCAAGTTTTATTGTAAAAAGATATTTAAACAATAAATCTCGAAAATATAAAAAAGATAATATGTTCTTATATAGAAATCTTACATCAAAAATTAATACTATGAGTGTGAGTATAGGAACAATAGCTTTAATGTTTACAATTATTATAATTGGTGGAAATGTAGCTTTACTTATGAATAATATGTTAAGCAATGAAATAGAAATGGGTTACCCATTTGAAATTATGGTAAGTTCAGCAGATGGCGATTTTTCAAAATATAAGGAATATATAGAAGCAAATGCAGAAGTAAAAGATTTATATGAATATAGAATATATAATATCAAGAAAACAGGAATATCAAAAGCATTTGATGGAACAAAATTTGAAGGAGCAGGCGTAGAAGAAACAGATACTGTAATTAGTCTTACAGATTATAATAAATTAAGAGAAATTTTAGGATATGAAAAAGTAAGTATGCAAGATGATGAGATTATAATTAATTGCTTAAAAACAGTAAAAGCACCATTAGATAATTACATAAAAGAAAACAACAACATTAAAGTTGTAGGAAATGATGTAACAATTAAAGAAATAAGAGGTGATAATTTAGCACAAGTAGGATTTAACGGTTACTATTATCTTATCATTGTTCCAGATAGTCTAATTCCTAAAGTTGAGCAAGAAGATAGTAATTTAAGAAATGAAGTAGGAGATTCTTATTATCTTGACTTTCCATATAATCTAGTTGCTACAACAGAAGAAATGACAGATGAAAAATTTTATGATGAATTGTGCAATTTTATTTTAACAGAAGAAAAACAAATAACAGGTGATTTGAATGGAGAAGAAAAAGAATATACTATGAAAATATCTCTTGGAAATGTTCAAACTAAGGGAGAAAGAATGAGCCAAGCAAAATCATTTTATGCAATTATATCATTTTTAGCATTTTATATAGCTTTAGTATTTGTGATGGCAACAGCAACATTACTTGCGATACAACAATTAAGCGATTCAGAAAAATACAAATATAGATATGAATTACTAAAAAAACTTGGAATGGACGAATCTCAAATGAATAGAACAATATTTAAACAATTATTTTTCTATTTTGTTACTCCTATAATATTACCAATAATTATTAGTATTCCAGCAACATTAAGTGTTGCAAGTATATTTACTATTGCAGTAACATGGGAAGAAATTTTAAGAAATATGTTAATTGTATTTGGAATGTTAATTTTAGTTTATGGCATTTATTTTATTGCTACAGATGTGCAATTTAATAGAAATATAAATGAAACTAGGTGAAAAAAATGAAAGCAATATATATTGTGCTAACACATACAGGAACTGTTTTATCAAGAATTATAAAAAATTATACTCAAGATGAATTTTCGCATGTTTCAATTTCTTTAGATAAAGAATTAAAAGAAATGTATAGTTTTGGAAGATTAAATCCATATAATCCTTTTTGGGGTGGATTTGTGCAAGAAGGAATTAATTTTGGAACTTTTAAAAGATTTAGGAAAACAGTATGTAAAATCTATTCTTTAAAAATTACAGAAGAACAATATAACAATGTTAGAGGAATGATAGAATATATAAAATCTTCAAAACAATTACATAAATTTAATGTAATAGGGTTATTTGCAGTTGGTTTTAATAAAAGAATTAGTTTTGAAAATTCATTTTATTGTGCTGAATTTGTAAAATATGTTCTTGATAAGTCGGAAATAGAAAATAATTTACCAGAAATGATTAAACCAGAAGATTTTAAAAAAATGCAAGGATTAAATGAAATATATGAAGGACCATTAAGAAAATATCAAACAACAAAAAATAGCATAGTTGAAAAGATAAACGAAACAATATTAACATATTCACAAAGAGAAGGGATAATATGGGCAGAAAAAAGAAGATAATGATTTTTAAGAGTATTTTAACAATATCTGTTTTAATCATATTTATAGGAATAATAATATATTTATTTCCTATAATGAAAGATTTATCTACATTAGAAGGACAGATTGAATTTAAAGAGAAAGTTTCCAATTCAGGATTGTTAGGGCTACTTTCATTATTTGGACTTCAAGTTGCACAAATATTTTTAATTATAGTACCAGGAGAGCCAATAGAAATATTAGCAGGAATGTGTTACGGAAGTTTATTGGGAACAATATTTATTATGATTTCAGCTTGTATTATCTCTGCAACAATTTTTATAACAGTTAGAAAATTTGGAAGAAAATTTGTATATGATTTTTGTAATGAAAAGAAAATTGCTAAAATAGAAAATAATAAACTATTTCAGAACCCCAAAAGAATTGAATTTATAATGCTAGTTTTATTTTTAATACCAGGAACTCCAAAAGATTTATTGGTATATGTAGCAGGATTATTGCCTATAAAACCTTTAAGATTTATATTAATTTCAACATTTGCAAGGTTTCCTTCTATTATAACCTCTACACTTGCTGGAGAAAGATTGGCTGTAGGAGATTGGAAGATGGGAATTATTCTATATGCAATAATATTAGTTATTGTAGCTATAATTATTCTTATAATAAATAAATTTGACAGAGATAAAATTACAAAAGAAGCTATTAAAAGTATAAAGTGAAAACTATATAAAAATGAAAAATTATACTGATTATACTTGAATTATAGGAAAATAAATATTAATTTACAAAAAGTTCCAAAAAACAGTCAAAATATGTATCTGTAAAGGAATTAAAATACTCTTTTTTGTAAAATATAATAATTATAATGTTGCAAAAAGGAGTGAAAAAGGTGGTTTTTGATAAGTATTTTTATAAGAGAGATAATATCTTAAAAAGAAGAATTGAAATAGATGCAAGTTTGTATGAGAAATTAAAAGAATTATCAAACATTTATGAAGCCTCTATAAATAAGCTAGTAAATGTAGCTATTATGGAAATGGTAGAAAAAAATAATGTGAATCTTTATGATAGACCAGAAAACGAGATTTCAGAATCTCATAATTTTAACATAAGAGAATCAGCGTATAGAGAATTGGAACGATTAAGTGCAAAACATCATTTATCTATTTATAAACTTGTAAATATTGCTATATACAATGCTTTAAATAGTTAAATAATAAAAACTTAAACTGGAGTAAAATCCAGTTTTTTTGTTTTATATAGTAGTTTGTAGAAAAATGTCGAAAAGTTTTCTTGACTACATACACCTAAATGGAAACAAAATTGACGGTAAAACAGATTGACAAAAGTTGAAAATGAATTATAATAATATAAAATGTCATATTTTATAGAAAAGAAGGAGAAATAGTTGGAATATATAGGAAATAGTAAACGATAAGTAGATATGATAAATCTAACAGGAAGGAGGTTTATATAATAAATAGGCTTAAAAGCAACAATAAATGTACTATGAAATAACAAAATACGAACTATGAGCCATAATTTTTAGAAAGCAAATAACAAATAAAGAAAGAAAGGGTAAAAATTATGGAACAAATTTTAGAAACTAAAGAACAAACAAAATTTATTATTAAAATGGATGAATTAGGGAGAATACATATACCTATTCAAGTGCGAAAGATGTTAAATATACAGCAAAGAGATAAATTATATATTTATAGAAGTGGTATAAATATAATTTTATAAAAATCAGACATTAAAGTTGAAGAAGAAATAATTTATAGTGAAAAAAAGATTATAGACAACGGTACGGAAATTCATATTCAGATTAGTAGGATAAAAGATTCTATATTAGAAAATAGTAATGGAAAATTGAGAGTAGTAGATGAATTAGGAAATTGTGTAATTCTAATAGAAATACGAAAAGAATTGAAAATAAATGAAAATGATGCATTAAAAATATGTGTAAAAGATAATAAGATCATTTTAATAAAGAATAATAAATAGGGAATATTTAGAGAAGATATATAATTTGAAGATAACAAAAAACACTAATATATAATTAGTGTTCAAAATATTTATCGGTATCAGCATAAAGTTCGTCAAGGCTAATACCTAATGCAAGACAAAGTGCTTTAGATTCAAAATCTTTCACTAATCTTTTGTTATTTTCAATTTCATAGATGTCAGCTTTATACATTGTTACACCAAGCAATTCTAATTTACAGCATAAATCATATTGGGAAAGTCCACAATTTTCTCGTATTCGTTTAAGATTTGTGCCAACTATGTTAACATTTTCATCTAATTTTCTAATTGTTCCCACAAATGCTAACTCCTTTCACAATTTTTCTATTCATTATTTTATAATATTTTTTTAGCCTATTCGACAAACTGGGTTCGCCAAAACAGAAATAAAAAGAAAAGGAGAAAATGATATGAGCGAAGATGAAAAAAGTGTATTAGTAGATGAATTATTAGAACTAATGAAAAATTCAAAACTGAATAAAAATCAAAAAATATCAATTATGCAAATAGTAGATGAGCAAGAAAGAGCAACAGAAAATCAAAGAGAAAGATTTTGTTTGTATTATGGACTTAATGTAAATGACAGAAAAAATATGGGATTTAAGCAAATTGCTGAATTGTACGGCTGCAGTTATAATGCTATAAGAAATTCTATTTCTAGTATGAGGAGAAAAATAATTAATTATTCAAGCAATGAAGAATTTTTAAAAATCAAGGAAATTGTTGATGATTGTAAAGAAGGGATGGAGAATATTGAAAAGTAAAATTAAAGTATTAGTTGCTGATGATATGGAAATAATAGTAAGAAATATGAAATCAGTAATAGAGAAAAATCCAAAAGTAGAAAGAGTTGATAGTGCATTTAATGGCGAAGATGAGATAAATGCAATATTAAATTTAAGACCAGATATTGTATTCACAGATATGCAAATGCCTAAAAAGACTGGATTAGAAGTTATAGAGGAAATAATGACAAATAATTCTATTGAAAAGAAGCCACAATTTATACTCGTAACAGCTGATAGAGATAGTTCATTAATTATAAGGTCAAGTGAATTAGGTTTTTATATTGAATACAAACCAATTAGTGCTGAAAGAATAAATGAATATATAGATAATTTTACAGACTTAAAAGAAGAAAAAGAAGATAATCAAAAAGATTTGGGAAACAAGAAAAAAGAAATGTTTTTGATTAAATTATTTAAGTCATTAAGATAAGAAATATGAAAAAGGGTCAATAGGCTCTTTTTCTATTTCAATAAATGTGTTATTATATTTACAAAGGAGATACTTATGAGCGAATTAGAAATAACTTGTCAGGTGTTTAAAGATATTCTTAAAATTAAAGAAGAATTAGAAAGAAGAGGCTTTTCATACAAAAAGGAATTTTGGATAGATGATACATATTTTTATAATAAACAAACAAAAAAATTTTCAGTAAAAGAAGGAAAATTAACAGATTCATTAGTTGTGAGATATGTAAATGAAAATGATAAGAAGATAATTTGTAAAAAATATGATTCCACTGGAATTGAAAAGTCAGTATTAAGAGTAGAGGATATACAAGAAGCAGAAAAACATTTACTTCTGTTAGGATTTGAAAAAATGCTTACACTTAAATATAAAAACTATATGTACGAAAATGAGGAATATATAGTATATATTCAAGAAGTAAAAGACTTAGGGGTATTTATAGAATTAGAAGCAAAAAATCAAAATAATAAGACAATTGATGGTTTAATTAAATTCATAAAAACTATGGATTTGCAAGCTGGAACAGAATTCAATATCAGAAAAGCAGAATTATTGTATAATAAATTGAACCAAAATAGCTTGAAATGAGTAAATATTCGTTATATCTATTTACTTTGTTACCATAATATGTTATAATAATGACGACTTTATAAAAAATAAAGTAAACAGATATTAGGAGATATGTTATGTTGAATCAAATAAATATAAATTTATACAGAACTTTTGTAATAGTTGCAGAATCAAAAACTTTTGCAGAAGCTGCTGAAAAAATGGATACAACAGACAAAGCTATAAGTAATGATATTAATTCATTAGAAAGACAATTAGGAATACAGTTATTTTATAGAAAACATAAGGGTTCAAATAATGGACTAAAAATAACAGAAAAGGGAGAAGAAATATACCCAGAAGCTAAAAAGATAGTTTCATTATGTGATTTTATTCCAAATATTATTGAGTGTGGTAACAGTTTAGAAAATGGTAAGTTATCTATAGGATGTCCATCACATATAACTGAATTTTTTTTAATGCCTAAACTTATTAAACTAACACAAGACTTTCCTAATATTGAAATAAAGTTAGATACAGAATCTGATAGCAGAAAGATGATAGAAGAATTAAAAAATAATGAAATGGAATTTATTATTTTAGATACAATTCCAGATGAATATAAAGACGAAATCGAAATTGATGAAATAGAGAAAATAGAAAATATATTTGTATCAAACAGACCAATAGATATTAAAAAAGTCGATGATATGAAAAATTATAAATATGTTTTGAGTTATGACGATAGAGTTTCAACAAACAGGTTATTAAGCACATTAAAAGAATTAAAAACAGACATGAAAGTAACTTTAAAATGTCCAACAACAGAACAAAGAATAAGTGCAGCAAAGGGTGGGGTAGGTATAGCCTATGTAATGAAAAATGCTGCTAAACAAGCAATAGAGAATGGCGAATTATATGAGGTTAAAATGCCTATAAAGTTACCATCAAATAGCATTAATATAGTATATTTAAAAAATAGATTAACAAAAGTAGACAAAGCATTTATAAAAGATTATTTAAAAAAGAAAAATTAATTATATTTTTTAGAATATCCATAGGGGGTATTCTTTTTTTACCCCTAAAAATGAAGGGGATTACTCCCAAAAGTTTCAATTTACATGGTCCATAACCTATTATATAATTTAAACACTATATTATATAAAATGAGGTGAAGACTATGTATTTTAAAATGGATCAGAAATTTAAAGATTATTTTAAAACAAACCTAAGACAAATATTCTTTTATATAATTGATGATTGTAATTTGAGATGTGAACAATGTTTGTATAAAACTGAAATAGCATTTCAAATAGAGAAAAAAGAAGTAGATTTTGATGATGCAATTAAACTATTAAGTGATTTTAGAGAAATGGGTGCTGTTAAGTTAACTTTAATGGGTGGAGAACCAACATTATATGGAATTAAACAACAAAACAGACCATTGTTGGAACTAATAAAAAAGGCAAAAGAACTAGGATACGAGTATGTTCGTATTGATACAAATGGACAATTCAATAGTAGTTTATTAGAGCAACCTGAATTTAAAATGTTAGACGAAATAACTTTTAGTATAGATGGACCCAACAAAGAAATTAATGATCCAATCAGAGGTTATGGATCATTTGACAAGTGTGTTAAAAATATTAAAAGAGCAAAAGAGCTTGGATATAATATTGATATAACTGCTTGCATTAGCAAATTCTTAATAGAAAGAGATGAAGATGGTAATCTATATCTTGATAGAATGATAAAATTTGCAGAGGATTTAGGAATAGAAAGAATAAATTTTCATAACTTATTTAAAACAGGAGTTCCAAGAGATTGCTTTAGTGGAAATCTTGACATAAGTATAAAAGACTGGTTTAGGGTATGGAATGAAATTGAAGATAAAGTAGATAATAAAGAATATAAAATACCAGTTAGAATACCACAATCATTTACTACGAAAGAAAAATTTGATGAAAACCCAGCATATTATGGTTATTGCTCTTGTAAAACTGGTTCAAGAATATTAATACACCCAAACGGAATGTTAAGAGTATGTTCTTTAATGATTGGTACACCATACGCCATTGCCAGGTACTATGATGGAAAAATTGTATGGGATGATTCACCAACGAATGAATTAAGAGCTCATAAAATGGACGAAAACACTCCTTGCACAAACCAAAGTAAAAATAATAAGTATGGAGAATTTGTACCAGTATGTGTTTCATTCAAACCTAAACAACAGGAGATGATATGGAAAGAATTAAATTGGGAAAATAAAAGAATAGAAGATAAAATAAGAGTTATTGTCGCAGATGATAACGAAGAAACAAGAAATCAAGTAACAGGAATATTAGATAAAATTAATGGTGTCGATGTTGTAGCAACAGCTGATACACCAGAAGATACATATAATAAAATTATAAAATATGTTCCAGAAATGGTATTCACAAAGTTTAATTTTGAAAATGATAATATGAACGGACTTGATATTATTAAAAAATCAAAGGAAACTTTAAATGAAAATGTACCAGCATTTAATTTTATTGCGAAAGAAATACCAAAAGAAGATTTCTTAGAAGCAAGAAGAATGATTGGGGATAAGATGAATACAATTATTAGAGAACAAACACAAGTTAGATATGATGGCATTATTAATGATTATAAAGATTACAAAAAAATGAATGTATAAAAAAAGGGCAGATTATTCTAAAATTTAGAACAATCTGCCTTTTTTCTTTGTGCGTATTAAATACAAGACTACTACCTCAAGGAAATCCTTTAATGAAAGTCTATAACCATGATTATGCAAAGCATCAAATAGTTCTTTTGGACAATTATAATCACTAGCATTTTTAAATGGTCTAATACAAGCATACATAGAATCTCTAACTTGTGAATATGTAGTATTAAATTCGTATGAAAGATAATTCAATATATTTTTAAGGTATTCTAATTCTTCAGGTCTATAATAACAATATGTAATAGCCTTTCTTATGTATCTATAACCCCCAGAAAGACAATTAAAGTTTAAAGATTGTAATAATTCATCAACCTCGCCAACCTCTAAATCTGGAGTATTAAAGTCTACTGCCATTTCTTTGACTACATTACTCAACTGTTTTTCTACAAAAGGTTTATAGACAACTTGACTAACTTTTTCATATCTATTCATTTTAATATTATAATCTAGTGGTAATGTCAAAACAGTATTACATTTTTTTCGTTCTAAGGGATTAGAAGATAATCGCCCTACAACTTCTTCAATAGACATATCTGGTAAACTATTATCCAAAATTAGTATATCTGGATTTATTTTAAGATACTTAGTTATTGTATCTTTACCAGTATTAACATTTTCCACTCTATAATTTTTATCATTTGCAAGTTTTTGGTAAAGAATATCAAGTTCAGTTGTATTCTTACTACCGATAAGTACATTAACCATAATTAGCCTCACAAATGTTTTTACTATTTTTGCCAACATTATAGCATACAATTTATGTAAATTCAATAGAAAAGTGTAAGTTTTATCTATATTTTTTTCTTTTGAAACCCCCTCTATGACTGAATTGTGTCGTTTTGTGTCGAATAATGTCGAAAAGACAAACTGAGCCATACAATATAATATATTCAAAACAATATAAGAAATAAAATTAGATGATAATTTCATCTTTTTTTGTCCACATTTTCCTTTTTTTATACACATTTTTATTGATTTGAGAAAAACCATATTAATATACCCTCAGGAACTTTATATCAAAGTTTTAAGAGGAGCTACAAAAGTAATAAGAGAACAAAAGGTAAAAAAATAAATATACTTTTAAAATTTTGATATAAAGGTGGTGAAAATATGTAAGAGGGATTAAATTTATAATAGTTTGTTAAAATTTATTATTGCTCCTTTTTGAACTGATGATATAAATCATAAGTTCTTAGAAGAGGGAGTATTTTGTATATATTGAGCAATAAAGAAAAAGCAGCATTAATAACAATAGCAAGAAGAGCAAGATATGATTACTTAAGAAAAAATGACTATACATATTTAGAAGATGATATAGATATGATAGATGAAGAACTTTTAATAGCAGAAGAAAATATTGAAAAAACAGTAGCAGAAAAAATTGATGGGGATATTTGTGCCTCTGACTTTGAAAAAATATTTGATGATCCATATTTAATAAAAATTTCAAAAGCATTAACTAAAAAGGAAAGGTTAGTGCTTTTTTCTTATTATATGGAAAAAGATGAAAATGGAGAAATTACTGAAAAAACTGACAAAGTAGTTGCAAAGGAATTAAATATGAAACCAGACACAGCAAGAAAAACAAGAAAGAGGGCATTAGAAAAATTGAAAAAGGAATATTTAAAATTGAAAGGAAATGATAAAAATGATTTTTAAAAATTTTAATATGACAGATGATGAAGTAATGGAAATTATATATACATACGATAATTTATTAAATAAATATAGCAAAATCAATGGAAGAATAGATGAAGATTTAAAACAAGAAATTACCGTAGAAATATATAAAACACTAACTAAAAATAGAGAAAGACAAAAAAATTTAAAAAAATTTTCATAATTTGTCCGATTTTAGATAAAAACTCAAGACCTTAATTAGTGAAAGGAGTTGAAAAAAATGTATCAAAAATTAGTCAAGAATTTAAGAAAGAAAAAAATACAAATGATACAAAGAAAAAGAATTAATAACTTTAAAAAGCGAATAATAAAAGCTCAAAAACATAAAGAAAAAATGAGAAAAAACAGCTCATTAGTTTCATCGACTTAAAAAAGTGTTAGCAAAAAGTTAAGTAAATGAAGGAGAGATACTAATGAAAAATAACAAAGATACAATCATTCATAAATATTTTATAGATAAATTAAAACCTGTAGAAATAGCAAAAGAACTTAATATTTCTAAAAGTGCAGTTACACAGGTTTTACAAAAAGATAAGAGATACCAGAAAGAAAAAATCAAAAGAATAGAACAAAACAAAGAAAATCATAATGAAAAAACAAAAAAGTATATAAAAAACAAAAGAGAAGTAATAAAAAGAAAAAAAGATAAAGACACTATTGATTTAAGAAATATGCACAATCAAGCAACAGCAGAGCTTTCAAAAAAGAAGAGATTATCAAATATGGCTTATAGAAATTGGAATAAAAGTGCATTTACTTATAATAAAAAAAGAAACGGTTATGAATTTAGAAAAGAATTGGGAAGAAGTTATGATGTTCCGAAATTTATAAAAGTGGAGGTGTAAAGTGGGAAGTTTATACAATTATAAACAAGTAGAAGCATTTGCATTAATTGGATTGCACAATTTATTAAATTCAGCAAACAAAGACAATATTAACTTGAATACTTTTAAAATGTTTTTAGAACCATTAGAAAAGTTACATAGTAAAGAGTTTGCAGTAAATTATGCAAATAGATTATTAGAAAATGAAAATAAAAAATTAAAAGAAAAAAATATTCAGGAGTGATTATAGTGGGAGTTGTATTAAAAATTATAGTAATACTTTCTATAATAATAGCATGTTGTATGTATTTGGTAATTGTAGGTGGAAATATGAACAAAACAGATGAGGAAAAAGAATTAGAAAATCAAGAACAAATGAAATTTTTAAAAAATAATTGCAAAACAAAAAATTAAAAATAACCACATAAGGTGAGGTGATTTAATTGATTTTTATGGATAAAGAACATAAAGATTTTTATGAAAATAAATTGAAGAAGTATGGAAATACAAATACAGAAGATGTTTACTATAAAGCATTAGTATATACATTACGGAATTTGCGAAACAACAAGAGACCATTTCAACGAAATATTTAATGAAAAAGAAAGAGTTATAAACCTTGATTCAGTGGATACTGCATGGCAAACAAGTACATCTTCCAAAGTAACAAGGATGGCACTTAATCTTTGGAATCATAGTATTATGTATGATAGTGAGGAAGATTTGGAAAAGGAACATATTTCTAGTGCCTACGCACCAAGTGAAATATTTTGCTGTTCTTATGCACCATATTTTTGGGAAGCTATAAAGATTCGTTATCCCGAATATACAAGATACCAAAATAGCAATAGAGAACTTAAAATTCATGAAAATTATGGGATTAGAAACAAACAACAACTAGAAGATGACGAAGAAATTGAAGAATTTTACTAAGAATATCTGCATAGTATTTAATAAAAATAGTAAAGAGGGTATTTATATGAGTGTTGTAAAAGAATACAAAAATGAAAATACAAATATAAGGATTCACGATGATTATATAAATACAGATGAGAAAAATAAAGCTAAAGAAATTCTAATAAGTTTAATAATAAATTTCTTAAAAAATAATAATGAATAATTGAAAATATTGCTACAACATGTTAAAATAAATCATGTTGATAGAAAAGCAATATTCGGAGAAAGGAGGACTCTTGAGCAATATACATTTAGGGTATTCTAACGATGCAATCATAGACTTAATTAATGGAGAATATGCCTTATATTTAAGAAAATCAAGAGCAGATTTAGAAGCCGAAGCAAAAGGAGAAGGTGAAACTTTAGCAAGACATGAAAAGATGTTGTTAGAGTTAGCCAGAAGATATGGCTTTTCTATTGGTAAAATTTATCGTGAAATTGTAAGTGGAGAAAGTATTGAATCAAGACCAGTTGTCCAAGAATTATTAAGGGATGTTGAATCTGGAAGATGGAAAGGAGTTCTGGTTGTAGAAGTTGAAAGACTTGCCCGTGGCGATACGATGGATCAAGGTAGGGTAGCAAAAAGTTTTAAGTTCTCTAATACTAAAATCATTACTCCAATCAAGATATATGACCCAAATAACGAATTTGATGAAGAATATTTTGAATTTGGATTATTTATGTCAAGAAGGGAGTATAAAGTAATTAATAGAAGATTACAAAGAGGTCGAATTGCATCTGTTAAAGAGGGAAAATATGTAGGGAGTATTCCTCCTTATGGCTATGACAGGGTAAAAATAGAAAAGGATAAAGGATTTACACTAAAAAAGAATGATGATGAAGCACAAATTGTTGAAAAAATATTTAATATGTATGCTTATAATGATATTTCAATAAATGAAGTCGCTAATCAATTAAACTCTGGAGGATACAAACCACGAAAAGCAAACGAGTGGACAATTTCAGCAATCAAAGACATGTTAAATAATCCTGTTTATATTGGAAAATTAAGATGGAATTCTAGGAAAGTTGTTAAAGAATACAAAAATGGAAAGATAACAAATACTCGACCAAGAAATACAGAATATATTTTGTGTGATGGTTTGCATGAACCCATTATAGATTTACAGACTTGGCAGGTAGTCCAAGAGAAGCGAAGTAAGCATACTCCTGCTGTAGTACATAATAACATAGTTCAAAATCCTTTAGTAGGAATTGTATATTGTAGCAAATGTGGAAAAAAGATGCAAAGAAGACCATATAAAGCCACAGGAATCCCAGATACTTTAATGTGTCCAAATAAACATTGTGATAATGTAAGTTCAAAACTTTGCATTGTTGAGGAAAAGATAATTTCATCTCTTAAAGAATGGTTAAAAAATTATCACATTGACTATGGAGAGTATGTAGATGAAATAAAGAGCAAAAAAAAGACAATATTAGAAGATAATATTAAGAACTTAAATAAAGAATTAGAAATACAAAACAAGAAATTAGCAAATGTATATGATTTTTTTGAAGAAGGAACTTATAGCAGAGAAATGTTTTCAGAAAGATGTAGTCTTATAACATCTACAATAGCAAATATTAAAAGCAATATAGAAGAATTTGAAAAACAAATTGAATTAGAGATAAAAAAGGAAGAAGGCAAAAAAACAATTATTCCTAAAATAGAAAATGTACTTGATTTATATCCTAACTTACAAACAGCAGAAGAAAAAAACCTTTTACTTAAAACTGTGGTTAAACGAATAGAATATCTAAAAACAAAAAAAGCTATAAAAAAAGATTCAGATCCAACAGATTTTGAATTGGATATTTATCCAAATGTAGGATAAATATTGTATAATCCAAAAGGACAAGTTTGTATAATATATTTGGCAAGGAACTAGCCATTAAATTATTAAAAATAGTTCCAAAAATTTTTTTTGATAAGGTTTTGGTACGAACGAATTAGCACATTTAGAAATGGTAGGAACAATAGTACACCAATTAACAAAAAATGCATCAATTGAAGAAATAGAATCAGCAGGATTAAGTGCATATTATACAGATCATGGGGTGGGTTTGGAATCTATCCAAAAAGAATTTAACTAAATAAATGATTTAAAAAATTTAATAGTTCTTTTTCATGAACTTTAAAAAATGAATTAGGATTTTGCCTTGAGCAAAATATGTATCTAACATAAATTGTATTATTCGTTTCTGAAACATAATAAATAATTCTATATTTTTCACAAATTCGTTCTCGATATTGCTTGTCCGAAAGTTCGGGGACATATCTACCAATGTAAGGCGAATCTTGTAAATCATAAATCGTATCATATATTTTATTAACTATTCTACTTGCATAATTTGCTGAAATATTATAGGAATAGTCAAATATATCTGTAATTGCAGACTTTACATCATCCGATATTATTATTTGCATATTTCGCCTCCAATTCATCGATATGTTGTCTTAATTCTTCTAATGTACAAACTTTACCGTTTTTAATATTATCTTCACTTTCTTGAAGTTTTGCAAAGAAAAATAAATCGTAAATAATATTATATAGAGTATTTTCATGTACATCAACTTGGTTTAAAGTTTTTTTCATAAAATCCATTTATATCAACCTCCTCTTAATTTGGATTTTTACTTTCAAGCATTTCTTTTATAGTTTCTCTAGTTAAATGCTTGTTTGTACCTGGAATGATAGTTGTTTCATCTTCACCATATCTGTCTATATATTCAAACATAAGTTTAAATACCATTTCTGTTGGTTTTAATCCATCAAAATAATCATCTGGTACAGAATTAACAATATCTAGCATTCGCTGTTTTACATCTGCCATATTTTTTAACTCCTTTCTCTGAAAATTTACTAATAGTATATCATAAAATTTTATATTTTACTATAATTTTGTCAATAAAATTTAAAAATTCCAATGAATAACAACATCTTGAGTATTTTTTTGCTTGTCTTTTTCTCCAATTTCAATATAATCTATGAAACTATTTACAATATCATAATTAAGTTCTTTAAAATCTTTAAAGTGATTAATTATTTTTTCTTTTTGCTCTTTTATAAATTTACTGTTCAACTCTTTTTCTTTTAAATTAGATAAATCATTTTCGATTTTTGATAATTCTTTTTGCTTTGCTGATTTGTCAGATAAAAAAGAAGAGTTTAAATCATCAAATACATCTTCTGGAACTTTGCCACTTACCTTGTTTAAATACAATTCTTTTATTGCTTTATTGATATCTTTCATTTCTTTAGAAAGTATATCTACTTTCTTTTGTAATGACTTTGTTTTATTTAAGTTATCATTTGAAACAAATAATCTATCCGAAATATTATCAAAATTGTAAAAAGCTAATATTTTTTCTCTAATTTTTTTAAGGACTAAATTTTTTAGATTTTCGTAACCAATAGAATGAGTTGTGCAAGTACCATATAACTTTTTAGAGCCTTTACAAGAAAAGTAAATGTAACCTCTATCATTTTGGCATTTATAAAGTTTTGTGCCACAATCTAGACAGACTAATTTATTCGCAAATAAATGCACCTCGCCATTTTTACATCTCCTTGTTTTACTTTTGAAAAGTTCTTGAACTTTGTAAAATTGTTCTTTTGTTATAATAGGCTCATGAGTGTTTTCTACAATAATCCATTCTGATTTAGGCTGATTCTTCATTTTTTTTGATTTATAGCTAACCTTTCTATTATAGCCTTGTACCAAATTACCAATGTAAACTTCATTTTTTAATATTTTGCTAACGGTAGATTCACACCAATAGTCAATATTTTTGCCTTGATTTTTAAAATTTATTCCTTGTGATTGTTTATATTTAGTAGGTGTTAAAATTCCTTTATCATTTAGTATTTGAGCAATTTTGGTAACACCATTTCCTTGTTCGTAAAGATTAAAAATTAATTTAATACTATCCGCAACTTCTGTATCAGCCACTAGTTTATTTTTATTATCTGGACTTCTTTTATAACCATAACATACGAAAGAGCCAATATGTAATCCTTGTTTTCTTTTGTTGTCAAATGTTTTTCTAATATTTTCTGATAAATCCTCTAGATACCATTCATTAACTAAACCATTAATTTGTCTGGATTTCTTATTTCCTTTGTCTAAAGTATCAACATGATCTACAGGACTTACAAACCTTATATTCCATTCAATGAATTTATTGTGCAAATATTTTTCTACTATTTCCATATCACGAGTAAATCTACTTTGAGTTTTGCAAAGAACAATGTCAAATTTATGGCTTTTAGCATCTTCTAATAGTTTATTAAATTCAGGTCTTTCACTGTCGATTCCAGAATAGTCCTCATCACAGTAAATATTATAAATATCCCAGGCTTCTTTCATTGCATAATTAATTAGCATAGACTTTTGATTTTGGATACTTTCACTTTCATCGTTTTCATGAAGCTTGTCATCATCTTCACGAGAAAGCCTACAATAAATTGCAACTCTCACATTTACCTCCAATTGACACGTAAACAATAAAGTGGGCTTTAAAATGTTATAAATAGGGGAAAAATT
This sequence comes from uncultured Clostridia bacterium, assembly GCA_944386685.1. GTDB lineage: Bacteria > Bacillota > Clostridia > TANB77 > CAG-508 > CAG-269. Next base: position 57,041 of record CALXCA010000005.1, on the reverse strand, counting down.
CAAAAAAGCCTACTAATACTAATGCTCAAGAAAATTTTTTATTAATTTATTTAATATTGTTTGAACAGCTTTCTCTTGTTCTTTCTTATTTTCATTTTTAAAAACTTCTTTTACATTTAAAATTATTTGCTTTTTCACATAAATCACCCTTTCTTAAAGTTATTCGAAAAGGCATGTACACTATAACTAAAAAGTTATACATTATTTATCAATTAAAATTCTATTTTAATTCGAAAAAAATCTTAAATTCTATAATTTAATGACAAGTTACTGGATAATGGGCTTAAATAAAATATTATAATATCATCGTTTTTAATAAAAAGATTAAAAGACCATTATATAGTAATACGAATTGAATGAAGAAGTAAAAATTTCTATTGACATTAAAATGAGTTATGATATAATATACTTGAAGACATGAAGAAATAGAAGAATAACAATCTTATAAATTATTAAGTTCTAAATATTAGGTTATTGAAACTCCCATGTTTTAAACATCATTATGATTTTGCCAACAAAACAAAAGAAAGGAATGCAATAAAAAAAATGAAAAAGCTTGAAACTGTTGGGGCTGTACACACAGGGTATATTATAAAAATAGATTAAGAATGGTGTTTTATAGTTAAGATTATGTTAGAAAGAGGGTATATAGATGAGAAAATCAAAAGACAATAAAAAAGCAAAATTAATAAGAAAAGGCCATGGAAAAGAACCAACAGTAATAGAATTTAATTTAAGTAAAGCAGTAATATTGTTAATAGTAATAGGATTAATAATAGCAGGAATAGTAACAAAAGAAATAGTAACAACAATAATAGAAGCAAATCAGAAAAACATTATGGCTAATGAAGAACAAATTATAGATACTCAGAGCACACAAAATACACAAAGCACACAAAATATAGATGAATTAAATGAAGCAAATGGAGATTTAGGGTATATATCATCAGCAGAATTATTAGAAACCAAAACGGGAGTAGGACCATTTGATGAAAATGATGAGCCAGGAAATGACTCATCAGAAGATAATGATATAGTGCGTTCATTTGACCAAATAACATGGACATATAAGTTGAATTTTTCATTAAATAGTGGACAAGCTGAAGTTAAGTTAGAAAATAGAATTATAAAAGTAACAGCAGATTTACCAGATAATTTAGCAAATATAGTAGAATGGGATTTAGAGTCAATGAATTGGCTAAGTAATGCAAGTATAAGTGAAGACGGAATACACCTAACAGGTGAATATAGTATGGATAATGAAGATTCCAACAGTTCGGGTTATCAAGAGGTAATATTTGTATTAAAAGTAAAAGGAGCAAAAAATGGAACTGAAATACAACCAACATTTACATTCAAATTAGATGGAAATGCAGAAAATCAAACAGTAAAAGAAACTGTAAATAAAGTAACAGTAAGTGCAACAGGAAAGTATAATATACAATTGCATGATAATACAAATAATTTAGCACATAAAACAACAGTAGATTATGGAGAAGGAGAAGTAACTGGAAGAATGTATGGATATGGATTTACAGTTCAGTTATATAATAATATTTCTAGTGAAGATGAAAATCCATATTCAAAAGGATTAAAAGGAATAGAATATCCTGAAGGAGAAATAAGTTTTGATATAAATTTAAAATTAGAAAGAAGTAAATTTGGTTCAGAAGAATTAGAAGACATAACATTAGAAGCAATGCCAATTCTATGGAATTATAGAGAAAATGATTGGAATTTAACAGATTTATCAGGAAATATAGAAAATAGAAATATGTATAATTCTTCTGGTTATACAATATATGATAAAGATTTACCTTTAGGAATTTTAAATAAAGATAGGTATTATTCAACATACAATTCAGGAAATATAAATATAGAACAATCTGGTTCAATATTACATGTAACAATTAATGATTATGAGTTTGATGGAGAATTTCCAATGTATAATTGTGTTTGGGATGGAACTATATTTGAAGATAGAACCAAAATATATACAGAAAATATAGGAACATTTTGTGTGGGATATATTCAAATATTTGTACCAGATACAGAAGCGAGTACAATTGGTGATAGGAATTATTATTTAACAGTTTCAGATAATAATATGAAAATACAATCAAATACTCAAGGTGAAATATCCAAACAAATGAATACAAAAGATGATTTATTAAAAATACAACATGTATTATATAAAAAAGGTATATATGGTCAAACAATAAATATTTATAATGAAAAAATGGAAGTTGGTTCTATTGAGTCTTCTTGGGGAACTGGTGATGGAAAAGTTAATATTGGAGATACAATAGCAATAGAATTTGCTTTTTTGGTAAATTCAACTAATGATAGTGACATATATAGTGCAAATAAATTTATAAAATTTGATGGACAAACATTTGAACCAATATATTATGAAGACGGAGATAAGTATAAAACATCTGGAATGTATGGAAATGCTGAATTTAAATTATGGTATGTAACAAAAAAAGATGGAACTAACTGGGTAAGTCAAGATGAAATGAATAATACTAATATAGAAGATATGGATATTTATGATAATATAGAAGACATTCCAGATGATAAGTTATGTGTTGGAATATATGCAGAAACAATTAGTGGATATATTTCTAGAGCCAGCAATAATAATTTGAATTTACGTTTTAAAATAAGAGAATCTTCAGAAATTGGAAAAACGTATGGAATAACGCAAAGGACATGGTATTGGTTAGAAGAATTAGATAGAAGTAAATATACAATAGAAAATAAAGAAATAGAGTATATAAAAGATTGGCCAAAAACTGAATGGGATTCTGGAAATTTAAATTATATTAAAACAGAGTATGATGAAAGTGGACAAATTATAGCAGGAACACATAGTGGAGGAAATAGTTATGGTAATACAATTTTAGTGGTAGGAGCAAATTTACATGGAAATATAAGAGCTGTAGATGAAAATAATGAAGATAAAGTAAATTATGATTTAGGAAAGCTTGAAAATATAATAAAATATAGTTTGGAGCCACAATTAGATGCAAATGAGAATTTAGTATCACAAATTGAAGGAGTAGTATTAAAAGCAGAAGTAATATTACCAGAAGGATTAAGTTATGAATTAGGAAGTAGTAAAAGAGGAGAAGAAACTTTTGACGAGCCAGAAATAGTACAAAATGAAGATGGAACAACAACACTTATATGGTACATAAACGAAGTAACATCAGGTCAACTAATAGAACCAATAAAATTTGGAGCAGAAATATCTAATAGTAGTGCAAATGGACAGCAATATGAAACAAAATTTATAATATCAGAATATGTAGCAGAAGGAGAAAAAAACAAAATAGGAAATAGTGAAATAAAAAATAGAACATCAACAGAAGCAATAAGTATAATAAATTTAGCAAGTTTCAGATTATATAAAGAAGTAGAAGTACCAGTAATAGAAAAAAATGGAGAGATACATTATACAATAACAGGAAAAAATAATCAAGATTCAGGATTACCAGAATTTGTATTATTAGATGTAATGCCATATAATGGAGATACAAGAGGAACAAAATTTAATGGAACTTATACAATAAATAAGGTAATAATATCACAAAATATTGATGGAACTCCAATTTCAAATGATAATTTAGAATTATATATAACACAAGATGAACAAGTAAAAACAATTTCAGTAAAAGATGAAAATATAGGAATAAGTGGAATATGGAGAAAAATAGAAGAAACAAATAAAGAATATCAAGTAAATACAGAGCAAGCAAATAATGGAGTAACAGGAATAGCAATAAAAGGAGAACTAACAGGTCAAGCAGAGATAATAGTAGATATATATTTAACAACAAAAGGAAATGATCCCGAAGACAAATATGTAAATTTAGCAACATCACAAACTCAAAAATCGACTGAAATAGTACAAACATCACAAGAAACAGTGCAAGTAATAGGAAGAACAATAAGTGGAAAAGTATGGCTTGATGAAAATTATAATAATATAATAGATGATAATGAAGGATTAGGAGAGCTAAACAAAGATGAAATAACATTAAAATTATATAAGGTAGATGAAAATAATAATTTACAAGAAGTCACAAATGTAGATGGAGTAAAAGTAGAAGGAGTACATCCAGATGAAACAGGATATTACGAATTTATTCATTTACCTGCAGAGGATTATATAGTAAAAATAGAATACAATGGAGAGGAATACACATTAGTAGAAAAAGAGGTTGGCTCAAATACAGAAATTAATAGTAAATTTGAAAAGGAAGAAACAGGAAAAGGACAAACAGAAACAATAACAAAACTAAATAGTGTTTCAAATATAGAAATTATAGAATCAAATATAAATGTAGGATTATATAAAAAAATAAATTTAGAATTTACAAAAGTAGCAGAAGAAGATCATACTAATAAAATCGGAGGAACAGAATTCAAATTATATAAATTAAATTGTACAGAACACGGAAAAGGATATCATGATAATGAGCAAATATACGACTCAAATGTAAATAGCTGTTGGGAACTAATAGGAATAGAAGAAAGTAACTCAAACTCAGAAAATGATGGAAAAGTATCATTTAATGATTTAAAATTAGGTGAAGAATACAGGTTAGTAGAAACAAAAGAAACAATAAATAGAATAAAACCAGATGGGCAATGGAAAATAGTATTTACAAAAGTAGAAAATGGAGAAGGTAACAATAACAACGAAAATAATGAAAGCACAGAATACAACCAAGAAATAACAATAAGTGGAAATATAGAAGTTCAAATAACAGCAATAGGAAATCCACCAGCATTTATAAAAGAAAATGGAGAATTACTATTACCAAACAGGGCATATTTTCAATTTCCAACAAGTGGAAACATAGGAAGTAAAATTATATATCAAATAGGAATTACCATCATATTAGTAGGAATAGTATTATTTATTGGTAGAAAATATTGTTTTTATAAAAAGTAAATCTAAAAATATAAGAGGTGATCTTATCTCAAAGAGCTACTAGGATAGATAAGAAACACACACCACATGGTGTAGATGTATATCCACAATCTGCAGCAGGAGCACCTTTTATAGCTGCATATATAGCATGTAAAGGAGATGCAATAGCAAATTTACAAGAAGATTTAGCAGCAGAACAAAAAGCAAGAGCAACTTATGAAAAGCTAATAGATTTGTGCAGAGACAATCCAGATGTAGTAGACCCATTAAAATTCTTAAGAGAAAGAGAAGTAGTACACTTCCAAAGATTTGGAGAAGCACTTCGTGGAGTTCAAGACAAATTAGCAGAAAAGAAATTTTATATGAATAATATGCAATTTGGAAATATGAATAATAATGATTGTGGATGCAAATAAAAAAGAGGGAAAATATGTGTTGTGAAAATAATATATTAAAACCACTTATTTCATCACTTATAATAATATTATTAATAATATTAATTGTTGTTTCAATAAACAACCAAAATCCAGATAAAACAGATAATATATTAGTAGCAATAGCAAGGAATGGGGACAATACAACTTTAGGAACAACTACAATTAAATTTAGTCAAAATCAAATTGTAGAAGGAACAGCAATTAGTCACGAACCAGGAAGTGATGAAATAAGGATAAATGAAAATGGGATATATCAAATATCATATCAGTTATTTGGTGTTCAAGATACATCAGGAACATTTAACTTTAATGCAGTTTTATTAGTTAATAATCAACCTTTAAATGATACTTTTAACGAATCGCCTGTAATACGAAATAGCCCAGAAAACAGAATGACACTTACAAGTACTGTTATTCTAAGACTACAAGCTGGAGATGTTTTAAAATTAAATGGAGTATCTATTGAAGATATTAGATATGATAATGCAAGAATAGATATAGAAAAAATAGGGGATTAATAAATATATTTATTGAAATCCGTACAAAATCCCTAATTATATAAATTATTTTTTATACCTTGTGTGTCGCAACCTACAAAAGAATTTTAATATGTAGGTTGCTCCAAATCGCATTCACTCCGCCCATTTGGTCGCTTACGTGGTATTACAAAATAATTTATATAATTAGGGATTTTGTACGGATTAGAATGAATATTAAAATTATTTTTATCACATTATTTATATTTGAGATATTTTGTACGAATTATAATGGATATTAATTAAGAAAATAATAATTGATTATTTTTTCCTTGCAATAACAGCAAATCTACCATCTTTTACATGATAAGAGCAAGTAGAAAGTGTAATTAATTGATCACCATAATTTGCAGTAGCATTAATATTATATAAAGATTCCTTTTTTGCATTTTTTATAAATTCATTGTATTCTTCTTCTGTTTCTGCATTTATAAAATAATAATATCTAAAAACATTTTTTTCTGATTGATAAAAAACTCTAGTTTTTAACACAGAAATTATTTCGTATTCTGAATCATCATTAACAGTAGTAAAACGTATTGTATGATGTTTTGCATAAAAAGATTTATTAGAATATTTTAATAAATCTTGGAACATAGTACCATTATTTAAATTATGACCAAAAATCAACAAATTACTACTTGGAATATCCCAATTATAATCTTTTGTTAAAAAAATTGAACCATTTTTTGATTTTTGTTTTTTATAATTATGAGTCATGTAATATTTATTATCTGTACCTTGTAAAACAGGGTAATTAATATTTGTGTTTGGAATTTCTAGCCAACCAACAATGTCTGAATTTTGTTTTTTTAAGTTTTCAACTTTAATCATTCTTTCTGTTTTGGATGATTCAGCAAAATTTTTAGATGAAGACATATTGTTTGATGAATATAAATTTGATTGATTTTCATTAGATTCTATATTAAGTTGATTTTCTTTTAATTCTTGATTTTCTACATTTTGCCCATTATCAGAGTTTTCTTGATTATAAGTATTTTCTGAAGAATTAGAAAGAGATTCTTCAATATTTATTTCATTTAATAAGTTTGATTCTTCAATAGCTTCCTTTTTTTGAATAAGAGAGTTTATAATATATATTAAAGATATAATTATAAATACAATTAAAAGAAAATCAATAATAAGGAGAAATTTTTTCTTTTTTGTAAATGTTCTTTTCATAATGAATTCTAATCCTTTCTAGCATAATATATTTATAAAAATAGCATTAAAATTTTTTATGTATTTATTTAGGTTCTTTAAAAATAATTTACAAAATTAGTATTAAAAATTAACTTAAGCATGTAATTAAGGTTTTTAACATAATTTATAAAATTATTTAGGTATAGGAATTCTAAAAAATCCTATACCTAAATAACTGTATTTAAATTAGTTCATTTTTATATAAATATTTTGTAGTTTTACATCAAGATGTCTAAATAATTTTACCTAAATTAATTCTTTTTCTTATTAATTGCAATAATAGTTAAAGTTGATAAAATAAGAGTAAGACTTGCTAAAATTGTATAATTTGCAACACCTGTTTTTGGAGTATCATCTTTTTCGTTATTATCAACTTCAGGAGTAGGCTCAGGAGTAGGTTCTGGTGCTGGTTCAGGAGTAGGTTCTTCTATTTCTGAAATTTTTGCATATACTGTAGTATCTTTAGTTATAGAATTATTAAAATCGAATTCATTTTCAAAATTAGAATCTGTAAAATATCCATCAATTTTTTCTTTTTCTCCTAATTTAATATGAGAATTTAGTAAATCTGCTGTAACTTTTTCACCAGAATTTACTGTAATTTTATAAGTTACATCACCAGCAAAAATAGTAACAATATGTTGTGTTACATCTACATTTGCTGTAGCATTATCAGGAACTTTTGTTTCTGATATTACATTATTGTTTGAATCTGTTAAAACTACTTTATTTCCTGCTAAAACAATTTTATTTGTTGTACTAGCAGAATTTTCGATTGTAAATTCAGTAAGATGTCCATTTTCTGCAGGTCGAACAACATTCTCATTTGATTCTGTTGTTAAAACACCATTCATTACTAAAGTAGGGTTATTTGTTGCATAAGCACCTTTATCTATTTCTATACCATTATTTTCACCTGTACCATTTATTCCTAAATGTAGTTGTTTAACTTCTAATTTACCACCATTTACAAGTACACCACCATATTTAAATCCAGAAATAGAAACATTGTCTAAAATTACAGAAGCACCATCATATGACTGAACACCATATTTTGGTCCATTTTTTAAATTAATATCTTTTAAAGTAAGTTTTGCATCAGAAAGTTGTGCTGTAAACATTGTTTGATTTCCAGATGTTGATGTCCAATCATTAGAGCCAACAACATTATGACCATTACCATCTATTATTAGTTCTTTAGCTATTACTATAGGTTTTGTTATAGTGATATCATTTTCTAATGTAATTGTTGCACCTGAATCTGCACTTGATATTACACTGTTTAAAGATTCTTCATCATGTGCTGAATTTGTAGATGGGCTTGTTGTAGAAGTTGTTGCATTAGCCAAGTTTGGTAATGCTATTGCAAAAACAGCAGTTAATATAAAAAATAAAATAAAATTTATTACTTTTTTCATCTTAAAATAATCCTTTCTAAAATTTTGGTAAATTTATATAATTGTGTGAATTTATTAAGCAAATATCTTTTATATATTTACCATTTTCAAAAATTATTATTTCCTATAAAAAATTAAATATTTATAAAAAATTTTCCAAAAAAATATATTAAAAAAATATAAATATATTAAGAAAATAAAAATACAAGCGAGCTTTAAAATGATATAAAGAAATTATAATATCAAATAAAGCTCGCTATTTATGAATTTATCAAAACAAATAAAAATGTAATTATAAATATATAATAGTAAAGTAAAAACTGCTATTAATATTTTTTCTTATAAATTTTTAATACTAAAAAGCTTGTTAAACAAATCATCATTAGAAGTAGGAGGAACAGCATCATTATCACTCTCGTTATCATCATCAACAGCAGGAGGATTAGTAATACCGTTATCTTCATCTTTGTTATTTTCTTCAGATTCAAGAATTATTATTTGCAGAGTATATGTAGCAATATTATTATCAGAATCTGACACTTCATACTTAATATCATAAATTCCTGGTTTTTCTGCATTAAAATCTGTTATTATTTTTGTACTAGTTTTATCAATATCAATATTGCCGTCTTCATTATCTGTAGCTTTAATTAATGAATATAAATCTATAGAAGTTCCTAAGTCAAATTCTAGATTATTAGTATTAATAGTTATTTGTGGAATGCCTCCGCGTTTTATAGCATTAATTAAATCTGTAAATGGTTCTTTGTCAATATCTCTTAATTGATTATAAGCATCAATTATATAAGATTTTTTATCAAAATTAATATTTTTATTATTAAGCTCATTTTCTGTTACATTTTTTGCATAATCAGCAATAATATTAATTAAATAATCTTTTAATTGATTATAAGCTATATCATTAGCTATTTCTTCATCCATATCTTCACGTAATAAACCATTTTCAATTACAGTATATGTTGTTGTAGAATTAAGTGCATAATATTCAGGAACAGTATTATTTAATAAAGTATTATATGCAACTACTTTAGTAGCATATTTAACAGGATATTTTATTTCTATTTTATAGCCAGGTTTTAAATCTAGTTCATGGGTACCTTTATTAAAATCAAAATATCCACCTGTAGTATAATTCTGAGATATTATACTACCATCAGAATTATATATAATTACAGACTCATTACCACTCATTTTAGACTGATTAGGATATGAAATTTCAACCTTATTATAATTATTCTTAAATTTTAATTGAAAAGCAATTGTATCATAATTATATCCTAATAATTGTAATTTTAAATAATTATCAAAAGTAGTTTCTTCTAAATTTTCATAAGTGTAAGAATAATAATTAGTTGAATTTTCACTAACTTGAATATATATTAATTCTTGAGAATATCCATTAAGTATAGGCATTTGTAGATAATAAGTTCCTACTGGAATATTTGCTAATTCAATTGTAGAATTTTCAATTTTATATTTTTCTATAATATTTTTTCCATCTTTTAGTAAAAGTATTTTTCCAACTAATTTAGAAATATCATCAATTTGTATTTCTAAAGATAGATTTGATTTAATATTGTTATTTTTTAATATATCATTTTTAACTAAAGAATATTTTTTACTTAAATTTTCATTAGTCATAATAGTATTTAACAAGTTAGGACTAACCATATCTGCTAAAATATTTATTAAAGGATAATTTAAATTAAACATTTTATTTTTTAATCCAACTGATATATTTAATCCCCATGCTTCCATGTATGGAATAATATTTATATTATATATGTCAGCAATTGCTTCAACATAAGCATCTTGGTTTGTCATTGTTCTTCCATTATTTAATTGTTCACGATACCATGAAAACATTTTAGAGTAAGTAGTTCCTTTTTCAAAAGTATCAAGTAAGTTTATAATCATATATAATCTAACTGTTGTATCAATTTCTGAAAAGTTTTTTCCAGATAATCTACCAGAATTTTTTTCTTCTTCTATTATAGGTAATTCTCCTAACCAATTTCCAGGTCTATCATATAAACTTTTATCTGTTTGAATATAATATCCTAAAATATTATTAGAAACTTCACCTAATAACATTTCTCCTTTTCCAAGTGAACCTTGATATCCATGAGCTAATTCATGTAACCCGCCCCAGTTCATTTCAAAAAAAGTTTTCATACTAGCATTATTAACACCTACATGATCTCCAGCATAATATGCTGCTCCAATTCCATTTGAATTTGCTTTTATTAAATATTTTGTTTTAACATTTTGATCTGTTATTTTTGTTGGATTAAAATCTAAACCAACATATTCATCCATCTTTTCTACAACTTTTTGATAATATTCTAAAAATTTGTCTAAAGATTTAAAACCATTTGCATAGTAATTTGTCATATAATTTATGTCAGTTAAAGGCACAACTAGCAAAAGAGTTTCACTTTCAATTACAGAAAAACTATTTTGACTTAGCAACCAATTATTTTTGTAAGTTTCTTCATTATCTTTGTAATGATAATAATTTAGAGGAGAAATTGTTTCGTCAAATTGTAATTCAATTTTGTATATTTTATTAATTTGTGTATTAGATTTAGATAATACAGGTGTTCTTAAAAGTGGAACAGCATCATATGAAATATTATTTACATTATTTTCAATTGTAAACCAATCTCCACTTTTTAAAAGATTAGAATGGCTTTCTGTAAGAGAATTATTATTCATATAATCTATTCTAAAATCAGTTTCAGATGAAATAACTCTTGCTTTTATGCTTTGATTTTCTTTTAAAAATACACCTAACATTTGTCTATCACCATAATTACATCTAGAAAATTCTGCTAAATCCATATTCCATACAGATGGAGTTGTATATAATGTTCTTTCTACTATAATTTTAGTATTTTCATCATCTGTTACAATAACAGGCACAACTAAAGTAGTTGTATTGTTGTGAGAGTCTGTTACTTTATATGTTATTTCGTAAGTATTTACTTCATTTATATTAACCTCGCCAGAATATTGAATTTTAGGAGTTAAATCTCCATCTTCAAAGTCTTTTGCAAAAATTCTAAATCTAGAATCTAAAACATCAAATTTATCAATAAGACCTTTTTTTATAGTTATCTTTGTAGCTCCATAAAACATAGGAGCAGTAGATAAACTCCAATAGCTATTTGAATTTCTTTTTACATTGTTTGTCTTTTTGGCTGTAGCGGAAAAAGATATATTACTAAAAGAATTTAGTAATATAATTAAAGTTAGAGTTATAAAAATTAAAAGAGATAAAAATCGTTTCATTTTATCAAACTCCTTTACATAAAATTAATTTAAGAAATTCTAAATTTCCTCCAATCGTATTCAAAATTTATTTATTATTAATATATCAAAATTTCTCACTGAACTGTAACTGGAAAATAATTAATGGGATGTGTCAAGTAACAAAAAATTTGACTATTTTTGTATTTTATATTATAATGACAAAAAATTTTATAAATAATAATGGAGGTTATAATGCGTAACTTTTTAAAAGGAATAATAGTTGGAATAGGTGGAATAGCACCAGGTTTAAGTGGAAGTGTATTATTAGTAATTTTAGGACTTTACCAAAAAACAATAAATGCTATAGGAACAATTTTTAAAGATTTTAAGAAAAATGTAGCTTTTTTATTTCCACTATTTTTAGGATTTGGTGTAGGAGTAATAATATTTAGTAAAATTGTAGATTTTTTATTAGAAAATTATGAAATGTATACAAGATTTACATTCTTAGGTCTTGTTTTAGGAACAATTCCACTTTTTTATAAAGAAGTAAAAAAAGAAGGATTTAATAAAAAATATTACATAGTAATGTTAATATCTGCAATAGCAGGAATAGCACTATTTTCATTTAATAAAGATCTATTTCCTGTAATAACAGATCCAAACTTATTCCAATCAGTATTATTAGGATTTGCAGTAGCAGGTTCATCAATTGTACCTGGTGTAGATAGTGCAGTTATATTATCAACATTAGGACTATATGAATTATATGTTGGTTCAATTGCAGACTTTAATTTATCAATATTAATACCAGCAGCATTTGGATTGGGAATAGGAGTATTAGTAATATCTTTCTTAATGAATAAATTATTAAGTAAATTTTACACAGTAACATTTTCTATAATATTTGGATTATTTTTATCAATAATACCAAATGTATTAAATAGTAGCTGTGTATTAGGATTTAATTTAAGTTCTGTAATTGCTATTATACTAGTAATAATTGGATTTATATTCTCATACTTTTTAGGGGACATAAAAAATAATATTGCCAAAATAAAATCATTTGCAAAAAAAGTAAAAAGGTTAAAATCAAATAACGACACAGATAATGTATAACACAGATAATGTAAATGATAACAAATATTAAATAATATTTGTTTTGAAAATAATGCAACTTTAAAGTATAATATAAAAATAAGTTATATTTCAAAGATAGTATTAATAAGAAAAATTAATTTATGCCTTGAGAAAGGAATGGAATAAAAATGGAATTTAAAGAACAATTAAAAAAATACCAAGAAATAGTAAACAAAGAACTAGAAAAATATTTAAAAAAAGAAGAATGCCCAGAAAAAGTAATAAATGACTCTGTAGAATATAGTTTAATGGCAGGTGGAAAGAGACTAAGAGCAATATTAGTTTTAGTTGTATATAAAATGTTTAAAGATGATTTTGTAGAAGCAATGCCATATGCAGTAGCTTTAGAGATGATACATAATTTTTCATTAATACATGATGATTTACCAGAAGTTGATAATGATGATTTTAGACATGGAAAACCAACAAATCATAAAAAATTTAATCATCCAACTGCATTGCTTGCAGGAGATTTACTATTTAACCAAGCATATGTGGTAATTAGTGAAGATTTAAAAAATAGCAATAATCTGCAAAATAAATTAAGAGTATTTAATGAATTTTCTAAAGCAGTTGAAAGAATGATTTGTGGAGAATATTTAGATACAGAATTAGAAGGTCAAGAAATTTCTACAAAAATGCTACAATATATACATGAAAATAAAACAGGAGCATTATTAAAGCTAAGTGTAAGAATGGGGGCAATTCTTGCAAATGCAAGTGAAGAAGATATTAAAAATTTATCAGAATTTGCAGAAAAAATAGGTTTAGCATTCCAAATTAAAGATGATATATTATCAGAAGAAGGAAATCCAAAAATTACAGGAAAACCTGTAGGAAATGACAAAGAACACCATAAATGCACATATGTTTCTGCTTTTGGACTACAAGGTGCAAAAAGTAAATTAGAAGTAATTACTAAAGAAGCAGTAGAAATAGTTGAGGCTTATGGAGATAAAGCAAAATTCTTAAAAGAGCTTGCAATTTATATAAAAGATAGAAATAAATAAATGAATAGGAAAAAGTAATTTTTCACTAAGTTTCATATTATTTCTTCTGAAAATAAAATTTTTTATATTTAAAATTTTATTTTCACTTTGAGTTGCGAAACCTAAAGTTTCATATTGTTTCCTATGCAATAAAAGAGGCTGGTACTAGTTTGTACCAGTCTCTTTAAATAAGAAGTCAACCTCCTTCAAGCGTATTTCAAGTTAAAATTCAAATAATCAATGTCGTTTGCAAAGTTAGAAAACTTTGCAGAAACAACAAAGTAAATTTTGTTACCACTAGAATCAGGAATGCTTCCCCAAGGAAGATTGTTTTCTTTGGAGTAAGCTTCTACATCAGAGAAGCTAGTGGAAATTAATTTTACATTCTGACTTGCCTTGAGCAAATCAACAATGTTTGAATTGCGATCTGTCGTGATTTTGGCAAAATCAGTGTACGAAATTGACATTCCATACCCAAAAACAATGATATTGCTATCTTCTTTTAATAATTGAAGAGTTCTTCCTTTCTCGTCGGAAATATAAACAATTGGGCTGTTATCCCACTCGCCAAGAAATGGAAAGTTTATAAACCGAAATGGTAAGATGTGTTTGCGTACAGAAAGCTTTAACATGATAAGACCTCCTATTTTGTTTGTATACGAGCAAATATAAATTTGAACTAATATATATTATACTATACTTTCTGGAAAAAATCAACAATTTTTATGTAAATTATATGTTTGTATTATTAAAGTATTTATATAATTAAAGATTGTGAAAAAGAAAAGTTAATATATAATTTTTTAAAGATATCTCCTGCTCATTACATTCAAAAAGAATTCATAAGACTTTCTCATGAGCCTCTTTCACTCAGCCCCTTTCGTAAACCCGAGTACCGTGAACATCCCTCATTCGAAAGTCTAATGAATTCTAACTTTCATTTCATTCGAGCGTTAATATCTTTAAAAATTTATATATTAACTTTTCTTTTAAATATTATAAAATTTTATAATAAGTAATAAAAATTAACTAAATATCATATAAATTAATAAATAAAAATTAGATAAATAAAAATAATTTAGAACAAATAAGAAAAATCTTTGATTTTTCTTCAACTTGTTCTTGTATAGGAAAGTATAACTTTCCTATTGTATAAAAATAAATTATAAAATTTTATCTAAATAATGAAAAAATTATAGGAGGTCATAGTTAAAAAAATAAATTTATAACTATAAAACCTTCGAGAAAGGAATGGAATTTATTATGGAAATAACAAAAGAAACTGTAAAAATTAATAAAATAATTTGTGAGAAAAAAGAAAATATTAATGTACAAGGAGATATGATTGTACCAGATGCAAAACCAGACATATTAAACACAATAAACTCAACAGGAAATATTAGTATATACAAAAAAGAAATAAATGAAGGAAAATTAAGAATAGATGGTAATATTTTAACATATATAATGTATCTTGCTGATGATGAAAAAAACAGTATAAGAGGATTAAATACAACATTAGACTTTTCAGAAACAATAAACATACCAGAATTACAAATAGGAATGAATGTTGAAATTAATCCTATTATAAAATTTATAGAATGTAAAGTTATAAATGGAAGAAAAGTTGGAATAAAAGCTAATATAGAAATAAAAATAAAGGTTTGTTCAAGAGAAGAAACAGAACTTGTTACAAAGGTAAATGACCCTAATATACAAGTTTTAAGTAATAATAAAACTATAAGTTCATTATTAGGAGATGGAATAACAAAATCATATGTAAAAGAAAATATATCAATTCCGTCAAATGATAATTTAGTAGAGATACTAGGTTGTACAATTAATTTAGTAGATAAAGATATAAAAATAAGTTATAATAAAATACTTGCAAAATCAGAAGTAGAAGTAAAACTAATATATTTAACAGAAGATGGAAGAATAACATCATGTATAGGAAAAGTACCATTAGTTGGATTTATTGATATTCAAAATGTAAAAGAAGATAATATTTGCAATATAAATTATTTAATAAAAAATATAATAATAAAGCCAAACCAAATAGAAGAACATTCTGTATATTTAGAAATGGAAGTAGAAATTTTGTGTGAATGTTATGAGCAAAAAGAAATAAATGTTATAGAAGATATGTACTGTCCAGGAGAAAAAGTAAATTTTGATTTAAAAGAAATTAATACAATTTCTAATAGAAAAACAAAAAAAGTTACATGTCAAATAAGAGAAAAAATAAGTTTACCGGAAATAGGAAATGGAGAAATAATAAATTCAAGTATTGAAACTATAATAACAAAAGAAAACAAATTAAATGGCAAATTAATAATAGAAGGAGAAGTGCAAATAAGTATTATCTATTTAGACATAACAAGTGTAGGAATTAATACAAAAAAAGTTGAAATACCATTTGAGCAAACAATAGAAGATATAGAAAATAAATACAAAACAAATATAGAAACAGAAATAGGAATGCAAGAAATTATTAATCAAGGTGGAAATATATCAGCAAATGTAGATTTAAATATAGAAATAACAACATTTAAAGAAATAACTATACCTACAATAAATAATATAACAGAAGAAACAGTAGATGATATGGAAGACTATAGTGTTATTATTTATGTAGTAAAACCAAATGATACATTATGGAAAATTGCAAAAAAATATGGAAGTACAATAGATGATATAGTAAGAGTAAATGGAATTGAAAGACCAGAAAAAATAAATGTTGGTGAAAAAATATATATTCCACAATATGTATTAAAAAGAGCAAAAGAGCCAATTTTAATATAAAATATGGAAAATATATATTCAAGAAGAAGGTTTATTATAAAGCCTTTTTGGGGGAACAAAAGTAAAAATCCCAAAAAAGAAAAACTAAAGAAAAAGGTAATTAAATTTATAATAATAATTAGCATAAGTATATATGGATTTAAAACTTGTTTAGATTATATTCAACCAGTATATGAAACATTATGCAATGAAAAGTCAAAATCTGTTGCAACAATAATAACAAATAGACAAACAACAATTTATATGAACAAATATCAATATGATGAACTATTTTCAATAGAAAAGGACAATAATGGAAATATAACATTAATAAAAGCAAATGTAACACCAATAAATAATATGATTTCAGACTTAACAGAAAGCATTCAACATGAATTTGATAATGTAGGAACACAGACAATAGAAATAACATTAGGAAGTTTTATGGGAAATAGTTTATTAGCAGGAATTGGACCTAAAATTCCAATTAATGTAGATATGACAGGAACAGTTGATACAGAAGTAAAAAGCGAATTTATATCAAAAGGAATAAACCAAACATTACACAGAATATATGTTGTATTTGACTGTAAAATGTCTGTTGTAACACCAATGAAAAATTATACACAAAATATTATAAATCAATTTATAGTAGCAGAAAATGTAATAGTTGGAAACATACCAGATTCATATTATAATTTAGAAGGATTGGAAGAACCACTAGATTCTTTAAACCTTATGAAATAAAGTAAAAAAAGTGCCGGTTCTCTTTTTTCCATTTTTGGAAGAAAACGAATTAATGTCTTATTTTCAATTAAAAAGTAAAAAAAGTGCCGGTTCTCTTTTTTCCGTTTTTGGAAGAAAACGAGTTAGTGTCTTATTTTCAATTAAAAAGTAAAAAAAGTGCCGGTTCTCTTTTTTCCGTTTTTGGAAGAAAACGAATTAATGTCTTACTTTCAATTATAAAATGGAAAAAAGAGAACCGGCACTTTTTTTACACTTGATAAATTATAAAAAATATAATAAAATAAAAAAACAAGAAAGGAGTAGATAAAAGAAAATATGGCAAAAGCAAAAACAATATTTGTATGTAGTGAATGTGGATATGAGTCACCAAAATGGTTAGGAAAATGCCCTGCATGTAATTGCTGGAACACATTTTATGAACAAAAAGTAGAAAAATATTCAGAAGAGAATAAAATAGAAAAAAAGATAAATAATACACCAAAACCTTTAAATACATTTATAGGAAAAGAAGAAAATAGAACATCAACAGGATTTGAAGAATTAGATAGAGTATTAGGTGGAGGGCTTGTAAAAGGCTCTTTAATTTTGCTTGGAGGTGAACCAGGAATAGGAAAATCCACATTAATACTTCAATTATGCCAAAAAGTACAAGGAGAAGGAAAAGTACTATATGTATCTGGAGAAGAATCTGCAGAACAAATTAAATTAAGAGCAGATAGATTAAATATAAATAATGAAGATTTATTATTTTTAGGAGAAACAGATATAGATATTGTAAAAGAAGCAATACAACAAACAAATCCAAAACTTGTTATAATAGATTCTATACAAACAATGTATTCAGATGAAATAACTGCTGCAGCAGGTAGTGTAAGCCAAGTAAGAGAAATAACCTCACAAATAATGAGAATATGTAAAGCAAACCAAATTACAACAATAATAATTGGACATGTTACAAAAGAGGGAAATATTGCAGGACCTAGAGTATTAGAACATATGGTAGATACAGTTCTTTACTTAGAGGGGGAAAGATATAATACATATAGAATTTTAAGAGCAGTAAAAAATAGATTTGGTTCAACAAATGAAATAGGGATGTTCGAAATGAAGCAAGAGGGAATGTGTGAAGTAAAAAATCCATCAGATATATTAATAACAGAAAGAAATGATAATCCATCAGGTTCTTGTGTTGTTGCAAGTATGGAAGGAACAAGACCTATTTTAGTAGAAATGCAAGCATTAACATCACAATCTGTATTTGGAATACCAAAAAGAACAGCAAATGGTCTAGATTATAATAGATTAGCAGTATTAATTGCAGTAATAGAAAAAAGAGCAGGACTAGCTTTAGGTGGACAAGATGTATATTTAAATATAGCAGGAGGAATGAAATTAACAGAACCTGCAGTAGATTTAGGAATTATAGCAACAGTAGCATCTGCATATAAAAATATACCAATCCCACAAGACACAGTAGTAATGGGAGAAGTTGGATTAACTGGAGAAGTAAGAAGAATAAATTTTATAGAAAAAAGATTAATAGAAGCAGAAAAATTAGGGTTCAAAAGATGTATAATTCCAGAAAATAATAAAAAAAGCTTGAAAAGCAATTTTAAATTAGATATAATAGGCGTACCAAACATTGGTGAAGCATTAAAAAAATTGGGGATAAAAAATAATTAAAAAAATATAAATAATAAATAGTAACTATTCAGAGGTAGAAAAAAGTTATTCACAAAATCAAAGAAAATAAAACAAATAAATAAAAAAATTTTATATAAAAATGTTGTATAAAAAAATTTTTTAATATATAATAATTTTGACATATAATAAAACAAAAGGAAGGATAAAAAACATGAAAAAATTTTCAAATATTTTAACAATTATAGCATTAATAGTTATTTTAGTATTAATAGGAACAATATCATATGGATATTACAAAAACATTACAATGGAAGTAAAAAATCCAATAGTAACAATGGAAGTACAAGATTATGGAGTAATAAAATTAGAATTATATCCAGAAGAGGCACCAGAAGCAGTTGCAAACTTTATAGCATTAGCCAAAAATGGATATTATAATGGTTTAAAATTCCATAGAGTAGTAAAAGACTTTATGATACAAGGCGGAGACAAAAATGGAGATGGAACTGGAGCACCAGAATTAAGTGATTTAGGCTTAGTTTCCGAAGAAGATGAAAAAAATAGAGAATATTCTATAACAGGAGAATTTCTTGCAAATGGATATGAAAATAAACTAAAAAATAAAGAAGGAACAATATCAATGGCAAGAGCAGATTACACATCTTATTCATCACAACTAGCTACAGAAAGTTATAATTCAGCAGGTTCACAATTTTTTATAAACACAGTTGATAATTCTTCTCTAGATGGAAATTATGCAGTATTTGGAAAAGTAATTGAGGGAATGGATGTAGTACATGCTATAGAAAATGTAGAAGTAAAATCAGCAGAAGATGAAACAACAGAATCTACAGATTCAGAAAGTTCAGAAACACAAGCAGAAGTTAGTACACCAGTTACAGATGTAATAATATCAAATGTATCTGTAGAAACATATGGAATAGATTATGGCATGCCAAAAACATTAGAACCATTTGATTATTATAATTGGATATACCAAACATATGGAATTGATTTAACTCAATCTTTAAGTTAAAAAAGGTTTATAGATAAAACCTGTATAAAAATCTAAATATAAAACAAGGAAATGCAATTAAAAATGAGTGAAAAAAATAAAAAAATAGAAGTAGTAGATGGTGACGGATCCAATCTAGATATTTCCCCTGTATATAATCATTTTAAAGATGTAAAACCTAAAGGAAAAAGAAATGACCAAAAAATAATAGTTCCTGATGAGAAAAAAATATCCCAAAAAAATAACAAAACAACCAAAAAGTAAAATTTTTTTAATTTCAAAAAAATAATAATATGGACTTTTATATACAATGTTTAAAAGTCCATTATTGATATTACTAAAGATATTGTTAAGGGGGAGAATTTTTTGAGAATTAAAATAAAAAATAAAAATACAATTCTTTTAATTCTTTTAGTAGCTTCAATAATATTTATGGGAATAGGGTATTCTGCAATAAATTCTGTAACAGGAGAAATTGATGCAACAGCTACAGCAGAAGTACAAAGTGGAGTATTTATAACAGATGTAGAAATAGAAAGCCAAGTAGATGCAGATATAAATACATCTAAAATAAATAATTATACAGGTACAACAATGAATAGTACTATTGTACTATCTCCAACAAACCCGAGTTCTGAAATTGTATATAAAGTAACAGTATATAATAATGGAGATAAAAATGAAACATATTTAGGAGCTATATATGATGAAGAATTTTATGACAATTTAGGAATAGTATTTGAAGTTGAAGGAATTAATTTAGATGATGAAATTGCACCAAAAGGAACAAAAGAATTTACAATAAAATTTAAATATAAAGATGGAGTAATACCAGACAGTAACATATTAAATTCATATATAAACTTTAAATTTGGAGATCCAAATAGATTAATGTTTGCAGATTATCAAGCAGAAACATATCTAAATAGTGGAATAGCAAGAGACAAAATAGAAGATATAAAATTTGTATATGGAGAAGTTCCAAGTAGTGGAGTAATATCATTTTTTGATGCATCAGAAAAACAAAATGAAAGTATATGGGGTTATTATACAGATGCTGATGGAAATGGAATGTATGAACTAACTTTTACAAGTACAGAACCAATTTATGCAAATGTGAATTCAAGTTGCTTATTCTATGATTTACTAAATGTGAAAACAATAAATTTTGATAATTTTTCAACCAAAGGAACAACAAATATGCAAGCAATGTTTTCAATAAGTGAAGAAAATTATTGGAATTATAAAGATATGCTACTGGAAGATATAATTGGTTTAGAAAAGTTTGATACAAGTCAAGTAACAGATATGAGCGCTATGTTTTGTGGTTGTGGTACTCTTGAAAGTTTAAATTTCAGTAGTTTTAATACAAGCCAAGTAACAAATATGAGTAGAATGTTCGATTCTTGTTATATTTTATCCAATATAAATGTAAGTAATTTTAACACAAGTAATGTTACTGATATGAAATTAATGTTTTCTGGAGCAGGAGTGACAAATTTAGATTTAAGCAGTTTTGATACAAGGAATGTAACGAACATGGCAGCTATGTTTGAAGGATGTAGAAATCTAATAAATCTAAACTTAAGTACCTTTAATACAAGTAAAGTAACAGATATGTCATTTATGTTTAATTTTTGTGCTTCAATATCAGAATTAGATATAAGTACTTTTGACACTGGTAATGTAAAAAATATGAGTACTATGTTCCAACGTTGCGAAAACCTTCAAAAAATAAATTTTGATATAAATAAATTTAATACAGGTCAAGTAACAGACATGAGTTATATGTTTTCACGCTGCTTTAAATTAAAAGATATAGATGTAAGTAAATTTAATACAAGTCAAGTAACAGATATGTCATGGATGTTTTTTCTCTGTGAAGCTCTTATAG
Source organism: uncultured Clostridia bacterium (assembly GCA_944386685.1). Classification (GTDB taxonomy): domain Bacteria; phylum Bacillota; class Clostridia; order TANB77; family CAG-508; genus CAG-269. The sequence goes on along the minus strand of CALXCA010000005.1, from coordinate 35,034 downwards.
AATTAGACTTAAGTACATTTGATACAAGCAATGTAACAAATATGGAAGGGATGATAGCTGATTGTACGAATTTAAAAAGTTTAGATATAAGTGGTTTTAATACGAGTAAAGTTACTAATATGACAAGTATGTTTGAAGCACTACCTAACTTGACATACATAGATATAAGCAGTTTTGATACAAGCAATGTAACAAATATGTGTTGGATGTTTTGGTCATGCTTGAACTTAGAAACTTTAGATTTAAGCAGTTTTAATACAAGTAAAGTAACAGATATGTCTTATATGTTCAGTGATATAGACTATTCTGGTAATTCGCAAGGAACAGCAAAATTAAAAACAATATATGTAAGTGAATATGATGAAAGTACAGATACAGGATGGACAACCAAAAGTGTTACAAATTCAACAAATATGTTTACACATTGCACAAACTTAGTGGGAGGAAATGGAACAAAATATGACGATTCTCATATAGACAAAGAATATGCCAGAATAGACAAATATGGAGAACCAGGATATTTAACTAATAAAAATCCAGTAGAAAATAGATTAAAATACTCTAATTTCCAATCATCAACATTTATGGATAGTGGAGTAGCAAGAGACAAAATAGAAGATATAAAATTTATATATGGAGAAGTGCCAAATACAGGAGTAATATCACAATTTGATGCATCAGAAAAACAAGATGGAAGTATAACAGGATATTATACAGATATAGATAATAATAATTTATATGAGTTAACATTTGTAAGCAAAGAAACAATCTATACAAATAAAGACTCAAATAGACTATTTTATAATTTTATAAATGTAAAAAGTATAACTTTTGATAACATTTCAACCAAAGGAACAACAAATATGTTAGCTATGTTTTCTAATTGTTATGAATTAACAAGTATTGATGTAAGTAAATTTGATACAAGTGAAGTAATAGTAATGGAAGGAATGTTTGGAGTTAATAATGATAATTATGAAATGAAATTAGAAGAAATAGTAGGATTGGAAAATTTTGATACTAGTAAAGTACAAAGTATGTATGGAATGTTTATGAATTGTAGGCATTTAACCAAATTAAATTTAAGTAATTTTAATACAGAAAATGTAGTCCATATGGATGCAATGTTCTATAATTGTAAAATGTTAGATAATCTTGATGTAAATAAATTTGATACAAGTAATGTTACAAGTATGAGATGGATGTTTTATGGATGTTCATTATTAACAAACTTAGATGTAAGTAATTTTAACACAAGTCAAGTTACAACAATGAAAAGTATGTTTTATGAATGTTCTTCTTTGACAAGTTTAGATTTAAGCAAATTTGACACAGGTAATGTAACAGATATGAGTTTTATGTTTTGCTTGTGTAATGGTTTAACAAGTTTAGATGTAAGCAAGTTTGATACAAATAAAGTAACAGATATGAGTTATATGTTTGCAAGTTGCTCAAACTTGCAAAGCTTAGATGTAAGTAATTTTGATACAAGTAATGTTACTATGATGTCTGTAATGTTTGGAACAGTAACTATGAATGGAGAAATAATGTCTATAACAGAAATCAAAGGACTAGAAAACTTTAAAACAAATAAAGTAACTGACATGGGAGGGATGTTTGCTAATTGTATTAAATTGAAGGATATAGATATAAGTAATTTCGATACAGAAAACTTAAAAGGTGCAGAATTTATGTTTCTAAATTGCAGAAATATAACAAAATTAAATTTAAAGAACTTTAGAACAGATAATGCAGTTTATATAGATGGTTTATTTGCGGGATGTTCTACATTAAAAGAGATAGACTTAAGTAGTTTTAATACAAGCAAAGTACAAAACACTTATAATATGTTTAATGGTTGTACAAATCTAGAGACAATATATGTAAGTGAATATGATGAGGCAACAGATACAGGTTGGACAACAAAAAATGTTACAAACTCAGAATATATGTTTACAAACTGTACAAGTTTAGTAGGAGGAATTGGAACAACATTTGATCCGTCACATATAGATAAAGAATATGCAAGAATAGATAAAGCAGGAGAACCAGGATATTTAACCAAACAAATAAAAAATGGAACATTAATGCAAGTTGATGAGAATAGTCAAACATATTTTAATAGTGGTATCGACAAAACAGAAATAGAAACAATAACATTTGCAAAAGGAGATGTTCCAACAAGTGGTATAATATCACAATTTGATGCTTCAGTAGAACAAGATAAAAATATAATAGGTTATTATACTGATAAAGATGGAGACAATTTATATGAATTAACATTTGTAACTAATGGAACAATTTACACAAATGAAAATTCAGCTAATCTATTTAAAGGGTTAACGAAATTAACAACAATTACATTTGATAATATAAATACAGAGAAAACAACAAATATGAAGAGTATGTTTGCAAGTTGTGTAGATTTACAAAGTATAGATTTAAGCAATTTTAACACAATAAATGTAACAACAATGGATTTAATGTTTATAGGTTGTAGTAAATTAGAAAAAATAAAATTTGGAGATAAATTTAGTACTCAGAATGTAACAAATATGAGCTATATGTTCCAAGCATGTTCTGTATTAACATCTCTTGATTTAACTGAATTTAATACAAGTAATGTTACTAATATGAGCTATATGTTTTATAATTGTAGGGAATTGACAACTATTGACTTGAGTTCATTTAATACAAGTAAAGTAACAAATATGAGGAATATGTTTTATAATTGTGGAGGATTAACAACTATATATGCAAGTGAATATAATGAAGCTACAGATACAGGTTGGTCAACTAAATCAGTTACAAACTCAATATATATGTTTAATAATAATCTAGTTTTAGTAGGAGGAAATGGAACAAAATTTGACTCTTCACATATAGATAAAGAATATGCAAGAATAGATAAAGCAGGAGCACCAGGATATTTCACTAATATAACAGATAAACAATAAGTAATATATAAGGTAGTGTAAATTAATTTATAAAAATTTACACTACCAAAGAGAGATAAGGAAAAAAGAGAGGAAACATATGAAAAAAGAAAAGAGATTAGTAATATTGGAAGTGATATTATTAATAATAATGGTTATAGCAATGTTTCTTAGCAAAGTTATAACCAGGCAAATATTAGCAATAATATTATTAATTTATGCAATTTTAAATAAAGTACTTGTAAAAAACGATAAAATAAGTTATGCTAATAGTAGAAATTTTACAATAATGTTAACAATAATAGGACTAGTATATGTAGGATTTTTATATTTCTTAGGCTTATTTACAGGATTTTATCATTCTACTGTACAACTAACATTTTGGTCAATTATAAATTATATAATACCATTTATAATTATTATAATATCATCAGAAATAATAAGAAAGAATATATTATTAAGGGAATACAAAATTTCTAAATATATAATAGTAATTGCAATGATAATGCTTGATATTGTAATAAACACTAATATTTATAATCTTAGTACAGCAAACGATTATTTTACTTTAATAAGCTTTATAGTAATATCATCAATTGCAAATAATATATTTTTTAATTATTCTGTAAAAAAATTTAGGAACGAAACAGCAATAATCATTTACAAAATTATAACCACATTATATATGTACTTTATACCAATAACACCAGATATATATATATTCCTAGAATCAGTATTTAAACTAATATTACCATACATTATGTATGTAATTGTAGAATCTTTTTTTGGAAAAAAAGATGAAATGATATCAACAAAACATAAAAGAAGAGATACAATTATTCTAATAATAAGTATAATAATAGTAGTTTTAATAATAATGTTAGTATCATGTAAATTTAAATTTGGAGCATTAGTAATTGGCTCTGGAAGTATGACAGGAACAATAAATAAAGGAGACATTATTATATATGAAAAATATGATGAAGAACAAGAAATAAAAGTTGGAGATATAATAGTATTTAATAATGATGGAACAAAAATTATACATAGAATAATTGATAAAAAAACAATTGGAGGAAAACCAATATACCATACACAAGGTGATGCAAATTTAACCAGAGATGAAGGATATAGATTATATGATGATATTGTTGGACAAGTTAAATTAAGAATTCCATATATAGGTTATTTTACCTTATGGATAAATGGTTTAATAGGAGGGAATGAATAATGAGAAAAACTAGTCAAGAAAAAGAGATATTAAAACATCAAAGAAGAAGAAGAAATAACAAAATAAAGCTTGGCTTAAGTAGTACGTTGTTAATAATTATTGCTATAATACTAATCATTACTTATTTTAATGCAAGTAAAAATGAATATAATAATTATTCAGAAAAAGCTAAAGTTAATTATAATGTAGAATTAAAACAAAATGATTTTTATCCAGAAGACTATGATTTTGAAAATAATACATTAATAGCAACACTAATTAATAATTTTGATATATATTTTAACTATAACTTAACATTAGATAAAGAACAAGAATACACATATAGTTATAAAATTTTAGCAAAAACAATGGTACAAAATGAAGAGGATAATACATCAATATATGAAACAACAGAAGAATTAGTAAATAAAGAAGAACATACATCTAATTCTAAAAATTTAAATATAATAGAAAACTTAAAAATTAATTATGATACTTATAATGATAAAATTAACAAATTTGTTAATCTTTATGGATTGACAGACTCAAATAGTATGTTAGAATTAGAAATGAAAGTTAAAGTAATAAATAAATATGATGGAACACAAATAAATAAAGAAGAAAATGTAATGACATTAACAATACCATTAACAACAAAAACAGTAGATATAAGTGTTGGACAAAATGTTGTACAAGATGAAGGAAAAATACTTTCTAAAAAAAGTGAATATTCAGAAGAAAATTTAAAATATTTACTAATTATAGGAATTGTAGTTGGAATAGCTGGAATTTTAGTATTAATTAAATTTATAAAATATTTATTTGAAACAAGAAGTGCAGAAACAATGTATGACCAACAATTAAAAATGATATTATTCAACTACAAAAATTACATTCAGCAAACAAATAACAAAATAAATGAAAAAGACTATAAAGTAATACAAATAAATACATTTAACGAAATGATAGGACTAAGAGATACTATACAATCACCAATATTAATGTACACAGTAGAAAATGAAAGAAAAACTTATTTTATGATAATAAAAGATGGTTTATTATATACTTATCTTTTAGGCTCAAATGAAATAAGAGAAGAATTAAGAAAAAATGCAGCACAAAAAAAGAAAAAATAAAACTTTAAATAAATAAGAAATTAAGCAAAAAGAGTTTATAAAAAACTCTGCTAGATGTTCTTTTGGTTAAATATACATACATTTTATTTAATGTATATTTATATATAAAAATTAAGTTTTAAAAATTAAAAAATCTTAAAATTTTTGATTTTTAAACCAAAGATAAAAGGGAGGTGAAATACAATGAACGGAAATTCTGGAAAAACTAAAACAATAATTTGGGTAACTTTACTATTATTAGTTGTTGTATTAGGAATTGGTTATGCTGCAATTTCAACTATACAATTAAGAATTGAAGGTAGTGCAAGTGCAGATCCAAACCAAACAAACTTTAAAGTAGAATTTACAGGAAGCCCAACAGTTTCTACTCCATCAAATGTAGAAGCAACAATTAATCCATCAAATAAATTATTAGCAACAATGAATGTTACAGGGCTAACATCAAAAGGTGATAAAGAAACAGCAACATTTACAATACAAAACTTAAGTGAAGACCTATCTGCTCAGTTAACAGTTGGTATAGAAAATTCAAATGAAGAATATTATAAAGTTACTTATGATTTGAAAAAAGGTACTTTAACAGCAGGAGAAACAACAACAATAGAAGTTACAATAGAATTAATAAAAACACCAATTGATACAACACAAGAAACAGATGCTGTAGTTGCTATATCTGCAGACCCTGTACAACCAACAGAATAATTTAGAAATGTAAAAGTATTTAGATAAAAAAATTTTCTAGATAATTATTTATTATTTCTAAATAAAAAATAGAATAAAATTTATGGTTGAAAGTTAAAAGCTGTGGTGGAAAACTTTAAATAGTTTTCTGCTACAGTTTTTTGGGTAAAAAAGTGCCGGTTCTCTTTTTTCCCTAAAACTCTTGACGTAAAACGCCTAAGAGTATATAATGTAAAATATTGAAAGAAAGGAATGGATTTTTTTATGAGAACATCAAAAATGGGAATGAAAAATATAAAATTAAGTAATTTAGACGAAATGTATCCAGCACAAGATATATTAATGCAAACAGGTCAAATAAAACAATATGGAAGTGGTGTATATGCATATGATAATATACCATTAAAAGTTTTGGATAATATAGAAGAAATAATAAAAAAGAACTTTAATAAAGCAGACTATATAGAAGTACAAATGCCAATAATTCAATTAGACGAAATTTGGAAAAGATCTGGCAGATATGACCAATATCTAGAAGAGGGAGTTACAATGATATCTAAAACAGATAAAGGAACATATTGTTTAGCTCCAACAGCAGAAGAAGCAATAACAGTTTTTGTTGAAAATAGAATAACATCACACAAACAAATGCCAGTAGGATATTATCAAATTGGACCAAAATTCAGAAATGAAATAAGAAATAGAGGATATTTACTTAGAGGAAAAGAATTTTTGATGTTTGACTTATATACATTTGACAAAGACGAAAAATCTATGATTGAAAATTATAATAAAGTAAAAGAAACATATTTTAAAACATTTAAAGAAATTGGTTTAGATATTGTAGCAGTTGCAGCAGATAATGGAGCTATGGGAGGAAAAAACTCAGAAGAAATAATGGCATTATCAAAAATTGGAGAAGATACAATTTTATATGATGAACAAACAAACCAAGGGTTAAATGTAGAAGTTTTAGAAAAAGAAGATGCAGAAAATTATTTAAAAGAAAATTATAATATAGAAAATATAAAAAATTTAAAAGAAGAAAAAGCGTGTGAATTAGGACATATATTTGCATTAGGAACAAAATATTCAGATTCAATGGACATTAAATATATAGATGACCAAAATAACCGTAAACCTTTTTATATGGGATGTTATGGAATAGGAGTAAGTAGAGTATTAGGTCTTATATACGAAAACAATGTTATTAAAGAAAATGGAAATGCTGTTGGATATTCATTACCAATATCAGTAACACCATATTACCTATATATTATAAGTAATGATAAAAAAATGGACGTAGCAGAAGAAACATATAATAAATTTTTAGATAGAGATATAGAAGTAATAATAGATGATGTAAAAGGCTCAATTGGAGAGAAAATAAGAAAAGCAAAAATACTAGGAATTCCATATATAGCAATAATGGGGAATAATACAGAAGATGGATTTGTTGAAATAGAAAGAACAAAAGATGGTGCTAAAAAGACTATGAGAATTGACGAAATGGTAGATATTATAGAAAATATGAAAAATACAAAAAAAGATATTAATTTAGAATAATTTATATATTTGTTTTTTGGTCTTGTGGAGGACGTGAAAAGGTTGAAAAATAATTAGAATTTTGGTGTTGTGTAGTGACAATTTCATTTAAAATTTAATTCTTTTCCAACCAGATTTGTGCCTTAGGAAGGAATGAGATTAAATATGAAAGATGAGAAGCTTGAGCAAATTATAGAAGCAATGTTATTTTCTGCAGGAAGAGTAGTAACAGAAAAAGAATTAATGGTAGCATTAGAAATAAGTAGAGACAAAATTCACGAAACAATTAATAATATGCAAAGAAAATATGAGGATAGAGGAATACAAATAATTAAAGTAGAAGATGGATACCAACTATGTAGTAAACCAGAATTTTATGAGTATATATATCCAATTATAGATAATAGAACAAAGCCTAATTTATCTAATGCAGCATTAGAAACACTAGCAATTATAGCATATAATCAAAGAGCAACAAGACCAGAAATAGATGCAATTAGAGGAGTAAGTTCTGATGCAACAATTTATAAATTATTAGAATATGGATTAATAGAAGATGCTGGAAAAGCAGATTTACCAGGTAGACCAACTACATATAAAACAACTCCAGAATTTTTAAAAATGTTTGGTTATTCAGATTTAAGCAAATTACCAAAACTTCCAAAATATAAATTGGATTCGAATAGACAAATTGTAATTGATGACTTGCTAGAAGAATAGAAATTTTAATTACAATAAAATAATTTAAGAAATTCTAAATTTCCTCCAATCGTATTCGAAATTTATTTATTATTAATATATATAAATTTTTTCTGAATTGTAACAAATTTTAAATAAATATTAAAAAAATAGTTGTAAAAGAATGCAAAAATTGATATACTTATAAAAGCAAGATTATATCTTGAATATAAAAAAGAAAGGAAAGTGTGTAATTATGGAAGAAAACAATCAAAATAATGAACCAATTGAAGAAATAGATGAAGGGAACAATGGTATAAAAATTGCGAATGATGTAATATCTGTAATTGCTGGAATTGCAGTATCAGAGGTACCAGGTGTTGCAAGTATGGCAGGAGGATTTGCAGGAGGAATTACACAAGTATTTAGTGGAAAGAAAAATTACAGCAAAGGTATAAAAGTAGAATCTGATGATAAAGATGTTAAAATAGATGTAAACATAATTGTTGAATATGGTTCTAGAATACCAGATGTAGCTTATGAAATACAAAAAAGAGTTAAAAAATCAGTTGAAAATATGACAGGTCTTAGAGTTGAAGAAGTAAATGTACATGTACAAGGAGTAAAAACAGAAAAAGACTTTGACGAAAAAGATGAGTCAAAAGACGAAACAAGCGAAAATACAGAAGAACAACAATAAAAGAAACTAAAGTAAGGCATGAAAAATAGGAATAAAACTGTATCATGCCTTTTGCTTTAATGCTGGGGTCAGCCCCCAACACAAAAAGGGACCGACCCCAACAAAGAAAAGGACCGCCCCCAACACAAAAAGGGACCGACCCCAGACAAAAAAGGGACCGACCCCAGCAAAAAAAGGGACCGACCCCAACAAAGAAAGGGACCGACCCCAACAAAGAAAAGGACCGCCCCCAACACAAAAAGGGACCGACCCCAGACAAAAAAGGGACCGACCCCAGCAAAAAAAGGGACCGACCCCAACAAAGAAAAGGACCGCCCCCAACAAAGAAAAGGACCGCCCCCAATAATAAAAAGATAACAGCAAAAAGAAAAAAAGAGAACCGGCACAAAATTGCCCAACACAAAAAGGAGAAGAAAATGAAATTTATAGAAAGAGTTGTATTAATTGTATATTCATATATTGTATTATTACTTGCAGTAATGTTATGTTTGCTAGTTTTTAGATGGGTTTCTTTAACTGATGTAACAAATATTATAGAAAATATTGTTACAGGAGAAACAACATCAAAAATTACTTTAATAGTATCCGCTATTTGTATGCTATTATCTATAAGATGTATATTTTTTGATTCTCATTCTAAAGAAGTTATTAAAGAATCTCAAGGAATTTTACTAAAAAATGATAATGGACAACTTTTAATAACAAAAGAAACACTAGACAATATGGTAAAATCTGTAGTATATGGATTTGACAGTATAAAAGAATGTCTACCAAAAATTTCTGTAAATGAAAATAATGAAATTTCTATAACATTACAAATTGTAATTGAAGACAATGTTATTTTAAAAGATTTAGCAAGTAACTTACAATCAAGAGTAAAAGAAGAATTAAAGAAAACATCAGATTTAGATGTAAAAGAAGTAAATATTAAAGTAGTTAATTTAAATAAAAATGAAAGAAATACAAAAGCTGAATAATAAAACTTAATAAAGAGAAAAGATTGAAAACAAATCTTTTCCAACCAAACTTTAACATTAGGAAGGAATGAGATTAATTATGGATGGATTTAAAAATTTTATAACAAAATACATGGGAGCAATTATAGGAATAATTGTAGCAATATTAATTTTATGTACAAAATTATATGAGTTTATTATAGGCTGTATTGTTATTATATTAGGAGCATTTATAGGAAATTATGTACAACAAAATAAATATAGTGTAAAAGAAAAATTAAAAAATTTTATAGATAGACTATAAAAATAAGCAAAATAGTTGTAAATAGTATTATCTAAAAAATAAATATTTAGAAGGGAGAATGTTAGCTTAAAACTAGCATAAAAAGGGATGAAAAGATCAGCAATTAGAGAACTTGCATTCAAATTAATATATAGTATAGAAATTCAAAAACCAAAAGATATAGAAGAACAAACAGAGCTATATTTTGAATGTGAAAATATTGTAGAAGATGATGCAAAAGAATATATAATTGATGCAATAAATGGAATAGAAGAACATAAAGAAGAAATAAATGAATTAATTAGGAAAAATCTAAAAGCTGATTGGACTTTAGAAAGAATTTCTAAAATAGATTTTAGTATATTAAAACTTGCAATTTACGAAATAAAATATAAAGAATTACCATTTAAAGTAGCTATTAATGAAGCACTAGAGATTGCAAAAAAATATGGAGAAACATCTTCAAAAAAATTTGTAAACGGAATTCTTGCAAGTATTGTTAATGTAAAATAAAACTTAATTTTACACAAAATAAAATGTAATGTAACTTAAAAAATAGATTGTAAAATAAATAAGTAATTGTAACTTTTTAAAGTGGAGGTACTAATGAAATATAATGCAGTAACAGTAACACAATTAAATAAATATTTAAAAGATAGATTTGATGAAGATGAAAATTTAAATGCAATACTTGTAAAAGGTGAAATATCTAATTTTAAAAATCATTATACAGGTCATTTATATTTTACATTAAAAGATGAAACATCATTAATAAAATGTATAATGTTTAAAAGTTATGCAGAAAAGTTACAATTTAAGCCAAAAGATGGAATGAAAGTTATGGTATTTGGAACTGTGTCTGTATTTGAAAGAGATGGAGTTTACCAAATATATTGTAAAAGTATGATGGAAGACGGAATGGGAGATTTGCATGAAAAATTTGAACAATTAAAAACAAAGTTAGAAGCAGAAGGATTATTTGATGAGAAACATAAAAAATCTATTCCAGTATTTCCTAAAGTTATAGGTGTTCTTACATCACAAACAGGAGCTGTTATTAGAGATATTATTAATGTATCTAGTAGAAGAAATCCAAATGTATATATTAGGCTTTTACCTGTTCCTGTTCAAGGACCTGGAGCTTCAGAACAAATAGCAGAAAAAATAAAAATTATGAATGAAAAAAAATTAGCAGATGTTATAATAGTAGGTAGAGGAGGAGGCTCTTTAGAAGATTTATGGCCATTTAATGAAGAAATTGTTGCAAGGGCTATTTATAATTCAGAAATACCTATTATCTCTGCAGTAGGACATGAAACAGATTTTACAATAGCAGATTTTGTTGCAGATTTAAGAGCACCAACACCATCTGCTGCAGCAGAATTAGCTGTTCCAGACATTTTTGAATTAAAGCAAAAAATACAAAATTATCAAAATAGATATAGAATTGCTTTAAAAAAGAAATTAGAAGTTATGAAACTTAGGCTAGAAAAAGTAATGAAATCTCGTGCATTTACAGACCCAAAAAGAAAAATAATAGACAATTCTATTTTATTAGATAATTTAGTAAAAAGACTAGAAAAAACAATTAAAGATTTACAAAACAGCAAAACAAATAAATATAATGAATTAATTGCAAAATTAGATACATTAAGTCCACTAAAAACTTTAATTAGAGGATACAGTTTAACAGAAAAAGATGGACAAATAGTAAAAAGTGTAAAACAAATTAATAAAGGGGATTTAATTTCAATAAGATTTACAGATGGAAAAAAAGAAGCGGAAATTTTGTAATTATATCATGTAATTAATTTAATAAAGGTTTATAGGTAACCTTTTAAAAACCTAAATATATTATACAAGGATGTAATAAAAATGAGTACAAGAGAAAAGCAAACTATATTAAATATAGTAATTATAATATCTGTACTTGCTATTATTGTAATTTTAGCTTATATAATTTACCCAGAAGTTGTAAAAAATCAGACACAAGAAAGTTCAAATTACTTAACAGAAAATACTACAAAACCTACAACAGAAAATATTAAACAATCAACAGAGACAACACAAATAACAGAAAGTACTGAGCAAACACAAAATACAGAAACAACACAAACAACAAATGAAGATAGTATAGGCTCAGAAGAGAAAGATAGCAAAGAAGATGATGAAACTAAAACAAAAGAAGAAAAAGCAATTGAACTTGCAAAAAAAGAATGGGGAGAAACAGATACAGATGTAGAATATAATATTGAACAAAAAGATGGAAACATATATTATATTTCTGTTAAAAAGGGTACAGTTGTACAAGTATGGTATGAAGTAGACACAGAAAATTGGACAATATCACAATATTAAAAAATAAATGTTAAATAATTATTATATATTTTAAGAGATGTATAATAAAAAAATATTATATATTTTAAGAGAAGTATAATTAAAAAATTATTATATATTTAACTATATCTAAAAAAATAAAATTAATTTGAAACGAATTTAGAAAGGAATGAATTTTTTATGAAAGTATATGACTTAGCAAATGAATTAGCACAAGAAATAAAACAATCTGAGGAATATGTTACATATAAAACAGCAAAAGAAGCTATAAATTTAAATTTAGAATTAAAAAATAAGATAGATGAATTTGAAAAGGCTAGATATGATGCACAACTTATAGCTTTGCAAACAGGAAAAGATGATGATAGTAAAATGAAACATGTTCAAGAACTATATGGAGAACTAATTCAAAATGAAGAGGCAAGTAAATATTTTGATGCAGAAATTAGATTTAATGTTTTAATTGCAGATGTAAATAAAATAATTGGAGAAACAGTACAAGATTTATTAAAATAATAATTAAAGGATAAAAAATGGAATTAATAATTATAATAATATCAATTATTTCTATAATTATTTTAAATATTTTAATGTCATCTAATATAAAAAAGATGAAAGAAATAGCAACAAATGAAAAATTAAATAAATTAACAGAAAAATATCCATCAAATATAGAAATATGTAAAGAATTATTAGAAAAAGTAGATAATAAAAATGTAAAAATAGAAGAAAATGTTAATTCTGAAGCAACATTATATATTGCAATTTCAAATAAAATATTAATAGGGAATATGCACAATAGTTTTACAAGAATACAAACAATTGCACATGAATGTTTACATTCTATACAAGATAGAAAACTACTAATTTTTAATTTTGTATTTTCCAATATATATTTTTTATATTATATAATTTGTTGCATTTTAATAATATTAAAATATTTACCAAATGAATTATTATTTTTGAATATATTTTTAATTCTAAGTTTTATTTATTATACAATTAGAATATTTTTAGAAAATGATGCAATGATTAAAGCAGAATACTTATCAAAACAATATTTAGAAGAAAAAAATATATCAAATAAAATAGAAATAAAAGAAATTGTAAAAGGATTTAAAGACTTAAATAAAGAGATTATAAAGTCAACAAATGTTAATTTATTTACTAAAATAATGACAAAAGTTGTAATTTTTAATCTTCTGGCATTGATTTTTTAATAAATTTATGTTAAAATAACCAAGTACAAGCAAAAAAGCAAAATAAAATGTTTTTATTTTTCAATACCAAAAGGTATAAAAATAGAATAAAAAAACTGTTAGGAGGAATACTAAATGCAAATAGTAAAAATAATATTAATAGTAGTAGATTTAATAATATGTGTTGCATTAACAATACTAGCCATGATTCAATCTAAAGAAGATGCAGGACTATCTTCAACAATAACAGGTTCTTCTTCAAATAACTTTTTCGAAAAAAATAAAGGTAGAACAAAAGAAGGAAAACAAAAAAAATGGTCTATTATTTTAGGAATAGCATTTGTTATTGTAACAATTGCACTTTCTATTATTTATATAGCATAGTATTTTAAGCGGTTCACTAAAAAGAGTCGCTTTTTATTTTTATACAATAAGAAAGGAAATAAATAAAAGATGGAAAATTTAATAGGCATATATAGAAAAAATCAAAAAGGTTTTGGATTTGTAAAATTAGAAAATCAAGAAGAGGAAATATTTATATCAAGAGACAATTGCATGAATGCACTAAATGGAGACACAGTAGAAATAAAAATAATAGGAGAAAAACAAGAAAATCCAAATTTAAGATTTAACCAAAACGAGAATTTAAAAAAGCAAAAATCAGGCAATATTAGTGATGATATAAGTAAAGGAAGCAAAAAACAAGAAGGAAAAATAATAAAAATAATAAGACATGAAAAAGATACTATTGTAGGAACATTCCAAAAAAACAGAAATTTTGGATTTGTAGTTCCAGATGACAAAAATTTTGGAACAGACATATTTATTTCCAAAAATAATTGGGGAAAAGCAAGAAACAAGCATAAAGTTTTAGTAAAAATACTAAAATATCCAGAAAGAGGAAAAAATGCAGAAGGAAAAATTATAGAAGTACTTGGTGGAGTAAATCAAGCAGGAGTAGATATGTTATCTTTAATAAAACAATATGAACTACCAGCTGAATTTCCAGAAGAAGTTGTAAATGAAGCAAAAGCATTTGGAAATAAAATAGATAATTTAGACATAAAGAACAGAAAAGACTTACGTAATGACATAATATTTACAATAGATGGAGAAGATGCAAAAGATTTAGATGATGCAATACATGTAGAAAAGCTAGAAAATGGAAATTACAAATTAGATGTTCATATTGCAGATGTTAGTTATTATGTAAGAGAAAAAACAGAATTAGATAAAGAAGCATATTTAAGAGGAACAAGTATTTACATGTTAGGAAGAGTTATTCCTATGTTACCAAGAGAACTTTCTAATGGAATTTGTAGTTTAAATGCAGGAGAAGATAGATATACTTTATCATGTTCAATGGAAATTACTCCAAAAGCCAAAATAGTATCTTCTGATATATATAAAGGATTTATAAGAGTAACAGAAAGAATGAGTTATACAGATGTACAAAAAATATTAGATAGATCAGATAAAGAAGTATTAAAAAGATATGAAAAATACATTTCACATTTTGATTTAATGGCAGAACTAGCAACAATACTAAAAAATAAAAGGCAAGAAAATGGATATTTAAATTTAGATATACCAGAAAGCAAAATAACACTAGATATAAATGGATATGCAATAAATGTAGAAAAATACCAAACATATTTTGCAAATGAAATAATAGAACAATTTATGCTAATAGCAAATGAAACAGTAGCAGAAAAATTTTATTGGTTACAAGCACCATTTATTTATAGAAATCACGAAGCTCCAGATGTAGACAAAGTAAAAGAATTAAATAAAATGTTATACAATTTTGGTTATAAAATAAAAATATCAAAAGAAGACGTAATTTATCCAACAGAATTTTCTAAAATATTAGAGGATGTAAAAGGCAAAGACGAAGAAAAAGTAGTATCAAATATCATATTAAGAACATTAAGAGTAGCAAAATATGAAGCAATAAATAAAGGACATTTTGGAATAGCAAGTAAATACTATTGTCATTTTACTTCGCCAATTAGAAGATACCCAGATTTATTTATACACAGAATAATATCAAAATATATAGAAGAAGATTACATGGTAAACGATTTCTGGAAAAAGAAATATGAAAAAAGGGCAGAAAAGAGAGCAGAAAATTGTTCAGAAAGAGAAAGAACGGCAACAAAAGTAGAAAGAGAAGCAGAAGATATTAAAAAAGCTGAATATATGGAAAATAAAATTGGAGAAGAATATAATGGAATTATATCATCTGTTACAAATTTTGGTATTTTCGTAGAGTTAGACAATACTATTGAAGGTCTAATTAGATACGAAAAACTTGGAGATGAATATTTTATTTATAATGAAGAAAGAAAAGAAGCAATAGGAGAAAATTCTCATAAAATTTATAAAATAGGAGATAAAGTAAAAATTAGAGTTGCAAATGCAAATAAACTATTAAGACAAATAGATTTTGAAATTGTAGAATAAGAACAAATAAGAAAATCTTTGATTTTCTTTTTTAAAAACAATAGCAGGCTTTGAAATGCTATAAACATATAACATTTCAAAGCCTACTTTAAAAATTACAAAATTTTCTTTACAAAGTTTTTTTTATAAAGCTAAATTCTTTAAAAATTTATATAAAAAATTATATTAAATATTCTATTTCAGAATAAACAACATCAATGACATTTTCTAATATATCTTTTGGCAATTCTTCTATTACTTGATATGTTCTACTGTTTAAATCTAATGCCTTTAAATGTTCGCATAATATTACTCCAGTTGTTTTGGTTCTATCATCTAATGGAATGTGTAAAGGAAAATTATTATTTGTATTAGTAATAGGGCAAACAATAGATAATTTAGTTTTTTCATTAAATATATTATTACTTATTACAACTGCTGGTCTATATCCAGCTTGTTCGTGCCCGCTTTTGTGGATTAAAATTAAGTTTTATAATAGATCCTTGTTTTACCATATTTCTTCTCCTTTTGGTTCTCCCCAGTCAATTTTTTCTGGTTCATAATTTCCTTTATAATTTTTAAACAATTCCTTTATATTTTTTCTTTTTCTGTCTTTTGTTTTTTCTATAATTAATTTACCATTATCTACTTTAATTGTAATTTGTTCATTTTCAGACCAGTTTACACTATCTAATAACATTTTAGGTATTCTGATTCCTTGACTATTTCCCCATTTTTGAATAGTAGTTGTCATTTTAATCAACTCCTTTCGTATATACATAGTATATACTATTTTATAAAAAAAGTCAATATAAATTATAAAATATAACAAAATTTTTTTATATTCTTGAAATTTTATTTTTATAGTGATATATTAAAGATGTTTAAATTTATTAAATATATTCATAATATATATAATAAATTTAATTTTCAAAAGAGGAAAGGAACTTAAGAAAATGGCAAATGAAAAAAAAGAAGATGTAAACATTAACAAAATCTATGGAAAATTATGTCATGAATCAAAAGAAGAATTTATTTCAAAATATCAAGTAAACGAAAATGGTTTAACAGATGCACAAGTATTTGAGAGACGTCAAAAATATGGCTATAATGAGGTAACACAAAATAAACCAAAAAAGTGGTATCATTACTTTTTAGAGAGTCTATTTACACCATTTAATAGTATATTAATAGGAATTGCATTTGTATTATGCTACACAGATATATATTTAGCAGAAAATCCTAATTATGCAAATATTATAGTAATATGTGTTCTAGTTATAGTAAGTACACTTTTAGACTTTATATCTGAATACAGGTCAAACAAATCTGCAGAAAAGTTAAAACAACTTGTTGCGACAACTGCAACAGTAATAAGAAATGGAGAAAAACAAAAAGTTCCATTTAAAGAATTAGTAGTAGGAGATATAATAAGCCTTTCTGCAGGAGATATGATACCGGCAGATTTAAGGATTATAGAATCTAAAGATTTATATGTTGGGCAATCTAGTTTAACAGGAGAATCTGATGCTGTAAAAAAAGTAGAAGAAACAGAATTAGACCCAAATGAAGAAATTGATAGTATATCAGATATAGATACAATATGTTTTATGGGAACAAATGTTATTAGTGGTAGTGCAAAAGGTGTTGTAGCATTAACATCTGATGACACCTATTTTGGAAAAATAGCACACACATTAACAAGTGGGAAACCAAAAACAATATTCCAAAAAAATATAGAAAATATAAGTAAACTTCTAATTAGATTTATGCTTATTTTAATACCTATAGTATTTATATTTACAGTACAAAAACATAGTATTATAACATCATTTACATTTGCTGTAGCAATTGCAATATGTATTACACCTTTGCTACTTCCAGTAATTTTATCAACAAGTTTATCTAAAGGTGCATTAAAAATGTCCAAAAAGAAAACAATTGTAAAAAAATTGGATTCTATACAAAATTTTGGAGCAATGAATGTTTTATGCACAGATAAAACTGGAACTTTAACAGAAGATAGAATAGTTTTAGAAAAATATTTAGACATAACAGGTAATACAGATTTAAATGTTTTAAAATATACATTTTTAAATTCATATTATCAAACAGGTTTAAGAAGTAATATTGATGAAGCAGTAATAAAACATGTTAATGAACATGGAATTGGAGAATATGCTTCTCAATTTAAAAAAGTTGATGAAATTCCATTTGACTTTTCAAGACGTCGCTTATCTGTTATTGTAAGTGATGGAAGTAAAAATCAAATGGTTACAAAAGGAGCACTAGAGGAAATATTAAGTATATCAACAATGGTTGAATATCAAGGGCAAATAACACCTATAACAAATGCAATAAAAGACAATTTACATGAGTTTACAAAAGAATTAAATAAACAGGGCTTACGTGTAATAGCTGTTTGCAAAAAAGATGTATCACTTGAACATGAGCATTTTGTAGTATCAGATGAAAAAAATATGGTATTAATAGGTTTTATAGGATTTTTAGATCCTCCAAAAGAAAGTGCAAAATCTTCTATAGAACAATTAAACAAAAATGGTATTAGAGTAGTTGTTTTAACAGGAGATAATGTAGAAATTACAAGATGTATTTGTGATAAAGTAAATATTAAATCTAAAGTTATTGCAACAGGTAGCCAAATAGATAGACTTTCTGATAATGCTTTAAGAAGATTAATAAAAAGATGTAATATATTTGCTAAACTTTCTCCTATACAAAAAGCTCGTATAGTAAGACTTTTAAAAGCAAATGGTAATACAGTTGGATATATGGGAGATGGTATTAATGATAGTCCATCATTAATAAATTCTGATGTTGGAATATCTGTTGATACAGCTGTAGATATAGCAAAAGAATCTGCAGATATAATTTTACTAGAAAAAGATTTGCACATTTTACTTGATGCAGTAAAAGAAGGACGTCATACTTTTGCAAATTTAATGAAATATATAAAACTTGCTGCAAGTTTTAACTTTGGAGAAGTTATATCTGTAATAATTGCTAGTATATTTTTACCATTTTTACCAGAAACACCTATACAATTACTAGTTGAAGGACTTTTATATGATTTTGGACAATTAACTTTACCTTTAGATAATGTTGATGAGGAATATTTAACAAAACCTAAATCTTTTAATATAAAACAATTAAAAAACTTTATGTTATTTATGGGACCTTTAAGTTCAATATTTGACTTAATTGTATTTGCGATTGTTTGGTATACTTTTGGAATTCATGAAGTTGCAGTATTCCAAAGTATATGGTTCTCTTATAGTGTAGTATCTAACTTAGTTGGATTACATGTTATTAGAACAGCTAAAGTACCATTTAAAGAAAGTCATGCATCAAAAGCAGTATATGCTTCATCTATTGCTTTAAGCATAATAGCAATGATATTCCCATTCACATTTATAGGAAAAGCAATAGGTCTTGCACCTTTAGCACCTATACATTTTACAGTAATTATTGGTGTACCAATTTTATATTGTATTGTAGCAGTATTTGCTAAAAAATTCTATATTAAAAAATATGGAGAGTGGATCTAATAATATTAATTAGGACAGAAATATTGACAAAAATATATCATATTATATAATGTAATGGATAAACTAAAGATATAAGCTAGTTCAAAAAATACATATTTTAGGACAAAAGCTTATGGAAAGGAATGAAGATAAATGGAAAATCAAAACCCTGAAGAAGAAATAAGAGTTAGACAAATGATAGACGAATTAATGAGAAAAGCAAAAATAGCATCACAAGAATATTTAAAATTAGACCAACAAACAGTTGACA
Source organism: uncultured Clostridia bacterium (assembly GCA_944386685.1). Classification (GTDB taxonomy): domain Bacteria; phylum Bacillota; class Clostridia; order TANB77; family CAG-508; genus CAG-269. The sequence continues at coordinate 15,109 of CALXCA010000005.1, read as the reverse complement.
ATATTACAAAAGCAATGTCAATGGCAGGTCTTGAACATCATATGGAATTAGCCAAAATGGCAGTAGAAGAAACAGGAAGAGGAATATATGAAGATAAAATAACAAAAAACATGTTTGCAACAGAATATATATATCACAGTATTAAACATGAAAAAACAGTTGGAATTATAGAAGAAAATAGTGAAGATGGATATGTAGAAATAGCTGAGCCTATAGGAATTATAGCAGGAGTTACACCTGTAACAAATCCTACATCAACAACGATGTTTAAATCAATTATTTCTGCAAAAACAAGAAATGTTATTGTATTTGGATTTCATCCATCAGCACAAAAATGTAGTGTCCAAGCTGCAACAATAATGAGAGATGCTGCAATAAAAGCAGGAGCTCCAGAAAATTGTATATTATGGATAGAAGAACCATCAATATTAGCAACAAGAACATTAATGAATCATCCAGATGTTAATTTAATATTAGCAACAGGTGGAACAGGAATGGTAAAATCAGCATATTCATGTGGAAAACCTGCATTAGGTGTAGGTCCAGGAAATGTACCATGTTATATAGATAAAACAGCAAAATTACAAACATCAGTAAATGATTTAGTAATGTCAAAATCTTTTGATAATGGTATGATATGTGCTTCTGAACAAGCAGTTATAGTAGATAGAGACATATACCAAGAATTTGAAAAATTAATGAGAGAAGCTGGATGCTATTTTGTAAATCCAGAAGAAAAAGAAAAACTTAAAAATAGCATGTTTGCAATAAATGAAGATGGATATAAATTAAAATCTCATGTTCCAGGACAAAACCCAGCAACAATAGCAAGAGAAGCTGGATTTGAAGTACCAGAAGATACAAAAGTTTTAGTAGTATATGAAGATGGAATAGGCAGAGATTATCCATTCTCAAAAGAAAAACTAAGCCCAGTACTAACATATTATATAGTAAATGATTCAGAAGAAGGAATAAAAAAAGCAGAACAATTACTAGAATTTGGTGGATTAGGACACTCTGCAGTTATTCATTCTGAAGACAGAGAAACAATATTAAAATTCTCAAAAACAATGAAAGCAGGAAGAATCATTGTAAATTCTCCATCAACACATGGTGCAATAGGAGACATATATAATACAAATATGCCATCATTAACACTTGGATGTGGTTCATTTGGAGGAAACTCTACAACTGCAAATGTATCGAGTGTAAACTTAATAAACATAAAAAGAGTAGCAAAAAGGAGAGTAAATATGCAATGGTTTAAAGTTCCTGAGAAAATATATTTTGAGGCAGGTTCAATAGCATATCTTGAAAAAATGCCAAATATAGAAAGAGCCTTTATAGTTACAGACTCAGGGATGGTAAAATTAGGATATGTAGATAGAATATTATATCATTTAAGAAAAAGAGAAAAACATGTACATTGTGAAATTTTTAGTGAAGTAGAATCAGACCCATCATTTGACACAGTAAACAAAGGATTAGAAGCAATGAATATTTTCAAACCGGATGTAATAATAGCATTAGGAGGAGGAAGTGCAATTGATGCTGCAAAAGGTATGTGGTTATTTTATGAAAATCCAGATGCAGACCCAGAAGGTTTAAAATTAAAATTTATGGACATACGTAAACGTACTTATAAATTCCCTAAAATGGGCTCAAAAGCGAAAATGGTTGCAATACCAACTACTTCTGGAACAGGTTCCGAAGTAACTTCATTTGCAGTAATTACAGATAAAGTTAGAAACAAAAAATATCCACTTGCAGATTATGAATTAACACCAGATGTTGCAATAGTAGACCCAGATTTAGTTATGAGTTTACCAAAATCTGTAACAGCAGATACAGGAATGGATGTTTTAACACATGCATTAGAGGCTTATGTATCTGTTATGGCTTCTGATTATACAGATGGTTTATCAGAAAAAGCAGCAGAATTAGTAGATAAATATTTAATACAAGCATATGAACATGGAGATGATAAAATTGCAAGAGAAAAAATGCATAATGCAAGTACAATTGCAGGAATGTCATTTACAAACGCATTTTTAGGAGTATGTCATTCAATGGCTCATAAAATAGGTGCAGAATTCCATTTACCACATGGTAGAATAAATGCAATTTTACTTCCATATGTTATTAGATACAATTCTACAAAACCAACTAAATTTGTATCTTGGCCTAAATATGAATTCTTTATTGCAGATGAAAAATATGCAACAATAGCTAAAAAATTAGGACTTAAAGCAGATACTGTAGAAGAGGGAGTTAATTCTTTAATTACTGAAGTTCAAAAATTAAATGAAAAATTAAATATTCCTAAATCATTTAAAGATGCAGGATTAGATGAAAAAGAATTTTTAGCAAAAGTGGATTTACTAGCAGATAGAGCTTTTGAAGATCAATGTACAACAGCAAACCCTAGAGTACCTCTTGTTTCTGAAATAAAACAAATGTTATTAGATAGTTATTATGGAAAAGAAGTTTAGTTATGAAAATTTCTAATTTCTGAAATAAAACAAAAGCTATTAGATAGTTATTATGGAAAAAAAGTTTAGTTATAAGAAATTCTAATAATGTACATTAAAAATATTAATTTTACAGAATATAATATATGTGCTACAATAATATTGTAAGTTAACCAATTATGGTAATCAAATTTGATTGCCACAAAAATCAAGAGAGGTAACGTTATGAAAAAGATGAAACTGTTCGCCACCATCATTGCCATCGTTTGCACCACTTCTGCCCTTAGTGGTTGTGGTATTTTCCGGAAGGACAAAGAGCATGCCATTATCGAAGTGACCAATGAGGCTGGAGAAGCCTACATTGATACTTCGTACAATGGTTTGGGAATGACCTGGACCGGGAAAAAGGCTGCTCTTAATGGAGCTTTGGAGATGCAATTAAAGGAAGGTGAAAAGGTTCGCATTCACTTCTGCTGCGATTCTTGTGGACACGACGAAAGGTGTGTTATTGAGGCACCTTTTGCTAAGATGTTCAAGTGCGACTGCCCTGAAGACGGAGGAGAAAACGACACAGCCAAGGAGTACTACGCAGTACTCGCAGAAATTGCCGACGAGGCTGACAAAAAAGCAGAGGATAAGGAGGACCAAAAGTAAATAACTAATCTTGATAGCCGTGGATGTTGTAACATCCACGGCTTAAATTATATAATAAATTTTTTTAATATACTAACAAAATAATCAATTTCTTCAAAAGTATTAAAATCACAAAAGGAAGTTCTTATAGCGGAATTAATAAATTCATTTGGAACATTAATTGCTTTTAAAACATGAGAAGGATTTGCATTACAGTGTTGGCATGAAGAGCAAGCAGAACCTGCAGAAACACAAATATTTTTTTCATCTAATTTTAAAATTAAATCAGAAGAATTCAAATTTAAAAACGAAACATTCAAATTCCCGAGGAAGTCTATTTTCCAAAGAACCATTAATTCGATATTTTCCTTTAAAATTATTTTCTAAACATTTTAAATAATAATTTCTTAATTTTAAAAGATATTGCATATGAGAATTTAAGTTTTTTTGTGAAATTTCACATGCTTTGCCTAAACCAACAATTTCAGCAACATTTTCTGTACCTGCTCTTTTATTATTTTCTTGATGTCCGCCATTCACAAAAGAAATAAAATCAATATCTTTTTTTACATAAAGTGCTCCAATCCCTTTTGGTGCATGAATTTTATGACCTGAAAGTGAAAGAGAATCTATTTGCATATTTTTTACATCAATTAAACAATTACCAACTGCTTGAACTGCATCTGTGTGAAAAATAATATTATATTTATGAGCTATTTTTGCAACTTCTTTAATAGGTTGAATAGTTCCAATTTCATTATTAGCAAACATTATACTTATTAATATTGTAGTTGGTCTAATTGAATTTTCTAATTCTTTTAAATTTATAAAACCATCAGAATTAACAGATATATAAGTTATATCAAAACCTTGAGTTTCTAAGAACTTACAAGTTTCTAAAATCGCAGGATGTTCGATTTTAGAAGTAATAATATGATTGCCTTTATTTTTATTCGCATATGCAAATCCTTTTAAAGCAGTATTATCACTCTCAGTGCCACAACTTGTAAAATATATTTCATCTGGCTCACAATTAAGTAAAGAAGCAACTTGTTTTCTAGATTTTTCAATAGCATTTTTTGAAATTTTTCCAATTTTATATAAAGAAGAAGCATTACCATAGTTTGTACTTAAATATGGTAACATTTCATTAAAAACTTCACTTTTTATTTTTGTTGTTGCAGCATTATCAAAATAGATAGTATTCATAATTTTCCATTTCACCCCCAATTTATTATATGAAAAAAAAGAAAAAAGTTTCAAAACAAACAAAAGTTCTAAATAAGCTATTTTCTAAGGAGAACAAATTTTTTGTTTATAAAATTTTTTCAAAAAATTTACAAAAAGTACTTGAAAAAAAACAAAAAATATATTATTATTTATACATAGTGGTGAAAAGTGGAGCGAAGTGGTAGAAAAGTAGAAAGGAGAACATCCAAATGTTAATTGGTGAATATGAGCATTCCCTAGATGCTAAAGGCAGATTAATAATGCCATCAAAATTAAGAATAGATATAGGAGAATCATTTATAATCACAAAAGGATTAGACGGATGTTTATTTGTATTTTCACAAAATGAATGGAATAACTTCGAAACAAAACTAAAAACACTACCACTATCAGACAAAAATGCCAGAAACTTTGTAAGATTTTTCTTATCAGGAGCAACAGTATGTGAAATAGACAAACAAGGAAGATTTTTAATACCAGCAAATTTAAGAGAATCAGCAAAATTAGATAAAGATGCAATGATTGTTGGAGTAGGAACAAGACTAGAAATATGGAACAAAGAAATTTGGCAAAAATGTGAAGAAAATATATCTGCAGATGAAATTGCAGAAAATATGACAATGTTAGGAATTTAATAGTGAGGTGCTAAAATTGGAATTTAAACATAAACCAGTACTATTAGAAGAAACTATTGAAGGACTAAAGATAAAAGAAGATGGAATTTATGTAGATGGAACACTAGGAGGAGCTGGACACAGTAAAGAAATATTAAAAAGACTATCTTCAAAAGGAATTTTAATAGGAATAGATAGAGATGAAGAAGCACTTAAAGCAGGAAAAGAGAATTTAAAAGAATATTCAAATGTAAAATTTGTACATGGAAATCATGATGAAATAGAAAAAATTTTACAAGATTTAAATATAGAAAAAGTAGATGGAATATTATTAGATTTAGGAGTATCATCATATCAATTAGACGAAAGAAACAGGGGATTTAGTTATTTAGGTAATAATGAATTAGATATGAGGATGGACAAAACTCAAAGTTTAACTGCGAAAAAAGTCGTAAATTCATATTCAGAGGAAGAATTAGCCGATATAATATATCAATATGGAGAAGAAAGATTTTCAAGACAAATAGCCAAAAATATTTGTATAGAAAGAAAAAATAAAGAAATAGAAACAACAGAAGAATTAGTTAATATAATAGAAAAATCAATACCAGCATTTGCAAAAAAAGACGGACATCCTGCCAAGAGAACATTTCAAGCAATTAGAATAGAAGTAAATAATGAAATAAAACCATTATATAATACAGTTAGAAAATGTATAGAACTTTTAAAAAGTGGTGGAAGATTATGTATTATTACATTCCATTCATTAGAAGATAGAGCAGTAAAAAATGCGTTTGTAGATGCTCAAGGAAAATGTACATGTCCTAAAGATTTACCATATTGTGTATGTGGGGCAAAATCTGAAGGAAAAATTATAAATAAAAAACCAATAATTGCTACAGAGGAAGAACAAGAGGAAAATTCAAGAGCCAAAAGTGCTAAACTTAGAATTTTCGAAAAGAGATAAATGCTTATTTAAAATAGTGATTATATAAAATTAAAATTAATAATATATTTTACTATTTATCTTGTATAAAGAAAGCAAATTCATTATATTAAAATAAAAACAAAAGAAGGAGGTGAGTAATATGTCAAGAAGTTTATATCAATATGAGACAAGTCCAAGAAAAATTGAGCCAGAATATGAGCCAGTTAGAAAAAAATCAACTAATAAAAAAAGAAACATTTCTACTCAAAAAAGGACTGTAAAAACAAAATATCAACTTCAAAAAGAAAAGAAGAAAAATGAAATAAAAAATCATACAAAACAGATATTAATTGTTTTATCTTTGTTTGGCATGTTACTTGCTGTAAGTTATAGAGAAATTCACATAATGGAAATGTTTAATAATAAGAAAGATATGGAAAATCAATTAGCTCTTATAGAAAAGGAAAATGGTCAAATTGAAAAAGATATTAAAGCAGAAGAAAGTAAATTAGATTGGAATATTATTAGACAAAAGGCAAAAGATGAATTAGGAATGAAAGAAGCAAATAAAATTACTGTAGAGTTAGAAAGAACAGATAATGTGGAAAAAGAAGAAAAATTAATAAAAGAAGATAATACAAGTCTTTTAGAAAAAATTGTAGAAAAAATAATAAAGTAATTATAAGTTAGGGTCGGTCCCATTTTTGGCTAGTGTTAGCTATTGGGGTCGGTCCTTTTTTTGTCTGGTGCCTGGTCTAAATCATACCATTATATAATTGTTTTTTATACCTTGTGTGTCGCAACCTACAAAAGAATTTTAATATGTAGGTTGCTCCAAATCGCATTCGCTACGCTCATTTGCTCGCTTACGCGGTATTGCAAAACAATTATATAATGGTATGATTTAGACCAGGCACCAGACAAAAAAGGGACCGACCCCAATAGCAAATACCAGCCAAAAATGGAATCGATCCCAATTATACTATACTTTTAAACTTTTTATAATTTTTATCTCATTAAATAATTTTTTTAAATTTTTATCTTTTTCATTATAAGTATTTAAAAAATCATTATAAATATCGTAAATTTTTTCAATTGGTTCATTTTTCTTTAAATATAATTTTATATAATCGTTATAATATTGATAATCCTTATCTTTTTTTGAAGAATCACGCTTTTTTACAAGGGAATCTATTTTTTCAAATCTTTTTATTTCCTGTTTTAAATAATCCATATAATCCATTAAGCAAGAGATTTCGTAGTTTGTATCATCAATAACAACTTTAATTAATTTTTTTACAATATTTTTATTATCTTTTCCTTCTTTTGAGTATTTGGTATTTTGAGGAGCATTAGGAGAAGGTTTTGTATTTTCTATAATAATTTTTAAAGAATCAGAAATATCAATGTGTGATTTATATTGTCTTTTACTAACTAATGCATCAAATTCATCTGCAACACGTATAATTTGTGCCTCATAAGGAATATCTGGTTTTGTTAAACCTTGAGGATAACCAGATCCATCTAATGCTTCATGATGATAATAAGGTCCTGCAGAATATGGTTTTAATTGTTTATCTGTTTGACATAAATTATAGCCAAGTGTTGTATGAGTTTTTATAATTTCAAATTCTTCTTGAGTTAATGCTCCATTTTTTTGTAAAACTTCTTGAGGTATAAACATTTTTCCTAAATCGTGAATATATGCACAAGTAACACAATACTCTGTAAACCCTTTTGGTAAATGGAGTTTTCTACATAAGTTATATGTTATTGTTGCAACATTTTCAGAATGTTTTCTAGTAAATAAATCTAATTGATTTAATAATTCTAATTCATATCTAATCGAAGAATTTAAATTAGAGGCTTTTAAATATGTATTATCATAGAAATCAATAGTATCGTTTTTTTTGATTTTTTCGTATTCGAATTCATCCATAAAAAATTTAATTCCTTTCTTATATTGTTAATAAAAATATTTCTTTTAAAATACTTTAATATATTTTTACAAGTGTTGAACATTTAAGATTTTTTTTATTGAAAAATTAAATTAAGCTTCGCTCAAACAGATGCACACAAATTTTACTAACGTAAAATTTTGCACACGAACAATAACAAGGAGTTTAAAATGTTATAAAGATATAAAAATTAAAAAAAGTCCGCTATTGTTCAGTAATTGTCTTAAAAAATTCTAATGTAATAATAACATTAATTTATGAAAACTTCAAGATTTTATGAAAAATAATTAATTTTCTGGTAAATTGAAAAAATTTCTATGTCAATCATTTTTGAAAATGTCTCAAAATTTTTTAAACATTAGCACTAATTTTTAATAGAATTAGTGCTAAAATTTTAAATTAAGAAACTTTTTCTAAACGATGTTCTTGTAGCTGAATAAAACTATCAAAAAGAGATTGCTTCCACGGATGGCTCATATTTGTCAAAGTATAAACCTACTAAATTACCAGTTGAATCATCAATAGCTCCGTGTAAAGCTGTTTTAGTGTTGCCAAACCAAAGGTGTATGCAAGCATCCATTTGTATCTCTTTTCCAAAATATTAACATCTAGGTTGTTTAGGATGTGCATCTTCAACAGCAACAATATTAGCTTGTATTTTTTTTTTTTTCAAATTTCGATTTAGCTCTTTTTTGTTCAAGTAATAGTTGTTTTCTTAATCGTTTTCTAGTCGATTTATGACTTCTAGGAGAAAGAATATATTTATCCCTTAAAATTAATCTAACTTCATCTATTGATAGAAAAATATTTTCTCTTTCAGCCAAAAATTCAGTAAATACGGTATAATTACAATCATATCCTTTTTCCTTGTAACCTGCAATCTTTCTATCAATATGTCTAACTGTACAACCTAATTTAATTGATGCTCTTTTCTTGTTTTTATTTGTTTCTACTAATTTTTTAATTGTTAAATATTTTAAATTTTCTTTCACTGTTAACTCAACCTTTCTCATTTGTACCACCAATAAAAATGTAATAACTTTTGTATTATATAAGAAAGTATCTATAATATTTTTGGCTGAGAATTTTTTCAAATGATTTATTTAGACATTATCATAAATGAATCAGAATGTCGAATAATGTCGATGAAAAATTGTTGACAAAACCAAACAGATTATGTTAATATATAAAATACAAAAAGGAGAATATAAAGATTGAAAAATAAAAACACAACATTTTTTTCTATTGTATTTTTTTTATCTGTTATTTTTTTTATATTTATTCAAATTTTTATCAGCAAATATCATATTAAATTAAAATCTAATACAGAAATAGGAAAAGAAATCATGAGAAAAAATATCCAAACTTTTTTAGACGAAGAAATAAGTAATGGTAAAAACAATAATGAAAGTAATTCTATAAATAACAATAACCAAACAAATGAAACAGATACAGATTATTTAGAAAAAAATAATGAAAATAAAAATTTAAATAAAGTTCAAGAAAGTAATATAGAAAACAGAACAATAAATAATACATGGCAAATAAAAATTCCAAAAATCAATTTAATAGCAAATATACAAGAGGGTACAGATAAAGAAACATTAAATAAATATGTAGGACACTTTGAAGAAACACAAAAAGAAGATGGAAACATTGGACTTGCCGGACACAATAGAGGATATGAAGTAAATTATTTTGCGAGATTAAGAGAATTACAAAAAGGAGACAAAATAATTTATCAATATAATAATTATAAAAAAACATATGAAGTTGTTAGAATTTTAATTATAAAAGATACAAATTGGGAAGTTTTAGAAAATACAGAAGAAAATCTTTTAACACTTATTACTTGTGTAGAAAATGAGCCAGAATATAGAAGATGTGTACAAGCAGAAGAAATTATAGATTTTGTATAAACTATATATAATTGGGAAAAATTAGAATATAGGAAATATTAATTAGCAGAAAAATTAAAAAATAAATCAAATAAATATTAATTATAAAAAATTTTAATAAGCAAATATAAAAAAATCATAGTAGTATCAAATTAACACAAAAATGTGCAGGTTTATAGGTATAACCAAAAAACCTAAATATATTTTATAAGGATTAAATATATGATAGAATCAAGTAATATGAAAAATATGGTTATATTAAAAAATTTACCATCAAATATGGTAGAAGAAGCTATAATTATATTTAAAAAAACTCAAAAAATTAAAGAAAAAGAGGCAATAGATAAATTACATAAAATGGATACAGGTACAAGAGAAACAAAATCTAAAGAATTTATATTAAAAGAAGCGGAAATGTTGGTAAATGACTATATAAAGAAAATAGAAACAAATAAAAAAACAAATATTTTTGATAGAAGTATAGGAGATAAATATACTTTTTTAAAAAGATACAGTATTGTAATAACAATATTATTTATAATTAGTTTTATAATAAATTTAATCTAAACTAAAACATTTAAAACAAATAATAGTTAAAGATAAAGTAAAATGAAAACATTAAAAATAAATAATATCTAAAAGATAAAATAAAATGAAAACATTAAAAATAAATAATATCTAAAAGATAAAATAAAATGAAAACATTAAAAATAAACAATATCTAAAAGATAAAATAAAATGAAAACATTTAAAATAAATAATATTTAAAGATAAAATAAAATGAAAATTTTACAATAAATTTTATTTAAATAATAACATAAAAACTTTGAGATTGCATAAATATTAAAAAAATGCAAAATCAAAGTTTTTTGTATAATAAGAAAATTATAGTTTCCTAATTGTATAAAAAGCTATAATCGCTAGTATGTTACAAATTAAGTTATTCTACAATAGAAAGGAACTAGATTATTTATGGAAAGAGTATCTGTTGAAGAAAGAATAAGAAGAGCAGAAGAAAGATATTATAGAACAAAAGAAAGTATAAATGCAAAAGATAATATTTATAAAAGTCCTAGAAGTGACGAAAAAAACATAAATAATCAAAATAAAAATTTAAAAGATATAAATAATAAAATAAAAAGAAAAATATATAAAAAACTAGTAGTAAACATATGTATTTGTCTTATGATTTATGGAGCTTTTTATCAAATTACAATTAATCAAAATATGTTTTCTGAAGATTTTACAAATAAAGCAAAAGAAATTTTAGATAAAGATATAAATTTTTTACATATGTTTTCTACAATAAAAAGTAATATTAACACATTTTTTAATCAATTAGAGCTTCAAAGCGATACAAATAAAGAAAATCAGAATACTAATACAGAAAACAACACAAATAATGAAAATCAAAATAATAATACAGAAAACGGTACAAATAATGAAAGTTCAAATAATAGCACAGAAAATAACGAATCAGTAAATAATTTAGATAATATACAAAACAATAACGAAAATATAGGTGGTGCAGTAGAAGGGGAAAATAACATTGATGTAACAGAACAAAATGTAAATACAGTATCAGAAAATTCTAATGAACAAACAGAAAATAATGAAGAAATTGTAGAATTAAGTCAAATGGAAAAAGATGCAAATTATATTAAAGAAAATGTGAGTATTATAAAACCTGTAAATGGAACCATAAGTTCAAAATATGGTTTAAGAAATCCAACAACTCCATCAGTTCCAAAAGACCATAAAGGAACAGATATTGCAGCTGTAACTGGTACAAAAATAGTATCTGCAACAGATGGAAAAGTAATATTAAAATCTTCTGAAGGAGATTATGGTAAACACTTAAAGATTCAAATAGGAGAAGTAGTTTTAATATATGCCCATTGTAATGATTTATATGTTAATGAGGGTGATGAAATAAAACAAGGTCAAGAAATAGCAGAGGTTGGTTCAACTGGAAACACAACTGGACCACATTTACATTTTGAGATAAGATATCAAAATAGATATGTTGATCCAGAAATGGTATTAAATTTATCATAATTTTTTACTATAAGAATAAATATTTAATGATATATAACATACTTAAAAATTTTATTTTTGGAGGTAAAGTTGAAAATTAGAATAGATTTAAAAATAATTTTATTTTTAATTTTGTTTTGGTTTACTAACCAAATTAATATATATTTAACAATTGTATTTTTTTGTATTATTCATGAATTAGGCCATTTATTTGCCGGACTAGCATTAAAGTTAAAGCCAGAAAATATAGAAATAACACCATATGGTTTATCTATAAAATTAAAAACAAATACCAAGGATTTAAATAAAAAACTAGGAAAAGGAAATAACTTAGAACTTAAAAAAATAATTATTGCTTTAGCAGGACCATTAACAAGTTTGATATTATCAATTATTTTTATATACATTGATCCCATTATTATAGAAAAACAAGATGCAATATATTCTAATATATTAATATTATTATTTAATTTAACACCTATTTATCCATTAGATGGAGGAAGAATAATAAAAGGAATATTACATATTAAATATGGAAATCGATTTGCCAAAAAGGTTGTAAACATTATGTCTAATATAATTATGGTAATATTATCATTTATATTTAGTATTGCTGTTTTTTATTTTCAAAATATAGCATATTTTATAATATGTATTTTTTTATGGTGTATAACACTAGAAGAAAATAACAAATATAGAAATTATATGAAAATAAATGATTCATTGAATAATGAATAAATATTTATAAAAAAGAGATAATAAAATTAAGAACAATTAAAGGAGAGTGAGCATTAAGTATTTATGTATAATTTTAGAACAGATTTAGCATTAGAAAGAAAAGATATTTACCAAAAAGCTAATAAGTTGAACGAAATAGATGGAGTAGAATGTGAAGAAAGCAAAATAGATGAAAATATAAAAATATCAAAAGTAAAAATTACAAATAAAAATGGGGAAGAGGCGTTAGGAAAGGCAATTGGAAATTATATAACAATTGATGTTAAGAATTTAAAAATAGCTGAAGAAGAAGATATTCAAAAAGCTTCAGAAGTTGTAACAAATGAATTAAGAGAAATTTTAAAACTCCATATAGACAAACAAGGAGAGGTCTTAGTTGTTGGATTAGGAAATATTTACGTTACTCCAGATGCATTAGGACCAAAAGTAATAAATGAAATTGATGTTACAAGACATTTAATAAATTATTTGCCACAATATGTTGAAGAGGGAACAAGAGCAGTTAGTGCAATTGCACCAGGAGTATTAGGAACAACAGGAATAGAAACAGTTGAAATATTAAAAGGGATAGTTCAAAATATAAAACCTAAGCTAATAATTGTAATTGATGCACTTGCATCTAGAAGTATTGATAGAATAAGTAGTACAATTCAAATTTCTGATACTGGAATTGTTCCAGGTGCAGGAGTAGGAAATACAAGGCAAGAAATAAGTGAAAGAAGTCTTGGAATTCCGGTAGTTTCTATGGGAATCCCAACAGTCGTGGAATTGGCAACACTTGTTTCTGATGGGATTGATATATTTATAGATAGATTGCAAAAAAAAGCAGAATCAAATGAATATTTGAATCAATTACAACAGCAAGATAAATATGAAGAGGTTAAAGAAGCTTTAAATGTAGGTGAATACAATATGATAGTAACTCCTAAAGAAATAGATGATTTAATAGAAAATATGAAAGATATTGTAGCAAGAGGAATAAACTTTGCAGTTAATTGATTAATGAATGGGGTCGGTCCTTTTTTGTCTTAGCTTTGGCTGTTGGGGTCGGTCCCTTTTTGCTTGGCGTTGGCTATTGGGGTCGGTCCTAAATCATACCATTATATAATTGTTTTTTATACCTTGTGTGTCGTAATCTACAAAAGAATTTTAATATGTAGGTTGCTCCAAATCGCATTCGCTACGCTCATTTGGTCGCTTACGCGGTATTGCAAAACAATTATATAAGGTGATGATTTAGAACCGGCACTAGACAAAAAATGGACCGACCCCAACAGCCAAAGCTAAGACAAAAAAAGGACCGACCCCAACATAAAAAGGATCGGCTCCATTCATTAGTTCATTAATTTAATTAGATTTTAAAGTAGTCAGATTTTTATATAGATGACATATATTACAATCATTACATATAGTAATACGATTTTCAAAAATTAATTTGAGAGTATTTAAAAATTCAAGTTGATTATTATTGGATTTTGGAATGTGTAAAAATATTTTTTCTGGTAATAAATTAAGAATTGTATTTAAAACATAATCATTTTCAGAAAAAGAGATATCTGATAAAAATTTTGTATCTAAAATGTTCTTATCAACTTTAATTGAATTCAAATCTTTATCTAAAATTATTAGTCCCATGTCAGAAGAAATTATATGGATAGTAGATGTTAATGAGCTTTGTGTATTCACGTATAATCTTAATAAAGAAACAAATTCTAAGTATTCTTTTTCTATAATAAATTCATTAACAGAAAAATCTATTAATTCATCTAATAAATTTCTATAATTATTTAATCTGAAATTTATAAAACCTGTTAAAACTATTGATCTATGTGTAGAAATATAATTGTAAAAATCTTCAAAAAGGAGTAATTGTCTATTTTGAAATGAGAATTCACTGTCATCACAAATATTTTCTTCACATAAATTTAGAATTTTTTTTAATTCATTATTTTCAAAATAAAAATAATTTGAAAATAATATATTTTTTATGATTTTATTTTCAAAAAAATCTATTACTAAATAGCTAAAAATTGTAGCGAGTTTCGTATAAAAAAGCTCGTTATCTATACCTTTATAGTGAATTATTATATTTTTATAATGTTTGAATTCATTACAAGAATAAAAAACATTTAACATATTGAAATTTTTAAATTCATTTTGTAAATAATTCAACAATTCTTCATTATTTGTTTTTATACATAATGAACTCATTACATAATCCTTTCTCATATAATATATTTATAAGTATATAATTTTTGCAATAAAGTCTTACAAAAATTTATGTATTTAACACAATATGTTATATCTTATATTGTTTTGTATAGTATTTACGAAAAAATAAAATTTATACAATCACTATGATATAATATTCAAATAATAAAAAAAGGTGAGAAAGTAAAAAAATTTTACAGCTGTAGTCGGTAATTTTTATGTCCCTTTTTCGATTGGGGTCGGTCCCTTTTTCGATTGGGGTCGGTCCTTTTTTTGGCTAGTGCAGGTTCTAAATCATCACATTATATAATTGTTTTGCAATACCGCGTAAGCGACCAAATGAGCGTAGCGAATGCGATTTGGAGCAACCTACATATTAAAATTCTTTTGT
>CALXCA010000004.1 GCA_944386685.1 uncultured Clostridia bacterium | reverse complement strand
GGGGTCGGTCCCTTTTGCTATTGGGGTCGGTCCCTTTTGCTATTGGGGTCGGTCCCTTTTGCTATTGGGGTCGGTCCCTTTTGCTATTGGGGTCGGTCCTAAATCATACCAATATATAAAGTATTTTTTATACCTTGTGTGTCGCAACCTACAAAAGAATTTCAATAAGTAGGTTGCTCCAAATCGCATTCGCTCCGCTCATTTGGTCGCTTACGCGGTATTGCAAAATACTTTATATATTGGTATGATTTAGGACCGACCCCAATAGCAAAAGGGACCGACCCCAATACTAGCAACTATTCTTCGCCAAAAATTTCACCATCAGATTCTGTAACTTCTACATTATAATTTTCTATGTTTTTTTCATTTTCATTTATTTTTTGTTCTTGTCCCTGTACTTCAGCACTTTTTTCTTTATAAAAATTATTTTCTTTACACTTTTTAGATTTTAAATCACATATTTTTTTATTTGTTTTATCTTCTTTATCAGACATTTTTTTATTAAGCATATCATTTAGTTTTTGCATTAAATCTGGAACATAGTCTAGTAGTCTATCAACACAAGAAGAGTGGTCAACAGGCATTAATTTTACATTATTTTCTTGAACAACTAAAAAAGCTACTGGATTTATTGACATTCCCGCACCTGCTCCGTCCTCCAAATGGTAATTTATATTCAATTTCTTCATCTTTATCTTTTAATTTGTATTGTTTCATTGTTTCACCATTAAATTCACTTCCACCTGCAGCAAAACCTAAACTTACCTTTGATATCGGAATAATTGTAATTCCGTTCATAGCTTGAATTGGTTCTCCTACAATTGTATTTACATCTACCATATTTTGAATACTATTCATTGCTGTCATCATTAAATTTTCAATTGGATGCTCTCCCATATTAATTCCTTTCTAAGATATTTAGTTGTGAAATAATTGTTTTCATACTAATATTAATCTTTTTTACTATTTAGGTTTTTTATATGGATTTTACCTATAAACCATTTTCTCAGTTAATTTTTAATAATACTTTCTTTTTTAATGATTTTTTTACTACTTTATATATATATTGCATCAAATTAATATAAAATATACCATCTAATTTTATTTCTAATACATTTTTATTTTCATATACAGGAATAATTTGATATTTAGGCTTTTTTATTATATTTCCTAATATAATTGATAATATTCCTGTTAAAATAGCAGTAATTGCAGAATCTTCTGTACCTATATTAATTTTTAAATTTATTTCGTTTATTTCAAGATTGATATTTTTTAAAATTTCAAAATACTTTATTTTTAAATCTTTATTTTTTAAAAATGATATATCAATTTCTTTTCTGTCTAACTTTATATCTCTTTTTATATTTTTAATTTTTCTTAAATCTTTTTTTAATATTTTAATCTTATTTAGTAATAATATATATATTTCTATTTTAAATTCTTTATTTAATTTTTCATTTTGTTCTGAGTTAAAATTTAAATTGCATATTTCTATTCCTAATTTACTACTATGTATTGTATAAATTAATAAAAAAAACAATAAAATTAAAATAAAAAGAAAAAACAATATAGTTCATATCCTTTCATGAATATTTTATATCATTTTTTCCATTTTTTAGATTTATAATCTTTTTCTAATATGTAATTTTAATTTTAAAAATTCATTTTTCTTAAAATATCTTATTTCTTAATAAAATTATACAATTTTATGTGTTTTTTCAACATCTATATCTCCAAAAAGTTCACTTTGTTCTGTTATTACTTTATTTCTTCTTGACATTTCTAATAATCCTGTAAATGCTGTTACTACTTCGTTTTTACTATGTTTTTTTAATGAAAATAGTTTATTAAATGTAAATTTTTTATATTTTATTAAAGCTCTGTACATATCTTTTACTTTGTCTCCTACAGAATAAGTTTCTGTAATAGCTATTTTTTCTATATTAGAAGCATTTTCGTTAATTTTATCTTTATTAGAGTTTATAATTTTTTGATAAATTTGTGGTATGATATCTGTTGTATATTGTTTTTCTATTTTTTGCTTTGGTAAATCTATTTTTTCTACTTCTCGAAAATATCTTTTTGAATTTAATAAATAAGCTTCTCTTAATTTTTTTGTAATCTCTTTATATTTCTTATATTCAATTATTCTTCTTATTAATTCTTCTTCTGTAATTTCTTCTACATCGTTGTCTGTTTTTGGTAATAACTTTTTAGATTTTAAATACATCAGTGTTGATGCCATAACTAAAAATTCACTTGTAATGTCTAAATTTATTTTTTCCATCTGATTTATATAATCAATATATTGATCTGTTATTTCACTTATATTTATATCATATATATCCATTTTATTTTTATCTATTAAATGACATAATAAATCTAGTGGACCCTCAAATTTATTTAATTTTATTGAATATATATCTTTTGCTAAAATTGTCATATTTAGTATTGTTCCTTATATAAAATATTTAGGTTTTTTATGGATACCTATAAACCTATATTTTCTTTTAAAATAAAATTTTTATATTTAAAATTATATTTTCACATTGAGCCTAAGTAACTTAAAGTTTCATATGATTTTTTTATTAATTATTGTATTTGCTAATATTAAAACCTTTTCTGTATAAATATTGATTTATTTTATCTTCATCCATATTATTTGATTTTTTTATTTTTATTTTTTCTATACATTTTTTCTCATATTCTTCTAATTCTTCTCTATTATTTTCTATATATTTTTCTATTAGCTTTTTATTTATCCCTTTTTCAATAAGTTTATATTTTATTTCTTTTATAGACATTGTTTTTAATTTAATAAACTCATTGATTTTTTTATGTACAAAATCATCATCATCAATATATTTGGCTTGTTTTAAATATTCTATTACTTCTTCTAAGATTTCTTCTTGTATTTCGTTTTTAAATTTATTTCTAATTTCTTGTTCAGTTCTTTTTTTATATGCTATAAATTTCATAATTCTAGTTTTAGCTTCATCTTGTTTTTTTAGTTTTTCTATATTAAATGTTGATATACCTGTATTATCATAATTTAAATTATTAAATTCTTCTTTATTTTGAATTTGTATATATTTTTCATTTGTTTTATTATCTTTTATAATATTTTCTTGTTTTTTTATACATTTTTGGCATTTTTCGTTATCTTTATTTTTTATGTTTTTGCTAATATTTTCTACATCTTGTAAATTATTTATAATCTTCATTTTGAATTGTTTTCCTTTCTTAAAGTCATTAAAGTCAAAATACACTTTTGAACATCGCTTCGCTCAAACATATGCACACAATTTTATGAAGTAAAATTTGCACACAAACAATGACGCAGGTTTTGAAATGTTATAAACATATAAAATATTTAAAAAAACTGCTATTGTTCTTTTTTCTATATTTTGGCAGTATAAAAACTGCTGTTCTTTTAAAACTTATACTTTTATTATTTTATATAACTTTTCATTTTTTTGCAATATTTTTCAAGTATATTTTTTCTTATTATTTTTATACTATAAATGAGATTTATTTTTTACTTTTTATATTAATAAAAAGCTATAAATAAATCCACATAAAGGTTTATAGGCTAATCCAAAAACCTAAATTTATTTAAATAAGGAATGTGAATATTATGAGCAAAAAAATACTTTTTACAATTGTTTTAGCAATTGCTTTAATCTTCTCATTTTCTATGTCTATTTGTTTAGCTACTGATGGAACTAATGCCGGAAACGACCTTGTAAATGGCGTTAGAGATGCCGTTGGTGGTGCAGAAAATGCTATGGAAGATGTTGTAAATGGTGCTGGAAATGCTATGCAAAATACTATGAATGATGCTAATAATATGATGAATGAAAATAATCAAAATACAAATGGTGCAATAGATTATATGAGAGCTACAGAAAATACAACAGGAAATTATTCTGCAACAAGAACAAATACAAGAACAGCAACAGGAACAAATAATACTTTTTTAGGTATGACTACAAATGCTTGGACTTGGCTTATTATAGCTGCTGTAGCTGCTGTTATAGTTGCTTTAATTTGGTATTATGCTAGTACAAATGCAAGAAAAACAAATTATTATGATGATAATAACAATAACAATTATTAAAAAATTTTGCTATCACACTATTAGAGTTTTGAATAAAAAAATCTAAAGGTAATAGCAATTATTTAATAAAGAGTGTTTTTTTGAAATTTATAAAATGTTAAAATTTTTCTTTAACATTTTGTGCTAACTTCAAAAAAACACTCTTTTTTATTCAAACCAATACAGAGATTTAGACACCAAAATCATGTCAAAATCTCCGTCTCCTTTGACAAACTTCTTTCCATGCTTACAAAACATGTTTCCTCATCAACAGCTGTCCACACTGGTAAAAACTAAATTCTTTCATGAATTGTTCTATTTATTACATCTAATTGTTGCTCTCTTGTTAATTTTGTAAAGTGAACTGCATATCCAGAAACTCTTATTGTTAATTGAGGATATTTTTCTGGATGTTCCATTGCATCTTCTAATAATGCTCTGTCAAACACATTTACATTTATGTGATGTCCTGTTTGAGCAAAAAATCCATCTAACATACTTACTAAGTTATTTTCTTTTGTTTGTGCATCTTGTCCTAATGTTCCTGGTGTAATTGCAAAAGTATATGATATTCCATCTTCAGATTCTTCAAATGGTAATTTTGCAATTGAGTTCATTACTGCTAAAGCACCATTTGTATCTCTTCCATGTAGTGGATTTGCTCCTGGTCCAAATGGAGCTCCTGCTCTTCTTCCATCTGGTGTATTTCCAGTTGCTTTACCATATACAACATTTGATGTTATTGTTAAAATTGATAATGTGTGTTTTGAATTTCTATATGTTGGATGTTTCTTTAGCTTCTTTAAAAATTCTGTTACTACTTCTACTGCAATTTGGTCTACTCTGTCATCATCATTACCAAATTTAGGATAATCTCCCTCTACTTCATAATCTACTGCTAATCCAGTTTCATCTCTAATAACTTTTACTTTTGCATATTTAATTGCTGATAATGAGTCTGCTACTACTGAAAGTCCTGCAACTCCACATGCCATTGTTCTAAATACATCTTTATCATGTAATGCCATTTCTATTGCTTCATAAGAATATTTGTCATGCATATAATGAATAGCATTTAATGCTTTTATATATATTTTTGCAACATAGTCCATCATTTGGTCAAATTTATACATTACTTCATCATAATTTAAATATTCTGATGTTATTGGCTCAAATCTTGGTGTTATTTGTTTTCCAGATTTTTCGTCTCTTCCACCATTTATTGCATATAATAATGTTTTGGCTAAGTTTGCTCTTGCTCCAAAGAATTGCATTTGTTTTCCTATTCTCATAGGTGATACACAGCATGCTATTCCATAGTCATCTCCTAATGTTGCTCTCATTACATCATCATTTTCATATTGAATTGAAGATGTTTTTATTGATAGATTTGCAGTATAATGTTTAAATCCTTCAGGCAATCTTGTTGACCATAGTACTGTTAGGTTTGGCTCTGGAGCAGGTCCTAATGTTTCTAATGTGTGTAAAATTCTGAATGAATTTTTTGTAACTAATGTTCTTCCATCTATTCCCATTCCACCAATACTTTCTGTTACCCAAACAGGGTCTCCACTAAATAATTCATTATATTCTGGTGTTCTTAAAAATCTAACTAATCTTAATTTCATTACAAAATGATCCATTAATTCTTGTGCTTGTTCTTCTGTTAATGTTCCATTTTCTAAATCTCTTTCTATATATATATCTAAAAATGTTGATGTTCTACCAATACTCATTGCAGCTCCATTTTGGTCTTTTACTGAACCTAAATATCCAAAATATAGCCATTGTATTGCTTCTTTTGCATTTGATGCTGGTTTTGAAATATCAAATCCATATTTTGAAGCCATTATTTTAAGTTGTTTTAATGCATCTATTTGCTCAGAAATTTCTTCTCTTTCTCTTATAACATTTTCAGAAAATTCGTCTACATCTAATTCATCTAAATCTTCTTGTTTTTCTTTTATTAATTCATCTACACCATATAATGCAACTCTTCTATAATCTCCAATAATTCTTCCTCTTCCATATCCATCTGGAAGTCCTGTTATTAAATGTGAGCTTCTTGCAGCTCTAATATCTTGTGTATATACACTAAATACTCCATCATTGTGTGTTTTTCTAACTGTGTGGAATATTTTATCAACTTCTGGGTCAACTTCTCTTCCATATGCTTCACATGATTTTTCTACAATTCTTATTCCTCCATATGGCATTATTGCTCTTTTTAATGGTGCATCTGTTTGTAATCCAACAATTTCTTCTAGATCTTTGTCTATATATCCTGCTTCATGTGCTGATACTGTTGATATTGTTTTTGTATCTATATCTAATACTCCTCCATTTGAGTTTCTCTCTTTTTCATATAATGCTAATACTTCATCCCATAATTTTTTTGTTTTTTCTGTTGCTCCTGCTAAAAATGATGAGTCTCCTTCATATGGTGTGTAGTTTTTTTGAATGAAGTTTCTTACATCTATTTTTCTTTTCCATTCGCCTTTTTCAAAGCCTTTCCATTGTTCAAAATCCATATTATCATTCCTTTCATTTTTATTTATTATAATCTTATTTAACTTTAGTTTTTTCTTTTTGTATTATTTCCATATTGCTTATTTTTATTTATTGCCACAGATTATTATAAATATAATATCGAAAAAAGTCAATTGATTTTGGGCAAAAAGGGTAAAAAAGTGCCGGTTCTCTTTTTTTACCCTCGTCATTGTTCGTGCGCCAAATTTTACTTTGTAAAATTTGTGTGCATCCGTTTGAGCGAAGCTTTTCTCTTGTATAAGAAAAAAGCCACAGGGCTCTGCTTTATTGTAAGCAAAGCCCCTGGCTTAAAATAATGGAATATTTTAGTTAGAGTTTTATTGGTTATGATAGTTCCAAACTTTAAGGAACTTCAAATTACCAAATTCATCAGTAATTACGAATGCCTCTGCAGACATTCTTACATTGATGAAATATCTCCCAATGGGGTGGAGCTTAAGTTTTTCTAAGTTCCATCCCGGCTGTTTCCACAGCCAAAGGGAGTTGGGATCAATTTCATCCCTAATTCTCTTTCTAACATCATCCATAATACAATACCTCCTGCCATTTTGGCATTAAAGTTATACTATATATTATACCATATTTTTATCTTTTTTTCAAATTATTTACAAAAAATTCACATTAGAATTTTATTTAACTTAAAATTTTTTATTTTTTCTTTCTATCTAAGTAAAAAGTTATATATTCATAATTTTTAAAAATACGAATATATAACTTTCTTAATTAACAATAAATTTTATTAATACATTCCTGCACCTTCTGCTTCGTGGTCATGACCACATCCGCAAACTTTTGGGTCTGGAGCATCTGTTACTAAGCTTTCTGTTGTTAATACCATTGCTGCAATTGATGCTGCATTTTGTAATGCACTTCTTGTAACTTTTGTTGGGTCTACAATTCCAGCTTTTTTCATATCAACATATTGTTCTTTGTCTGCATCAAATCCAAATCCTACTGCAGATTTTTTAACATTTTCTAAGATTACTGCTGGCTCTAATCCAGCATTTCTTGCAATTTGTTTTACTGGTTCTTCTAGTGCTTTTATAACTATTTCAGCTCCAAGTTTTTCTCCACCTTCAAGTGATTTTGCAACTTTTTCTACTGCTGGAATAATATTTACATATGCTGTTCCACCACCAGCTACAATTCCTTCTTCTACTGCTGCTTTTGTTGCTGATAAAGCATCTTCAATTCTTAATTTTTTATCTTTCATTTCAACTTCTGTTGCTGCACCAACACCAATTACTGCAACTCCTCCAGCAATTTTTGCTAGTCTTTCTTGTAAGTTTTCTTTGTCAAATTCACTCTTTGTTTCTTCTATTTGAGCTTTAATTTGTTTTACTCTAGCTGCAATTGCATTTTTGTCTCCTGAACCATCAACAATAATTGTGTTTTCTTTTTGTACTTTAACTTGTTTTGCCCTACCTAATTGTGATATTTGTGTATCTTTTAATTCCATTCCTAAATCTTGAGATATTACTTCACCACCTGTTAGAATTGCAATATCTTCTAGCATTGCTTTTCTCTTGTCTCCAAATCCAGGTGCTTTAACAGCTACAACATTTAATACTCCTCTTAATTTGTTTAATATTAATGTTGATAATGCTTCACTTTCAATATCATCACAGATTATAACTAGTTTTCCTGATGATTGCATTAGATTTTCTAGTAATGGTAATATTTCTTGAATGTTGCTTATTTTTCTGTCTGTTATTAAGATATATGGATTATCTACAATTGCTTCCATTTTTTCTGTATCTGTTACCATATATGGAGATACATATCCTTTATCAAATTGCATTCCTTCAACTACATTTAATTCTGTATTTGAAGTTTTTGATTCTTCTATTGTTATAACTCCATCTTTTGATACTTTTTCCATTGCATCTGCAATTAATTCTCCAACTTCTGTGTTGTTTGCAGATATACTTGCTACTCTTGCAATGTCTTCTTTTCCATTAACTGGTGATGTAATTTCTTTTAATTCTGTAACTGCTCCATCAACAGCTTTTTCTATACCTCTTTTTATTGCCATTGGGTCTGCTCCTGCTGCAACGTTTTTAACTCCTTCTTTTATCATTGCTTGTGCTAATACTGTTGCAGTTGTTGTTCCATCTCCTGCTACATCATTTGTTTTTGTAGATACTTCTTTTACTAAACGAGCTCCCATGTTTTCAAATTTGTCTTCTAATTCAATTTCTTTTGCTATTGTTACACCATCATTTGTGATAAGTGGTGCTCCATAACTTTTGTCTAATACTACATTTCTTCCTTTTGGTCCTAATGTAACTTTTACTGTGTCTGCTAATTTATTAACACCTTCTAATAAAGATTTTCTTGCGTCTTCTCCAAATTTAATTTGTTTTGCCATAATAAATCCTTCCTTCCTTTTTATTCATTAATTCTTTAATAATATATTTTTTATTCTACTATTGCTAAAATGTCTTCTTCCCTTAATATGATGTATTCTTCTCCTTCATATTTTACTTTTGTTCCACCATATTGGCTTACTACTACATTGTCTCCTTTTTTAACTTCCATTTCTTCTCTTTTTCCGTCAACTAATCTTCCTGCACCAACTTCAATAACTTCTGCAATTTGTGGTTTTTCTTGTGCTTGACTTGATAAGATTATTCCACTTTTTGTAGTTTCCTCTTTTTCTTGCATTTTTACTAATACTCTGTCACCTAATGGTTTTATCATAATTATCACATTCCTTTCTCTAGTCAAACTATTTGCTATTTTTATAATCTAGCACTTTATCCGCTTGACTGCTAATAATATATACCCTATTTTTCCTTTTGTCAATATCTTTTTTTAATTTTCACAAAATATTCACATTTTTTCTTCATATTATTATATTCAAATTGCTCCGAGTTTAGAACAGAAAAACTAGATATCACTTTTTTAGTAATATCTAGTTTAATTTTATCTTTCTTGTTCTACACTTTTTATAAGACCATTTTTTAAGCAATATGGAATAATTTCATTTTTTAAAGTATTTGATAATAGATTTTTATCATCATTTGCTCCAAACCACATAAATTTTTCTATCTCATCAGAAATAGTTAATTCACCTTTTAACTCACCATCATATTGAAATATATTCATATGTATTTTCCTGTTTGGATCACTTGTTGCAATTTCTTCAAAATCCATTATGAATTTTATTTTTTCTTCATCAAAAAATGCCTTTTTTCCTAATTCTTCATGACATTCTCTTATTGCCGCTTCTTTAATAGTTTCTCCTTTTTCTACTTTTCCACCTATCATTTGAAAAGTTTTTTTGGAACGAGGTTTGTCTATTAATAGCTTTCCATCTTTAAAAAACATTGTTCCAACTACTTCCATTATATTTTGCATAGTAAGTTCCTTTCTTCATTAATGATTATCAGAATTTCCGTCCTATTGACACTTTCTTTATTTCTCAATGATATCAATTGTTGTCAAAATCTCCGTCCCCACTGACAACTTTTGCTGCTCTAACAAGTCCTACAAATAATGGGGCTGGTCTATTTGGTCTTGATTTAAGTTCTGGATGGAACTGTCCTGCAATAAAATATGGATGATTTTTTAATTCTACAATTTCAACTAATTTACCATCTGGAGATGTTCCTGAACATATCAAACCTGCTTTTTCTAATCTTTCTTTGTAATCATTATTATATTCAAATCTATGTCTATGTCTTTCTTGTATTTTTTCTACTCCATATAATTCTTTTGCCATCGTTCCATCTTTTAAAATACATGGATATGCTCCTAGTCTCATTGTTCCACCTTTTTTATCTATTTCTTTTTGGTCTTCCATTATATGTATTACAGGATTTTGTGTTGTTTCACTAAATTCTGCAGAATTTGCATCTTTTAAACCTAAAACATTTCTTGCAAATTCCACAACTGTCATCTGCATTCCTAAACAAATTCCTAAAAATGGTATATTATTTTCTCTTGCATATCTTATTGTTTCTATTTTTCCTTCTATTCCTCTATTTCCAAATCCACCTGGCACTATTATACCATCTAAGTCTGAAAGTTTTTTACTTACATTTTCTGAATTTATTGTTTCACTATCAATTAATTTTATATTTACTTTTACTTTGTTTGCAAATCCTGCATGATGTATACTTTCTATTACTGATAGATATGAATCTTCTAGTTTTATATATTTTCCTACAATTGCAATATTTACACTTTCATCACTAATTTCTCTTATATCATCTATCATTTTTTGCCATTCTCTATTATCTGGTATATATTTATCTAGTCTTAGATGATTGCAAACTTCTCTTGCTAGTCCTTCTTCTTCTAACATTAATGGTACAGCATATAGATTATCTGCCGTTTTATTTTGAATTACACTTGTTTTTCTAACATTGCAAAATAATGCTAGTTTTTCTCTTATATTATCTGGAATGTCTTGTTCTGTTCTACAAACTAAAATATCTGGCATAATTCCATAACTTTGTAATTCTTTTACAGAGTGTTGTGTTGGTTTTGATTTTATTTCATTTGAACCAAATATGTATGGTAATAATGTAACATGTATATATACAACATCTTCTGGATTTTTTTCTAATCCTACTTGACGGATTGCTTCAATTATAGATAATCCTTCAATATCTCCTACTGTTCCTCCAACCTCTGTTATTACAATGTCTGTATCTGTGTTTTCAAAACTGTATATTTTTTCTTTTATTTCATTTGTAATATGTGGAATTACTTGTACTGTTTTTCCTAAATAGTCTCCTCTTCTTTCTTTTTCGATTACTGATGAATATATTTTTCCCATAGTTACACTTGAGTTATGTGTTAAGTTTTCATCAATAAATCTTTCATAATGTCCTAAGTCTAAGTCTGTTTCTGCTCCATCTTCTGTTACAAAAACTTCTCCATGTTCATATGGACTCATTGTTCCTGGGTCTACATTTATATATGGGTCAAATTTTTGTATTGTTACTTTATACCCTCTGTTTTTTAATAGCCTTCCTAGTGATGCTGCTGTTATTCCTTTTCCTAATCCTGATACTACTCCTCCTGTTACAAATACATATTTTGTGTTCATTTATTTTTCCTCCTATTGCCCCATTTTTGCAGAAAAACATTTTATCTTTGATAAAAAATAAAAAAATAGATTAAAACAAAAACTGCAAATTGAGTTTTTTTTTAATCTATCAAAATAACATAATATTATGATATCATAATTCTATTCATTTTTCAATACATTTTATTGATTTTTAGAAAAAAAGATGCTCTTTGTGAGCATCTTTTTTTCTATTCTCCAATTGGAATATATTTCTTTTCTTCAACTTTCTTTTCTGGCTCTTTTGGAAATTCTACTGTTAAGATACCGTTTTTGAAGTTTGCTTTTATGTCTTCTTCTCTTACATTGTCTCCTACATAATAACTTCTTGAACACATTCCAGAGAATCTTTCTCTTTTTAGATATTTAGCATGTTTGTCTTCTTTTTCTTCATTTTTTTCTGCTGATATTGTTAAATATCCTTCATGTAGTTCTATTTTTATATCTTCTTTGTCATATCCTGGTACATCAATTTCCAATAAGTATTTTCCATCTTTTTCTTTTAAGTCTGTTCTCATTATTTTGTTTTCTTTTTCTCCAAAGAATGGATCTGCGAAAACATCATCAAAAATATCAAATCCATTATAATTTTTTCTTGGTACTAACATCATAATACATTACCTCCTTATAATTTTATGTGTTGACACCTTGTTGCTATTTTTATTTGGAATTAATCTTTTGATTAATTTCTTTTTACATGCTTATTATACATCTTGCTTTTAGCATTGTCAATAGTCGATTGCTAAAATTCACAAAATTTTCACATTTCTTTTGAATCCCTTTAAAATTGTGTTAAAATTTGAAATTTTGCTTGACTTTTGCAAACAATTGTTTTAAAATATGTATGAAGTTTGCTGAGATTGGAAGTGATTTTTATTTATGAAAAATGAACTTATAAAAACAGAAATAATAGTAAAGGATACACCTATAAGTGTTATTAGAACTGATAAAACAGATTTTATATCATTAACTGATTTAGCTAAATATCAAAATTCAAGTGATCCATCTTTTACCGTAAAAAACTGGTTAAGAAGAGTTAGTACAATTGATTATATAGGACTTTGGGAACAATTACACAATTCTAGTTTTAATTTGGTCGAATTCGACCAAATTAAAACTGAATATGGAAAAAATTCTTTCGCTATGTCTCCTACACAATGGATAAAAAGAACAAATAGTATTGGAATTATTGCAAAAGGTGGTAGATATAGCATTGGAACATTTGCACACCCAGATATTGCTTTTGAGTTTGCCAGCTGGTTAAGTCCAGAATTTAAGTTATACTTAATAACTGAATTTGAAAGATTAAAAATTAATGAATCATACCAAAATAAAATTGAATGGTCTGTAAAAAGAGAATTATCTAAAACTAATTATATTATTCACACAGATAGTATAAAAGAATTTATTGTCCCAACATTAACTGAAAAACAAAAACAATATGTATATGCAAATGAGGCTGATGTTTTAAATGTTGCTTTATTTGGAATGACAGCAAAAGAATGGAGAGATAACAATCCTAATTTAGATGGAAATATTCGAGATTATACAGATATTTTGCATTTAGTTGTTTTAGCAAATCTCGAAAATTTAAATGCTGAAATGATAACAAGTGGAATTTCTCAAAGTGAAAGAATTGTAAAATTGAATAATACGGCAAAAAAACAGTTAGAACTATTGAAAAATAATAGTAGTGTTCGTAGACTAGAAAAAATGGACGAGAAATTAAAATTAGAGTAAAACGGCATACATACATATTATTAAGGAAGTAAGCTGACAATAACTTACTTCCTTGAGTATTTATGGTTTTACTTTTGTTTTTAGTAAACTATGATAAGTAGTTACAAAAAAAGACAGATACTGATATAACACCATTTTTACCGACCCAAAACTTGCCACCCTCCTTTTCGAGTCCCACTTTTCTTAAATATTTTTTAAGACGTAGTTAAACTACGTCTTTTCTTGGTGCCAACGAAGTAGTTATTTACAACTTTTTGGCTCTCATAACGATTGATACAAATATCAATCAATTTATTAAAGTATATCATATTTTTTATAAAATACAAGACCAATATAAAAAATATATAAAACCAATAAAAAAGCCTGGCTTTAAAAGCGAAGAAGAACAAATTTGTTCTTTTGTGTTAATTATTCATAATAATTTTGTATATAGTCACTGATTTAATGAAGTTATAAAATGTTACATTGCTTATAATTATAACATATTTTCTATTATCTAATTAAACTTATTATCTTTCTATATTTTTACTTTTGTCTTTATAATATTGTGTAACCTGTGTACTTCTTGAAAACACTCTTACATTTCCTGTTGCCATTAATTCTCTTTTAATTTGTGATTCATCTGAAACAGGATTATAAAATAGTAATCCCTTGTCAGAAAAATGCACTGTTTCTTGAGATGGCTGTTCACCAAAAATACTTCCTACAACAACATCTTTTATGTCATATTTACTAATAACTTCTTTATATAAATCAATATCTTTAATAGTTATTCCTTTTAATACTGGTTTCATATATAAAACTGTTGGAATATCTAGCTGTCTTGATAATTCAAATGTGTTAAATCTTTTATTTGGTGCATCTGTTCCTCTCTCAATTGTATTCCACTGTCTTATACTTGCCGAACTAACAAAAACCACTAGCTGTCCTAAATATTGAATCAGATTTTTAAGTTGACAAAATTCTTCCGTTTTTATCTCTTTTTTTGTAGATAATTGAATTTGATTTCCCCTTTGTAAAAAATACTGGATTAATTTTATTGTTTCTGGTTTATTATTATTATCCCAGCATTCCGAAAAGCAACCTAATGTTATTAATACTTCATTTGAAATTCCGTTGTTGTTCAATTTCTTTAATTAATTCTTCAGCTTTCTTTACTCTTGAAACTATAGCATTATTATCATATCCCATTTTTCCCAAATAGCAATATGAACATTTACCTGTACATCCTAAACATGTATTTACAAATATTCTTTTGTCATCTTTTGAAAATAAATATCCTGTATCTATCATTTTTCTCCATTCCATTCATCAAAGAACTCATTTAAGAAATCTTCCATAAATTTATGTCTCTTTATTGATATTTCCTTTGCAGTATCTGTATTTATAGAATCTTTTATTTTTAATAATTTATCATAAAAATGACTAATTGAAGTTTTAGAACCTTTTTGAACATATTCTTTTTCTTCAACAAGTCCATTATTATTTGGATTGTATATTAGTTTTCCTTTTTTTCCGCCATATGCAAAAGTTCGCGCAATACCAATAGCTCCTAATGCATCCAATCTATCTGCATCTTGTGCTATTTTTCCTTCTTGTGATAATTCTTTTTTTACAGAAAAATTACTACTAAATCCTAAATTTGCACAACTATTAATTATATTTTTTCTATATTCTTCTGATATGTACTCATAAACCTGTAATTGTTTTAGTAATTCTTCTAACTTCTCCTCAATATTTCCATCATAAAATTTGTGATCATATAAATCATGCATTAAAACAATTGCAGTTAATACAAACTCATTTGCTCCTTCTTTTTGGTTTATTAACATTGCATTATTATATACTCTTTGTATATGCCACCAATCGTGACCGGATGAGTCATTTTTACATACTTCTTTCACATATCTTTTTATTTTATTTAATATTTCTTCTTTATCCATTTTTCCCCCTTAACGTGTAAATAGTATATCACAAAATATATGCTTTTTCAACACTTTAGCCACTAATACTCATTGCCTAATTACGACTAATCTTTTTATTTAAGTTAGTATTATTAAACAAATACAAATAAACTTGATTTCTTTCAACTTGTTCCATCTCCATAATTTTAGCCATTGTAAACATTACAATCTTATATTTTGCAAAATTTACTAAAGTAGTTCTATATTCTTCATCAACTTCTTTTAACATAGTATTAAATTTCTCATACATTTATGTTTTATTATATAAAATATTAGCTGAATCACTTGTAGTTAAGCAAATTCCTAATATCAAATTATCTTTAGTAGCAAAATTTTTAATTATATTTATTATATTCTCAACTTTATTTTCTTTCATAACTTTTTAACTCCTTGAATGTTCTTCGTAGCTTAGGATTTTGACCTTGTCATAAGTCCTAACTCCATATGAGTTTTGAAATTATATCAAAACTCTGGGCTCTGTGAATCAATAAATTTATTGAGATAATTTTTTACAACAAAAAAATATCATCCATTTCTGAATGATATTTGTGTTAATCTGCCTTATTAGTTAGAACAGATTTATTATTGGTGCTGATGGTGGGACTCGAACCCACATGGTTTCCCGCTGGATTTTGAGTCCAGTGCGTCTGCCAGTTCCGCCACATCAGCATATTAAATAATATAACACAAAAAATTTTTTTTGTCTAGTCCCAAAATGTATTTTCTCTTGACTATTTGGAAAAATTAATGTAGAATATATAATATTATAAGAAGAAAAGAGGAATAATATATGATATGTTCACAATGTAAAAAAAATACAGCAGTTGTTTTTATAAACAAAATAGAAAATGGCGTTTCTTCAATGGAAGGATTATGTAAAGAATGTGCAAAAAAACGTGGATTAGAAGTACCTGAAAATCAAAATCCAAATCAGAACAATTCTAATTCATTTAATAATATAAATAATATAGATATGAACAATATGTCAAAGCAACTAGAATCATTGTTTAAAGATTTATCTTCAAATTTAAAATTAGAAAATATCGAAAATATAGATTTAGAAAATTTTGAAAATGGTGATGAAGATGGAGATGAAGAAAATTCACCAGAAGGTATAGCAATGGGAATTCCAATTGGTTCTATTTTTGCAAATTTTGTTCCAAAAAACTCAAAACCATCTGAAGAAGATAATTCTTCAAATAATGGTAGGCAAAAAGTAAAAGTTGAACAAAAAAAGGCAAAAAAGAAAAAGAAATTTCTTGATACTTTTGGAACAAATTTAACTTTAAAAGCAAAAAATAATGAATTAGACATGGTTATTGGACGTGACAAAGAAATTCAAAGAGTTATTCAAATATTAAATAGACGTACAAAAAACAATCCTTGTTTAATTGGAGAACCAGGTGTTGGAAAAACTGCGATTGCTCAAGGTTTAGCTATAAAAATTGCAAATAACAATGTACCTGCAAAACTTTTAAACAAAGAAGTTTATTTATTAGATATGACAGCAGTTATTGCTGGAACTCAATTTAGAGGACAATTTGAAGCTCGTATGAAAGGTATTATTGATGAATGTAAAGAACTAAAAAACATTATTTTAGTAATAGATGAAATTCATAATATTATAGGTGCTGGAGATGGAGAACATTCAATGAATGCTGCAAATATTTTAAAACCTTCTCTTGCAAATGGCGAAATTCAATTAATTGGAACTACTACTTTAAGAGAATACAGAAAATTTATTGAAAAAGATACAGCTTTAGAAAGAAGATTCCAACAAGTTTTAGTTGAAGAACCAAATGTTGATGACACAATTTCAATCTTAAATGGAATAAAAAAATATTATGAAGATTACCACAAAGTAATAATATCTAATGATGTTATTAAACAAACAGTTATAATGTCAGAAAAATACATTCATGATAGATTTTTACCAGATAAAGCAATAGATTTATTAGATGAAGCATGTTCAAGAATTAATCTTGAAAACAAAGAATTATTTAAATTAGAAATTCTAAAACAAGAACTTGCAAAAGTTCAAGCTCAAAAAGAAGATGCAGCACAAGCAGATTCTACTGAAGATTATCAAAAAGCAGCTGATTTAAAAACTAAAGAATGTCAATTAATTGAAGAAATTGATCATTTAAATAGTATAATTAAGCCAAAATATTTAACAATTCAAGATATTGCTCAAGTTATAGAAAACTGGACAAAAATACCTGTTAAAAAAATAACTGAAGCAGAAACACAAAAATTATTAAATCTTGAAACAAATCTTCATAAAAGAGTTATTGGTCAAGATAAAGCTGTTAGTGCTGTTTCTCGTGCAATTAGAAGAAAACGTGCAGGTTTACAAAGTACAAAACGTCCACCATCTTTTATATTTGTAGGACCTACAGGTGTTGGAAAAACAGAACTTGCAAAAAGTTTAGCATATGAAATGTTTGGTTCAGAAGATTCTATTATAAGAGTAGATATGTCTGAATATATGGAAAGTCATTCTACAGCAAAATTAATAGGTGCACCTCCAGGATATGTTGGATATGATGATGCAGGTCAACTTACAGAAAAAGTTAAAAGAAAACCTTATTCTATTATTTTATTTGATGAAATAGAAAAAGCTCATCCAGATGTATTCAATATTTTATTACAAGTTTTAGATGATGGAAAACTTACAGATGCTCAAGGAAATGTTGTTAGTTTCCAAAATACAATAATTATTATGACATCAAATGCTGGTTCTAATTTAAATAATAATTCAATTGGTTTTGATAAAAAAACAGTTGATAATAATAAAATTGAAGAAAATCTTAAACAAGTATTTAGACCAGAATTTTTGAATAGAATTGATGAAATTATAGTATTTGATCCTTTAACTAAACAAGAACTTCTTCAAATTGTAGATTTAATGTTAAAAGATACTTCAAATGCTTTAAAAGAAAGAAATATTTCTTTAAATGTTTCAGATTCTGCTAAGGAATTTATTTTAGCTAAAGGTACAAATTTAAAATATGGTGCTAGACCTTTAAGAAGAGCTATTCAAAGATATGTTGAAGATGAAATTTCTGAGATGATATTAAGAACTGAAGTAACTGATGGTCAGACTCTTAATGTTGATATGGAAAATGATGAATTGAAAATTAAAGTTGTGTAAATTGACATTTATAATTAGGAAGGATTTTTATAAATATGAGAAAAGAAAATATTCCAAATATATTAACTGGAATTAGATTTATTTTGATACCATTTATATTTATTGCAGTCATTTCTCACCATTATCTAGTTGGTATAATTATATTTACTATTTCTGCGTTTACAGATATTTTAGATGGTTATATTGCACGTAAATATAATTATATCTCTGATATTGGAAAATTAATTGATCCACTTGCTGATAAAATTACTCAAATTTCTTTACTCCTTGCTTTGACTATATTAAATATTTTACCTTGGTGGATTTTAGCAATTGTTTTTATTAAAGAATGTACAATTATTATAACTGCATCTTTTTTATACAAAAGAAAAGATTTTGTAGTTTATAGTAAATGGTATGGAAAACTTGCTACTACATTGTTCTATTTGGCTATTATATGTTCTCTTATTATTAATCAATTCCACATTAATTTGCCATTTAAATTTGATTTATATTTATATTATTTGGCAATTCTTGCTACAATCTTTTCATTAATTATGTATGCAGTACAATTTAAAGTAAAACAAAAAATTATAACTAAAAAATAAGAACCCTAAGGAATCTTCTCCCTAAGGTTCTTATTTTTTAGTTTTCTTCTGAAGTTTCTTGTGTTTCATCTTGCTCTTGTTTTTGTTCTTGATTTTCTTGGTTTGTATTTTCCGCTTGTTGTTCTTCTTGTTGTTCTTCTTGTTGAGTTTTTTCTTCTCCTTCAACTTCTATTCTTACATCTTGATATCTCTTCATGCCTGTACCCGCAGGAATTAATTTACCAATAATAACATTTTCTTTTAATCCTATTAAATCATCTTCTTTACCTTTTATGGCAGCTTCTGTTAATACTCTTGTTGTTTCTTGGAATGATGCTGCAGATAAGAAGCTATCTGTTGCAAGTGAAGCTTTCGTTATTCCTAGTAATACTCTTTTTCCTGTTGCAGGACGTTTACCTTGTGCTGATGCTTCTTTATTTTTATCCTCAAATTCATACATATCAACTAATGATCCTGGGAACATATCTGTATCTCCACCATCATCAACTCTAACTTTACGAAGCATTTGTCTTGCAATTACTTCAACGTGTTTATCATTTATATCAACACCTTGATTTCTATATGCTTTTTGAATTTCAGAAATTACATATTCATAAACTCCTTCAGGTCCTTTTATAGCTAAAATTTCTGATGGATTTATTGAACCTTCTATTAATGGATCTGCAGCTTTAACGTCATCTCCATCTTTAACTTTTAGTTTTGAACCAAATGGTATTACATATGTTCTAGAATCGTCTTTAGATGTAACTATTACTTCTAATTTTTTCTTTGATTCAGAAATTTTTACTTTACCATCTATTTCTGTAATTACTGCTACTCCCTTTGGTTTTCTAGCTTCAAAGATTTCTTCAACTCTTGGAAGACCTTGTGTTATATCTGCTACACCTGCTACACCACCAGAATGTATTGTTCTCATTGTTAGCTGTGTTCCTGGTTCACCTATTGACTGTGCAGCTATAATACCTACAGATTCTCCAATTGATACTAAATCTCTTCTTGCTAGTCCCATACCATAACATTTTTGACATACACCATGTTTTCCTCTACAAGCAATTACAGAACGTACTACAACTTTTGTAATACCTGCATCTACTATACGTTTTGCAATTTCCTTATTTATCATAGTATTTGTATCTACTATAACTTCATTTGTTTGTGGGTCTATAATATCATTTAATGGGAATCTTCCTTCAAGTCTTTCTTGTAATCCCTCAACAATTTGATTTCCATCTTTAATATCTTCTATAGTTAATCCATCTGTAGTTCCACAGTCATGTTCTCTTACTATAATATCTTGTGATACATCTACTAATCTTCTTGTTAAATATCCAGAGTCTGCTGTTCTTAAAGCTGTATCTGAAAGTCCTTTACGTGCACCATGTGAAGATATGAAATATTCCAATGCATCTAGACCTTCGCGGAAACAAGAACGAATTGGTATTTCTACTGCTTTACCTGTTGTACTTGCCATAAGTCCTCTCATACCTGCAATTTGTCTTAATTGGTTCATATTACCACGGGCTCCTGATTTTACCATCATATATATTGGGTTTAAATCATCAAAGTTTTCTTCCATTGCCTTACTTACATCATTTGTTGCTTTTTCCCAGATATTAACTATTGATTGATATCTTTCATCATCAGTAATTAAACCTCTTCTATATTGTTTTCTAACTTTTTCAACTTCTTGGTCAGCTTGTGCTAAAATATCTTTTTTAGCATCTGGAACTTTTACATCTGCAACTGAGAATGTTATTCCTGCAAGTGTTGAGTATTTAAATCCAAGTTCTTTAATATAGTCTATTACTTCTGCAGATTCAATTAATCCATGTTTATCTATTGTTCTTTCTATTATTGTTCCCATTGACTTTTTCATAACTGGAAAATCAATTTCATATTGGAATGGATCTTGTTTTCTATCTATAAATCCTAGGTCTTGTGGAATTCCTTGGTTAAAGATTATTCTTCCTACACTTGTTTCAATAGTTTTTGATTTTATTTCTCCATCAATTTCTTTTGTTATTCTTACATGTATTTTTGCATGTATTGATACAGCTTCATTTTGATAAGCTAATAATGCTTCATCAGGATCTTTAAAGTATTTTCCTTCACCTAATTCTCCATCTAGTACCATTGTTAAATAATAACTTCCTAAAATCATATCTAGTCTTGGTACAGCAACAGGTTTACCATCTTGTGGTTTTAAAAGGTTATTTGTTGCTATCATTAAATATCTTGATTCTGCTTGAGCTTCTGGTGTTAATGGTAAGTGTACTGCCATTTGGTCACCATCAAAGTCTGCATTAAATGCTTCACATACTAATGCATGTAATTTTATTGCTCTACCTTCTACTAAAACAGGTTCAAATGCTTGTATACCTAATCTGTGTAATGTAGGTGCTCTGTTTAACATTACTGGATGATCTTTTATAACATCTTCTAGTATTCCCCATACTTCTGGGCTTAATCTTTCTACCATTCTTTTTGCATTTTTTATGTTATGTGCTATATGTCTTGCAACTAGTTCTTTCATTACAAATGGTTTGAATAATTCTATTGCCATTTCTTTTGGTAGACCACATTGATAAATTTTTAGTTCTGGTCCTACTACGATTACTGAACGTCCTGAATAGTCAACTCTCTTTCCTAATAGGTTTTGACGGAATCTTCCTTGTTTTCCTTTTAATAAATCTGATAAAGATTTTAATGGTCTATTTCCAGCTCCTGTAACAGGTCTTCCTCTTCTTGAGTTGTCTATTAATGCATCAACAGATTCTTGTAACATTCTTTTTTCGTTTCTTACTATTATTTCTGGTGCACCAAGTTCTAGTAATCTTTTTAATCTATTATTTCTGTTTATTACTCTTCTATATAAATCATTTAAATCTGATGTTGCAAATCTACCACCATCTAATTGTACCATTGGTCTTAAATCTGGTGGAATAACTGGTATGACATTCATTACCATCCATTCAGGTCTATTTCCTGATTGATAAAATGCTTCTACAGTATCTAATCTTTTTATTAATTTTGCTTTTCTTTGTTCACTTGCATTTTCTATGTCTTTTTCTATTTGTGCAGTTAATTTTTCTAAGTCAATCTCCTCTAATAGTTTTCTGATTGCTTCTGCTCCCATTTCTGCTTTAAATGATTTTTTTCCATATTTTTCTTCAGCTTCATGATACTCTTTTTCAGTTAATATTTGGCATTTTTCTAATCCAGATGTTCCTTTATCTGTTACAATATATGCAGCAAAATATATTACTTTTTCAAGATTTCTTGGTGATATATCTAACATCAATGCAATTCTACTTGGAATTCCTTTAAAATACCATATATGAGCCACTGGTGCTGCTAGTTCTATGTGCCCCATTCTTTCACGTCTTACTTTTGATTTTGTAACTTCTACACCACATCTATCACATACTATTCCTTTATATCTTACTCTTTTATATTTTCCACAGTGACATTCCCAGTCTTTTGTTGGTCCAAATATTTTTTCACAAAATAATCCATCTTTTTCTGGTTTTAGTGTTCTATAATTTATTGTCTCTGGCTTTTTAACTTCACCTTTTGACCATTCTCTTATTTTTTCATCTGATGCAATTCCTATCTTTAATTTGTTAAATATCTCTAATTCGTCTTCTTCCATCTTTATTAGATGTCCCCCTTCTTAAATTTTTTGGGTAATTTTTAAACAATAATTTACATATCCCCCGCTCCTGCAAATTTTTATGTCATATAAAATATTTTTAAAAATTTATTAAATTATCTTATCAAGAACTAGCATTATTTAATTTGCCAGCTCTTGATACTTTTTACAATTAGGTTTTATACTTATTCTATAATGTCATTATCATTATCTAGATTATCATTTGCCATATCATTATCATAAATGTCTTCATCATCATCAAAATTATCTTCATCAAAAAGTTCATCACTTTCTTCTTCTTCATCAACCATTTCTTCTTCTTTATAACCATCTTCTAAATCTGATAAGTTTAATACATCTTCTTCTGTAAGAACTTTTTCTTTTTCAACATCCTCATAATCTATACCTTCGTCTATATGTTCTTTTAGTTCAAGTTCTTGGTTATCTTCTGAGAATAGTCTAATATCAAGTCCTAATGCTTGTAATTCTTTTACAAGAACTTTAAAGCTTTCTGGAACTCCTGGTTCTGGAATATTTTCTCCTTTAACTATTGCTTCATATGCTTTAACACGTCCAACAACATCATCTGATTTTATTGTAAGTATTTCTTGTAGTGTATATGCTGCTCCATATGCTTCTAATGCCCAAACTTCCATTTCTCCAAAACGTTGTCCACCAAATTGTGCTTTTCCACCTAAAGGTTGTTGTGTTACTAGTGAATATGGTCCTGTAGAACGAGCATGTATTTTATCATCTACTAAGTGATGTAATTTTAACATGTACATTACTCCAACTGTAATTGGACTTGCAAATGGTTCTCCAGTTCTTCCATCATATAATGTTTGTTTTCCATCTGGTGATAATCCTGCTTCTTTTAGTAGTTCTTCTATTTCTTGATCTGATGCTCCATCAAATACTGGTGTAGATACTTTCCATCCTAAAGCTCTTGCAGCTGCTCCTAAGTGAACTTCTAGTATTTGACCTAAATTCATACGAGATGGTATACCTAATGGATTTAATAAAATATCTATTGGTGTTCCATCAGGTAAAAATGGCATATCTTCTGCTGGTAGTATTCTTGATATAACACCTTTATTTCCATGACGACCAGCCATTTTATCTCCTACAGAAATTTTTCTCTTTGTTGCAATATAACATCTAATTACTTGATTTACCCCAGGTCCTAATTCTTCTGAATTGTCTCTTGTAAATATTTTTACATCAACAATTGTTCCTGCTTCTCCATGTGGTACACGTAATGATGTATCTCTAACTTCTCTTGCTTTTTCTCCAAATATTGCTCTTAATAGTCTTTCTTCTGCTGTTAAATCTGTTTCTCCTTTTGGTGTAACTTTTCCAACTAATATGTCTCCAGGTCTAACTTCTGCCCCTATTCTAATAATTCCGTTTTCATCTAAGTCTTTTAATGCATCATCACCAATATTTGGTATATCTCTAGTTATTTCTTCTGGACCTAATTTTGTGTCACGACATTCACAATCATATTCTTCTATATGTATTGATGTAAATATGTCTTCTTGTACTAATCTTTCATTTAATAATATAGCGTCTTCGTAGTTATATCCTTCCCATGTTGAGAATGCTACTAACATATTTTTTCCTAATGACATTTCTCCATCTTTTGTTGCAGGTCCATCTGCAATAGCATCACCTTTTTTAACTTTTTCTCCTTTTACAACAATTGGTCTTTGGTTTATACATGTTCCACCATTTGTTCTTTTGAATTTACGTAATTTATGGACAACAGTTTTACCATTTTCATATTTCATTGTAATACTGTCTCCAGTAACTTTTTCTACAACACCATCTTCTTCTGCTAATACTAGTATTCCAGAATCTTTTGCTGCTCTATATTCTATACCTGTTGCAATAATTGGTGCTTCTGATGTCATTAATGGAACTGCTTGACGTTGCATGTTTGAACCCATTAAAGAACGTTTTGCGTCATCATTTTCTAGGAATGGTATCATTGCTGCTGCAATAGATACTAATTGTTTTGGTGATACATCTATATATTGAACTAAATCTTTATCAACTTCTATTATTTCATTTTGGTGTCTTACACGTACTCGTTGATTTATAAATTCACCATTTTCATTCATAGGTTCTGATGCTTGTGCTATCATGTAATTATCTTCAACATCTGCACTCATATATTCAACAATATCTGTTACTCTATGTGTTTCTGGATCTATTTTTCTATATGGTGTTTCAATAAATCCATATTCATTTATATTCGCAAATGATGATAATGCTGATATTAATCCAATGTTTGGTCCTTCTGGTGATTCTATTGGACATAATCTACCATAATGTGTATAGTGAATATCACGAACTTCAAATCCAGCTCTTTCTCTTGATAATCCTCCTGGTCCTAATGCTGAAATTCTTCTTTTATGTGTTAATTCTGAAAGTGGATTTGTTTGATCCATGAATTGTGATAATTGTGAACTTCCAAAGAATTCTCTTATTGATGATGTAATTGGTTTTGTGTTTATTAATGTTTGTGGTGTAATTACATCTAAGTCTTGAATTGTCATTCTTTCACGTACTACTCTTTCTAGTCTTGCTAAACCAATTCTAAATTGATTTTGTAATAATTCTCCTACACATCTTAT
Source organism: uncultured Clostridia bacterium (assembly GCA_944386685.1). Classification (GTDB taxonomy): domain Bacteria; phylum Bacillota; class Clostridia; order TANB77; family CAG-508; genus CAG-269. The sequence continues at coordinate 63,336 of CALXCA010000004.1, read as the reverse complement.
TCTACGGTTTGCTAAATGGTCTATGTCATCTGCTTTTCCATATCCATGGTACATGTTTAATAAAAAGTTTACAGATGAAATCATATCTTCTGTTGTAATATATTTTGGAACTAGTTCTTCTTCTCTTTGTTTTAGTGTTTTTACTAAATCTTCTTCAGAAGTGTTTTCCATAATATTTTTTAACACTTCATAGTTTACATATTCTTTTATGTGTAAACTGCTTAAATCAACATTTGGTAATACTGCATGAATATTTACTATTCCATTTCCTATAATTCTTACTTTTTTATCATTTATTTTTATATCAACTACATTTATTCCTGCGTTTTGAATTGTTTCTGCCATTTCTGGTGTAATAACTTCTCCTGCTGTAACAAATACCTCTCCTGTTTCTTTATCCATTATGTCTTCAAATGCTACTTGATTTTTTATTCTATTTGCTATACTTAATTTTTGGTTAAATTTGAATCTTCCAACTTTTGCCAAATCATATCTTCTATTATCAAAGAATAATCCATTAAATAAACTTCTTGCTGCATCAACTGTTGGTAATTCTCCAGGTCTTAATTTTTTGTATATTTCTATTAATGCATCTTCTCCTGTTTTTATTGGGTCTTTTTGAATTGTAGTTTCTATTAATGGCTCTTCTCCAAATAATGATCTTATTTGGTCATCAGATACAAGTCCAATTGCTCTTAATAATGTTGTTATTGGTATTTTTCTTGTTCTGTCTACACGTACCCACATCATATCATTTCCGTCTGTTTCATATTCTAGCCATGCTCCTCTTAATGGCATAATTGTTGATGTGTATGTTTTCTTTCCTGTTTTTGTGTCAAATATTTCATCATAATAACATCCTGGTGAACGTACTAATTGGCTTACTACAACTCTTTCTGCTCCATTTATTATAAATGTTCCACTTTCTGTCATTAGTGGAAAGTCGCCTAAATAGATTTCTTGTTCTTTTATTTCTCCAGATTCACGGTTTATTAATCTTACTTTTACATGTAATCTTGTTGAATATGTTGCATCTCTTTCTTTTGCTTCTTCTTCAGTGTATTTTGTTTTGTCTTCCATGTAATAATCAAAAAATTCTAGTACTAGATTTCCTGTGTAGTCTACAATTGGAGATATGTCTCTTAATACTTCTCCTAGACCTTCTTCTACAAACCAGTCATAAGAATCTTTTTGAACTTTGATTAAATTTGGCATTTCTATAAAGTCGCCAACTTTTGAGAAATCTTTACGGGTTGTTCTTCCGAAATTAACATCTTTGATTTTCAAAAAAATCACTCCTTATTAAATATTAAGCAGTAAAAAATGTTGATAAATATTTAAATTAGAAAAATCCCCTCTTATAATATAATTTAGCAAAGTTTTGATAATTGTCTGCTTTTACAATTTTCTCCGCTTTGCTTCTTTTATATTTAATTCTTATTTTTCTAAATTTTATCCGTTTTGAATTAATTTTTAGTAATTTGTTTTTGACTTAAAATATACATCTTATCACATTTTGAACTTATTTAAAAGTGTTAAATAATATGTAACAAATTACCATTTTGCAAATTTATACGCATATTATTTTATCATATTTTATATAGGCTTGTCAACTGATTTTTTAAAAAAACTACCTACTTTTCGAAAAAAAAACTAGCTACTTTGACATTTGTCAAAATAGCTAGTTTTTTTCACCTCTCTTTCTTTTAGCTCATAAGCTCTGCATAATATTCTTCAATGAATTGCAGAGACTCTTCCACATTTGTTGAATCCATAAAGGCAACGACATCTATAGCTAGATGCCAAAAATCCTCTTTTATCTTCTTCTCTTCTTCGCTTAACTCCTTTCTCTTCTTGCCTGTCTGATGACTGAATTTAGAATCCACATATTCTTTTTTTAGCTTTCTCATTGCTAAATATTGAATTGCTTCTTCCGTATGCTTTTTTGCAGTAGTTTCATCTTCTACGATGTCTAAAACAACTCTCCCATCTTTCTGAATCTTCAAACAGCCAAAAGCATCAACGGTTATGTTGCTATAACCAAAATCCTCTCCTTTTAATTTAATCTTGCCCAATTTTTCTTTAATCAAATCAAAATCCAAGATAGAATTCACAATATTTTTATTGTATTTTTCACGGTTACTTTTTCTGATAATTACAGATACATACTCATATACCATTGATTTAAGAGCTGTAATACTTTTACTAGATTTACCTTTGCATTTTACTGTTGCAATAGTTCCATCATTCAAAGTGATTTTTTCCTCTTCAATGTTAAACAAATCATAAGTATCAACCTGAATATATGGGTCTTTGCCATCCAAAAAAACTATGTATTCTTTTCCTTGAATTCTAATTCGATTTTTCTTAGAATCTCGATTAAAGTTATAATAATCGCCAAATGCAGACATATACTCCTGCTTAAGTTCTTCATATTTAGGATGGTTATATTCCTTAATATCAATCACTTTCACAGGGAAATTCAAAATGTTCTTAATTGTTCTTTGTACAACAACATCTTCTTCGGCAGAATAAATTTCAGAAGTTTTAGAAGAAATATAACTTTGAGGAACAATCTCTAGAGCCGTATCTTCATCAATTTCTGTTGCAAAAGTCACCAATTCCATTTTTGAAAGATATCCATAGCAATTTTTAAACTCAATCGTTTTGGGAATTCCTAAAACACATTTTCCATAAGTTTGAATACAAGACTTACGGTCAAGCTTTCTGCTTACGCCATTTTTGTCAATTAAAGTATCACCCCAATTATTGAAAAAGATATGAGTAACAAAACCACTAATGCAAGCCCTTAAAATATCATTTCTATTATTTGAAGTTTTTAATGTAATAATTCCATTAACCGCTTCTTTAATAGCTTTAATATGTTCTTTAATTTTGAAGAAGTTTTTCTTATTAATTCCTTCTTTTTCAAAATCAATTTTTTCTAGGCTATTGCAGTACTTCCATACATCAAGCTCTGCTAGCAAATCACTCTTTCTCTCACGAGTAAAAGAAAAATAATACTTATCTTTTGAAAGCAATCCTCCCATCTCAACAATAGCTGCAATTGTAATTACATCCTCAGTAACCCCAAATTTTTCAGCTTCAACAATCATCCGAGCCAATTGGGCATTAAGAGGAATTCTGACCATTTCTTTTCCTATATCAGTTACTATGCCAACTTGATTCATAGCTCTCAAATTTATCAATTCTGTTTTAGCTAAACTAATAGCATCTTTACTAGGCTGATGGAAAAATTTGATTTTTTCTGCATCTAAGCCTATATTGGCAAATTGGAGAACAACTCTTTCAAGAAGGCTTCTTTCAATTTCAGGTTTTTGGAACTTAGGTCTGTAATTAATAAGATTATCAGAACACAGAATATATTTACCATTCTTAGTTCTACCAGCGCGCCCCGCTCTCTGCATAATATCAGCTTGGCTGACTTTTTGCAAAAACACTCCTTGAATCCCATCTTTGACATCAGAAATTCTTGCCAATCCAAGATCAACTACTACGTCAATATCTGGAATTGTAATTGAGGTTTGAGCCACATTAGTAGCACAAATTACTTTTGGTAATTTGTATTTTTTAAAGCATTTATTCTGGTCTTCCCAATCCATCTCCCCATGAAGAGGAAATACAACTGCATTCTCTCCTTTGAGTTTTTCTATTGTTTCAAAAATTTCTTTCTTGCCAGGCAAAAATGCTAAAACATTTTTACCAGCAGAAATATTTTCTTTGATACATTTTATAAATTCCAAACTACTTCTTTCTTCTATCTCAACCTTATACTGACTGCCAGGAACGTAAATAGCATTAACTTCATCTTTATAATAATCCATTAAGCTTTGTACATCCATAGTAGCACTCATTATAACTGTTTTGATATTTTTGATTTTTGTCCATGCAATGAGTTGCTCCTGATTGATATTCCATTCGTGAATTTCATCTATCACTAATATAATACTTCTTGTATCATCACTTCCCAAAAGTGAACGTACAAGTTGCAAACCATCTGTACAATAAATGATTTTACTATCATTGGAAGCACATTTGTCATAGGCTGTTTTATAACCTACTGTTTTACCAAGTGGAGTCTCAAGTTCGTCAGAAACTCGAATCGCTAAAGTTTTTGCAGCCATTCTTCTTGGCTCAGTTACAATAACTTGCTTAAAATACTGAGACAAATACTTCGGAATTTGAGTCGACTTACCTGAACCTGTTTCAGCTGTAACAATGGTTACCCGGTTTTTTAAAACACTATTCACTATTTTTTCGCGGAAAGCTTCAATAGGCAACATATTAATTTCCTCCTATATATAATTTAAGCGAATGTCTTTATTGTATAGATTTTCTATACAATAAAAAAGGATTTTTTCAAATTTCAAGGTACTTTTTTAATTATATAACATTTTATGTAAATTTTCAAGTGTTAAATTTTATTTTTGCTTAGTGTTATTAACAGTTTTTTGAAATCAAAAAGTTGCATATTATTTCATTATAAAAAAATACTTGCTACAAATTCAAAAATGTTGTAATATAATATAATAGAAATTGAAATATTCATAAAAAAATTTTAAGAAAGGAGTTTTTATTAAGCGCCAGGGCAAAATTCAAAAGTTCTTATTATATAGGACAAATCGAAAAATCAAAAATTTTTCTTTAGTTTGTTCTCGCCCAATTTGAATTTTAGGACTGCAAAGAATTTTTGAAAATTGTTGACGAGGTCTAGAGTTTATCGAAATATTCGGCGGATGCTCTAGTGAATTACTTAATTCATAGTATTAAACAAAAAATAATAGTAATATTATAACAGAAATTAATACATAAGTTGTATATTTCAATTCCACAAAAACAAATTAAAATTTGTTTTAAATTAAAAAATATAAATTTATTAAATCAGGAGGAATTTTAAATGTGTGGAATTATTGGATATATAGGAAGCAAAAAAGCTACACCTATATTAATTAATGGTCTTTTAAGACTAGAATACAGAGGATATGATTCAGCAGGAATTGCTACAATCGAAAAAAACGGTCTTTCTGTTATGAAAGATAAAGGAAGAGTAAAAAATTTATATAATTTAAAAGGTATTGATGATTTACAAGGAACAATAGGAATAGCTCATACAAGATGGGCAACACATGGAAAACCATCAAAAGAAAATTCTCATCCACATATGGATAATAGTAAAAGTTTTGCTGTTGTTCATAATGGCATAATAGAAAATTATAGTGATTTAAGGAATTTTCTAGAAAAAGAAAGATATACTTTTTATTCTCAAACAGATACAGAAGTTATCCCAAATCTAATTCATTATTATTATTCAAAAGATAAAAATGATGATGAATTAAAATTATTACGTGCAGTTCAATCAACTTGCAAAGATTTAAAAGGAAGTTATGCAATTCAAGTAATTTCAAAGTATATGCCAAATAACATGATAGTTGTTAGAAAAGATAGCCCATTAGTTATAGGAAAAGGTGATGGAGAATGTTATATTTCTTCTGATATACCTGCAATTTTATCATTTACTAGAGATTTTTATCTTTTAAATGATAATGAATTTGCACTACTTTCAAAAGATAAAGTAGATTTTTATGATATTGATTTAAATAAAATTAATAAAAATGTAAAAAACATTGAATGGTCTGCAAGCTCAGCCGATAAAAATGGTTTTGATGATTATATGTTAAAAGAAATACATGAACAACCTACTTCTATAAGAGAAACCATTGGCTCTCGCTTACCAGAAAACGAACCTTGCAATTTTGAAGATTTAAAATTTACAAAAGATTTTCTTGCAAGTATTAACAAAATATATATTGTAGCATGTGGAACTGCAATGCACGCAGGTCTATCTGGAAAAATTGCAATTGAAAAACTTTGCAAAATCCCTGTAACTGTTGATATTGCTTCAGAATTTAGATATAGAAATCCTATTATAGATAAAAACACTTTGTGTATTTTTATTTCACAATCTGGAGAAACAGCAGATACAATTGCTGCATTAAAATTATCAAAATCAAAAGGAGCTACAACACTTGCAGTTTCTAATGTAATTGGTAGTTCTATTACAAGAGAAGCAAATTATTCTATTTATACACATGCAGGTCCAGAAATAGCTGTTGCTTCAACAAAAGCATATACTTCTCAAATAGTTTTGTTAATTTTATTAGCTATATATTTTGCAGAAATATTAGAAACAGCTTCAGTTTTTGAATTAAAAGATTTGAAAAAGGAATTATTAGAACTTCCAAACAAAATAGAAATTGCATTGAAAAGTGCAAAAAGAATTCAAGAATTTGCAAAAAACATTTATCAAGAAAAAGACGTATTTTTCTTAGGAAGAGGTGTTGATTATAATACAGCATTAGAGGCTTCTTTAAAATTAAAAGAAATTTCTTATATTCATTCAGAAGCATATGCTGCAGGTGAATTAAAACATGGTCCAATTGCACTAATTGAAAATGGAATTACTGTTATAAGTATTATTTCTGACCCAAAATTAGTTGAAAAAACAATTAGTAATATTCAAGAAGTTATAACTCGTGGTGCAAAAACATTAGTTATTACAAATCAAGAATTACCTGCTAATAATTTTGATACTATTATTACTGTACCAAATGTAAATGTTTTATTATCACCTATATTATCAATTATTCCTTTGCAATTACTTTCTTATTATATTTCAAAAGAAAAAGGATTAGATGTTGATAAACCAAGAAATCTTGCAAAATCTGTAACAGTTGAATAAAAAAGCTAAATGGAAAAATAAAAAGTATTAATAATTTTAAAATTTTCACATTAAATATTATGCTTTCCTCTGTATTAAAAAATATACATAGTTATTAAAGCATAAGTTTAATGTGAAAACTTAAATTTTATTAATACTTTTTATTTATATAAATATTTTTGTGGATTTATTGCTTTTCCATTTACTCTAATTTCTAAATGTAAGTGTGCACCAGTTGTATTTCCTGTTAATCCAACTTCTGCAATTTCTTCTCCTGCCTCTACTTTTTCTCCTACAGTTTTATACAATTTATTACAATGGGCATACCATGTTTCTACACCATTTCCGTGGTCTATTTTTATAAGATTACCATAAGAGCCGTTTTTTGCAGAAAAAGTAACTGTTCCATTTGCAACTGCTTTTATTGGTGTTCCAAATGCACAGGCAATATCTGTTCCTGTATGTGCTCCAGAACGAATACTACTTATTGAACCAAATCTGGAACTAATACGTCCAGTTACTGGTGTTACAGCTAAAAGAACTCCATTAATTGATGGTCTTTTTGTTTTTAAATCTTCTTCTATTAGAAAATCAACTTTTTCTTCGACTTCTTCTTTAGCTACTGTAACAGGTTGTATTCCAATTTCGTTAATGTTTTCTGTATAGTTTGTTGTTATAAGTAAATCTAATTTTATAGAATCATTTTTATGTTCTTCTTTTATTTGGTTTACTGCATTTTCCGCTTCTTCCATATTGTCAACATAGCTTACAGTTTCATTATTTAAAACAACTGCATAATATTTATACATTATTTTTGCATCATCTTTTAATGCAAGTAATATTTCATCTTCGTTCGTTTCTTGGTTTCTGTCTACTAATTTTATTTCATAATTTGGCATATTTTCTAGTGTAACAAAGTCTATATTTTTTCCTTCCATATTAATAATTTCTTCTTGAATTTTGTTTTTTAATTCTGTTGCACTATTTACATAGCCTATTTGTTCTCCTGACAAACTAACTACATATGCTGGCTTATATTTTAATAAAATAATCGCTATTATTAAGCCTAATCCAAACGCCATAATTGTAAAAAATCTACAGCTTTCTTTTGTATAGTACTTTAGCTTCTTTTTTAAAATATATATCCACTCCTTTTCGTCCATTTATCTAGACTAAAATTTAGCGACCGAGGAATATTATAACATAATTTTATGCTTTTTTCAAGTTAATAATTCATCTCTCAGTTATTTAGCCGTTTTTCAATCTATTTTTTATTTAATTTTTTGGTTTTTTGTTTATATTTTACTCTTTTTTTCTCATTTTTATTCATTTTTTCTTTATTTTTCTTATTTGACAAAGTTGATTTATGTATATTTTTATGTTAAAATGTAGTACATCTTAATTAAGTGAAAAATTCTTTATTTTGTTTTATTTATATATAAAAACTTGATTGAAAGGAATGAAATTATATTTTGAAAAGTTTAATAGTTACTAATAATTTCAATGGAAAAAAATTAAGCTCTTTTGTTTTTTATTCTTTTCCAAATTTAGCTAAAAATACTTTTTATAAAGCATTAAGACAAAAAGATATTAGAATAAATGGCAAACGCATTAATACAGATTGTACAATATATGTTGATGATAAGTTATCTGTATATATTGCAGATAATCTATTATTTCCTAGTATTAACTTAGAAATAATTTATGAAGATGATAATATATTAATTGTAAATAAGCCAAATAATATTGAAGTTGTTGGAGAAAATAGTTTAACTAATTTAATTAATAAAAAGTTTTCTTCTAATAATATAATGCCTTGTCATAGATTAGATAGAAATACTACTGGATTAGTCTTATTTGCAAAAAATAAAGAAGCTTTAGATATATTATTTAATAAATTTAAAAATCATGAAATAAAAAAGTTTTATAGGGCTCTTGTTTATGGAATTCCTAAAGTAAAAAATGCTCGTTTAGAAGCTTTTTTATTTAAAGATACTAAAAACTCTATAGTATATATATCTGATACTTTTAAAAAAGGCTATCAAAAAATTATTACATCTTACAAAGTTTTAGAAGAATTCCCAAATAATACTTCTTTATTAGATGTTGAAATAGAAACAGGAAAAACTCATCAAATTAGAGCTCATTTGGCTCATATTGGATACCCTATTGTTGGTGATGGTAAATATGGAATAAATTCTGTTAATAAGAAGTTAGGATATAAATATCAACAATTGTGTAGTTATAAATTACAATTTTGTTTTTCTTCAAATAGTGGAATTTTAAGTTACTTAAATAATAAAATTATAGAATTAAAATACTAATTATTTGTTACAGTTTTGTGAGAAATTTTGATATATTAATAATAAATAAATTTTTCACTTAACTGTAACTGATTTTAAGCAAATAATGTTAATTCTCTTGTTTTTCAATTTTATATATGTTATAATTTTTTTGATTGCCACTATAGCTCAGTTGGTAGAGCAACGGATTCGTAACCCGTAGGTCAGCAGTTCGATTCTGCTTAGTGGCTCCAAATTATAACAGCTTACGAATTATAAAGTTTGTAGGTTGTTTTTTCGTATAAAACCAATATGTTCTCTTTCTGGAAAAGTGAATGAAATATCTAGTAAACCATTCTATATTAAGGAATATCAGCAGAAGTATAATCTCAAAGAAGTTAAACAAATTCTTATAAAATTGAAAACTTAGCCTTCATATTATGCTATTCAACTTAGTAAGCAAGTAAGGAACAATTGTATTGTCAAATTTTAAATACATTAATTTAAGAAATTTCTTTCAAGGAATAGAAATTATAAATTTTAAAATTAAAAATTGCAAAAGTCTTGACATTAAAGAACGAATGTTTTAGAATGTATAAAGTAAGAAAAGGATGTGAATTTATGGAAGAAAATAAATTAGCAATTCAAAATGAATTAACTAATGAAGATATAAAAAATTTAATATATACTATAAAAGGAAAACAAGTTATGCTAGACAGTGATGTAGCTAGGCTATATCATTATGAAACAAAAAATGTAAATAAAGCTGTAAAAAGAAATATTGATAGATTTCCAGAAGAGTTTTGTTTTCAATTAACAGAAAATGAATTTGAAACTTTGAGGTTCCAAATTGGAACCTCAAAACAAAATCTAAAGATAGATGATGAGCTTAGAGGAGGAAGAAGATATTTACCATATGTTTTTACAGAACAAGGAATTGCTATGTTAGCAGGTGTTTTAAAAAATGATATAGCAGTAAGAGTTAGCATTAATATAATAAAATCTTTTATAGAAATGCGAAAATTTATATCCTTAAATGGACACGTTTTTGAGAGATTAACAAGTATAGAATACAAATTATTAGAACATGATAAAAAATTTGATGAAGTATTTAATCAATTGCAATTGGAAGAAAATATAAAACAGAGAATATTTTTTGATGGTCAGATATATGAGGCATATAGCTTAATTGTAGACATTATAAGAAAAGCAAATAATAAAATTTTAATTATAGATAATTATATTGATGATAGTGTTTTAAAAATGTTAGCTAAGAAGAATAACCATGTAGAAGTTGTTATTCTAACATCTGATAAAAGTAATATTGACACTTTAGACATCAAAAAATTCAATAAAGAATATCCTATCTTAAAAGTTGCTAAAACCAATAAATTTCATGATAGATTTATTATTATAGATAATAAAGAAATGTATCATTTAGGAGCTTCAATCAAAGATTTAGGCAAAAAATGTTTTGGAATTAATAAAATAGAAGATAAAGAAATTATAGAAAAAATAATTAATTTGTAATTAAAAAAGTCAACACTAACAAATTTAGTAGTGCTGTCTTTTAGATATTTCTAATACAATTTTAATTTTTTAGATTAATTGCCCATTTTGGTGGATAAATATATTCAATTTTATCTTTCTTAGGTATATAATGTTTTTTTATTTTAGTTCTATTAGACCTTAAATCAGGAATAGCTTGTCTACAATACTTATCTAATTCACAAAATATATTTTGACAATCTATTAATTGTAAAGGTCTATTTCCAATTCTTTTAAAATTCAAATTTAGTCTTTTAAATTCTTCATCTTGATGTTCATACATATATCTAATTATATCTTCATTACTCATTTTACCTTTGTCTATAAAACATTTTTTAATTCCACGAAGTGAACCAGGTCCAGAAACTGTAAATTCATCTTCTTTCCAATTCACAACTTCACTATAATTAATATCAGTAACTAATTGATAAGCCATAAAGTTACCAATTAGAGGATAACTTTTAATAATATAAAAAGCTTCTTCCATAGTTTTACAATTAACAATTTTATCTTGTATTTTATCTTCGCCAAACATCTTATTTAGTAGTGCTAGATGATTGTCATGTTTTCTATCATAACCGAATGCCTTATTAGCACAGCTTATATATGCATCATTGTAAATCTTCGTACCTCTTGATATGGCATTTTCTAATACTTTAGAATATTCTTTAATTTTAAATGACTTTAGCGTTATTTCTTCAAAATTATATTTTAACAATTCCCAAGTGGATTCTTTATTAAACAATTTAAATAATAATATTCTAAATAATATATCTTCATTAGAATATTTTTTTCCGTTATATATAACATTTTTTAGCAAATATTGACTAACTCTATCATTAACTCGATAACTATTACAAAATTTATATTCTTGTAAAATTCTATCATTAGTCCATGGAGCAGATTCTCCGTTTACTTTTTTCCAAAAAATACTTTGTCTTTCGCAAGCAAAATACCAATATAAATCATATACTTCTTGTCTTTTTTTCATATTCTTACCTCATACATTTTGGATCTCGTGAATTAATACAACTTTTTAATGTTAGTACTTTATCTTTGTTATCAGTATAATTTGCTATTATTTTTTGCCCTATACAGCCACTTTTACAAATTGAATATTGTTCACAAGAAGAACAAGAATTATTAATATTAAAATTTCTAATATTACTAAAGTATTCAGAATTATACATATCCATTAAAGAGTTATCGTTTATATTTCCACTAATACCTAATTCAGTAAAATATTTTATTGAATCACAAGGATAAGCAATTCCATCAAAGCCAATTATCATTATTTTATCAGCAATAATACAAGGACTATTTTCAATACCTAATATATTCCAAGGACTACCAAGTCTAATTCTATTTTTGTCAGCAAAATTTAAATAAAAATCTTTAATATCTAATAATTGTTCTTTTGATAAATCCATATAAGTTGTTCCTTTTCCATGAGGGACAAATCTTAATAAACTTACCTTATCAAAATATTTTCTGCTTTTAAATGTATTTATTGCACTAATTATAACATCCTTAAATTTAGAATATGAATCTTTAGAAACGGTATAATGAAATCCTAATTTAGCATCATTTTCTTCAAAAACTTTATCAAAAAATTCTTGATTGTTATATATAGAAATATCTTTTTCATCTGATAAAGAATCTGCGAGAGAATAAACAATTTTATTTAATCCTAAATTAATTAAATGTTTATATTTATTTAAAGTTTCATCAGTTCTATATGCAAAGGTATAAATAGTTGATTTCATTTCTAATTTTGAAGTTAACTCAACAAGTTCAGAAAGGCTATCATACATTAAAGGTTCCCCACCTGTAAAAACTATATCTTCAACACCCATTACTTTTGCTTCTGTAATAATTTTATATACACTATCAAAATCTAATTCTTTTAGATTGTCAATATTATTAGTAGCATTACTAGAACAATGTTTACAATTCCTAGCACATTTATTAGTTAACTCTATTTTTATTTCTTTTAACATATAATCACTCCATAAAGTATAAATATGTAATTATTATATAACAAATATCAAAAATTTTCTATATTTCAATTGAATTTCAATAGTAATTTATATATAATATCATTAGAAAGAGAACAAGAGAGTTCGTAACTTGTATGTGATTCGCTCCATAATGCGTTTTCGTCGAACCATTTAAAAGTATTGGAACAAGTGAGTTCTAAGAAAACAAAAAAAGTGAATATCATTGTTTTAGAGATGTTTGGGAATATGGTGCTTAAGAACCCGAAACTCAAACAATTAGTTTTCTTACCAAAGAGGAAGCTTCTAAAATCAAAGATTTTACACTGTACGTCTATAAGTATGCTAGTTCAGGAAATGGCAGGGACAAATATCAAATCGAAAGATATGATATAACTCTTGATAAGAGATTCAAGTTTCAGTTACCTGACGGAAATGATTATCGATTGATTGAGCATACGGAATTGTTCAAGTAATTAAAAATGAGTGGGTTGCAAATATAGAATGCAATCCACTTGTTTTTTCAATTATAAATAATTTTAATATAGAAAAAGTATTCTCATATTTATTACTTTAAATATTTAATATCAGTATCATTTAAAATTTGCATTTGTGATATAGCTATTTTATTTAATTTTTCAAGTCTTTTTCTTTTATCAATAATAGTTTGAATTTTGGACTAATCCACATTCCAAATTCAAAAGCAATATCTTTATGAGCATAAGTTCCTCCATATCTTCCTGCTTTTGATATTATTCCAATCGCATTTGTTTTTTCTGTCCATTCTTTAACACTAATTTTATAACTATTTAAACCTGCTTGACTTTTAATTATGGCGAATTCGCCATAATTAAAATTAGGATTATGAATTTCTTCCCAAATACCTAAAAACTCAATAGTATTTCTATTCCTTAGCCAGTCTGAAACAAAGAAATTTCCATCTTTTGATTTTAACATATCAGTAATTGATATATAATCTTCATCATCAATTTGTATATAGTTTATTTTTTGATTTAAAACGCTTAATTCTGGCATATCTTGACCTCCTTTTGAAATAATATAACAATTAATTTTTATTATTATACCAAACATAAGTTTTGTAATCAATACTATTTGAAAATTTTTAAAAATATTCTATAATATTGTAAAAATAAGAATTTTTTTGGGGGAGAAAAATGAAAATTAGTGAGAAATTAAATTTAACAAAATCTCAATTTGAACTTGATTTTGTAGATATTGATACTGAAAGAAATATTCCATTGTTTATTGATTCTAATTTAATTAGAAAATATGATAGTGAATTTAATGCAAATGTTCCATCTGGCTTCTTTTGGAATGAAAAACACTAAAATGGGAAAATGAATATATGGATAGATTGATAATTGATGATAAGCCAATATTATTTCTATAGACAAAATTTGTGATATTCTAATTAATAGATATTTATTCTTTATAACTATTGCTAAAATATAAATTTTATGTTAAAGTATAAACAATAAATCGAGTTATATAAGAGCTTGAAACAAGTGTATGTAATTTTTTCGCATACCTGCTCCGTAATCGCTTCATTTGAAAGCAACTTACGGACTGTAAGGTTTGTAAGTTTTTTTATATAGACAAAATTTGGATAAATCACTTGAAGTTTTTAATCAATTACAATTTGAAGAAAACATAAAACAAAGAAAACTCCCACCAACAAAGTGAGAGAAAGATGATTCTTTTTTAGTAAAGGTTAGCCAACCTTTACCACATAGCATGTGTTTTTGGTTCTCACCGCATAGACTCGTTCATTCAAGTCCAGCGTTTTAACTTCAACCACAGTCGAAGTTAAAACTTCGTCAAACTTCACCCCCAAGTTAGAAAAGTACTCCAATCTGGAGCATCTCATTTTCTGTCCTTCAACAGGAACAGAATTAGAGATTACAATCTTAACACTGGGACACTGATACATTGCCATTTTTTTCCCTCCTAGAACTATCTTTGAAGCGTACATACGGACTTGTAAACCATAAGGTTTACATTTTAAAGCATTCAGCTTTATATAACTATATTATAACATATTTATGTAAATTTTTCAAAAAAACATTTATAAACTCATTTTTCAAAGATATTTTTTATTATTTATATATTCCAAAATCATTTCTATGTAAAATATTTTTAAAATCAAAATCAATTATGGACAAATTATGTAAAATGTGGTATATTATATTTTGTACGTTCTTTTCATTAAAATAATTACTAAAATGGAGGTTCTTTATGATTCTTATTAATGAAAAATTGCTTGAAACACTGGATTTTGTAAAAAATCCAAAACAAAACCAGTACCCTTTCCTTGCAAAAATTCTCAATGATTTTGATTTGCTCGATGAGCAAAGGAAAAATCAAATCTATGAAGAAGTTTGGCTGGAATTATATCGGGATTCTTGGAATAGCATAAACAAATCTTTTCCAATTAAAAGCTTTAGTTTTGACCAGAAAGCTGGTTATTACACTTCAGTAGCAGTCTTAACAACAGAATTAAAAAAGAATAATCTTTTGGAAAGAAACTTTTTTATTAAAGTTGATTCTCATGAATTACTTTTTAATTTTATTTGTTATAATATTACTGCACAAAAGCATTATAGAGGAAGCATTTCTTTCACTCCTGTTACTTTAACTTCTTTAGAAAAAGAAGCAGGAATAGAGTCTATTAAGAAAGCCTTAAAAAAAGCAGAAATTAAGTTTTCTGTAGACTTTCCTGATACTGATTCAGATTTAAATACTATTGTACAATATTCTAAGAAAGGTGTGAAAACACAAGAAGATTTAATTAAAGAAAAAGTTCAAAATGCTTTTTGGAATGTGCTTTATTCTGAAGGTATTAGTAAATTTAATTCTGTAGAAATAAATCACATAAAAAAGCTTTATGACAAAACTCTTAATTGTTTTATTGACTTTGCTAATTGTCCGCAAAGCATGCAATTTGAAATTTTTGAGAAAGCGATCGAAAGAGCGCGGTATAGCAAAACATCTGAAGCTAAAACTCTTTATTATGAGATTGTAAAAAACAATCTTGATACAAGAGTAAAAATCAAAAAAGAACAAATTTGGAACAAAGTGGCTGAAAAAAGAGCTAGAAATGTTCCAGACCAATTCGTTTTAGCAAAAAGTTCTTCTAAAACTAACAGTGGTAACATTCTTGACATTGTATTTGTAACCTACGAAAAATATGGCAGTTACGAATCGTTCCATGTAAGTGACCTTTGGAACTTATTAAATGTTGAATAATTTACGGTTTTAATCATAGGAGAACAAAAAAATTATTTTGGAGTAGGTGTCAAATGACACCTACTCTTTTATTCAATAATATAAATATGTTAAAGTTCAGTGAGAAATTTTGATAAATTAATAATTGCATAAATTTTTCGACTCAATACGGAAATATAAGAATTTCCTCCAATCGTATTCAAAATTTATTTATTATTAATATATCAAAATTTCTCACTGAACTTTAGCACAAATATTAATATTATTTTTAAATTAACTTGTATAATAGGAATTTTTGTGATATAAATATATTATAAACAATATGGAGGTTACATATGGAAAATAATAATTATTATGATGAAAAGAAAACTATATTAATTGTAGATGATGAACAAAAAATTGTTGACTTATTAGTTCATAATTTAGGTAGAGAAGGTTATAATACTTTACAAGCAAATGATGGACAAACTGCTATAGATATTGCAATTGAGCAACGTCCAGATTTAATATTACTTGATATTATGATTCCTCGCGTAGATGGACTTACTGTTTGTAAGAAAATAAAAAATTATTACAATGTTCCTATTTTAATGGTTTCTGCAAAAGATGATGAATTAGATAAAATTGTTGGATTAGAAATTGGAGCAGATGACTATATTACAAAACCATTTAGTGTAAGAGAAGTTGTTGCAAGAGTAAAAGCTAATTTAAGAAAGTCTGAAAGTCATTTTGATAATCAAAGATTAAATAATGAAATAGAAACAAAAAAAGAACCTAGAAAACAAAATTTAATAAAACTAGGAAATTTAATTTTAGATTTAGAAAAATATGAAGTTAATGTTGATGGAAATATTGTAAATTTAACATTAAGAGAATTTGAAGTTTTAAAATATTTAGCTCAACAACAAGGTCAAGTTGTTACAAGAGAAGCTCTTCTTGAACAAGTTTGGGGATATGAATATTATGGAGATATAAGAACTGTTGATGTAACAGTAAGAAGAATTAGAGAAAGAATAGAAAAAGATACTTCTAATCCTCAATATTTAATTACCAAAAGAGGAATTGGATATTATATTCCAACATTTGATTAAAAATTCATATATATTGTATATATCTATTATTACACAAAATTAATGCAATCCTTAAAAAAATTTGTCATAAAAACTGAAGTGAACCCAATTAAACTTTTATCTAATAATTTGGGTTCACTTTTTAAAATCCAAAATTTTTTATTTGTTTTTCAAAATAGATAATGCTTTCATAATTCCTAGTTTTCCATATTCATATGTTAATCCACCTTGCATATATGCAATATATGGTGGTCTAATTGGACCATCACAGCTTAATTCTATTGTTGAACCTTCTGTAAAAGTACCTGCAGCCATTATTATTTTATCATCATATCCTCCCATATCACTTGGCTCTGGTATAACATTTGAATCAATTGGAGACCCTTGTTGTATTCCTTGACAAAATTTTATTAATTCATCTGCCTCTCCTAATTCTATTGTCTGAACAATATCAGCTCTTTTTTCATTAAAAACTGGATCTACTTTATAGCCCATCTTTTCTAATATTCTACTAGCAAATACTGCAGTTTTAACACTACTTGCTACAACACTTGGTGCAAAAAACAATCCTTTTATAAATGGAATATTTTGGTTCAGTGAAGGACCTATTTCTTTTCCAACTCCTGGTGCAGTTAACCTTTCTGCACATAATTCAATTAAATTCCTTTTTCCTACAATATATCCTCCACTAGTAGCTATTCCTGCACCTAAATTCTTCATAAGTGAGCCAACAGCTATATCTGCACCAATATCTGTAGGCTCTTTATCTTCAACAAACTCTCCATAACAATTATCAACCATTATTATAACATTTTCATTTACTTCTCTAATTGCTTTTATTGCTTTTTCTATTTTATCTATTGTCAAACTTTTTCTTGTAGAATAGCCTTTTGAGCGTTGAATTTCAATTAATTTTATGTCTTTTTTTGATACTCTATTTTTTATTTTCTCAATATCAAAATCATTATCAATTAATTCAATTTGTTCATATTTTACCCCAAATTCTTTTAAAGAACTTTTACTATTTTCTTTACTTATGCCAATAACTGTTTGCAAAGTATCATATGGTAATCCAGTAATGCTTAGCACTGTATCTCCTGGTCTTAATAAGCCAAATAATGTTACTGCTAACGCATGTGTTCCAGATATTAATTGTGCTCTAACTAATGCATCTTCTGTTCCAAATATTTTAGCATAAATTTCTTCTATCTTATTTCTTCCTACTTCATCAATTCCATATCCTGTTGACGAATGTAAATGCATTTCTGATAAACCACATTTTTGAAAAGCATTTAATACTTTTAAACTATTAATTTCTTTTATTTTATCAATTTCTCTAAAAATAGGTTCAACATCTTTTTCTACGTCTTTTGATAATTCTAATATTTCTTCTTTTATTCCAAATTCTTTATACAACATCTTTTATATTTTTTAATTTATCTAATGCAATAAATTAATCTTTTACTCCTTATATGATTATTTAGGTTTTTTATAAAGGATTTACCTATAAACCAATAGTATAAATAAATATTTATTTACATTTAATACAAATATTTATTGTTATTTAATATAAATCTTAATTTTTTTACATTTAATATATTTCTATACTTTACCTATTATATCATTAAATTTATTAAAAATCTAGCCTGTTTTACTCATTATCTCTTTTTTCATTTTTCCTATAATCTTTTTTTCTAATCTTGAAATATAACTTTGAGAAATCCCTAACTCATCTGCTACCTCTTTTTGTGTTTTCTCTCTTCCACTAATAAAACCAAACCTCATTTCCATTATATTTTTTTCTCTATCATTCAACTTTCTTATAGCCTCTTTTAATAATTTCATATCTACTTCATCTTCTAATTTTCTATATGTAACATCTGGATCTGTTCCTAATATGTCTGATAATAATAATTCATTACCATCACTATCTTTATTTAATGGCTCATCAATAGATATTTCTGATTTTATTTTGTTATTTCTTCTTAAATACATTAAAATTTCGTTTTCAATACATCTAGATGCATATGTTGCTAATTTTATTTTTTTATCAGAATTAAATGTATTAACACTTTTCATTAAACCTATTGTTCCAATTGATATCAAATCTTCTATCCCAATACCAGTATTTTCAAACTTTTTTGCAATATATACAACTAATCTTAAATTTCTTTCAACAAGTATTTTTCTAGCTTCTTCTCTTTCTTCTGTGTCTAATTTTTTTATAATCTCTTCCTCTTCTTCTTGTGAAAGCGGTGGCGGTAATGTTTGACTTCCAGCGACATAAAAAATTGGCAAAATCTCATCTTCTGTATTTTTATCTATATATTTGGCATATAAATTATTCAAACCTTTTTTTATTAATTCTAAAAAATTCATCTTACTTTAATTCCTTTCCAAGAAAATTTCGAGAACATCTAAGAAAAATCTTCCATTTTTGTTTAATTTGTTCTCACCCGGTTTGAGTTTTCGACTATAATTAGAAAATCTCAAAGGGCTGGCGATTATAGCATTTTATTTACCTATCAAATTTTATCACCTCCAAGTACTATACCGGTTAAATTAAGAAATTTAACTTAACATTATTTAATGTTATTGTACAACTTTGGCTATAAAAAAGCTGTCTTTTCTTAGTGTAGAAAAAAAGAAATAATCGATAATTTTCGATTATTTCTCTATCTTTAATATAATAATATTTTTATATACTAACAATTTTATTTGTTATATTAAATTAATTCAGCACCTACTAATGCTCTATATTCTCCCTTTTTGGTTAAACATTTATCATATAATCCAATTATTATGTTAGATGTTTTTCTTTCTTCTTCATCTTTTTCTATTAATATTTCTGGAATTTTAATTCCCACTAACATTCCATTTTCTTTTCCTAAAGATGAAAATGGAATACAACGTAATTTTGTAAAATATTCATTTTGTACGTCTAAAGATATATTATTCAAGTTTCCACATAATATATTTTCTAAATTATCTAAAATCTCTTTTGGAATAATTCCATTTAATAAACTACTTTCAACTATTACAACAGGTATATTGGTTATTGGCTCTTTTACCAAGTTTCCTGTATCTATCATTGCTTTGGTTTCTACAGTCTTTTCATTTATTTTCATTTTTATGTTACAATACATATCTTTTGATATAAATTTATTCTTAATTATTTTTATTGATATTTTAACTATTATAAATGCAAAGATTGCCCCTAAAATAATTACTTTAAACACATCTTCTCCAGTATATACTCCATTTTTTATTGATATTTTTTCTGAATTTAAATTATTTATTAAATTTAATGCAACTCCTCCAAAGATAAATGATGTTAAATAAAAAATAATTACTTGCTTTAATGCGGTCTTAAAATTGTTAGGTTTAAATGCAATATATATCATTATAATTGATAAAATTATTTTAAAAATTGCAGATGTATAAATTTTTAAATTAGTTAAATACATTGCAATTGAATAAATTGCTCCTATACTAGCCGATATTACTATTTTAAAGAACTTAGTTTTCTTTTTTAAAATTATAGATGTTGCATATAAGATAATTGAATTCATTATAATATTTTCTAAAAATATTATATCTATATATATTGTCATAAACAATATACCTTGTATAATATAATAAAATTTACTATATTATACTTACCTTTCTTCATTAATTATTTTAATTCTCCATATATAATATATTTTTGTCAAATGGAAATTATACTATTTTCTTTTTATATTTGTCCATTTTTTTACAGTTTATATAAAATACTAAATTGCACAAAAAAATTAAGATAGAAATTTATTTTTTATCTATCTTAATTTTTCATTAGCAAAAACTATAAAATTATTTTAGTATATTTTTATTTTAAATTTTTTATTTTTAAATAATTTTTAGAAGCATAATGTCTATTTCCAATTAATACTATAGTACCTAATATTGCAACAACAATACCTACAATATAGAAACTTGTATTACCACTACCACCACTTTTTGGAAGTTCATAATAACTTTTGTTTTGTAATAATAAATTACCATCATCTGTTATTACAAAATTTGGTGTACTTCCTATTTTACTTATTCTTACTAATGTTCCATTAATATTTTTTATAGTATCATCATTTTCATCATAATCACCATATACAAATTCAATTTTCCATTGACCTTCTGGTAATATTCTTCCATTTGCAGCTTTTGTTTCTACTAATCTATATTCAAAAGATTTGTCTAAATCTGTTAAATTAATTATTCCATCACTTCCTGCAGTATATGTATTAACTAATTCCCAATTTGTTGCAAAATTGTTCCTGTCTATTAATTCATTGTCTAAATTTGTATGTGATATATTTTTATATAATTCAAATTCTGTTCCCTCTAATTTAATAGAATTGTCTTCTTCTGCTACTTTTGTTATTTGTAATTCTCCATATTTAAAGTTTGTTAGTACATATTTTTGACCTTTTTCTATATCTGTTATTTCTTCATTTGATATAAAATATCCATCTGGAACAACTTCTTCTATTGTATATTTTATTTCATTTCTTTCATCGTCATATTTATTTAAATTTTCAAAACTTGCTTCCCATGAATTATTTTTATCTAATGTTCTTGTATCTTGCTCTTGTCCATTTGCTAATAGTTTTACTGTTATTGTTTCTGGTCTATCTTCTTCAAAATCTCCTAACCAAACTTTTTCTATCTCTATTTTTGTTTTAAAGTCTGTTTTTGTTTCAAATGTATCTCCTGTAGTTTCATCAAATCCTTTTTTTGTTTCTAGTCTTCCTTCTATTTGATTTTCAAGTACAGTTCCTTCTGTTAGCGGTATATCTTTATAAACTATAGATATATTTTTGGTTATCTTTATATTTCCACTAGCTAGAACTTCAACTCCCTCATTTTCTCCTGCATTTTCATTATCCCATGTTAATATATCTGTATTTGCATCATATAATCCTTTCCAAGTTATTGTTTTGGCATTGTCATCATAAACACCATTAGATAAATTTGATTTAGCTTCATCAATTTTATATGGTAATTTATCAACAATTTCTACAATTGCAATTCCAGGATAGTCTTTAATTGCTGCATCATAAACTATATTATATTCAACAGGTTGTGTTAATGATGTTATTTCTTCTGTTCCTGTTTTTGTTATTTTACTTTGTTCTTTTAATCTATAATAATATATTACATCTTCATTTGTTAATTCTACAATTCCCATTGCATTGTCTGGTAATTTTTCTTCAACAACTTCATACATTGGCGGAATATATTTTATTTCACTTGGTGATGTTACATAAAGTTCTCCAACATTTTCTTTTATTATTTCATCTTCTCTTACTTTATCTGTTGTTCCATCTATATAGTGATGTACAACAACTTTTGATGTTTGTACTTCTTTTGGCATATTATATGTTATTGAACAGTTTGATCTTCCAGCACCTCTTTCTAAATAAAATATGTCTAATGTGTGCTGTTCTTCTAAATTATTATTCCAATCTTCACCTAATATATCTGTTAGTTGTTCAACTTTTAATATTTTATTTGTACTTTTTAAGCCTGAATAAGTTGTAATATCTCCTGTAGCAAAATTAATATTTGCAGCTATTTCATCATGAATTCCACCTAAATCTATTACTAATTTTCCATCTATAAATATCCATACATCATCATCTCCAGAAAAATCAAATACTATATCTTCACTTTCTCCAATATTTGTTTTTCCGTCTTCTGTCATATAAAATGGTATTTGTGCATGCATTCCAAAATGATATATTGCTTGTTCGCCATTTCTATAGTTAAATGGGAAAAATCCTTCATATCCGCTATATGTATTTTTAGTATCTGAGCTAACCAAATTTATATCACTTTGTGGTGTTTGACCTCCAAAATTAACTTCTGTTTCTGAACTTATAAATTCATATTTTCCATTTCCTATTGATTTAAATGGTAGTCCTACATTTTTATATATTTCTTTACCTTGTGTTATGCTTTCATCAAAAATACCATTATCTGGTTTAGTAAAAACTATATTTCCATTTTCATCCAATGTATTTTCAACTAATCCTGTATAAGGTTTAGTTGGTGCATAAACATTATAACTGTTCCAAGCACTAAAAGTCATGCTGTTACCTGTAACAAAGTCTCCTCCAGTAAAATAAATTCCTTGATTACTTATATCTTTTATAGAACCTCCCATTTCAAATAGCTCTTCTGAATCATATTTAAATAATGTTACTTTTTGATATGCATCATCTAATTCATCTTTTACATTTATTGTAATAGTATTTGTCTCTATTGCAGTGCCATTATATGTAACTTTGGCTTTTAAATTAACTGTTCCAATGCTTTTTCCATATACATATAGATTTTCTCCATATGATTTTACTTCCACATCTCCACCATCTGTTGATTCTTTAATCCATTCTACTTGTAAATTTTCTGAATCAATTTCTTTTGAATCAAATGCACTAGTTAAAGTTATTTTTGATTTTCCAGAATCTTGTAAAGATACTGTTTCACTGTTAATTTTAATATGTGCAATATTTATTGGTCCAGCTTTTTCTTGCTGTAAGTCAATATTTTCTTGTGTTGTTACTTCATTGGTTTGTTGCACATCTTTATTTAAATTACTATTTTCTTCTTCATTATTTAAATTAGCAATAATTGTATTGTCTTTTTCTGATTCTTCTAAAATTTCATTATTTTCATCATTTGCCATAGAATTAATTGTAGGTTTATCTTGTTCTGATTTTATAACTTTTACAGTCATAATTGCAGATATACATACAATTATAGCAATTAATATTAGAATAACTTTACTAAGATTAAATTCTAAAACAATTGGAGAATTATTAGAACTTTTTTCATTATTAGAACCTTTCATTTTCCCTTTTCCTTTCGTATTTTTTTATGATTTTTCTCATATTTTAAATTCTTTTGTTACAAATTGTCATCATGTGATTTAATTATATCATAATGAAATTTTGTGTCAATAGAAATTATTAACTTTGTTTGTAAAAAAAAGATACTAAAAAAATTAGTATCTTTTTTATAAAAATTAATTTCGTTTTACATGTTTTTTCCTTTATTTTTACGTAAGAATGCTGGGATGTCTAAATCTCCTGAATTAGAATTTAAATCTGTTGATGTTGGTATAGAAGATGTTGCTTTCTTTTCTCCCCAAGATTTATTTATAAAACTGTCTACTGTTGAAGCTGTTCTTGCTTCTGGTTTTTCAAATCCTGTTGCAATAACTGTAATTTGTATTTCATCTCCCATTTCTGGATCTGTTACTGTACCAAATATTATATTTGCTTCTGGGTCTACACTGCGTTGAACTAATTCTGCTGCTGTATTAACTTCATGTAATCCTAAGTCATCTCCACCTGTTATATTTATAATAACTCCTCTTGCTCCTTCTATTGATGTTTCTAATAATGGACTTTGTACTGCTTGTTTTGCTGCATCTTCTGCTCTATTTTCTCCTGATGCTCTACCTATTCCCATATGTGCCATTCCTGTATCTTTCATAATTGTTTTTACATCTGCAAAGTCTAAGTTAACAGTTCCTGTTACTGCTATTAAGTCTGATATTCCTTGTACACCTTGTCTTAATACATCATCTGCCATTCTAAATGCTTCATTTATTGATGTTTTTCTATCTATTATTTGTAATAATTTATCATTTGGTATAACTACTAATGCATCTACTTTTCCTTTTAAACTTTCTATTCCTCTTTCTGCTTGTGATAATCTTTTTTTGCCCTCAAAAGTAAATGGTTTTGTTACAACTCCTATTGTTAATATTCCCATTTCTTTAGCAGCTTGTGCTACTATTGGTGCTGCACCTGTACCTGTTCCTCCACCCATTCCGGCTGTAACAAATACCATATCTGCTCCTCTTAATGTTTCTGCAATTTCTGATTTATTTTCTTCTGCAGATTGTGCCCCTATATCTGGATTTGCTCCTGCTCCTAATCCTCTTGTTATTTTTTCTCCTATTTGAATTTTTGCACTTGCTTTTGATTTTTGTAATGCTTGTCTATCTGTATTTACTGCAATAAAATCTACTCCTTTTATTCCAGCTTCTATCATTCTATTTACAGCATTGTTTCCTGCTCCGCCAACACCTATAACTTTTATTGTGGCTGCTCCATCCATCATTGTTACTTCTTCATATTCTTTCATTAAGTTTTCCTCCCCATAAAACTAACTTATTGTTTTTTAAGAATAAAAGAACTCTTTTATTCTATTAAATATTGTTTTAAATATACTTTCATTTGATTGTTCATCAATGCTACTTGATACTGATTTTGCAAATGGTCTTGCTGCAATATATCTAACAAGTGCATAACTAGTTCTAAATTCTGGTTTTATTGTACTAATTAGTCTTCCTGTTGACATTTTTACAGGTATATTTAAGTTTATTTTTCCTGCTACATCACTTTTATTGATAGTAGAAATTCCTCTTCCTGTTAACACTACTGTATTGATAAGAGATTTTACATTATTGTTTGTTATATCTTTATTTATTAATGTAAATATTTCTTCTATTCTTGCTTCTATAATTTCTATTAATTCTGAACTTTTTATAACTTTATTTCTGCTCTCATCTTTACATGTATTTAACATTATTTCATTATCATTATCTATAAATGATTTTAGTGCTAACCCATATTGCTTTTTTAGTTTTTCTGCTTCTTCTTCAGTAATGTTTAATACTAATGAAATATCATTTGTTATATTATCTCCTCCTAAAGGTATTGTATTTGTATATGTAAAGTCATTTCCTTCAAATACCCCTATTTCTGTGTTTCCTGCTCCTATATCTAATAACATAACATTATCATATAATTCATTTGTATCTAATACTAGATTTTTTTCTGCTAAAGCAGTTGGAACTATTCCATCTATTTCTATTCCTACTCTTTTAAAAATAGATGTTAGCTGTCTTACATAATCTTTATTGGCTAAAATAACTTGTGCTTTTAGTGTAAAATTAGAACTTAAATTGCCAATTGGATCTGTAACTACTTTTCCATTATCAAGTATTACTTCTGATGGTACTATATCTATTATTGTTTTCCCTTCTGGTATTTCTATATCTTTAGCTTGCATAATTGCATTTTGCACATCTCTTAAAGAAATTCCAGCAAATTTGTCTTTTAACTCTTTTAAAATACTATTTTGAACAATTGTTACTTCTTTTCCTGGAATTGTTACATATGCTGAGTTAATTTTAAATTCGGCTGTTTCTTCTGCTTCTTTTATTGTTTTTGCTACACTTAAACTAACTTCTTCTTCATTAATTATTTTGCCTTTTTTTATGCCACTACATTTACAGGCTGTACTACATAGTGTTTCTATCTGTCCAAAGTTGTTTACTTCCCCAACAACTGTGCAAACTTTAGATGTACCAATATCAATACCAACTATGATATCACCTATTGCCAAAATGATTCCTCCATTTTTATGTTAGATTTCTATTTGTTTATAGATTATTTTTTCTTCTTTGTTATATATATTACATTTTAAAAAAAATGTCAATATAATTCGAAATATTTTTGAAATATTTTTGTAATGTTTTTGAAATCTGTGTAACAAATTTGTAACACAGATTTTAAACATTTAATTTTTACTTACTTTCTTAGAGTTTACAGCCTTTTCAGCCATTTTTCTTTTCCACAAATCTACATAATGTCTTCTTATAATTGTTAAGTTTGTAAACATTCTTCCTACAAAAACTACTAGAGCTGCAAGGTATATATCTATATTTAGTCTTTGTCCTAAATATGTTAATGCAATTGATAAAATACTGTTACAGAAAAAACCTGTAATAAAAATTGTTAAGTCAAAATTTTTCTTTAATACAGATGTTATTCCTCCAAATACTGAGTCTAAAGCTGCTATAACAGCTATTGCTAAAAATGTTGAATATGTATATGGTATAATAGGTGCATTTATTCCTATTATTGCTCCTATTGTACAACCTAAAATTATTGCTATTACTATCATTTTTCACATCCCTTTCTTATTCTTTATCTTTCATATATTTAGTTTCTATTTCACCTGTATATGCTCCTATTGTAATTGGTCTACTTGCACTAGATGTTTGTACTTCTACTCCATGTCCTGCTAATTGTAACTGTTTTAATTTTCCATCTTTACTATTTGCTGCACTTTCCAAATATGACTTATTTCCTATTGCTTTAATAACATATGGCGATGTTATTCTTTGACTATCTATTTGCATAATTGATATATCATTACTTTCTCTTAAAAATATATCTGTCATTGCTACTATTCTATTGTCATTTATAGATATAGCTTCTGCTCCAGCTATATATAATTCTCTTAAAACTAATAATAAATCATAATTAGTTATTTTAGATATAATTACATCTTCATCATCAGCTAAAGAATTACCTCCATTATCTGTTAATATAATTGTTACTCCTTCGCCTTTAACATTTGTTGTTCCTAAAGCTAAACTTAATTGTTCTAAATCTTTTTGTAATAGTTGTGCTGTTTTTTCATCATTTTCTTTTTCTGTTTGGTATTCTGTAATTTTAGTCATTACATCATTATATCTATCTGTTAATTCAGTATATTTTTCTCTCCAATCAGCAAGCTCTGTTCGTAAATCTTCTTCTCTCATTGTTTCTATTGATGTTATATCTGTTTGGTTTACTACCTTAAATTGCATAAACATTACAAGCATTAATGCAAAACATGCAATTCCAATTGTAATATTCATTACTAGTTTTTCTTTACTCATTTTTATTTTTGGTTTTTTTATTTGTGGCATTTTTATTCTCATATTTAAACTGTTTCCTTTCTCGTTTAAAATATTTAGTTTGGAAATTTATTTTGTTATTGATCAATTTCTGTATAATTAAATTTATATGTTCCTGTATATTTTGGTATTGTTACATTTTCTGATGTTTTAAAATCTACTTCTAAAAAATAGTCATTTTCCAAAATATATAAATATGAGCCATATCTATATGCATTTTTTAATGTTTCTGGCATCCCTATTGCTTTTATTGTAAATGGTGCTCCAACTTTTTCTCCATTTATTTTTATAACAGAACCATCACATTCTATTACTGTATTTGCAACTATTCTTTGATCATTTACAGAAATTGCCTCTGCTCCTGCATTTTTTAATTCATTAACTACACTTATGATATCATTATCATGTACAATCATGTCATTTGGATCTCCTAGCCAATTAGCTGTTACTGATTTTGCATCATCTAATTGTATAATTACACCTTTTCCAGTTACATCTGTTAGACCAAGTTGTGTATTAAGTGTATTTATTTCTTTTTGCAAATTAGATAATTCTTCATTATTTTCTGTAGCACTGTTTCTTTCTCTTTCTAGCAATTTTTCTGCATTTTCTACATCTTCATATAAATTATCGTAATTTTCTTTTGTACGTAATACTGCATCTCTTAAGTTATTTTCTGTGGTATTTAAACTTGATGGTGTTCCTACATTGGAAATTGATCTAACTTGTATAGCTATACCACATGATAAAACTAAACACATCCCACCTAATACTAAACTTATTTTTTCTTTTTTTAGCATTTATATCTCCCTTTCCAATACTAAATTTATTATTTATATTTTTTATAAATATAATATAAACTTATTTTTACTTAAATTCTCTTTTTCTTAATTTTTATATACTCTTTTCTATTCTGCTGTAAAATATGGTAAAAATCCCTCATTTAAATTACCATTTACATTTATTGTTCCTCTATTTCCTGCTTCTTTTTCTAATATTGATTGTACATAATATATTTTATTTTTTAAGTCTGTACAGTCTCCTAAATTTATTGTTATTCCATCATTATCTAGTTTTAAAATATATTCTTCTCCTATTTGAATTGAAGTAAGCTTCTCAAAAATTCCAATTTGCTCTGTTTCTTTTTTTATGTGTAAAATATTTTCCATTCTTATATTTAAATCTTCATTTTCAAGTCTTTTCTTTTGTTCAATATTTTCTTCTGTAATTTCCATTCCAGTTATAACAATTAGATTTTCTCTTTCTTGTGAACAATCTATTATATATCCTTGTTCATCAATATCTATAAAATATCCTGTTTTAGTTTCAATTTGAAACATTTTTTCTCTTTCTTTAACTTCTATTTGAATTATGTTAGGAAGCTTTTTACTTACTTTTGCATCTTCTATATATCCATTTTGTTTTAATTTTACTTTTGTAACAATATTAAAACTAGAAAAAATACTTTTTCCTAATTCTAACCCTGATTGTGCAAATATTTCTTCTGTTGTTAATTGATTGTTTCCTTTTATTTCTACATCTTTTAATGCAAAAGTTGGTGATTTTAATAAATATGTAATAATTCCTATCACAACCACTAATAATAGAAAAATTATTAATCTAATTTTTCTTTTCTTACGTTTTTTTATTTCTATTTCTCTTTGTTTACTCATTCTACCACTATTTGTTTTTGATGGCATATTTTTTCTCCTTTTTATATGTTTGTATTTTACTACAAATTATGAAAAATAACAAGATTTAAGTTATTAAAATTTGATTAATTTTAATATATAATATAAATATTTTATTTTACTTTTTAACAATTTTCTCTCTAAAGCTTTTATTTTAAATCATGTAAAAAAATATCAAATAAACCAGTATTAAAATTTTTATATAATTTCTAATATTTTTTTTGCTCTTTCTTCATCTTCTATTGTTGCTTCTCTTACACCTTCTAATTCATACTTTAAGCCCATCTTTTCCCATTTATGTTTTCCTAAATTATGATATTTTAATATTTGAACTTTTTCTAATGTTTTTAATGTTCCTAAAAATTCTTTTAATTTTAGTAAATCTTTTTCATCATCTGTATATCCTGGAATTAAAACTTGTCTAATCCATATTTTTATATTATTATCACTTAAATATCTTGCAAATTCTAATTCTTTTTTATTAGATACTCCTACTAATTTTTTACACTTTTCATCATCAATATGTTTAATATCTAATAATACTAAATCTGTATATTTTAAAAGTTCTTTTATATCTTCTGTAATATTTACCATTCCAGATGTATCAATACAAGTGTGTATTTTTTCTTTTTTTAGAGCTTTAAATAATTCTATTAAAAATTTAACTTGTAATAATGGCTCTCCTCCTGTTACTGTTACTCCTCCTCCAGAAATTGTTATATAATTTTTATAATTTTTTATTTTTTCTACTATTTCTTCTAATGTTTTTTCTTCTCCTCCATTTATATCCCATGTGTCTCTATTATGACAATATTTACATTTTAAACTACATCCTTGTAAAAATAGTACAAATCTTATTCCTGGTCCATCTACTGTTCCAAAGCTTTCCATGGAATGTATTCTTGCAATTTTGCTTAAATCCTT
Organism: uncultured Clostridia bacterium; assembly: GCA_944386685.1. GTDB lineage: Bacteria > Bacillota > Clostridia > TANB77 > CAG-508 > CAG-269. Next base: position 33,038 of record CALXCA010000004.1, on the reverse strand, counting down.
ATCCATAAAGTTTCCTCCTTTCTTTGTTTTTATATGTAACTTAAAGTTTTATATTGTTTCTTATACTTAAAAATACTTTAAAAAATATTTTATTCTATTATTTACTTAATAATAAATAAGCTAATAATAATTTTACTCTATGAATGTGAAAATTTCAAGATTTTATTGTTATTTTTTGTTGTAAATTGTTGCCTTTTTAAAATCATAAAAATTTTGATATATGGGTAAAAAAGGGAAAAAAAGTGCCGGTTCTCTTTTTGTCCAAAAAAAGAGAACCGGCACTTTTTTACCCTATACAATATAAAAAGCCATTGCCTCCAGACTCATTTATGTCCGGAGGCAATGGCTAGAAAACTTTAGCTATTAATGGTTACACTTGTCTTAAGAACTTAGAACCTGAAGTTAAGAGTGAACTTCAGTCTGGAGTTATTAGTCCAACTCTCATTCGAGGAAACAATGGCGTCTCCAGAAACGCCTAAATATCTCCTCATGAAATCGCTCATTTCATCTACCACTTCGTCCCTCGTGGTCTTCGAAAGGTCCAACCTGAGGTCAAAATCAGCTGTTGCACCATAGCTGTTAAGTCTAAACTTAACACTAGAGCCAGTTCCAATGCCATACTTCGACCACTCATCACCTTCCAATTTTACAGTCCACTCATTCCGATTATAGTCGGAATTGCCTATCTCGAACGAAGGGTTAATAGTAATCCCCCCATTCCCATTGCTGGAAATGGAGCACCCTGCCATGGACATGACAATTGCAATTGCCATAATTGCAGAAATAATAGCCTTTTTCATGTTTTTGTCCTCCTTGTTGTTGTATAATAGCTAAAGTTCCAATTATAAGCTTTTGCCTACACTTATATTATAATATGGTTTGTGATTTATGTCAAATTTTTAATTTCAGTCCACTGAGAATTTTAATATTTCCGCATTGAGTCGAAAAATTTATGCAATTATTAATATATAAAAATTTCTCAGTGGACTGAAACAGCTTTTTACGAAATATCAAGATTTTTCTTGATTTTTGATAATTTTAATTATATAATCTTTCTGTTGTATAAAGATTTATACATACTTTAAGAAAGGATTTAAAAATATGGATAAAATTATAAACAGAATTGCTGAAGAATTAAATGTAAAAAATACACAAGTAGAAAATGCAGTAAAATTAATTGATGATGGAAATACTATTCCTTTTATTGCGAGATATAGAAAAGAAGTTACTGGTGGATTAAGTGATGAAATTTTAAGAAATTTATTTGAAAGATTAAATTATTTAAGAAATCTAGAAACTCGTAAGCAAGAAGTTATAAAATCTATTGATGAGCAAGGAAAATTAACAGATGAATTAACAATTGCTATTGCATCTGCAGAAACACTTGCAGAAGTTGAAGATTTATATAGACCATTTAAACAAAAGAAAAAAACTAGAGCTACAGTAGCAAAAGCTAAAGGTCTAGAACCTCTTGCAAAAATTATATATGAACAAAAAGAAACAAAAGACATAAATGAAATAGCAAAAGACTATATAAATATAGATAAATTATCTGATGAAGATAAGAAAAATAAAGACAAAGTTGTTTCTACTGCTGAAGAAGCAATACAAGGTGCTCTAGATATTATAGCAGAAGATATATCTGATAACGCAAAATACAGAAAATACATAAAAAAGGTATGTTATAGAGAGGGAACTATTGTTACAAAAGCTACAAAACCTGATGAGAAATCAAATTACGAAATGTATTATGATTTTTCTGAACAAGTTTGTAAATTACCTAGCCATAGAATTTTAGCTATAAATAGAGGTGAAAAAGAAGAATTTCTAAAAGTTACTATTAATAAACCTGAAGCAAAAATTCTATATTATATGCAAAAAGATATAATTATAGGAAAAACTCAGTTTACAGATATGTTAATTTCTACTATTTCTGATGCTTATACAAGATTAATAGAGCCTTCTATTGAAAGGGAAATTCGTTCTGACTTAACAGAAAAAGCAGAAGAAAAAGCAATAAAAGTATTTGGCAAAAATGCAAAACAATTACTACTTGCAAGTCCAATTAAAGGAAAAACAGTTATGGGATTTGACCCTGCATATAGAACTGGTTGTAAAATTGCTGTTATTGACGAGACAGGTAAAGTTTTAGATATTGCAACAGTATATCCTACAGAACCACAAAATGATGTTGAAGGTGCCAAAAAAATATTATTAGATTTAATTAATAAAGACCATGTTGATATGATTGCACTTGGAAATGGTACAGCTTCTAGAGAATCTGAAATGTTTATTGCAGATTTAATAAAAGATGTTAAACATGATATATTTTATGCAATTGTTAGTGAAGCTGGTGCTTCTGTATATTCTGCTTCCAAACTTGCTACAGAGGAATATCCAGATATAAATGTTTCTATTAGAGGAGCAATTTCTATTGCTCGTAGACTTCAAGATCCTCTTGCAGAACTTGTAAAAATTGACCCAAAATCAATTGGTGTTGGTCAATATCAACATGATGTTAATCAGAAAAAATTATCAGAAAGTTTAACTGGTGTAGTTGAAGATAGTGTAAATAAAGTTGGTGTAGATGTAAATACTGCAACTCCCTCTTTACTTTCTTATGTTTCTGGTATTAATAATACAATTGCAAAAAATATTGTAAAATACAGAGATGAAAATGGTAAATTAAAAGAGAGAAAAGAACTTTTAAAAGTTCCTAAATTAGGTAAAGTTGCTTATGAACAATGTGCAGGTTTTATTAGAATTCCTGATGGAACTAACCCTTTAGAAAATACAGCTGTTCATCCAGAAAATTATGAACAGACAGAAAAACTTTTAGAAAAACTCGGGTTTGATAAAAATGATTTAAGAAATAAAGAAAAATTAAATCTATTAAATGAAAAATTGGCACAAGCGAATGTTTCAGAACTTTCTAAAGAATTAAATATTGGAGAAATGACTTTAACAGATATTATAGAAGAACTTTCTAAACCTGGTAGAGATCCAAGAGAAGATATGCCAAAACCTGTTCTTAGAAATGATGTATTAAAATTTGAAGATTTAACAATTGGAATGATTCTTACTGGAACAGTTAGAAATGTAATCGATTTTGGAGCTTTTGTTGATATAGGAGTTAAATATGACGGTTTAGTTCATCTTTCTGAAATGAGTGAAAATTATATAAAGTCACCTTCTGATGTTGTTTCTGTTGGTGATGTTATAAAAGTTAAAGTTATAAAAATAGATACAGAAAAGAAAAAAGTAGGTTTAAGTATGAAATTATAAAAAGGAAAAATAACACTGGAAATTTTTTATCCAGTGTTATTTTTAATGCTTGCACTATCATGACAAAACATCTTTAAAAGTTATTAGGAAATTTTGTTTGCACTTCTTCTATTTTATAATATTCTTTATTTAAAATCTCTAAAAATGCATTTGCAATATTAGGATCAAATTGTGTTCCTTTACATCTTTCTATTTCTTCTTTTACAAATTGAATATCTAATGCTCCTCTATAGCTTCTTTTACTTGTCATTGCATCAAATGAATCTGCTACTGCAGTAATTCTTGCTAAAAATGGAATTTCTTCACCTTTTAATTTTGATGGATATCCATTTCCATCAAATCTTTCATGGTGATGTTTTACTATAGGAATTATATCTTTAAATACCTCTGCTTCACCTAATATATGTGCTCCTATTGATGGATGATTTTTTATTTGAGAATATTCATCATCTGTTAATTTTGCCTCTTTTTGTAAGATATTATCTGGTACTCCTATTTTTCCAATATCATGAAATAATCCCCCTATTTGTAAAGTTCTTATTTCATTATCCGGAAGTCCTAATTTTCTTCCAATTAATACTGCAAATTCTGAAACTCTATCTGAATGTCCTCTTGTATATGGGTCTTTGGCTTCAACTGCATATCTTAAAGATTGTATCATATCTAAATATGCTTTTTCTAATTCATCTTTAGATTCTTTTAATTGTTCATTTATCTTCTTTATTTCTTTCATTTGTGAAATTGATTTTATACCAGATTCTATTAATAATAGTAGTTGTTCAAATTTATCACTTTTTTCACAATATCCTTGTATATCTAGTCTTCTAATTGTTTCTAATGGTGGTGCCAAGTCCTTATGACCTGTTAATAATAGAATATATAATTCCTTATTAAATTTTCTAATTTCTTGAACCACATCATCACCATGTAGTGGTGTCATCATAAAATCTAATAATAATAAGTCAAAGTGTTCTTTTTTTATTCTTTCAATTCCTTCTATTGGGTCAGTAATTCCTACAAAATCGTAATTTGTTCTTTTTAAAAATATAGATAATGAATCTAATATTCCTCTTTCATCATCTATTGCAATAATTTTATATTTATAATTATTTTCTTGGCTCAATTCTTCTTGAATTGCTTTTCTCATTTGAAATCACACCTCTTTTTATTTATATTGACATTATATTGGTTTCTATAAAAAAAATCAAGTACTTTATTTATTTTTTTGTTGCAAAGTAATATTAATTTTTATAATGATATTTAACACGTATTTATTTTCTGTAGTTTATTTATTTTTCTATATTTATAAAAACATATTAATTATATTATTGTTATACTACATTTTAAATTTTTAGTAGTCTATCTAAATATATTGTCTATTTAAATAAAAAGAAATTATTCAAAATCTTTTTTATACTGTTTAATTATTTTTTCAAGAATTAATATTTTGTACTTATCAATTATTTTTTATAAATTATAATAATTTATATTTTATATTTACTCTAATCCGAAACTAACTTCTAGGGCATCATTTAATTTATTTAATATATTTGCATCATCTATATGACCTATCTTTTCTTTTAATCTACTTTTATCTATTGTACGTATTTGTTCTGTTAAAACAACAGAATTGCTTTTAAGTCCACTTGTATTTTCTCCAATTTCTATATGTGTTGGTAATTTTGTTTTATTAGTTTGAGAAGTTATTGCTGCAGTAATTACAGTTGGGCTATATTTATTACCTAAATCATTTTGTATAATAATAACTGGTCTAATTCCTCCTTGCTCTGAACCTACAACTGGACTTAAATCTGCATAAAACATATCTCCTCTTTTTACTATCATTTTCTTCACTCCTTAAATTACTATATATCAAGTTTGTATATTCGTATTTTTTATTTCTAAGTTCAAAGTAAAGATTTGATATAATTTACATATTAATTAATCTTTACCTCATTATATAATATGTAAATTGTTGTTTTTTGTTTATTGTCTTTTATTACCATTTGTGTAGGTTTTGCTGTAACTTTATCTATATGTAGTGTTTTTTCTTGCATGTATATGTTTTCTATATTGCTTACTGTATTCATAATTATTTCTTTATCATTTTCTTCGAAATATGATTTATTATTTTCTTTATAATCTTTTAAAAATGTTGATAAATCCAAACAATTATCTCCAAGGCAACTATAATTCTCCAATATTTTACTTACATTTAACCTAGTATTTTCAACTTTTAAGTTTGTTCCATCATTTTCAATTTTTACTCCTGCCATATTACTTGGCTCAATTACTTCTTGAATATTTTTATTAGAGTCTTGGAAATTTTGTTTTATAATATATTTATTTGTGTTTTTATTACTTGTAACTGTTACTGTTATTTGGGTTTCATATGAACTAAGATTTAAAATATAATCTACAATTTCTTGACTATTTTTATTATTACCAATATTGTTATTTTTAACACTTTTTCTAAAAAAAATTAATCCAATTACAATAATTATTATTAAAATTAATAATATTAACCAATATTTTTTTTTCATTTTTTCTATTCCTTTCATAATATCAAATTACTTAAGAGAAAATTTTTTTATTTCTCATTATATAATATTGTTTAATATTTATTAATTTTGTTTGTAAAATATGTTTCTTATTTATAATATATTTAATTTATTCTCGATCAATTCGAGTTTTCTACTGAAAGATTAGATTTTCAAAAGGCTAGTATTAGTAATCTTTTTTACAATAGTAAAGTAAAATTTTTATATTGTAAAAAAAATATGAAAAATTTTCAAAAAAACTATTGACTTTTATTTTAAAACATAGTATACTTATCATTGTCGAAAGAAATGGTCGCTTAGCTCAGCTGGGAGAGCATCTGCCTTACAAGCAGAGGGTCATAGGTTCGAGCCCTATAGCGACCACCATACTTTATGGCCTGGTAGTTCAGTTGGTTAGAACGCTAGCCTGTCACGCTAGAGGTCGACGGTTCGAGCCCGTTCCAGGTCGCCAAAAATAATTAGGATATGTCCAATAAACATATCCTAATATAATAAATGGCTTGATAGCTCAGTCGGTAGAGCAAGGGACTGAAAATCCCTGTGTCAGTGGTTCGATTCCACTTCAAGCCACCAAGCAATAATTTGCATCAAAAAAATTAAATTTTTTAAGAACATCTAAAAAATTTAATTTTTTTTTCAGTTCCAAGACACGAGTTTGATTCTCGTTCAAGCCACTTAATAATATTTCTTGAAGTAGTTAATAATACTTGTTCTGCACTTTGAGATTGATTCAAAATAGTTGCCCACAATAAATACAGAGATTGTAAATCATTCATTTTATTATTTTCCATTCTCTTTCTACATTATTTTTCTCTTTATTTATAATTGCATCATATAAATTAATATTTAATTCATTACAAATAGAAGTCAAAACTATAAAAACATCTGCAATTTCTTCTTCTATATTAGTGTAATTTTCTATTTTGTTATAATCTATTGAGGCTTCTGGTAATGTTTTTCTAATAGCTTTTGCAAGTTCGCCTGTTTCTTCTAGCAATAATAACATTTTGTCTTGAACTCTTTGATTTGCAAAACCTCTTAATGTAATAACTTTTCTAATATATTCTTGTACATCATCTACTGTACTTTGCCTATTTAATAATTCTAATAATTCTTTTTGTTCTTTCATATAATGCCTATTCCTTTATATTTTATTCCACTATATAATATCACGTTTTTACTGCTATTTCAATTGATATTATGCAATAATTATTTGTTTATAATCTTTAATACACTGAAATTTGCTATAATACATATTTAAAAAGTTTCTCTATAATAGATTTAAAAGTTTTTTATGAAATTATCTATAACACTAATTTATAGTTGTGCTTGTAGCTCCTGTTCCTACTACTTCTTCTTGCAATGCTCTCCATGTATTGCAACCAATTATTCCATCTACAGCCAATCCTCTTGATTGTTGATATTTTTTTACAGATGTAAATGTCTGTCCACCAAAAACACCATCTAATCCACCTGTTGGATATCCTAGAGTATTTAAATCATCTTGTGCTACACATACATAATTTCCTCTTGAACCTTGCCTTATTACTGGATATCCACCTGTAGAACATGCAGGATTTCCAAATCTTTTATCAAAATGCACCCAAGTAGGAGATAATGACACTGGTTCTACATATGACCACAATCCAGAGCTTCTAGCACTATTTCTTAATACTGTTCTCTGAGCATTAGTTAATGTTTGCCCAACATCAAATGCCGTTCCTGCATAATGTTGACTTTGGTTTCCATGTCCTCCTTCATAAGGTCTTTTAAATGCAAAGCCTACATATATTGGAGCACCATAAATATATCTTTGACTATTCCATGCCTGCATCGTTCTTTTATCTGTCCATAATATATTACTTTTGCTAGATCCTCTAAATTCTCTAACTTTAAGAGTTCCATTTGTATTATATGGCATAGATTCATTTTCTCCTCTGTAATATGTTTCCATCCTATTTCTATCTTGATTAAATACTAAAATTTTTGCCATAAGTTCCTCCTTTTATATATTTTATGGATCAATAATATTTTTGCTACATTTACAATAAAAAATTATAAATTTCTTTTTGTATAAATAAAAATCCCTCCTAATCTAAAATATTATTAAAAGGGATTAAAAAATTTAAAATTATATTAAATATAAAAGGATATCATTAACTATTATTACTTCTTTTCTCTACATCTTACTACTACTCTGTGTTTACTATCATCTGTACATGTTATTAATGTAACTTCTCTTCCCTCTACCTCTTGTGTTGTATCAGAAACATCTTTATAATCAACCTGATGTTTATCATATACTTCATATTCTACTGTTCTTCCACTCAAATCTGTTATTTGGATAATATCTCCATTTTCTAATGTTGGAACTTTACTAAAAAATCTTTTATTTCTCCAGTTATGTCCTATTAAACATAAATTGCCATCTTCATTTGGATTTCCTCCATGAAATTTACAAATTGATTTAGTTAATAAATCATATGTCCAATGGTCAAATATAGCATAATCTACATTTATTTTAGGAATAACTATTCTGCCAATATAATTATATTGTGTTCCATCAGATGCTGTATATGTTGATGATTGCTGAACATTAGTGCTTTCTTCTTCAACTTCTTCCTCTTCTACTGGATTTTCTATTGCATTTTCAGTAAAATCTTGTGTTATTTTTACAACTAAAGCATTTTCTTCTTGACTAATAACAGTTGTATCTGCAAACATGTTTTCTACAATTTCATTTGATATTTCTGATTCTTTGTTTCTATCATATGCTGCATAAATGCAAATTGATGTCAAACAAATTAAACTGAATAATGAAATCATAAATAACCCTTTATATACTTTTTTCTTTCTCTTTAGCTCTGGTGTTACATAAACTTTTTCGGTAACTAATATTTGATTCATTTGACACTTCCTTTCTTATGATTTATTAATTATTTTCTTGTTTTATTGTTATTGTTTGTAATATATTATTTGTTTCGCTAAATGTCATATTTACAATATATGTTTTTTGATCATCTATTTTTTCTATAATACTATCTGCTAATTCAGAATTTGGTGTATTTAATTTTATATTTAATGTTATTTCCTCTTTATTATTTTCTTCTGGAAGTACTTCTATATTAACACTTTCTAAATGTTCTTTTGTTATTTCTAACAATTGTTTTACATTCTTTCCAGATATTCCTGTTCCTGAATAAAATTCAAACATAGCGTTAAATCTGTTTACTTCTGCTGTTGTTAAATCATCTGCTTCACTAGTAGGTTCTTCTTCACCTGTTAAATTTGGCTCTTGTTCTTCTGGTTCTGTAGGTTCTTCTTCTACCTCTTCTCCGAAAAATATATTATATTTTTCCTTTACCATATCTAAAAATTCCTGAGCTTGTAATTTTTGAATTAATAAATCATATCTAGATTTTAGTTTTTCTGGTACTTGTACATTTAATACATTTAAAGTTACACTTAAATTTGGTTCTACTGTTTCATTTAAATTAATACTATTTTCTGTTGTTAATTCTATTTGTTCTCCAACATTTGTAGTTATATCATTTTCTAGTGATATTACTATTTCTGTTATATCTTTTTTATATCCAAATGCAATATCTGTCCTTTCAAAATTGCTTTCTAATGTTATACTATATTCATATTCTTCTTCATTTGTTTTTACACTATAAATTATATCAAAATTTTCTTGATATTCTGATAATTGTTTTGTAATTGTAAAAATTTTTGATTCTCCATCAGAATTTGTATATTCTATTTTTGTACTTCCATTCCCATTATCAGAATTACTTTCTATATTTATAGTAAAATCATCTGATTTTAACTCTGTTTTTACTGTATTTCCTGAATTTACATATAATGTTATTTTTACAGGTTTATAATCTTTATCCTCAACTTGTCTAATTAAATTATCTATTGTGTTTACAAAGTTTTGAGAGCTTCCTGATATTTCTTCTATTTTTCCCATAATTATTTCATCAATTTTTAAGTTATTTAATAATTCAATTAATAGATTTTGAAATTGATATGCTGTTAAGTCAACACTATATGTATTTGTTTCAATATTTTCAGTTCCAATTGTTGTTACTACATTTGCTTGTTTTGAAAATACGCCTTGTTTTAATGATTGTGTTATTACTGTTAAATATTTGTTTTCTAAATTTTGTAACTCTTGGCTAGAAATAATCATATTTTGAAAATAACTACTATCATCTTCAATTATTGCTTTCATTTTTACTAAAGTTTCATCATCAATATCTAATCCATCTATTCTCTCACCATTTAATAGAGTTACAAATTGTTTAAGTAAATTTGAAAATCTAATTCCATATGTATCTGCTTTTTTTATTGCTTCTATTTGAATTGCACTTTGTTCTTCAAATAGTATTTTAAAGTCTTTGTAATTATAATCATTATCTTTTTGATTTTTTAAACTTATACTTAAATTATTATATGGATTAGAAATTTCTCCTCCTTGGGCATATTTTACATTAATTGTATTGTTTTCTTCATATGTTGCATTACTTTTTAATGTTTGATAATTTTCTATGGTTTTAAGTTTTAATAATTCTTTTGTTTTTTCTAAATCTTGTGAAAAGTAATTAAAAAATAGTTCTTGTTCATCTTTAAATGTGTCTGTTGCTAAAAACAAATATGCAAATACTCCTCCACATATTCCTAAAATTAACACAATTAAAATAACAATTATTGCAACTTTTTTACTTACACTTCTCATATACTAATCCTTTCTAATTCTTTGTTTTACAGCCTCATATACTATAATTCCTGTTGAAACTCCTGCATTCAAAGAACCTATTTTTCCTTTCATTGGTATTTTAACAAGAAAATCACAATTATTCTTAACTTTTTCTCCAATTCCTTTTCCTTCGTTTCCTATAACTATTGCTAATGGTCCTGTTAAGTCTTGATTATAATAGTATTTATTTGCATCTATTGATGTTCCACATATCCATAATCCATTTTGTTTTAATTTTTCTATTGCATCAGATATATTTGTTACTCTTGCAATATTCATATATTCTACTGCACCTGCAGAAACTTTATTTACTGTACTATTAACAGATGCTGCTCTTCTTTTTGGAATAATAATTCCATGTACTCCTGCAGTTTCTGCTGTTCTTATTATTGATCCTAAATTACCTGGATCTTCAATTCCATCTAAAATTAATATAAATGGATCTTCTTGTTTTTGTTTTGCATATTCTAATATGTCCTCTATCTCTACATATTCATATGGTGGAACTATTGCAATTACTCCTTGATAATTTTCTTCTTGTGCCATTTCGTCCATTTGTTTTTTATCTTTTTCTACAATTATTATTTTTCTTTCTTTTGCAATCGCTAAAATTTTGTTTATAGAGCCATGCTTTTCGCCTTTTGTTACAAAAAGTTTATTAATATCTTTTCCACTTTCTAATAATTCTAAAACAGAATTTCTTCCTTCTATTTGATCATCAAATTTTTTTTCTTCATTTATTTCTGGATTATTTATATTATTAAATCTATTTTTGTTTATATTTTTGCTTTCTTTATATTTTTTTTTGTTATTATCTTTTGGGAATTTTCTTGGTTGTTTTTTTGTGTTTTCTTTCATTTATTGTTTTTCATTCCTTATATAATATATTTAGGTTTTTATAAAGGTTCTACCTATAAACCTTATTTATCATCATCTAATTTTAAAACTGATAAAAATGCTTCTTGTGGCATTTCTACGCTTCCAATTTGTCTCATTCTCTTTTTACCACGTTTTTGCTTTTCTAATAATTTTTTCTTTCTAGTTATATCTCCACCATAACATTTTGCTAATACATCTTTTCTCATTGCAGAAATTGTTTCTCTTGCAATTATTGTTCCTCCAACTACTGCTTGTAATGGGATTGCAAATAAATGTCTTGGTATTACTTCTTTTAATTTTTCTACCATCTTTTTGCCTCTTTCATATGCATTTTCTTTACATACTATAAAAGATAGTGCATCTACAGGCTCTCCATTAACATGTATATCTAATTTTACTAAATTTGATTTTCTATATTCTTTAAATTCATAATCAAAAGAAGCATATCCTTTTGTTCTTGATTTTAAACTGTCAAAAAAGTCATATATTATTTCATTTAAAGGCATGTCATAAATTAGTGTTACTCTATTTTCGTCTAAATATTTCATATCTATAAATGTGCCTCTTCTATTTTGACATATTTCCATTATATTTCCAACATATTCTTTTGGTGTAAATATATCTGCTGTTACTATTGGTTCTTCCATATATGATATTTCTGTTTGTGGTGGTAAATCTGTAGGGTTATATATGTCTAAAACTTCTCCTGTTGTTTTATGTACTTTATATATTACTGATGGTGCTGTTGTAATTAGTCCTAAGTCAAATTCTCTATCTAGTCTTTCTTCTATAATTTCTAAATGTAATAATCCTAAAAATCCACATCTAAATCCAAATCCTAATGCAGCAGATGTTTCTGGCTCATATTCTAATGCTGAATCATTTAGTTTTAACTTTTCTAATGCTATTTTTAAATTTTCATATTCACTTCCATCTACTGGATATAGTCCACAATATACCATTGGTGTTACTTTTTTGTAACCAGGAAGTGCTTCTTCTGCAGGATTATTTTTTAGTGTTATTGTGTCTCCTACATGTATATCTGTTAAACTTTTTATGCTTGCAGAAATATATCCAACTTCTCCAGCTTTTATTTCTTGTGTTGGCATATATTGCCCAGGAGCAAAATATCCAACTTCTGTTACTGTATATGATTTTCCAACAGCCATTAAAGTTATTTCATCTCCTACTTTAACTTTTCCATCCATAACTCTAATATAAGCAACTGCTCCTTTATAGTTATCATAATATGAGTCAAATATTAAACATTTTGTTTTTGCATTTTCATCACCTTTTGGTGCTGGTAAATCTGTTACTATTCTTTCTAATACTTCTTCAATATTTAGTCCTGATTTTGCTGATATACATGGGGCATCCATTGCGGGAATTCCTATAATATCTTCTATTTCTTTTTTTACTTCTTCTGGTCTTGCATTTGGTAAATCTATTTTATTTATAACTGGTAAAATCTCTAAATTATTATCTATTGCTAAATATACATTTGCTAGTGTTTGTGCTTCAACTCCTTGGCTTGCATCTACTACAAGTATTGCACCATCACATGCAGCTAAACTTCTTGATACTTCGTAATTGAAGTCTACATGTCCTGGTGTATCTATTAAGTTAAATGTATATTGTTTTCCATCTTTTGCTTCATACTTCATTCTTACTGCTTGAGATTTTATTGTTATTCCTCTTTCGCGTTCTATATCCATGTTATCTAGCACTTGTTCTTCCATTTCTCTTTTAGATAAAACCCCGGTTTTTTCTATAAGTCTATCTGCAAGTGTTGATTTACCATGATCTATATGTGCTATAATACAAAAATTTCTAATGTTTTCTTGTCCCATTTTTCCTCCTAGCATTTTCATATTTCTTGGCTATTTTATTATAACATGTTTCTAATAAAATTTCACTATTTTTACAAAAAAAAGAGAGAAATTTTTTAAATTTCCCCTTTTATTCTACAACTGTTACAGGTAAATATTTTACTCCCCATGCTATTGCTTCTGCATGTGAATTCATATATATATCTATCCTATTTCCTTTTATTGCTCCTCCTCTATCTTCTACTACATAAGTATATCCGCCAATATCTAGTTTTGTTCCAAACGAAAATTGTGAAGATGTTGCAATTGTTCTACCTGCTGTTGCTTTTGTTCCTGATGCTGTTATTCCATTTGTTTTTCCACAACATTTAGCACATGAACAATATGCTGTAACTTTAAATATTTTTGTTTCTCCAACTTTAGTTCCTGTTGTTGCTTTTCTTTCTACACTACCTCTGTTTGTTGTTACTATGTTTTTTTGTACTTGTACTATTCTGTCTACTGGTTCTTTTATTATATTTTCTGAGATAACTGTTCTTTCTATTTCTTCATTATTTTGGTATTTAATTTTATATGTTACTTCTTTTAATCCATCTTCTCCTTGTTGGATAACTTTATTTTTTGTATCTGTTGCACCTTGTGCTGCATCTTTTGTAATTGTTTCATATGGTATTATTTGTTGTTCTACGACTATCTTTTCTATTATTGGTGAGTAACCTTTTAATATTTCATCTAGTGTTGTTTCTATTCCACTTTCTGAAATTTTTGCAATTTGTACTTCTTGTACAGATTTATCTGTAATTACTATTTTATTGCTTTCATTAATGTCTTCTTCTATTCCAGGAGTTACTCTTTCGTCTTCTTCTATTATAATATTATTATCTTCTAAAATTTCGTATACATTTGTTTTTGTTGTTACTACTGTCATTTTATATCCATTAGATAATGTAATTTCTACACTTCTAAAATTTAAGTCTGTTGCCTTTGCCGTTGCTCCTAATATAAAAATTATTATAAGACTTACACCAATAATTTTAATTATTGAGATAGAAGCTCTATCTTTTTTCTCCATAAAAATTTTATATCCTCCTTTTTGCGACAAATTTATTATACACATTTTTTATTTTTTTGTCAAATTTTTTGTTTTTGTGTTTCCATCATCTACAAACCTTGCCATTGCTTGGTATTTAATATATTATATTCTGCTTGTACAAAAAAAATTCTTAAAATTTTTATTTTTTTTAGAAAATTTCTTGCTCAAATAAAAAAAATTATATAGTAACCATTTCTGTGAAAATTTAATGAAAATAATTGTAATTTAAAATGTTTTATGATATTATATTAAATATGATAAGGTATTTGAGTTGAAAAAATATCATCTCAACTATATATACCTTGAAACTAATTGAGAAAGGAATGGTATTTTATATGGGTTGGATTGTTTTAGTTGTAGTTATACTAATTGTAGTTTGGGTAATTGGTATGTACAATGGATTAGTTACAGCAAGACAAAAAGTTGAAAATGCATGGAGCCAAATTGATGTACAACTACAAAGAAGATTTGATTTAATACCTAATTTTGTTGAAACAGTTAAAGGTTATATGACTCATGAATCTGAAACATTTGAAAAAATTGCACAATTAAGAACATCTTGGGCAAATTCTTCATCAGTTGGAGAAAAAGCTAATTTAGATGGAGAACTTACTAGTGCATTAAAAACAATTATGGCTGTTTCAGAAAATTATCCAGATTTAAAAGCAAATCAAAATTTTGCTGATTTATCTGAAGAATTACGTAATACTGAAAATAAAATTTCTTTTTCTAGACAATTTTATAATGATAGTGTTACAATGTATAACACAAAATTAGAAGTTTTCCCTTCAAATATTATTGCTGGAATGTTTAATTTTAAACAAAAAGAATTATTTGCAGCAGAAAGTGATGAAGCAAGAAAAAATGTTAAAGTTGATTTTAACAAATAATTTAATTATTAATAAAGGGATAGAATTAGGTTCTATCTCTTCAATTTTATAATATTTTGATAATTAATTTTTGAAATAAAAAGTTTAATTAATTATAATATCTTTTAATTTATTATAATTAATATATATATATTAATCTTTTAAGAAAGGAAGTTATTATGTTTGAAGATATTAAAAAAAATAAAATAAAATCTGCATTTATAGTTTTTCTATTTTTAGCCTTTATATCAGTAATTGTTTATTACATTTGTATGGCTTTAAATTTAGGAGAAATGTCTATTATAATTGCTTTAATTTTTGCAATTATATCAACTTGGGGCTCTTATTATTATAGTGATAAAATAGTTCTAAGTTTAAATAAAGCAAGACCTGCAACTAAAGAAGAGGATTTAAAATTAGTAAATATTTTAGATGCTCTTGTAGTTTCTTCAGGTTTACCTGCAAAACCAAGATTATATGTTGTTGAAGATGCTCAACCAAATGCTTTTGCAACCGGTAGAAATCCACAAAATGCAGTAATTTGTGTTACAACTGGATTATTAGATAAATTAGAATATTATGAATTAGAGGGTGTTATTGCACACGAAATGGCACATATAAAAAATTATGATATTCTATTTTCAGCAGTTGTTTCTGTAATGGTTGGTTTTGTTGTTATGCTTTCAGATTGGTTTACTAGAATTACTTTTTGGGGTGGTTTTAAAGATAGAGATGATGATAATAGTAAAGGAAATGCAATTTTAATGTTAATTGGTTTAATATTTTTAATTTTAGCTCCTATTTTTGGACAGTTAATGAAACTTGCTTTTTCTAGAAAAAGAGAATTTTTAGCAGATGCAACAGCTATTGAATTTACTAGAAATCCAGAAGGTTTGATTTCAGCTCTTGAAAAAATTTCTGCAGACCCTAATCAGCTTAAAGTTGCAAATAAGGCTACAGAAAATATGTATATTGCTAATCCTTTTAGAAATAAAAAAAGTACTTCTAGTATATGGTCTACTCACCCTAGCACAGAAGATAGAATAGAAGCTTTAAGAAATTTGAAATAAAATTATTTAGATTGAAAGGTAGATATATAAAATAATTTAAATGTTTGACAATCGATTGAAATGAAAATTAGAATTTATTAGGCTTTCGAATGAGGGATGTTCACGGTACTCGAGTTTACGAGAGGGTCGGAGTGAAAGAGGCTCATGAGAAAGCCTTATAAATTCTTTTTGAATGTAATGAGTTGGAAAACTTTAAATTATTTTATATATCTACCTTTCAATCTAAATAATTTTACATAATTCTTGACAATTCTACAAAAACATTATATAATCTCTAAAGATTGCTAATCTGCAATTATACGCCAAACAATATGTTAAAGAAAAGGAGAATTGGCATGATTAAAATCGACAATTGGGCATTTATTCGGACTGAAATTTATTTTGACGAACAGCAGAAACAGTATAAAACACGAATTTGCTCTATGACCAAAGACGACTTCAGATCTAAGCTGAAACGTGTTACAGGTATCATAGGTGCTGGTTCCAAAAATGAAGAATTTTTTATCTCTAACAACGGAATTGATATTTACTCCGAAGACAATAAAAGTGTAAAAACACTTAATGGAGAAGTTTTCATGCTAGGTACAATTAATCCGTATTATGCAACTTTTTTAAATGCTATTAATATGGAGATGCCTATTATGAGTAAAGTATCTCTCACCCGTGGTATCTCGGGCGAATACCAGCTGAAAGGAAACTTGTATGACAAGCAAATTCAGAGCATCGTTTCTAAAAAAATTATTGGACAGGACGTAGAAAAAAGTCTGCTCTACTTTGATGATAATTCTTTTTCTTTTGTCGACTGGGTAAATGCCAAGTTTGATGACAAAATCAAACTAGATATTATCAAAAAGAAAATCGGCTTTGAGGAATATGTTGGCTTAAGCATTATGCCAATGTTCAAATTTTAAACATGTTGAAACCAGGTGCACTTTGTGCACCTGGTTGTTTATTTACTGTTTATTTTTTTAATATTTCAATAACTGTTCCATATGTATAAAAACTACCAATAATAAAATTTACTGTATTAGAATCACTATTTATAGCATCAATAATGGCTTCATCTAAATTTTTTTTGTAAATTTTATCAGTATTAACAAATTTTTTCATACATTCATATAGTTCATCTTTTGATGCAAATTTATCTTGATTATTTCCTGATGTTAATACAAATAAAGCCTCTTTATCCTCTGCAAGTAATTCCAACATTTTATTATAATCTTTTCTTTTTAATATTGAAATAATATAAATTCTTTTCTTTTTCTCATAATACATTTTTACCATATCTTGCAAATTCTCTATGGCTGGTTCATTGTGTGCACCATCAAAAATAATTATAGGATTATCTTTTAATTGTTCCATTCTTCCATTATGTATAACTGTTTTTAATCCATCTAGAATACTTTCTTTATCAATATGATATCCTAATTTATTTAATATTTTAAATACTTCTATACATAAACATGCATTTCGAACTTGAGCTTTTCCTTTTAAATTAATAGTTATATTTTTAAAGTTTTTAAAATCAAAATATTGAAAATTATTATCAAAAGAATAATTAGAAATGTTAGTTTTCTCTATAATATGTAAAGTATTATTTTTCTCTTTACATTCATTTATAAAAACATTGTCAATATCTGGTTTTCCCTCAAATATTACCGTATTAGAATTATCTTTTATAATTCCTGCTTTCTGATATGCTATTTCTGGTAGTGTATTTCCAAGAATATGCATATGGTCATATCCAATTGATGTAATAACACTTACTAGTGGATGTTTTATTATATTTGTGCAATCATAAAGTCCTCCAAGCCCAGTTTCTAATACAATAAAGTCACATTTCTTTGCTTCAAAATATAAAAAAGCCATTGTTGTTTCTAATTCAAATAATGTAACAGGAACATCACTTTCAGAATTATATTTTTCTATTAATGGATTTATTTTATTTATTAATTTTTCCATTTCATTGTTACTAATGTTTTTATTATTTACACTTATTCTTTCATTATATTTTATTAAATGTGGGCTTATATATTTTCCAACTGTATATCCTTCCTTTATTAATACATTTGTAATCATTTCTGTTACACTACCTTTTCCATTTGTGCCTGCAATATGAATTGCCTTTAGTTTATCTTCTGGATGTTTAAATTCATTCATTAAATAATTCATTGCATTTAAACTCGGATTTTTAGTTCCTCTAAAAAAATTAGATAAATATTCTTCTATATTCATTTTCCACTCTCATTCTATATAACTTTCGTAATTATTCCTTTTTAATTAATATATAATATAAATTATTATTTGTTTAGTTCTTCTATAAATAGTTTGTTTAGAAGTTGTGGATTTGCCTTTCCTTTAGTTTCTTTCATGGCTTGTCCAACTAAAAATCCTAAAGCTCTATCTTTTCCACCCTTGTAGTCTGTAACAGATTGAGGATTTGCTTCAATAATTTTTTGTACAATTTCTTTTATTGCACTTTCATCAGAAATTTGTATCCAGCCTTTTTCTTTAATAATATCTTCTGGGTCTCTTGGATTTTCAAATAATTCTTCTAGAACTTTTTTACCTATGCTTGAGCTTATTGTTCCTTTATCTATTAAAGTTACTAATTTTGCTAACTGCTTAGCATCAAATGGAATCTCAATTGGATCCATTTCCGTTTCATTTAATATTCTAGAAATATCTGAAATAATCCAATTATTTACTGCTTTATAATTACCACATATCTCTCCTGCTTTTTCAAATAAATCTGATAGATATTTAGATGATGTTATAATTCCAGCATCTTTTTCTGATAACTTATAATCATTTAAATATCTTTGTTTTCTACTTTCAGGCATTTCTGGTAATGTTTTTCTAATATTTTCTATATATTCTTCAGATAATTTTATTGCAACTAAATCTGGTTCTGGGAAATATCTATAATCTTGTGCATCTTCTTTATCTCTCATAGAAAATGTTTTTCCAGATACCTCATCCCATCTTAATGTTTCTTGTTCAACTGTTCCTCCATTGTCTAATATGTCTACTTGTCTTCCTATTTCATATTCTAGTGCTCTTGTGATACTTCTAAATGAGTTCATGTTTTTCATTTCTGTACGTGTTCCTAGTTTTTGAGAACCAATTGGTCTTATTGAAGTATTAACATCTGCTCTATATGAACCTTCTTGCATTTTACAGTCTGATACTTCTATATATTCAAGTATTGACTTTAATTTTTTTAAGTAGCTATCTACTTCTTCTACTGAACGGAAATCTGGCTCAGATACTATTTCTATTAGTGGTACTCCTGCTCTGTTTAAATCTACAAGAGCTCCTCCACTTAAATCATCATGGTCTAATTTTCCTGCATCTTCTTCAATATGAATACGTGTTATTCCTATTTTCTTTTTTCCTTTACTTGTTTCTATTTCTATATATCCATGCTCACATAATGGTTTGTCATATTGTGAAATTTGATATGCTTTTGGTAAATCTGGATAAAAATAATTTTTTCTATCATTTTTACTATTTCTTGATATTTCACAATTTGTTGCAAGTCCAGCTTTTACTGCATATTCTACGACTTTTTCGTTTAATTTTGGTAATGTTCCTGGCATTGCCATACATATTGGACATACTTGTGTATTTGGCTTTGCTCCAAATTTTGTAGGACAACTACAAAATATTTTTGTTTTTGTTGAAAGTTCTGCGTGAACTTCTAGTCCCATTACTACTTCATAATCTTCTCTTGCCATTTATATGTTAACCTCCTTGTTTTTTGTGTTAAATTTTTAAATATTATCTATTATTCCATAATCAATTTTCATTGAAAGTATTCTTCTAACTGCTTTATTTATAATGTTTTCACTTATTTTATTTTCTTCTATAGCTTTTAAAATTTCTTGCTTTTGTTCTATAAAATCTGATGTAATTAACATATCATTTCCTGCAAGTACTGCCTGTACTGCCACATCTCCATTTTCAGCATATGTTTTAACAGCATCCATTGCTAAATCATCTGTTATTACTACGCCAGAAAATTTTAGTTCTTCTCTTAGAATTTTATGCACATTTTCTGATAGTGATGCAGGATAACTTTCATCCATTGATTTTACTATATTATGACTTACTAAAATACATGGTCCTTCTGCTTTTATTCCACTTTCAAATGGTAGAAAATCAGAAGTTTCAAATGTTGAATATGGTCTTTCATCAATTGCAATTCCAGTATGTGTATCTACATTATCACCATAACCAGGGAAATGTTTCATAACAGAAATCATATTATCTTCATTCATTGTTTGTATTAATCTTGATACATATGTAGCTGTTTTTTCTGCTCCTCTTCCATATGACCTCTTATATATAAATGAAGTTGTTTTTGTTGGAACATCTACAACTGGTGCTAAATTCATGTTTAATCCTATACTTTTTAGTAGTTCTGATTTTTCTTTTGAATCTTCTAATATTTTTGGTAATTGTCCTTGTTTCCATAATTCTTGTGGTGATTGGAATTTTGAACTTCTAAATGCTTTGTGAGAACTTACTCTTACAACTGTTCCGCCTTCTTCATCTACTCCAAATATAAGTCCTATTTTACTTGCTTGTTGATTTTCTGTAAGTTCTTTTAATATGCTTTCTTTGGTTTCATTGTCAAAGTCTTTTCCAAATAATATATATCCTCCTGGAGCTTCTTCTTTTATTTGTTCTATTACTCCATTATCTGGATATCTTACTAGAAACATTTGTCCAACTTTTTCTTCTATTGTCATATCTTTCATTATTTGTTCTGCTTGCTCATAGTATTTTGCAAATAATTCATTTGAAAAATCTTCTTGATTGCTTTCTACAGAACTTGTTGTTTCGGTTTTAGTTGTTTGACTTGTTGAATTTGTTTGAGCTTTCTCATTGGAATTTTCTGTTTCTGAGGTCAATACAGTATTATAATTTGAATTATTTGATTTTTGCTTATTTACATTTTTTATGCCAAAAGCAATTGCAATTATACACAATATTAGTAAAATACTACTTAAAATCTTAGTAGATTTTGTTACTTTTTTCATCTTTATGCTCCTTGTACATATTTCAAATTTTATTATTTGGTTAAATCGTCTTTATCTACTTTTTTTGGATTCTCTTCTCGTTTCTTTTGCTCTTCCGTATTTTCTATGCCTTCTGCTTTTATTTTTACATCTGATTGTATACGATTTCTAAATTGTTGTTCTTTTGTTTCTGCTGTTTTTTCACTTTTTTGAGCTTTGTAAAAAGCTTCTCTTTTTTGGTTTTCTTCTTCCCAAAATGCATCTTTAGTTTCTCTACATTCTTGTTGTATCATTTCAAAACTTTCAAGAATTCCTTTATATAAATCTTTATAACGATCTTTGTCGTATTTTGCATATGAAGGACAAAAATATTTTAGACTTTCACCATCTTTCTCATATGTAAGTTCTGCTTTATTATTGTCTGAGCAATATTCTTCCAAACAATCACAAAAACAATATCCAAAACTTGTTTTCATTATTGCATCTACTAATTCAGCATATGCCAAACATTGTGGCAATTTCATTTTCGGATCTATTTTGACACACTGTTTATACACGTATTCTAATCTAGTAAATAACATATTTCCAAAATCATCTATATTAAAGAGAAACTTATTTGCATAATTCAATTTTTTATCAAATTTAAAGAATTTATTATATCCAAAACTCCAATAATATCCTTCAATTTTATTTGGATCTTCAAGTTTTTCCATTATCCAATATATTACACTTTTTGAATCTGGTGTATACTTATTTTCAGTATCTCTATTTTCTTTTTCTAACCTTTGATTTTCAATATCTTTTACCATATCTATTGGTATATATTTTGCAAGCCAGTCTAAACTAATTTTTCCTAAATCTTTTGCGCTAAGTGGTAATTTAGGGTCTTTACTAAAAAACTTACTAGAAAAAGTGCTTACTATTTTTTGCATTAAATTAAATTGAGGTCTTGTTTTTTTTATTACAGATAATGCTGTATTTTGAGATAATGGCTTATTTGTTATTATAGTTTCTGTTTCAAATTTTTCTTTCTGGGCATAACTAAGTAACTTCCATGTTTCACTATTGTGTAATGCTTCTGGCCCACTCATTAAATTATATTTTACTCTTTCAATATAGCTCTTTACTTTTGGATTTTTGTTTTGTTGCATTCTATTTAGTTCTTTGTTTAAATACATCATTAATCCTATTTCATCTTCTTTAGAAATATCTATATTGTCTGGATATAATTCATTAACTTCTCTCATTACTAATTTTGCTTTTAATTCATATATTTTATCTTCAATTTCATCTCTATCTCCAAAATTATAATCTCCAAGCTTATCTTTATAATTTTCAATTAATTTTGATACTTCTTGTTCAAAATCATCTAAACTTAAGTTTTCAGACATAGTATTAAGTTCTTCTATTTGACTAATGATTGTTTGGCTTTTATCTTCAAAACTTTTCTCTTTGCCTTGTCCTTTTTCATATTCTGTAATTCTAAATTCTAATTCTGTAATTTTATCCATTAATTCATTATCTGGTGTATTTTCAATTAATTCATTATATTCTTGTAAAAGTTGTATAGCTACTTTTGTATCATATAATAAGATTTGTGATATTCTTAATTTTAATGGTTTTAGTTGTTCATTATATATTTTGTTTTTTTGCCCTGCTGTAAACTTAAAATCATCACCCATTTTTTATTCTCCTTCTTTTGTTTATTTTTTAAAGGTAGGTTTGTATTTGTCTCTAAATTTTGTTTCTTGTTCATATGCATAGGCTGTTTTTATAATTGTTTCTTCACAAAATTTATTTCCAATTATTTGCATTCCTATTGGCATACCTTCACTATCAATTCCACATGGTATTGAAATTCCTGGTAGACCTGCAATATTTACAGAAACTGTACAAATATCTGCTAAATACATTTCCATTGGATTATTTGATTTTGAACCTAATTTGAATGCTGTTGTTGGAGATGTTGGTGTTACTATTACATCATATTTTTCAAATGCTTTGTTAAATTCATTCATAACTAAAGTTCTAACTTGTTGTGCTTTTTTGTAATATGCATCATAATATCCTGATGACAATACATATGTTCCAAGTATAATTCTTCTTTTTACTTCTGCTCCAAATGCTTCACTTCTTGATTTTTTATAAATTTCTTTTAAGGTTTTTGCTTCTTTTGATCTATATGTATATCTTATTCCGTCATATCTTCCTAAATTTGAACTTGCTTCTGCACAAGCAATTATATAATATGTTGCTAAAGCATATTTTGCTATGTCTAATGAGAATTCTTCTACTTCTGCTCCCATTTCTTTGTATTTTGCAATTGCTGTTTCTAGTGATGCTTTTACTTCAGAGTTAATTCCTTCTCCATAAAATTCTTTTGGAACTCCTATTTTTAATCCTTTTACATCTTTTTGTAATGATTTTGTATAATCTTTTGTTCCTACATCAACTGATGTTGTGTCTTTTTCGTCATGTCCTGCAATTACATTTAAAAGTGTTGCACAATCTTGTACATCTTTTGTAAATACTCCTACTTGGTCAAGTGAAGAAGCAAATGCTACTACTCCATATCTTGAAACTAGCCCATATGTTGGCTTTAGTCCTACAACTCCACATAGTGCAGCTGGTTGACGTATACTTCCTCCTGTGTCTGTTCCTAATGCCCATGGTACCATGTTTGCTGCTACTGCTGCTGCAGATCCTCCTGAAGATCCTCCTGGAACTCTTGACAAATCCCATGGATTTCTTGTTTTCTTAAAATATGAATATTCTGTAGAACCTCCCATTGCAAATTCATCCATATTTAGTTTTCCTAAATCTATCATCTCTTCTGCATTTATCTTTTCCATTACTGTTGCATCATATGGTGCAATAAAATTTTCTAACATCTTTGATGCACATGTTGTTTTTACACCTTTTGTACAGATAATGTCTTTTATTCCTATTGGTATTCCTGCTAAATATCCTACTTTTTCTCCATTATCTATTCTGTTTTGAATTTGCTTTGCTTGTTCTATTCCTTGTTCTGTTAGCTCTGTTATAAATGCTTGTACTTCTGGTTCTTTTTCTTTTATTCTATTAACATATGCTTCATTTATTTGCATTATTGTTAATTCTTTGTTCTTTATCTTTTCTTGTAATTCATGTACTGTTAATTCTGTAATATCCATTTGCTTCCTCCTTTTTTTATATTACAAATTTTTTTCTCTTATTCTAATACTTTTGGAATTTTAAACATATGCTTGTCTTGTGCTGGTGCATTTTGTAATAATCCTTCTATATTATCAAATGTTTTTACTTCATCTTTTCTAAATATATTTTTGGCTTCATTTGCTCCAATTGTAATATCTAATCCATCTATTGGTGCATTATTTACTATATTTGCAAAGTTTAAAATTTCTTGTAAATTTGAAATATATTTGTCTATTTCTTCTTCTTTTAATTCTAATTGAGCTAAATTTGCTATATGTAATATTTCTTCTCTACTAACTTGCATTGCATTTCCTCCTTGATTTTACATTATTGAGTCCTATTATATCATGTTTTCACATATTTTCATACTATTTTTTTAAATTTATTAATTAAATTTAAAAAGAACTAGTTTTTTCTTTTTCATAAGTGTCAAAATCTCCATTCCATCTGAGATTTAGTTCTCTCAAACGCTCAACACGAATATTTTTTATAAATAAGAATAAAATTTATTGACTTATGCATAATAATATGGTACAATAAAAAGTACAATAAATTGTACAATATAGAAAGGAGTGATTAAAATGTTAGCTGTTAATTATTCAACTATAAGAAATAAATTAAAAGATTACTGTGATAAAGCTACAGATGATAATGAAACAGTAATTGTTACAAGAAAAGACGAAAAAAATGTTGTATTAATGAGTTTAGAACATTATAATGAATTAATGAAAATAATAAAAAATGCTGAATATTTAATAAAAATAGATAAATCCATTGAACAAATAGAAAAAGGAAAAACAGTAACAAAAACCATTGAAGAATTAGAGGAGATGGAAAATGAATAATATATTTTCTGAAAAAGCTTGGGAAGAATATACAGATTGGCAACTTAAAGATAAATCAATGGTAAAAAAGATAAATGAATTAATAAAAGATATTAATAGAAATGGATTAGAAAAAGGCTTAGGAAAACCAGAACCATTAAAACACAGAAAAGCATGGATTAGAAGGATAACTCAAGAACATCGTCTTGTGTATAATTTTGATGAAAATAAAAATTTGATTATTATTTCATGTAGTGGACATTATGAAAATTAATATGTCAGTGTTGTCAGTGGGGACGTTGATTATGACAACTTATAAAAAGTTGTCATAATCAACGTCCCCACTGACACTATTCTACACTTTTTAAACTTTCTATCATATCTATTTTTCTCAAAACAAAGTGAATAATAAAGTTTACTATTAATGAAAATACAATTGTTGTTACTGCAGAAATTATATAACTTGAAGGAAGTATTTTTTGTGCAAATCTTAATGAATCTATTTCTATGCTTGCTATTATTCCTATTGTTAAAAGTACACCAAATCCCAGTCCAAGTATAACTCCAAATACAGTAAATACAATATTTTCTTTATTTATATAATTATCAACTTCTTTATCATAAAAACCTAAAACTTTTAATGTTGCAATTTCTCTTTTTCTTTCGCCAATATTTATATTTGCTAAATTGTACAATACAACAAATGCTAACATTGCTGATGTAACAATTAGTACAACTACAACATAATTCATAGCATTTAACATATCACTTACAGACTTTATTAATGTAGAAATTATAGAAACAGAGGCAACTCCTTCATAGTTTAATAATGCTTCTGAAATTGTGTTTTGCTGTTCTTGAGTAATATCTTTTGTGTTTACCAAAATCATATTTGTTTTATATGTATTATTCATATTTGCTTCATAATATTCTTTTGACATATAAATATAATGTGATACATAGTTTTGAGTAATTCCTTCTACTTTTAGAGTGTATTCTACATCATCACTGTCTACAATAGTAATTTCATCACCTATATTTATTTCAAATTTATCTGCTAATTTATCTGTTACAATTACTCCATTATTACTTAATTGAAGTTTCTCTCCTGTTTTACTATCAACTAAATTAATTACTTCTTCAAAATTTTCTGTATTGCTTGGAACAAAAATATTCAAATCATAACTTAATTCATCATTAGATATTTTTGCTGTTGAAGCACATACCTCATGGAAATTTTCTATATCTGTATTTTCTGTTAAGTATTTTTTTATTTCTTCTAATCCCTCTGTATTTGATAATGTTATAGAGGTTTCATATTTAAAGATATCTTTAAATTGAAAATCTGGTATATCTGAGACTGAATCTCTAATTCCAAATCCTGCAAGCATTAGTCCTGTACATCCTGCAATACCTACAATTGTTATTATTGCTCTTTTTTTATAACGGAAGATATTTCTGATTGTTACTTTTTGTGAAAAGTTGAATTTTTTCCATATAAATATTATTTTTTCCATAAATATTCTTTTTCCGTTTTTTGGAGCTTTTGGTCTCATTAGTACTGCTGGAGTTTCTCTTAATTCTTTATATGCAGATAAAATTGTTGCACCTCCAATACAAATAAATGCAATTAATATTCCTGCAAGACCAATATCAAATCTGTATGTAATTATAAATTCTGGAATTGTATATATCATTGAATATAATTTCCATACAATTGTAGGCAATAAGTAGAAACATACTGTCATTCCTAATATTCCACCAATTACACATGCAAGAAATGCATATAATATGTATTTTGATATTATTTGTATATTTGTATATCCTAATGCTTTTAATGTACCAATTTCTGTTCTTTCTTCATCTATCATTCTTGTCATAGATGTTAAACTAATTAATACTGCTACTAAATAAAATATTACGGGGAACATTTTTGATATATTTGATATTGTTTGTATTGCATCAAAAATGTTTGAATATCCAGTATTATCAAATCTATCTTGAATATACCATTTTGCTTTTTCAATTTTGGTAACATCTTGTCTTGCTTCATCTATTTTTGCTTGTGCATCATTAAGTTCTTGTTCAGCTTCAGCCTTTTTTTCTTGAAATTCTTGTTCATTTTTTTCTATTTCTTGTTTTGCTTCTTGTATTTGTTGTTTTCCATCTTCTATTTCTGCTCTACCATCAGATATTTTTTTGTATGCTGTTTTTTTATTTTTTTCTAATTCTGATTTTTGATTTTGAATTTGTGTTTTTGCATTTTCTAGTTCTTTCTCTCCTGAAGTAATTTGGTCTTCTGCACTTTTTAATTGGTTTTGTGCTTCTGTTTTTTGATTTTTTAATTGTTCTATTGTGCCTTGTGCTTGTGCTATTCCAGCATCAATTTGTGTTGTATCCATTCCTGCTTGAACTAATTGTTGTTTTTGACTTTCTAATTGTGTTAAAGTATTTTGAGCTGTTGTTATTCCAGAATCTATTTGTGCAATAGCTTCATTTGCTTGAGCTCTTTTGCTTTCTAATTCTGTTTTACCATTTTCTAATTCTGTTGATTTATCATTAATTTGTTGTTCCGCTTCTTTTATCTGATTTTCCGCATTTTGAAATTGTTTGTCTAAATTTTTTTCTTGTTTATTTAATTCTGCCTCTGAATTATTTAATGTATTTTCTTGCTCATTTATTTCATTTTTGGCATCATTAATTTTGTTTTCTGCATCTTGTAGCTCACTATCTGCTTCAGCTTTTTTCTCATCAAATTCTTTTTGTGCATCATCTATTTTTTGATTTGCCTCATTTACTAGTGTGTCATATCTAGCTTGTTCTCTTGTTTGTTTTATTTCTTCTATTTTTTTATATACTGGGTTAACTAATTCTAAATATCCATTACTATTTGTAACTTCTTCTTTTGCTCCTGCAACTTTTATTCCTATTTCTGTATAATAATCTAAATTAATTACATCATCTTTACAATATATGTAAAAAGAAACTGTTCCATTTCCTACTGTTGTTGTTCCTCTTTCATTTGAAATATATAGTGGTGATTCCACAATTCCTACTATTGTGAATTCTTTTTTTGTGAATATTGGATTATCATCTTCGTCTAAATCTTCATTTTCTAAAACTATTGTTTTTCCTATATATTGTTCTGCTTCTCCATTTAATACATATCCATCATCTAATAAACATTCATTAGAATTTTCTGGCATTCTTCCTGATATTAATACTGGTGTATTTATGTTTTCATTATATTCAATTACTTTACATATACTTTCTTTTTCATTAAACATTACAAATGAATCTTTTGTTTGTATTCCATATGCTTGTTCTACTCCATCAATTTCTTGAATTGCGGTTATATCTTCATCTGTTAGTCCTAATGTTGAGATAATATTAATATCATACAAATTACTACTGTCTACATATTTGTCTAAACTATCTAACATATCTGGACTTGATGCCACTAAACCTGAAAAAAATCCTACACCTAAGAATGCCATTACTAGTATGGATAGAAATCGTCTTCTTGTTTTTGTTATTGTTTTTATATTATTTTTTAACAATGACTTTTTCATTTTTCACCATTCCTTTCTTAAGTTTTGGATTTTCTCTAATTTAATTGTTTTGTTTTATTTATTTTTTGTTTTGTATTAGTCTTAAAAAATATTTAATCTATAATTAAATTTATTAAAATTCTTTTAATAAATATTTTATTCATTTTTATTATATCTTTTTTATTTATATCATTTTTTACCATTCAATATTATCTATTGATACAATATTGTGGTTTTTTTCTATTTTTTCTGCAGTTCCATTTTTAAAATGTATTACTTTATCTGCCATTGGTGCTATTGCTCCATTGTGTGTAATTATAACTACTGTCATTTTTTCTTTTCTGGACATATCTTGTAATAATTTTAAAATGCTTTTTCCTGTTTTATAGTCTAGTGCTCCTGTTGGTTCATCACATAATAATAATTTTGGATTTTTAGCTATTGCTCTTGCTATTGCAACTCTTTGTTGCTCTCCTCCAGATAGTTGTGCAGGAAAATTATCTTTTCTACTTCCTAATCCTACTTTATCTAAAATTTCATTCACATCTAATGCATCAGAACATAGCTGTGTTGCTAGTTCAACATTTTCTTTTGCAGTTAGATTTTGTACTAAGTTGTAAAATTGGAATACAAATCCTATATCATTTCTTCTATATGATGTTAATTGTTTATTATTCAATTTCGAAATTTCTTTTCCATCTACAAATACTTGACCACTTGTTGCTGTATCCATTCCTCCTAATATGTTTAATGCTGTTGTTTTTCCTGCTCCTGATGGTCCTACTATTACAACTAGTTCTCCTTTTTCTATTTCAAAATTTGTATTATCTAATGCTTTTATTGTAACTTCTCCCATTTTGTATTCTTTTACTATATTTTTAAATTCTATATATGACATATAAAATCATCCCTTTCTTGAGCTTATTTATGTGCCTTTTTTATTTTGATATTTTATTTTTATATTTTACTTTAATATTTTATTTTAAAGTTTGTTTTTTCGTAATTTATATATTATTTTTATTCAGTAAAATTATACCATTAATTTGTGAATTTTATGTGTATATTTTATCAATTTGTTAATCTTTTATAAATAACTTCAACAATTTCATTTAGTCCAAGTTCTTTTTCTATCATTGTTTCTGGAATAGCTTCTAATAAATCTTTTTCAAGCCACCATTGACGCATTTCTTTTTCTCCAAATTCTTTAGATTCTTTTTTGGTTTTATGGCGTTTTAATGTTTCTTCAAATGGAATATTAAAATAAAATGCAAAAATATTATCTTTAAATTCATTTGATAATTTTTTGAATAAATTATTATACCATTTTGAATTAAATATGCCTTCTACTATAATAATATCACAATATTTTTTTCCATACATTGCAATTTGATATATTAATTCATCTACTTTTGGCTTTTCTCCATCTTTTACATATAACATTTCTCTTCTTACTACATCTTGTGAAATTAACATTGTACCATGTCCAAACTTTTTTTGAAGTTCTTTGGCAACACTGGTTTTTCCGCTTCCAGAATTTCCTCTTAATACTATTAACTTAGACATTTTTATCCTCCATTTTATTCTACCTAAATTTCATACAATTACAACATTTGTTGTAATACTTTTGTCAATAATATTATTTTATTTTTATAAATTTATTTTATTTTATTCATTATATTATATATTTTATATTATTTTTATCCAATATCTTAAATATGTAAATCCATCATTTTTATTAATATATTTATTTTCAAATTTTCCACCATTTTTTTCAATAACTCTTTTAGAAGCTATATTAAAGTTTTTACAAGTAATTAAAATATTTTCTATATCTGTATTTTTAAATTTTTCTAATGCTAATTTTAACATTTCAGTTGCATATCCTTTTCCTCTTTGACTTGGTCTTATACTATAACCAATAAGTCCTCCATAAGTTAAAAGTATTGGAACTTGCTTCCACCTAATTCCAATAGCTCCAACTATTTCTGTATTATCATTTATTGCTATGTATAAAGTGTGTGGTGAATATGATTTATTTTTTCCGTATATTTTCAATTTTTAGTATTCCAAACTATTAGCATCTAAAAGAAACTCATATATACCCATTACTATTATTCCATTTTCATAACGAGATTTTTTTATATTATCTCCTACTATTATCATTTTTTTGAAAAAATCATTTACATTTAATAAAGATTTCTGCTCTTGTGCTACTTTTTCTGATGTTTTCATTTCTAATGCTGATTGAATATAAATTTTATTATTTCCTTTATTTGCCACAAAATCAATTTCTAATTGTTTTTTACTATTTCCCTCTCTTATTTCAACTGAGCCAACATCAACATTATATCCACGTTTTCTTAGTTCTAAATAAATAACATTTTCCATTGTATGAGATATTTCTTCACTTTGTCTAAAATCTAAAAATGAGTTTCTAATTCCCATATCTGTAAAATAATATTTCTGTGGAGTTTCTATAAATTTTTTTCCTCTTACATCAAAACGTCTAGCTTTTTCTATCATAAAGGCATCTTGTAAATATCCTAAATAATTATATATTGTTTTATCTGTCATTGTTGAAGTTTTATCTCTTTCTTTAAATACATTTGATAATTTTAGTGGATTTGTTAATGAACCTATATCTGATGCTATTATTTGTACTAACATCTCTAATTCTTCTTTATTTTGAACATTATTTCTTTCAACAATGTCGTTAATATATACATTTTCTTTTTGCGATTTTAAATAATTTATTTTTGCATTATCTGTTTTAGATAATAAAGTTAATGGTAATCCACCATAAGTATAGTATTCATTCAATGCTCTTTCTTCACTTCCATTATATACTGAAAAAAATTCATCAAATGATAATGGATAGACTCTTATTTCATCTCCTCTACCTCTAAATTCAGTTATAATATCAGATGACAAAAATTTTGAATTACTTCCTGTTACATATATTTCCAAATTTTTTATATGCATAAATCCTATTAAGACTGATTCAAATTCTTTTACTTGTTGTATTTCATCCAATATTAAATAATATTTTTTATCATCAATAATTAAACTTCTTATATACTGATCAAGTACATCTGGATCTAAGTATTTATTGTTTGCTCTCTCATCTAAACTTAATTTTATGATATGATCTTTTTCTATGCCTTGACTTATAAGATATTCTTTAAATATTGGGTCTAATAAATAAGATTTTCCACATCTTCTTATCCCTGTAATTATTTTTATAAGTCCATTATCAATTCTATCTATAAGTTCATTTAAATAATAATCTCTTTTTATTTCCATATAACAAATCCTCCATTACGAATTTTTTACGTTTACGTATCTTTTTCGTAATTATTATATCAAATTTTAAAAATTTAGTCAATTATTTCATTACGAATTTTTTACGTTTACGGATTTTTTTCGTAATATGTATTCAAGAAATATAATAAATATGTTTATTTAATAAGGAACATTCTTTTATTTAGGAATGTTCCTTATTTTTTTTACATTTCAGTATTGATATTAGAATATTACTTTTTTACATCTCAACATCAATATTAAAAATTTTTCCAGAGCCGTCAAGTAGAATTTTGTTTTCTACTTCAACTCCATCTATTAAAACTCTTCTAACTCCTGTACTTACTTTTGAAATATTGTTTACTTTAATATTATAAATACTTTCTCCATATTTATATTGTATAGAATATTTATCCCAATTTTTAGGAATACAAGGTTTTATACTTAATATATTATTATTAATTCTTAATCCTAATATATATTCAATTCCTGCAATATAATACCAACTGCTAGAACCTGTATACCAAGTCCATCCACCTTGTCCTACTAAGTTTTGTGCTCCATAAATATCTGCAGAAATCACATATGGCTCTACTTTATATTTATTTGCTTCTTCTTTTGTTTTTGTGTGTTCTATTGGATTTATCATTTTATACCATTGAACTGCATTTTCTCCATTTTTTAGCATTGTTTCTGCAATTATTGACCAAATTGCAGCATGTGTGTATTGCAGTTGTGGACATTTTTTCTATCCTACCTTTTTCTCATAACTTTTTCTAGCACATATAAAATT
>CALXCA010000003.1 GCA_944386685.1 uncultured Clostridia bacterium | reverse complement strand
TAAATCGAGGGCTTAACTATAAAAAAATTATCCTAAAAAATAAATATTCATCTATGTATTTTTGAGTGTGCTTTTAACACAATAATTTTCTGGTGACAATAACATGGAGGAAATACCTGTTCCCATACCGAACACAGAAGTCAAGCTCCAATGTGCTAAAAATACTTGCGGGTTACCCTGCTGGGAAGATAGGTTGTTGCCAGTTTTTTTTTATTTAATATATTAAATCTAGAATATTTAACTTTTGTATATTATTAAATCTTGTATATTATTTATATAAGATTTTTTTTATACAATAAGAAAGTTACCTTTCTCATTGTATAAAAAATTTGGCGCGCGAACAATAACGCGGGCTTTGAAATGTTATAAACTTATAAAATGTCCAAAAAAGTCCGCTATTGTTCTTGTATAGGATAAATCGCTTTTTCCTATACAATAAAAGAGCTTCGCTCAAACGAATGCACATTATAATTCTAGTTCTTTAAATACTTTAGAAAAATTGTGTCCATTTTGTAAAGGTTGCATATTTACTACACATTTGTGTTCTGTAAAATTAAAGTTTTGACCTATTTGACCTAATTGTTGGAACTTATTTTTTATTAATTCTATTTCCTTATCACTTACACCCTTAAATTTTAAGTATGGTATATAAGTATATAAACTCTTATTATAAGAAATTCTTGTTTTCCAATCAAATTTTCTTTTTGGGTGTTGTGATAATTCATATATTTTTCCAT
The DNA here is from genome assembly GCA_944386685.1 of uncultured Clostridia bacterium. GTDB lineage: Bacteria > Bacillota > Clostridia > TANB77 > CAG-508 > CAG-269. The sequence goes on along the minus strand of CALXCA010000003.1, from coordinate 100,919 downwards.
CAAGATTTTTTATATAGATTGGATTATTTGGATTATATGCTTTAATTTTACAATTTTGTTTTAATATTAATTGATTACTTAAAAAATATTGTAATATTTCATCATTATATTCACTACTAGGATTTTCTACATATAATGTATTTTCTGCTATAAAATTTTGATTTTTCATATTTTGAGACAATTCATTATTTCCGTAAATAATTTTTTTCACTTTCCTTAAGAAATCTTTTTCACTATCTGTATACTGTTTTTGTGGGGATTTTAAATTTATACACGAATATATAAAATTTAAAAAACCATTAAGTTTTGGTATTACTAAAGTTGCTAATTTTCTTATATTTCCATTTTCATGATTTTGTGCTATGTCTATTATTTCAGAATATACTTTTATATCATCCCAATTAAGCAATAAATTTAAATCAATGTTTTTTATATCTGTATTTTTTACTGTATTTATATAATTTATTAATTCATTTCCACAATTAGATGGAGTCTCTAATAATGAATTAAAAAAAACACCTATACTAGATTCTCTTATATGAGAATATGGAACCATATATATTTTATTTTTATATCCATCTTCTCTTAATTCAAGCAATTTTTCAATTTTACTTAAATCACTATAACTATATACATCAATTGTTTTATCTGAAGAAGATGTGACTAAAATACTGTTATCTGTGTTTTTTAAAACTTTACCTGCTTCATCTGTTTTTACACTTACTGTTTTATATTTTAAATGTGGCAAATTTATAGGTGTTCCCCAATAAAGATTGTCCCTTTGTATGTAGTCTAATCTATCAACATCATAGTTACTTTCATCATGTTCTGAAAAATTCCAAAATTTAATATTATAAAGTTCTTCCAATATTTCAGGTAAATCTGGAGAAATTATATTTAAAACATTTATAATTTCAGGATCTTCAAGCATTATTTTTTTCCCCGCCTCTTCATGTATTCCATGACAGTGGAATACTTGTTCTTCAAAAGCATGTGAAAAAGGAAAATGACCTATATCATGACCAGCCATTTTTATTAATTCAGCTATTAAATATAATTTTAGATTTTCTTTTTCTACTTTTTGTCTCCATTTATAATCCTGAAAATTATATACCATTTCTTCTAATTTTCTATAATAAACACCTTTAGAGTGTTCTAATCTATTTTGATATAAATTTGGATTTAAATCTATAGCCAAAGATACTTGAGAAACTCTTTCCAAACGTTTCATTGCTCTTGTTTCAAAAAAGTTTTTAAATTGTTTTGGGTAATAAATATTCGAATCTAAATAATATGGTGCCAAAGTGATATCTACTTCTTTTTCTAATTGAATTTCTTTAGCTGTAATTTTACTATCATCAAATAGCCATTCAAAAAAGTCTTTGAATATTTGTTCTTTTGAATCTAAATCTTCTAATTTCATAAAATGTCATCACCTTTTAAATTAAAGTCAGGTAAATATTATAGCACAAATTAAAAAAAGTCAATATAAACTGTGTAATAAATTTTATTTATAGTTATTTAATAAAAAAAAAGATTAACATAATAGCCATTTTTTTACAAAGCAAATTAAAGCACCATTATCCAGTAACTATTTACAAATTAATAAAAAGATAATATAATACTGTATTATAAAATTTATATTAAAGGGGGAGAAGCTGTTTATAACAGTAAAAAATATGTCTAAAGTAACATGGAAATCAGGTACTTTTTTATATCCATTACCTGCTGTAATGGTATCATGTGGAACGATAGAGAAGTCTAATATAATTACAGTTGCATGGACAGGAATAATAAATACAAATCCTGCAATGGTATATATTTCTGTTAGACCTACAAGATATTCATATAATTTAATTAAAGAAAATATGGAATTTGTTATTAATTTAACAACAGAAAAAATAGCATATGCAACAGATTGGTGTGGAGTAAAAACTGGAGCAAAAGTTGATAAATTTAAAGAAATGAACTTAACAAAAGAAAAAGCCGAATTTGTTAATTGTCCAATGATTAAAGAAAGCCCTGTATCTGTTGAATGTAAAGTTAAAGAAATAAAAGAATTAGGCAGTCACCATATGTTTATTGCAGAAGTTTTAGCTATACATGCAGATGAAAAATATATTGATGAAAAAGGAGCATTTGATATTTCAAAGTGTAATTTAATTGCATATTCAAATGGTAATTATTATTCTTTAGGACAAAAGGTTGGAAAATTTGGATTTTCAGTTCAAAAAAATTTGAAAAAACATAAAATAAATGCAAAAAATCATATTAGTCAAAATCAAAAAGTAAAAAAATTAAAAAATCATAAAAAAATTAACAAAAAAAGATAAAAAAGTAACAAAATTCATTGACATATCTAGAAAAAAGTGGTAAAATACTAAAGCATATGTATTTAACATATGCTCACATCGTTTTAAAAAGAAAAGGTTAAAAAGTCGGAGGTGTATTTAAATGGCAGCAAAAGGACCAAGAGAAAATATTATATTAGAATGTACAGAATGCAAAAATAGAAATTATATGACATCAAAAAATAAAAGAAATAATACAGACAGACTAGAATTAGTTAAATATTGTAAATTCTGCAAAAAACGTACTACACATAAAGAAACAAAATAGTTTATAAGCTATTTTAAGGAGGATATAAAATGGCTAAAAATGAAAATAAAAATGATAACAAAAATAAGAAAGTAAAAAAACATTTTTTTAAAGATTTTAAGGCAGAATTAAAAAAAGTAATTTGGCCAACACCAAAACAATTAGCAAATAATACTACAGCAGTAATAAGCATTGTTTTAATTACAGGTGTTATTGTTTTTGCATTAGATGTAGTATTTGATTTAGGAAATAAATACGGAATTAGTAAGCTTCAATCTGTAGTAGATGAAAAATTTAATGCTGAAGAAAACACAGAAAGTACTACAGGAACAGAAAGTACAGAAAACACAGAGAGCACAAATAGTACAGAAAGCACAGAAAATACAAGTGAAGCAACAAATCAAGAAAATTCTAATTCAAATGAAACAAGTACAGAAAATTCTAATGAACAAACTAATGAAACAGAAAGTACAAGTGAGGCTTCTTCAACAGAACAAGCAAGTCCTGAAAGTGAAGCAACAAATGTAGAGCAATAAAAGGAGGTCAAATAATGTCTCAAAAAGATTATGATATGAAACCAAGATGGTATGTTGTACATACATATTCTGGTTATGAAAACAAAGTTAAAACTGACCTTGAAAAAACAGTAAAAAACAGAGAACTTGAAGATTACTTCTTTGATATTGTTGTACCAATGGAAGAACAAATAGAAATAAAAGATGGAAAGAAAAAAGCCAATTTAAGAAAGGTATTTCCAGCATATGTTTTAATAAAAATGATAGTAACAGAGGAAACATGGTACATTGTTAGAAATACAAGAGGAGTTACAGGTTTTGTAGGCTCTGGAACAGACCCTATTCCATTAACAGACGAAGAAATTCGTGCTATGGGATTTGATGAATCTGCAATAAATGTTGACTATGAAGTAAATGACACAGTAAAAATACTTCAAGGAGCATTTAAAGATTATATAGGAACTGTTCAATCAATAGATAAAGAAAAACATAGAGCAAAAGTTTTAATATCAATGTTTGGAAGAGAAACTCCAGTTGATGTAGACTTTTCTCAAATAGAAAGAGTAGATTAAAGGAGGCGAAATATAAAATGGCAGAAAAAGAAATTTCAAATGTAATTAAATTACAAATAGAAGCAGCAAAAGCTACACCAGCTCCACCAGTTGGACCTGCTTTAGGTGGTAGTGGTGTAAACATTATGCAATTTGTAAAAGAATTCAATGATAGAACAGCTAATCAAGCAGGATTTATAATACCAGTTGTTATAACTGTATATAAAGATAAATCATTTGAATTTATTACAAAAGTTCCACCAGTTGCTGTTTTAATAAAAAAGGCAATTAAGATTGAAAAAGGATCTGGAAAGCCAAATAAAGAAAAAGTTGCAAAAATAACAAAAGAACAAATAAAAGCAATTGCTGAACAAAAAATGCCAGACTTAAATGCTGCATCATTAGAAACAGCAATGAGTATGGTTGCTGGTACAGCAAGATCTATGGGAGTAGTTGTAGTAGATTAATAAATAATATTAATATTGTGGGAGAATATGTGAAATATATTCGTTAAAACCAAAGGAGGAAAAATATGAAAATGTCAAAAAGATATGCAGAAAGTGCAAAATTAGTAGAAGCAAACAAAGAATATGATATTAAAGAAGCATTAGATATTATAGAAAAAATGCCAAAAACAAAATTTGATCAAACAGTTGAATTACATGTAAAATTAGGTGTAGATTCAAAACATGCTGACCAACAAGTTAGAGGTACAGTAGTACTTCCAAATGGTACAGGAAAAACTTTAAAAGTATTAGTTTTTGCAAAAGGACCAAAAGCTGAAGAAGCAGAAAAAGCTGGAGCAGATTATGTTGGAGCAGAAGAATTAATACCAAAAATTCAAAATGAAAACTGGTTTGATTATGATGTTGTTGTTGCAACACCAGATATGATGGGTGTAGTAGGTAGATTAGGAAAAGTATTAGGACCAAAAGGATTAATGCCAAACCCAAAATCAGGAACAGTTACAATGGATGTAACAAAAGCCATAAAAGAAATTAAATCTGGTAAAGTTGAATATAGATTAGATAAAACAAATATAATTCACTTAGGATTTGGTAAAGTTTCATTTGGTGCAGAAAAATTAGCAGAAAACTATGATGCTATAATGGGAGCTATTATAAAAGCAAAACCATCAGCAGCAAAAGGACAATATATCAGAAGTGTATCTATATCAACAACAATGGGACCTGGACTTTATATTAACCAAAAATAATATATATAAATAAATGCCAAAGAAAGTAGGCAACAAATAAGACCTACCGAGGTATAAGATTAAGTATAAACGCAATCTCTATACCTTTTGGCATAGAGATTTTATTTATATAATAGGAAAGTATAACTTTCCCATTGTATAAAATAATACAATAGCTAGATATTTGAGATTTTCTCCTTTCAGTAGAAAACTCAAATTGGGAGAGAACAAATATTACTCAAAAATCATGAGAAATAATTAGAATCTATATATTTTTAGGAGGTGAAATTATGGCAAGTGAAAAAATCTTAAACCAAAAGAAAAAAGAAGTATCTGAATTAGCAGAAAAAATGAAAGAAGCTAAAATAATACTTTTAACAGACTATAGAGGAATAAATGTTTCAGATGTAACAAAATTAAGAGCAGAACTTAGAAATTCAAAATCTGAATATAGAGTTATAAAAAATAATATAACAAGAAGAGCTTTAGCAGAAGCTGGAATTGAAGGACTAGACAATTTATTAGAAGGTCCAACAGCAGTTGTAATGAATAATGAAGATTATTTAGAAACAGCAAAAGCTATTTACAATTACAGTAAAGATAATGATTTCTATAAAATAAAAGGTGGAGTTATTGATGGAAAAGTTATGACAGCAGAAGAAATTATAACTTTAGCAAAATTACCATCAAAAGAAACATTATTATCAATGCTTGCTGGTGCATTACTTGCAAATATATCAAAACTTGCAGTTGCACTTGACCAAGTAAAACAACAAAAAGAAAATGCTTAAAAAATAATAAAATATTTATTTTATTTAGTTTATCATTAAATAAAATAGAATAAAAAGTAGTAATAAAATACTACAAAAAATAAATTTAATAAAAATTAAAAATAAAATTAAATAAATTGCAAAAAAGCAAAATAAAAAATAAAAAAATTTAGGAGGATTTTAAAATGAGTAAAGAAGAAATAATAGAAGCAGTTAAATCTATGACTGTTGTAGAATTATCAGAATTAGTAAAAGCAATTGAAGAAGAATTTGGAGTATCAGCTGTAGCTGCAGCTGCACCAGTAGCTGGAGGAGCAGCAGCTGTTGAAGAAAAATCTTCATTCAATGTTGTATTAAAAGAAGCTGGAGATCAAAAAATAAAAGTTATTACAGCTGTTAAAAATGCTTTAGGTTTAGGATTAAAAGAAGCTAAAGATTTAGTTGATGGAGCACCAAAAACATTAAAAGAAAATGTTGCTAAAGCAGAAGCTGAAGAATTAAAAGCTAAATTAGAAGAAGTTGGAGCTGTAATTGAATTACAATAATTAAATTAAAAATTGAGGTTATTAAACACCTCAATTTTTTTTGAAATTGCACTGTATTTTTGGTTTAAACTATTTATTTTTTATAAAATCTATGATACAATAAGTGACGAATAATTGTAAATTATTAATTGTTAAGCATAATTTGTAGATAATTAATTTAGTATTATTTAGAAAAGGAGAAGAAAATGTCAGAAGCTAAATATAAAAGAGTTTTGTTAAAATTAAGTGGAGAAGCTTTAGCAGGTGACCAAAAAAATGGAGTTAATCCAGAAGTTGTTGGTAAAATCTGTGATAAAATTAAAGAAGTTGTAGATATGGGAGTACAAATTGCAATTGTTGTAGGAGGAGGAAACTTTTGGAGAGGAAGAAATGGACTTCAAATGGAAAGAACAACAGCAGATTATATGGGAATGCTTGCAACAGCAATGAATGCTTTAGCACTTCAAGATGCTTTAGAAGTTAGAGGATTACATTCTAGAGTTCAAACAGCAATAGAAATGAGAGAAATTGCAGAACCATTTATTCAAAGAAAAGCAGAAAAACATTTAAATAAAGGAAGAGTAGTAATATTTGCATGTGGCTCTGGACATCCATATTTTACAACAGACACAGCAGCAGTTTTAAGAGCAACAGAAATAAAAGCAGATATAATACTTTTAGGAAAAGCAATAGATGCAGTTTATTCTGCAGATCCAAAAGTTCAACCAGATGCAATAAGATTTGAAGAAATATCATATTTAGATGTATTAAATAAAGATTTAAAAGTAATGGATTCTACTGCAACTGCAATGTGTAGAGATAATAATATTCCATTATTAGTATTTGGAATATCAGATCCAGAAAATATTGTAAGAGCAGTTAGAGGAGAAAAAATAGGTACAATAGTATCATAAAATAATAAATTTTAGAAAATAAATTAGGTTAGATTTTCATATAATTATAAAAAAATATCAATATTTAATAAAATTAGAATTTAATATAAGGATTATTATGAAGTTTAGTATAAAATTTAAAAATAAAAATATCTTATAAATAAAAGGAGAGAAAAAATAATGGATTACACAAATTTAAAAGAAAAAATGGAAAAATCAATAGGAGCTTATAAAGAAAAATTATCAGAAATAAGAGCAGGAAGAGCAAATCCTGCAATATTAAATAAAGTAAAAATAGACTATTATGGAACACCAACACCAATAAATCAAGTTGCTGGAATTTCTGTTCCAGAAGCTAGATTAATTGTTATTCAGCCATGGGATGGAAGTATTTTAAAAGATATAGAAAAAGCAATTTTAGCATCTGATATTGGATTAAATCCAAATAATGATGGAAAAGTTATAAGATTAGCTTTTCCAGAATTAACAGAAGAAAGAAGAAAAGAATTAGTAAAAGAAATCAAAAAAATTGCAGAAGAAGCAAAAGTTTCTATTAGAGCAATAAGAAGAGATGGAATTGATGAGGCAAAAACAAAACAAAAGAACAGTGAAATAACAGAAGATGAGCTAAAATCAGCTGAAACAGAAATTCAAAAAATTACAGACAAAAATATAGAAGAAATAGACAAAATATTAGAAAATAAAGAAAATGAAATAATGAATATATAAAATAAATATAATAAAAAGGGATAATTAAAATGGAAATAAATAAACAAAATATGCCAAGATCAATTGCCATTATTATGGATGGAAATCGTAGATGGGCAAAAGCACAAGGTAAACCAGCAAGCTTTGGACATAAAGAAGGTGCAAAAACTTTAGAAAAAATAGTAAGATATGCTAATAAAATTGGACTAGAATATATTACAGTATATGCATTTTCTACAGAGAACTGGAAAAGAACAGAAGAAGAGGTCAAAACATTAATGCTACTGCTTCAAAACTATTTAGACGATTATAGTAAAAGAGCAGATTCTGAAAACATAAGGGTAAAAATATTAGGAGATATAACAGCACTTTCAAAAGGAATGCAAAAAAGCATTAAAGAATGTATGGAAAGAACAAAAAATAATACAGGTGTTACATTTAATATAGCACTTAATTATGGTGGAAGAGATGAAATTGTAAGAGCTACCAAAAAGATAGCTGAGAAAGTTAAAAATGGAGAAATAAATATAGAAGATATAAATGAGGAGTTAATATCTAATAATTTATATACTGCAGGTGAACCTGACCCAGATTTGCTAATTAGAACAAGTGGAGAATTAAGATTAAGTGGATTTTTACCTTGGCAATCTGTATATTCTGAGCTATTATTTATTAATAAGAATTGGCCTGATTTTTCTGAAGAAGATTTAGATAACTCAATAATAGAATATCAAAAAAGAACAAGAAAATTTGGAGCGAATTAAGATGGAAAATGAAAAAAGTAAGAAAAAATTAGATATAAAAAGAATCACTTCGGCTATACTAGGACTTCCGCTAGTTATAATTGTATTAACATTTGGAAATAAATACTTAGTAGATATTTTTTTAGCAATTGTAGCCTGTATTTCAATGCAAGAATATTTTAATGCAATTTCAAAAGAAAGTAAACCAATTAGATGGCTTGGATATTTAGCCTGTATTTCAATTGCATTTATACATTTTTTACCAGAAAAAATACCAAGTTCGATATTAGAAAATTTAATAATGCTTATAATCCCAACTTTATTATTAATATTGTTTTCAATAATAGTTGTAACTAACATGAAAATCAATTTTAAAGACATTTCATATACATTGTTTGGAATTATATATATTATATCTTGCATTGGATTTATGGCTAAAATAAGAGGCTTAGAAAATGGTGTTTTGTTAATATGGTATGCAATTATTTCTGCTTGGGCTTCTGACACATTTGCTTATTTTATAGGAAAAAAATATGGAAAACATAAATTTAGTAAAGTAAGTCCAAAGAAATCTATAGAAGGTTGTATTGCAGGAGTTATAGGAGCAGTTATTGTTGCTTTAATTTATACATTTGCTATAAATGAAATAAATTCTTTAGATTATTCATATATATATATTATAATAATGACAATTATATTAAGTATAATAGGACAGATAGGTGATTTTGCTGCATCAAGTATAAAAAGATATGTTGATGTAAAAGATTATAGTAATTTAATTCCAGGACATGGAGGAATGTTAGACAGAATAGATAGTTTGATGTTTTTATCACCATTTGCTTATGTATTTCTAACAATTATCTAAAAGGAGGCAAAATTGATTAATTTTATTATAAATGCAATAAAAATTATTTTTTTGCTAGGCTTTTTAATATTTATACATGAAGGCGGACATTTTTGTATTGCAAAATTATGCAAAGTAAAAGTAAAGGAATTTGCAATTCGGATTTGGAAAAATAATTTGGCAAAAACAAGGAAAAGAAACTAAATATACTATAAGAATTTTTCCATTAGGAGGATTTTGTAGTATGGAGGGAGAAGAAGAAGAATCTGATGATGAAAGAGCATTTTCAAAAGTAAGTGTTTGGAAGAGAATGGCAATTGTATTTGCAGGTCCAATAATAAATATTTTATTTGGTATATTGGTTTATTTTATACTAATATCAACAGTAGGAATACAATTTGTAGATCCAACAAGAGATACTTTTATTAATAGAATAATTTATGGAGGAAAGGCTACAGGAGAATTTATATTATCAATATTAGAAAGTGTAAAAATATTATTTACAGGAGGTCTTTCTACAGACCAAATGGTAGGAATTGTTGGAATATCAGAAATTGTAGTAGAAACAACAGGAATTATAAATTATATATATCTTATGGTAGTAATTTCAATATCTTTAGGAATAACAAACTTATTGCCTATACCAGCATTAGATGGTGGAAAAATTTTGATATTAATAATTGAATTAATAAGAAGAAAACAAATGAAATTAGAAACAGAAGCTAAAATTCAGATGATCGGATTTTCTATTTTACTTGCAATTTCTTTAATAGTAACTTATAATGATATTATAAGAATTTTGTAAAAGAAAGTAGGTTACAAATGAAAATACAAATAATAAAATGTAATAAAGGAATATCATTATTAGCCTTAACAATTACAATATTGGTTATGGGAGTAGTAACATCAACTTTAGTTTATAATGCTAAAGATGGTATAGAAATAAGAAGATATAAAAATTTAGAAAATGATATAGAAATTTTAACAAATAAAGTAGAAGCTTATTATTTACAAAAAGATGAATTACCTATTTTAAAAAGTAATGGTCAGGCTGTATTATATGCTGGAAATTCAAATTTTAAGAGACAACAGCAACCAAATGATAATGGTTCATATTATATAGTTAATTTGAACAATTTAGGAGGACTTACTTTAAGCTATGGAAAAGGTTTTTTTGATATAAAAACAACAGAAGATACAAAAAGGATTAATGATGTATATATAATTAATGAGCAAAGCCATCGTATTTATTATGCTCAAGGAATACAAGTAAAAGGAGATCCATTTTATACAGTTGGAGAAGATTCAAAAGTAACTTTATATAATAACTAGTATCTCTATTTGTTAAAAAGTTACTAGATAATGGTCTTTTAAATTGTTTTGTTAAAAACGATGCTATTATTATTTTAAAGTTCTCCTGTTCATTCCATTCAAAAAGAATTCATTTCAATCAAGCGTCGAAGCTTTAAAATATTATAATAGCATCGTTTCTTTATTATATATTATTTAAGACCATTATTTAGTAACGTTAAAAATCGAAAATATCAAGGAAAACTTGATATTTTTATTGTTTTGTAGTAAAATAATTGTGCAAAAGTTAGAATATGGAGAAAAAACTTTCAAAATAATAAGAGACTTTAAACTAAGAGAGAAAGGGTTGAAATTTAAGATGTACAGAACACACAATTTAGGAGAATTAAGAATAGAAAATGTAAATCAAGAAGTAGAATTATCTGGTTGGATTCAAAAAATACGTAATTTAGGTGGAATGATTTTTATAGACTTAAGAGACCAATTTGGAATAACACAAATAGTAATTAATGATGAAAAAATGCAAGAAGAAGTAAAAAATATTCCAACAGAAAGCTGTATACACATATGTGGTAAAGTTGTGGAAAGAAGCAACAAAAACCCTAAAATGCCAACAGGGGATATTGAAGTTGTAGCAAATAAATTTGAAATATTAGGAAAATGTAAAAATGTTTTACCATTTGAAATAAACACAGACCAAGAAGTAAGAGAAGATTTAAGACTAGAATACAGATTTTTAGACTTAAGAAACGAAAAATTACACAATACAATTTTACTTCGTTCAAAAGTTTTAAAAGCATTAAGAGATAAAATGGATGAACTTGGATTTGCAGAAATACAAACACCAATTTTGGCAAATTCATCACCAGAAGGAGCGAGAGATTTCCTAGTACCAAGTAGATTACATCCAGGAGAATTTTATGCTTTACCACAAGCACCACAACAATTTAAGCAATTACTAATGGTAGGAGGATTTGATAAGTATTATCAAATAGCACCATGTTTTAGAGATGAAGATCCACGTGCAGATAGAGCACCAGGAGAATTCTATCAATTAGATTTTGAAATGGCTTTTGCTACACAAGAAGATGTATTTAAAGTAGTTGAAGAAGTTATACCATATACATATAAAAAATTCACAAACTGGAAAGTTGATGAAGGACCATTTGTAAGAATTCCATATAGAGAAGCAATGGAGAAATATGGTATAGATAAACCAGATTTAAGAAATCCATTAATTATCCAAGATGTAACAACAATCTTTGAGAATTCAGATTTTAATGCATTTAAAGATAAAACTGTAAAAGCAATTGTTATACCAAATGGAGCAGAACAAGGAAGAAAATTCTTTGATAAAATGACAGAATATGCAACATCAGAAGAAGTTGGAGCAAAAGGTTTAGCTTGGACTAAATTTGAAAAGGATGGAAGCATACAAGGAGGAATTGCTAAATTTATTAATGAAGAAGCAAAAGAAAAACTAGAAAAAGATTTTGGAGTAAAACAGGGAGATAGTATAGTATTTATTGCTGATGAATTTAAAAAAGCACAAAAAATTGCAGGACTAATTAGAATTGAATTAGGAAAACGTTTAGATCTAATAGAAAAAAATGTATACAAATTCTGTTTTATAGTAGATTTTCCAATGTATGAATTATCTGATGAGGGAACAATAGATTTTAGTCATAATCCATTTTCTATGCCACAAGGAGGATTAGAAGCACTACAAAATAAAGAACCATTAGATATTCTTGCATATCAATTTGACTTAGTATGCAATGGATATGAAGCAATGTCTGGAGCAGTAAGAAATCATGACCCAGAAATTATGATTAAAGCATTTGAAATAGCAGGTTATACAGAAGAAGATGTGAAAGACAAATTTGGAGCATTATATAATGCATTTCAATATGGAACACCTCCACATGCAGGAGCAGCTCCAGGAATTGATAGATTAATAATGCTTTTAGCAGACTCTACAAACATTAGAGAAGTAATAGCATTCCCAAAAAACAAAAAAGCAAGAGACTTATTAATGGGAGCACCATCACATGTTACAAAAGAGCAACTAGATGATGTACATATTGAAATAAAGAAATAATTGAGTATCAAATAGGACTGAGATTTTGACAACTATTGTCAAAATCTCAGTCCTATTTAATAATAACAAACTTAAGCTTCCCAAAAAGCTTTATAAGTTTTATAAGCTGAATATATATCATATTTACTTGTAACTTCATAAGGAGCATGCATAGAAAGTACTGGAACACCACAATCTATAACATCTACACCTTTATTAGCTAAAATATAGGCAATTGTACCTCCGCCACCAACATCAACTTTTCCAAGTTCAGCAACTTGGTAGCGAATATCATGTGCTTCTAAAATATTTCTAACCCAAGCAACATATTCTGCATTAGCATCAGAAGCTCCAGATTTGCCTCGAGCACCTGTATATTTATTTAAACTAATACCTTTTCCTAAAAATCCTGCATTAGTTTTATCAGAAACACTTGCATAAAGAGGATCAAAGCCTGCATCAACATCTGCAGAAAGCATTTTTGATAAACAAAAAACTTTATCTAAAAGATTTGGTCTGTTTTCACCAGTTTTATTTAGTAATTCTGATATAAAGTAATCAAACATATGAGATTCCATACCAGTATTACCCATACTACCAATTTCTTCTTTATCAGATAAAATGCAAACTGCAGTTGTTTTTACATTTTGTAAACTCATCATAGCAGATAAAGAAGTATATGCACAAACTTTATCATCTTGACCATAACCAGCAACCATGCTACCATCAAAACCTAAAGAACGAGCTTTAAATGCTGGTACAACTTCAAGTTCGCTACTTAATAAATCTGCTTCTGTAATATTATATTTTTGATTTAATATATTTAATATATTTAATTTAACACTTTCAGCTTCTTTATTATCATAAGGAATACTGCCTAATAATAAATTTAAATCTTCACCATCAATACCATTTTTTAGCTTTTTCTCCATTTGGTCTTGTGCAAGATGTGGTAATAAATCTGTAATAACAAATATTGGGTCATTTTCATCTTCTCCAATATTAACACAAATTTTTTCACCATTTGGTTTAACAATAACGCCATGAATACTTAATGGAATTGTAGTCCATTGATATTTTTTTATTCCACCATAATAGTGTGTTTTAAAATATGCTAAACCAGTATCTTCATAAAGAGGATTTGGTTTTAAATCTAATCTAGGAGAATCTATATGTGAGCCTACAATATTAATACCATTTTCTAATTTTTCTGTTCCAATAACTGCAAGATACATACTTTTTGCTCTATTAATAAAATAAACTTTATCTCCAGGATTTAATCTTTCAAATGTAGCAATATCTCTAAATCCATTTTGTTCTGCAATTTCTTTTGAAGAAATAACAGCTTCTCTTTCTATTTTTGATTTGTTTAGAAAATTAATATATCCATTAGAAAAAGTAAATATTGCATCTTTTTCTTCTGAACTTAAATTTTTCCACCCAAATTCTTTTTTGTTAAAAAGTTTTTCTTTTAAATTTTCTTCCATGTTAAACATCCTTTCTATTAATTTTTATTTTAGTATATCACTTTAAAAATTATTTTTCCATAAGTTTATTAAAAATATACAAAAACATTGTTACTGAATAATTGTCTTAAATAAAATAGAATAAAGAAACGATGATATTATAATAACATCTTTTTAACGAAATAATTTAAAAGACAATATTTATAAGTATAATTTTAATTAAAGTTATAAAATAGAAAATTTTGGTTAAAATATAGAAAAATGGTTTATAGGTAAAACCTGTAAAAAACCTAAATATAAAATATATAAGGAATGAGAAAAATATGGGTTCATTATGGATAGAAACAACAAAAGATGACATATCATTTAATGAATTAAATCAAAATAAAGAAATTGATATATGTATTATTGGAGCAGGACTGTTTGGTTTAACAACAGCATATTATTTAAGCAAAAATGGTAAAAAGGTAGTAGTAATAGAAAAAGATAAAATAGGAGAAAAAGTTAGTGGAAATACAACAGGAAAAATAACAAGTCAACATGGTTTATTTTATGACCATTTGATAACAGACTATGGAAAAAATTTTGCTCAAAAATATCTTGAAGCAAGTGAAGAAGCAATTAGTAATATAAAGAAAATTATAAAAGAAGAAAATATAGAATGTGACTTTGAAGAAAAAGAAGCATATGTTTATACAACAGAGCAAGACAAAATTCAAAATATAGAAAAAGAAGTTAAGGCAGTAAATGATTTAGAAAAAGAAGCGGAATTTGTAACAGAAATAAAAAATATGCCATTTAAAATAAAAGGAGCAATAAAATTTAAAAATCAAGCCCAATTTCATGCTAGAAAATATATGATTGGATTGTGTAAAGCAATAGTTTCTAATAATTGCGAAATTTTTGAAAATACTACAGCAATTGAAGTAGAAAAAACACATGAAAACTATATTGTTCATACAAATAAAGGTAATATTACATCAAAAAAAATTGTAATAGCAACACATTATCCAATAATTAATTTTCCTGGCTTTTACTTTGCAAAAATGTACCAATCAACTTCTTATTTAATAGCAATAGAAACACATAAAAAATTACCAGAAGGAATGATTATAGGAACAGACAATCCATATTATTCCTTTAGAACTGCAAAATATAATGGTAAAGAAATATTATTAATTGGAGGAGCTGAGCATAAAACCGGAAAACCAATAGAAACAAATGAAAAATATAAAGAATTAGAAGAGATAGCAAAAAAATATTATCCTGATTGTAAAGTATTGTACAAATGGAATACAAGAGATTGTATAAGTTTAGATAAAATTCCATATATAGGAGAATTTTCTGTATTTATGAAAGATGTATATATTGGAACAGGATTTAAAAAATGGGGAATGACATTATCAAATGTTTCGGCAAATATAGTATCAGATAAAATTTTAGGAAAAGAAAACAAATATGAGGATATTTTTAATTCAAAAAGAATAAAACCAATAAAAAATAGGTGGGAAGTTAAAAATATGGTACAAAGTTCAGTTAATAATTTAGTATTTGATAAATTTAGAATAGAACCATTTTGGATAGATCAAATTGAAAATGATAATGGAGCAATTATAGAAAAAGATGATGAATTAGTAGGTGTATATAAAGATGCAACAGGAAAAATATATGCAGTAAGACCAGTATGTAGCCATTTAGGATGTTTATTAAGTTGGAATAATACAGATAAAACTTGGGATTGCCCATGCCATGGAAGCAGATTTGATTATAATGGGAAAAACTTATATGAACCAGCAATAAAAGGACTAGATATTATTACAAAAATTTAGAAAATTATAACTCTAAAAAGTTATTTTCGTTACAGTTCAGTGAAAAATTTTGATATATTAATAATTGCATAAATTTTTTGCTGAATTGTAACTTATTTTCAAAATATTTGTAAAAAAATGTTTACAAAAAAAAATTGTTTTGCTATAATAAATTTGTATAAAAATATCGGAACATAAGAAATAGATAAAAACAAAGGAGAACTCATATTATGGAACGTGAGAATATCAGTGAATTAACCAATAGAGAAGAAGCATGCAGAAGAGTAAAACAAATTGCAGAAGATATGAAGAGACTAAAAATAAATAATTATCTAAAAATAGGTGGAATATCTCAAGAAGATAAAAATGCATTAGCAATACTAGAAAGTGATATGGATACTATTGCAAGAAGAAATGGATTACAAAAATTAGCAACAGAACTAAAAACAACAATGTCAGCTAGATATGATGTAATAGATTCAGAAAAAAGTGGACAAACAACGAAAGTAACAGGACAATCTATTTCAAAAGATAATAACTTGGGGTTTAATAAGGACTTAGAAGCATATAGAGGAGCTGTTGATGCAGAAACACAAGCATTAAAAACAGGAAAATTGTCTAAAGCAATAGAATGTCAAAATATGGCTCAAAAATATATGAATATTTTAGATGACGACAACAAAAAAAGAGCAATTGAATATAAAAGAGAATTATTTTTAGAATTAAATTTTTCCTTAACAAAATCAGAAGACAATGTAGAAAAATGGATGAGAAGATTTCAAAATTGTTTAAGACCAGAAGATTTTTCTAATAGAATAAACATGGCAAAAAAACTAGAACAAATGACGAAAGGATGTGAAAAAACAAATGGAGAGAAATATGCAGGAAGCATTGACAGAAGTATATGAGATTCTAAAAGTTACACCAATAGAATTAACAAGTAAAATACCAACAAAATTTAGAAAAATGGTAGAAGATAATAGAGCGAGAGATTATAGATTTAATTTGGAAGAACCATTTGATGAAAGAGACTTAAAACAAGAAACAATTGTAATTTTAGGATTAATTTATAGGGACTTTTTTGCAGATCCTGAAGAAAGAGAAGAACTACAATTAAAAGATAAAGAGGAAATTAAAAGAGTAGAAGAAGAAATGAATAAACAATATGATATGAATACAATCTTTCAACAAAGAAATGCAAAAAATAAAAAAAACGAAGAAGAAGAGACAGATTTAATTTTATATAAAGAGCAAAACTTTTTTAAGAAACTATTAAGTTTAATAAGAGGAGTATTTAAAAGAGTATAAAGAAATGTTGTATTTTTACAACATCTCTTTTTTTATACAATAGGAAATTTTAATTTTCCTATTGTATAAAAAGATACAATCGCTAGCCATTTGAGATTTTTTACTTTTAGTCCTAAAATTCAAATCTGGTGAGAACAAATTAAAAAAATATTATGTAATTTTCACAAAAAAGACATAGAAATAAATTATAATAAAACGGAAAAAGATTAAGGAAGGAAAGATAAAAATGGATGGAGTATATATTTTAGTAGTAGATGATGAATCTAGAATGAGAAAATTACTAAAAGATTTTTTATCGCAAAAAGGGTATCAAATATTAGAAGCAGAAGATGGAGAAAAAGCAATAGAAGTATTTGAAGAAAATAGAAATAAAATAAAACTAATTTTATTAGATGTAATGATGCCAAAACTTGACGGCTGGTCTGTTCTAAGAAAAATAAGACAAGAGTCAAATCTACCAGTTATAATGTTAACTGCAAGGGGAGAAGAACAAGATGAATTATTTGGATTTGAACTTGGAGTTGATGAATATATATCTAAGCCATTTAGTCCAAAAATTTTAGTTGCAAGAGTAGAAGCCATACTTAAAAGAGTATATGGAGATACTAAAAAAGTAAGAGATTATGATGGCATTGTAATCGACCAAGAGGGACGCACTGTAAAAGTTGATGGAAAACCAATAGATTTAAGTTTAAGAGAATATGAATTATTAAAATACTTATTAGATAATGAAAATATTGCACTATCAAGAGATAAAATTTTAAACAATGTATGGAATTATGACTATTATGGAGATTCTAGAACTATAGATAGTCATATAAAAAAAATCAGACATAAATTAGGTAAAAAAGGAAAATACATAGAAACAGTAAGAGGAATTGGATATAAATTTGAAATAAAGAAATGAGGAAAATTAAGTGGAGAATTTAACAAAAAAAGCAAAATCAGTAAGAGTAAAATTATTTATAACTCTATGTTTTGTAGTAATATCAATAGTCTTATTCCTAATTATAGTAAATAAGTTTGTATTAGAAAAATATTATCAATATACAAAAAGCAAAAATTTAAAAATTGCTTATTCAACAATAAATTCTTATTATACAGGGAAATTGAATGCAGAAAATATAAATGATGAATTAGATAAAATATCTATAAAAAATAATTTTGATATTATTGTAAAAGACAACGAAAATGTTGTAATATATATGTCAAATCAAAATTTTTTATCAAATATTAGACAAATAATGAGCTTTTGGGGAATAGACAGAACACAACAGTCAAGCATATTAGAAAAAGATGATAATATAGAAATTAAAAAAATTTTAGATACAGAAACAAAAATGAACTATATGCTTTTAACAGGAACGTTAGATAATGGTTATGTAGCATACATAAGGTTACCACTTGCAGCAATAACAGAAAGTGTACAAATTTCTAATAGATTTTTATATTCAATTGCATGTATAGTAATTGTAGTAGGAGGAATTGTAACTTTATATATATCAAAACAATTTAGTAGTCCTATATCAGAAATAAGTGCAATTGCAAAGAAAATGTCTAATTTAGATTTTAGCCAAAAATATGTTGTTAAAGGTGATGATGAAATTAATGAATTAGGAAAAAGTATAAATACAATGTCAGAAAAATTAGAAAAAACGATTAATCAATTAAGAAGTAGCAATATAGAACTAGAGAGAGACATTGAAAAGAAATCTAAAATAGATGAAATGAGAAAAAGCTTTATATCAGATGTATCTCATGAACTAAAAACACCTATAGCTTTAATTCAAGGGTATAGTGAAGGACTTCTAGAAAATGTAAATACAGATGAAGAAAGCAGAAAATTTTATGCAGAAGTTATTTTAGATGAAGCAACAAAAATGGATAAAATGGTTAGACAATTAATAGAACTTACAAAATTAGAATATGAAAAACGAGAATTCAATAATAGAAACTTTAATCTAGTAGAATTAGAAAAAGAAATATGTAGAAGTTCAAAAGTAATGCTAGAAGAAAAGAAAATAGATCTAAAATTTGAAACAGACGATACAATAAATGTATATGCAGATGACTTTTATGTTAGTCAGATAATTACAAATTATTTGACTAATGCAATTAAAAATGTAAAAGAAATTTATGGACAAAAATATATAAAAATTACAAATACATTTTTAAAAGAACAAAACCAGGTTAAAGTTATAGTGTTCAATACTGGAGATAATATTGCAGAAGAAAATTTAACACGTATTTGGAACAGATTTTTTAAAGCTGATGAATCTAGAAAAAGAGAAGATGGAGGAAGCGGTATAGGTCTTTCAATAGTTAAAGCTATTATGAATAATTGTGGAAATGATTTTGGAGTTGAAAATAAACCAGATGGTGTTGAATTCTATTTTTGCATAGATTTAGCTAAAGAAGAATAAATTGCATATTTGGGTCGGTCCCTTTTTGTTCTGGGGTCGGTCCTAAATTAAACCAATATATAAAGTATTTTTTATACCTTGTGTGTCGCAACCTACAAAAGAATTTCAATAAGTAGGTTGCTCCAAATCGCATTCGCTACGCTCATTTGGTCGCTTACACGGTATTGCAAAATACTTTATATATTGGTTTAATTTAGGACCGACCCCAATATGTATTAAAAAATATTATTAAAATTTTCAATATTTGAATTGAAATAAAACCAAAAATGTGATAGCATAAAACAAGATTTAAGAAAAAACAAGAACACTAAAAAGAAGGTGAAAAAGTGCCAGAGCCACAAGCAAATTCAGATACAAAAACAAAAGAAACAAACATAAAAAAAAGCAGAATAATAGGAGATGTATTTAGCGATTATAAAACTAATAGTAATATAACTGATGCAGAAATAGTAAAAATGAATTTATTCAAAAAAATAAACTCATTAGAAATACAAATACAATCAAAAGAATATATAGAAATAAAAGAAATATGGTATTTTGAAAAATTTTTAAGACAAAGATTTCAATTTGAACAAGTCCATATAAAAATAAACTATTTAGATGGAGTAAGAAAAAAGCCAATAGCAGATGAATGGGAAAACATAGTATGTTTAATGGCACATAAATATCCTTTAATGAAACCTTTATTACTATTGAAAAGTCAAATAGAAGTTACAGAAACAAAAATAAATGTATATATGAAAATACAAGGAGCAGAATTTTTAAAAGCAAGAAAGTTAGATAAAGAATTAGAAAGTGTTATATATAATTTATTTGGGAAAAAATATATAGTAAATATAGAAGAAAGGCTAAATGCAGAAGATATTTTAAGGCAAAAACAAGAAGCAAAACAAATAAAGCAAAAAGTAATAGAACAAGCGATAAAAGAAACAAGAGAAGCCCAAAAATTAATAGCAGAAAAACATGGAGAAAATATACAACAATATGAACCAAATGCAAATAATCATATAAACGAAAACTCTGAGATTACATATCCAGAAAGTGGATTGCCACCAATTCCTGAAGGAGCATATAATGATGCAGATTATGTAATGCCAACAGAAGAAGATATGGGATATATGTTAGATGGATTAGAAGAACATGAACCACAAAACATAATATTTGGAAAGCCATCAAAAGCAAAAGAAAATAACATAAAAATAAAAGATATAACATCAAATGATAGTAAAGCAACATTATCTGGAAGAATAGTAAGTTGCGAGTGTAGAGAAACCAAAACAGGAAAAGGAATGTTAATTTTCGAAATATATGATGGAACAGGAATAATGAACTGCAAAGCATTTGCAAAAGATATAACAGAAGGAAATGAAATATCAGAAAGAATTCAACAAGCAAAAGCAATAAAAGTAACAGGAAAATCTGGAATGGATGCATATGCTGGAGATATAACATTAATAGCAAATATTATTATAGAAATTTCTGATGAAGGAATGCCACCATTACCAGAAGAAGATAATAGCTCACCATTAATTTTAGGAAATTCCATGAATATAAGTGAGCCACTTGCTAAAATTACAGACTTAAATCCAGAATCAGGCAGTGTATATATAGATGGTGAAATTCTTGGAATGGAAGATAAAGAGACAAAAACAGGAAAAGTAATTTTAAGTATAGATATATATGATGGAACAAGTACAATGACATGTAAAGCATTTTTGCCTGGAAAAAATGCAAAAAACATAATAAAACGTTTAGGTGCAACAAAAGCTGTAAAAATAGCCGGAAAAGTACAAATGGATAGTTTCTCAAATGAATTAACAATAATGGTAAATACAATTGTAGAATCTACACCATTACCTAAAGTTATAAGGCAAGATAATGCAGAAGTCAAAAGAGTTGAATTACATATGCACACAAAAATGAGTGCAATGGATGCAATGACATCTGCAACAGATTTAATAAAAAGAGCAATGAGCTGGGGAATGAAATCAATAGCAATTACAGACCATGGTGTTGTACAAGCATTTCCTGAAGCACATAAATTACTTGGAAGAGATAATCCAGAGATGAAAGTAATTTATGGAGTAGAAGCATACCTTGTACCAGACAAAGAAAGATCTGTAAAAAATGCTAAAGGGCAAAATATTGATGATGCAACATATTGTGTATTAGACTTAGAAACAACTGGAATTTCTATTACTGTAGAAAAAATAACAGAAATAGGAATAATGAAAGTAAAAAACGGAGAAGTCATAGATGAATTTGAATGTTTTGTAAATCCAGAAAAGCCAATACCACAAAGAGTTGTAGAAGTTACCAATATTACAGACGAAATGGTAAAAGATGCAGAAACAATAGACAAAGTATTTCCTAAAGTATTAGAATTTTTAGGAGATTCAATTATAGTTGCACATAACGCAAGTTTTGATGTAGGTTTTTTAAAACATACAGCAAAACAACTAGGATATGAATTTAATTACACATATATAGATACATTACCATTAGCAAAAGATTTATTCCCAGACCTAAAAAAATATAAATTAGGGAAAATTGCAGATAGCTTAGGAATAGAAGTAGATGTGGCACATAGAGCATTAGCAGATGTAGACACTACTGTAAAAGTATTTAATGTAATGTTACAAAAATTAAAAAATAAAGGTGTAAAAATAGTAGATGAAATAGATACTATAGGACAAGATGCAGAATCACAAAAAGAGGAATTTAAAAAGCAAAGACCATATCATGCTATTATATTAGCTACAAATTATGTGGGGTTAAAAAATTTATATAAGTTAGTATCTATATCACATCTTGAATATTTTTATAAAAAACCACGTATATTAAAAAGTATATACAAAAAATATTCAGAAGGACTAATTTTAGGAAGTGCATGTGAAGCAGGGGAATTATATCAAGCAATCGAACTTGGAAAAACAGAAGAAGAAATAGAAAATATAGCAAGGTTTTATGATTATTTAGAAATACAACCAATTGGAAATAATGAATTCCTAGTAAGAGAGGGAAAAGTACCAGATAGAGAATATTTAAAAGATATAAATAGAAAAATAGTAGAACTAGGAGAAAAGTTAGGAAAACTAGTTGTAGCAACATGTGATGTACATTTTATGGATCCACAAGATGAAATATATAGAAGAATATTAGAAGCTGGTCAAGGATATAAAGATGCAGATGAGCAAGCACCATTATATTTAAGAACAACAGAAGAAATGCTAAAAGAATTTTCTTATTTAGGTGAGGAAAAAGCATATGAAGTTGTAGTAACAAATACAAATAAAATAGCAGATATGTGTGATAGAATAAGCCCAATTTCACCAGAAAAATGTCCTCCACATATTCCAGGATGTGAAGAAGATATAAAAAATATTGCATATGCAAAAGCACATGAATTATATGGAGAAAATTTGCCAGAAATAGTAAAAACAAGATTAGACAAAGAATTAAATTCAATTATAAGCAATGGATATTCAGTAATGTATATTATTGCACAAAAATTGGTATGGAAATCTAATGAAGATGGATATATAGTAGGGTCAAGAGGTTCAGTTGGTTCATCACTTGTAGCTTTTATGACAGGTATTACAGAAGTAAACTCATTACAGCCACATTATAGATGTCCAAACTGTAAATATTCTGAATTCGAAGATTATGGTGTTGGAAATGGATTTGACCTACCAGACAAAAATTGTCCAAAATGTGGAACTAAAATGGCAAAAGACGGAATGGACATTCCTTTTGAAACTTTTCTTGGATTTAATGGAGATAAGGAGCCAGATATAGATTTAAATTTCTCTGGAGAGTATCAAGCAAAAGCACACAAATATACAGAAGTAATATTTGGAAAAGGAACAACATTTAAAGCTGGAACAGTAGGTACTGTAGCGGAACAAACAGCATATGGATATGTAAAAAAATATTATGAAGAAAGAAATATACCAATAAATAAAGCAGAAATAGCAAGACTATCTGTAGGATGTCAAGGAATAAAAAGAACAACAGGACAACATCCAGGAGGAATTATAGTAGTTCCAAAAGGAAGAGAAATATATGAATTTACACCTGTACAACATCCAGCAGATGACCCAAATTCAGATATAATTACAACACATTTTGATTATCACTCAATAGATGGAAACCTATTAAAATTAGATATACTAGGACACGATGATCCAACAGTTATACGTATGTTACAAGATATAACAGGAATAGCACCAACAGAAATACCACTTGATGATAAAGAAACAATGTCAATATTTTCTTCAACAGAAGCATTAGGAGTAACACCAGAGCAAATTCATTCAGAAGTTGGAACTTATGGAATACCAGAATATGGTACAAAATTTGCAAGAGGGATGCTTTTAGATACACATCCAACAACATTTGATGAATTAATAAGAATTTCTGGTTTATCACATGGAACTGATGTATGGCTTGGAAATGCACAAACATTAATAGAACAAGGAGTTGTAACTCTACAAGAAGCAATATGTTGTCGTGATGATATTATGATTTATTTAATAAAAAAAGGACTTCCATCAGACAAAGCATTTAAAATAATGGAATCTGTACGTAAAGGAAAAGTAGCAAAAGGAAAAGAACCTAAATGGCAAGATGAATATATACCACTTATGAAAGAACATGGAGTACCAGATTGGTATATTAAGTCATGTGAAAAAATAAAATACATGTTCCCAAAAGCACATGCTGCAGCATATGTAACAAATGCCTTTAGAATTGCATGGTTTAAAGTACATATACCATTGGCTTATTATGCAGCATTTTTTACAATTAGAGCAAAAGCATTTGATGCAGAAGTAATGATAAATGGAAAAGAAAAAGTAAAAAATAAAATAAAAGAAATAGACATGATGGGAAATAATGCAACACAAAAAGATAAAGACATGTATGATGACTTAGAGCTAGTACTAGAAATGTATGAAAGAGGATATAGTTTTTTACCAATTGATTTATATAAATCACATGCTACAAAATTCCAAGTAGAAGGAAATTACATAAGACCACCATTAAACAGTATAGCAGGCTTAGGAAATGTTGCTGCAGAAGGAATAATGAAAGCAAGAGAAGAAGAAAAATTTATGTCAATAGATGACATGAAAATTCGTGCAAAAATAGGAGACTCTGTAACAGAACTTTTAAGAAAATTTGGATGTTTAGAGGGTATGAGCCAAAGTAACCAATTAAGTTTATTTGGATAAAAAATACAAAAAAATACAAAATTACCATAAAAATTTTCAAAAAAAGTATTGCATAAAAAAAATAAATATGGTATAAATATAAATGAGTTAATAAAAATATAAATAAAGAGGTAAGGAAAATGAATAGAAAATTTTTAAAACAAATGATGTTAATAGTAATGATGCTTGTAATAGTATTATGTATTTGTAATGTTGCATATGCTACAACAGGTACAACTACTGGAGGTTCAACAAGTACAACAGATGATGATTATTCATCAGATTTTGGAGATGAAATAATAGATTTATCAGGTGGAGGAACAACAACACAAACAACTACACCTACAACACAAACCACTACAAAGCCAACAACAACTACAACAACAACAAAACCTAAAACAACAACTACTACAACATTACCTCATACAGGATTAGAAGACTCAACAGGAACAGTAATTGCAATTGTTGCTTTAGCTGTTGTAGGAATAACTTCATATGTTGTAATTAAAAAGAATAATGATATAAAATAATAAGAGAAAAGTAGAATAAAGGTTATCAACAGAGAAAATTAGCCAAAGGCTGAGAGCTAATTGTGAATAAACATATTCGAAAACTAACTCTTAAAATTTCTAGTGAATAAGCTAGACGTAAAGATGCGTTATAATCTAAACTAAGTAAAAATTAGGATGGAACCGTGTAATTTAAGCACTCCTATAGGTATTAATATATCTATAAGAGTGTTTTTTTATTGAATAGGAAAAAGCGATTTTTCCTATTCAATAAAAAAGCTTCGTTCAAATAAAAAAGGAGGATATAAAAAATGATTAGAACAATTCAAAAAGATGGAAGCATACAAGATTTAGATGAAAATAATGAAGAACTTAAGAAAATATTTTGGCACACAACATCACATATATTAGCACAAGCAGTAAAAAGATTATACCCAGATGTAAAATTAGGAATAGGTCCAGCAATAGAAAATGGATTTTATTATGATTTTAGAGTGGAAAAACCATTTACAGAAGAAGATTTAAATAAAATAGAAGAAGAAATGAAAAAAATTGTAAAAGAAGATTTAGTATTAGAAAGAAGTGTATTATCTAGAGAAGAAGCAATAAAATTAATGGAAGAAAAAAATGAACCATATAAAGTACAACTAATAAAAGAACTACCAGAAGGAGAAACAATATCTTTTTTTAAACAAGGAGAATTCATAGATCTTTGTGCAGGACCACACATAAATAGAACAGGAAAAGTAAAAGCAATAAAATTGCTTAATACTTCATCTGCATATTGGAAAGGAAACCAAGAAAATGATTCTATGCAAAGAATATATGGAATATCATTTCCAAAAGCAAGCCAATTAGAAGAACATCTAAAATTATTAGAAGAAGCAAAACAAAGAGACCATAGAAAAATTGGAAAAGATTTAGAATTATTTATGACACATGAATTAGTAGGGTCTGGACTTCCAATGTATTTGCCAAATGGAGCAACAATAAGAAGATTATTAGAAAGATATATACAAGACAAAGAAATAGAATTAGGATATAGCCATGTATATACACCATCACTTGCAAATGTACAATTATATAAAACAAGTGGACATTGGGACCATTATAAAGATGACATGTTTCCAGCAATGAAATTAGACAATGAAGAAATTGTTTTAAGACCAATGAATTGTCCACACCATATGTTAATTTACAAATACAAAACACGTTCATATAAAGATTTGCCAATAAGAATAGGTGAACTTGCAAATGACTTTAGATATGAAAATAGTGGTGCAGTATGTGGACTAGAAAGAGTAAGACAAATGTGCCAAAATGATGCACACTTATTTGTAAGACCTGATCAAATAAAAGAAGAAGTTGGAAATGTATTAAAATTAATTAAAGAAGTATATCAAAAAGATTTTGGCTTTGCAGAAAGTTCATTTAAATATAGATTATCATTAAGGGATAAAAACAATAAACAAAAATATATAGATAATGATGAAATGTGGGAAACAGCAGAAGCACAATTAAGAGCTATTTTAACAGATATGAAAATAGACTTTTATGAAGCAGAAGGAGAAGCAGCTTTTTATGGACCAAAGATTGATATACAAATAAAGACAGCATTAAACCATGATGTAACAATTCCAACATGTCAATTAGATTTTGCTTTACCAGAAAGATTTGATTTAACATATGTAGGAGAAGATAATAAAGAACATAGACCAGTTGTAATTCATAGAGCAATACTAGGTTCTTCAGACAGATTCATATCATTCCTAATAGAAGAAACAAAAGGAGCATTTCCATTATGGTTATCTCCAATACAGGTAAAAATATTACCAATAACAGATTCTCAAATGGATTATGCAATAGAATTAAAGCAAAAATTAAAATCTAAAAAAATAAGAGTAGAATTAGATGATTCTAATGAAAAGATAGGATATAAAATTCGTAAAGCTCAATTAGAAAAAGTACCATATATGTTAGTTTTAGGAGCAAAAGAACAAGAAAATAAGGCAGTAGCAGTTCGTTCAAGAAAATTAGGAGATATTGGTCAAATGTCTATTGAAGAGTTTATAGAAAAAATTAAAAAAGAAATAGAAGAAAAAGAAGTTTAGTTGTTTTATATGGTTGAAGTCAATAGTTGAGGCAGAAAACTTTTTAAAGTTTTCTGCCTTAGCTTTTTTAGTGTATAGGAAACAATATGAAACTCTAAGTTACTTAGGCTCAAAGTGAAAATAAAATTTTAAATATAAAAGTTTACAAAAATATACCAATTATGGTATAATAATAGTATATATGTTTAATTTTTTACAAAGGAGGATGTAATTATGAAAAGATTAAAAAAGAAGCTTAAGAAAAACAATGGATTAACTTTAGTTGCACTAATTATCACGGTAATTGTTATGCTTATAATTGCAGGAATAACTGTTACAGCTCTAACAGGAGATAATGGAATAATAAATAGTGCAGAAAATGCAGATTCAGAAAAAAATAGAAGTGAAGAAAAGGAAACTGTAGAATGGGCAGCTGCACAATCTGTGGCAGATAATGATATTGGTCAGGTAACAAGTGGTAATCTAGAACATTATATGGATTCATACATAGGAGAAGACCCAGATGGAGTAATGGATTACGAAATAGATGATGGATATCATGGAATATTCCTAGTAGAATTTAAAGTATCTGGAAATAAGTATACAGTAGATGAAAATGGAATGGTATATGAGGGAGAAGAACTAAACAGAGATGGAATAGAATTACCAGAAAGTTTAATACTAAATGTAGGAGAAAGTGTAAAACTACAGTATACAACAGAATCAGAAAATGTAACCTGGTCAAATTCAGATGATAATATAGCAGAATTAGGAGAAGATGGATTAATAACAGGAAAAGCAAATGGACATACGATAGTAACTGTAACAACAGACAAAAACAAAACAGATAGATGTTATGTAACAGTACAAACAGAGCCAGAAGAAGTAATAGTAGAACCAGCAAGTAGTGTAATAGATTTATCTTCAATGAACAGAACAGTACAATTAACAGCAAAGATATTACCAGAAACAGCAAATGTATATACAAATATAACATGGACAAGTAGTGATACAAATGTAGCAACAGTAAATGAAACAGGATTTGTAACAGGAATATCAAATGGAACAGTAACAATAACAGCTAAAGCAGAAAATGGAGTAGCAGGAACAAGTACAATAACAGTACAAACAAGTCCAACAGGATTAAACTTAAATGCAGTATCAGCAGTATTAGATAGAAGTCATGTACCAGAATTACAATTAGAAGTAGTATCATATATGCCAGAAACAGCAAATGTAGGAACAAATGTAACATGGGTAAGTAGTGATACAAGTGTAGCAACAGTAGATGAAACAGGATTTGTAAGAGGAATAAAAAATGGAAATGCAACAATAACAGCAACCACAGAAAATGGAAAAACAGCAACATGTAGAATAGTTGTAGTAACAACAATAACAGATATTAGATTAAGTTCTAATAGAGAAGTATTAAATGATGGTGATAATATTAATTTAACTGCATATATAAAACCAGATGATGGAACATGTACTGAAGATGTAACTTGGACAACTAGTGATACAAGTGTAGTAAAACTAACAACAAGTGGAGCTAACAATGTAACATGTAACATACAATCTTTAAAAGCAGGAGTAGTAACAATAACAGCAAAAAATCCAAATGGAAAAATTAAAGACACAGCAACATTAATAGTAATACCTGTAATGTCAAATACAAATAAAGAATATTCTGTAAAAGCATATTATGAAAGATATTCTTATCAAGATTGTTATAATGTAACAACAAACTGTCGTAATGAAAAGGTTAAAGAATGTACTAATGATAATTCTACATGTAGAGATGATTGTACAACAATTATGGGATGTGTTCAACAAAATGTAAGAAAAGAATGGAATGAGAAAACTCAAATGTATGATGATGTTTTCTATTGTGTAAAAGAAGAACCACGTGAATATTGTGGAACTGTTTGTAACTCTGATTGTGAATATGTAACTATTGAAGTATGTGATACAGAAAGAAAATGTGATACAAAATATGCTCAAAGACTTGTAAGTGATAGTAATACAATAAGTTTTAAACTATCATCATATGTAGATGTAAACAAATTAAGACTTGTAAAGAGTGGAATAGGAAGTGTAAATGTAGGAAATATATCAGTATCTGACAGAAATAATGCAACATATAGAATAAATATTTCAACAGATAGTACAAGTTTTAGTACAGGAGCATTAATATTAATGTATGAAAGTGAAGGAGAATCACAAGAAGTATATAGATGGACAATATCTTGTAAATAAAACAAAAAATAAATAAAAGAATATGTTAAAATATAAATTATTCATTTATAAAGATAGGAGAAATTCAAATGAAAAATAAAAAATATATGTTTATAATGGCAATTATACTAATTGTATTAATAATACTAATTGCAATACAAAGTGGAATAATATGGAATTTGACTCAAGAAAAAAATAAACCACAAAATGAAAATACAACAAATGAAAACACAATAAATTATTCAGCAACAGAAGATTCTAAAAGATTTAAACAAGAATTTGAAAAACTAAATGGAACTAAAGATGAAAGTAATGGAGAAACATATAATACAGTAAATATAGATGAAAATAATCCAATAGTATATGTTGGATTAGAAGAATTATATGATGTAATGAATAGTAATGAAAATTCATATATATATGTAAGTGCTCCAACATGCACATATTGTAGAGCATCTATAGAAACATTATTAAAAGTTTTAAAAGATGTTGGAATAGATAAATTATATTATTATGACATAACCGCAAATGAAGATGCTATTGAAGAAGAAAAAAGAAATGAAATAATAAATAAATTAGCTGAGCAAGAACTTTTAACTTTAAATGAAGAAGGAAATGAAAGCTGGAGCATTCCATTATTAGCAATTACCAACTCTGGAGAAGCAACATTAAAAGAAATAGGAACTTCTATAAATTATAATGAAGGACAAGCTAAAAATTCTCCATTAACAGATGAACAAAAACAAGAATTATATGACCATTATTATGAGTTATTAAAGAAATAAAAAACTTGAATGTTAATAGTTAGGCTGTAAAACTTTATAAAGTTTTACAGCCTAACTCATCTTCTAAATATGTTAAAATTTTATTTTTAATAAATTGTTGATAGGAGGAAACCATTGTTATTACTACATTTTAAGTTTTCGTCATAAGAGAACAAAATTGTGATAATTAGTGCAACTAAAGTTAGTCCATTGTTTTTCTTAAAAAGCTTCATAAACATCATCCTCCTTTGTAAAAAAATTTAATTATATACTTAAATTGTACCAAATTTTTGACAAAAAATCAAATTATTTTAAAAAAATCAATGATAAAGAATAAATAATATGTTATAATAAATAAAAAGTTTTATTTAAAGATGAAAGGAAAGTGTTCCGATATGAAAAATATACCATCTAAAGTAAATAATATAATTGATGAATTTATAAATGGGGTAAAGAAAATCTTAGGCAAAAGATTAAAAAAAATTATACTTTATGGTTCTTATGCAAGAGGAGATTATAATAAAAATTCTGATATTGATATTATGATATTAACTGACTTAAATGATGATGAAATAATTAAATACAGAAATAAGATTTGGGATTATGCTTATGAAATAGAATGGAATAATAATTTTGATATTTCATTATCTCCCTTAATAAAAAATATAGATAAGTTTAATTATTGGTTAGAAGTATTACCTTTTTACATGAATGTACAAAAAGAAGGAGTGATATTAAAATGAGTCCAAAAATTTCAAAAGAATTAGTAAACCATAGATTAGAACAAGCTAAAGAAGATTTAAAAGCAAGTAAAGCCTTATATAATTTAAGTTTATATAAATCTTCCAATAATAGAGCTTATTATTCCATATTCCACAGTATTAGGTCTATTTTGGCTTTAGAGCCAATTGATTTTAAAAAACATAAAGATGTAGTAGCTTATTTTAATAAAAATTATGTACATACAGAAATTTTTCCAAAATCTATAGGAAAAAAGATATCAAAAGCTAGTAAAATTAGAGAAGATAGTGATTATGATGATGAATTTATTGCAAAACCTGAAGATACTCTTGAACAAATTCAAACTGCAGAGGAATTATTAGAATTAGTTGAAGAATATGTAAAAAATAAATAATTATATATAAAACATCTTTATATAGAGATGTTTTTTCTTTTTGCATATATTAATAAATTTAATTGACATAACTTATAGTATTAAGTATAATACTAATTGTATATAATTTATTTTTGCTAATTGCTAAAAATACAAAAATGGAGGTGAAAATTTTTTAAATAAAATAGTAATAGTAAAAATAGAATAAACAAAAGAGATAGAAATATTACCATATGATAAAATCTGTTAAAAATACACTTTAAAAAACAAGGTGTATTTTTTTCTTTATATAAAAAAATTATTTATAAAAATAATAGCAGGTTAATTTATTTTATAAACAAGCTAGCTATAAGAAAGGAATTGAGATTTATATGAAACAGGAATATTTAATAAAAGAAGTCTTTGATGAAAACGAAAAAACAGTACAAGAAAAATTACAAGAAACATTTATAAATTACTTAATTGAAAAAATCAATAAATAAGTTTTAAAGATAGCAATTATAGATTTTTATACAATAGGAAAGTATGACTTTCTTTTGAAAATAAAATTTTTTAATAATAAATTTTATTTTCACTTTTAGTTGCAAAACTTAAAGTTTCATATTATTTCCTATTGTATAAAAAACTTGAATAAATAACAATCCAAAATTTTGTAATAATTATTGCAATATTTTTTCTAAAACTGTATAATTTTGTTATAGCTAACATAATCATTTGTAAAAATTACAATGATTTAAAATTGGAAGAAACCTGTTGTTATTAGAAAGAGAGGTTTTAATGATAACAATAGCAAATCCTGAAAAATATGTAGCAGGATTATATGAAAGATTATCCAATGAAAATATTGAACTTGGAAATGGCGAAGTAATGGTAACAAATGAAGATGAAAAAGAAAGTGGAAGTATAAGTACACAAAAAATATTTTTAAGAAACTTTTGTAAAGACAATAACATAAAAGTATATGATGACTATACAGATGATGGAGTTTCTGGGGCTACTTTTGATAGACCAGCATTTAATAGAATGATAAAAGATATTGAAGATAAGAAAATCAATTTAATAGCAGTTAAAGATTTATCAAGATTTGGGAGATTATCTAGTAAAATATCTTACTATTTAGAAGAATTTTTCATTGAAAAAGGTGTAAGATTTATAGCAATAACAGATGATATAGATACAGGACATATTGAAACATCAGAAGAAATGGTACAATTTAAATCATTTTTTAATGAATGGTTTTTACGTGATACATCCAGAAAGGTAAGAAACGGTAAAAAAACAAGGGCTAAAGAAGGAAAAGTTATGACAATATATCCAACATATGGATATAAAAAAGATCCACTAGATTATAATCATTACATAATTGACCAAGACATTGCACCAATTGTAAAAAGAATTTTTATGTTTGCAAGAAAAGGAAAAACACCAACAGAAATAAGTAGAATTCTAACAAAAGAAAAAGCATTAGTTCCATCAGAAATTGTAGGAAATACACATACAAGAAAAAGTGAAACTAGAATTGGATGGAACAGAAATACTGTAAAAAGAATATTACAAAATGTAACTTATTTGGGTTGGGTATCAAATGGAAACACTAAAAAAATTAATTACAAGAGCAAAAAAACAATGGTAATGCCAAAAGAAGATAGAATAATAGTAAAAGGTATGCATACACCAATAATTGATGAAGAAACATTTAATATTGTACAAGATATGATAAAAAGCAGAACTTCAACAAGAGTAAAAACTTATGATTGGTTATTAAAAGGTTTAATATATTGTAAAGAATGTGGAAAGAAATTAAGTATAGTTCCACAAAAAAACAATATTAAAACAAATTTTTATTTAAGATGTAATACTTATGCTAGAAACACACATTTGAATTTTTGTACACCACATAGCAATAATCTAGAAAAAGTAACAAATTTTGTTATTGAACAAATTAAAAGCAGATGTAAAGATTTTTTGAATGAGGAAAAATATACCCAAATTGCCAATGCCTCAAAAGAAAAGATAATTGAAGATAAATTTAATTTAAAAAATGAAATTCTTATCTTAGAAAAAAAGATTAAAGATATAAATAAAAAAATAGACAAATTATATGAAGATAAATATAATGGACTATTTGAAAATGAAGACTTTTCTAGAATTTATTCAAAACATATAGATAGCAGAAAACAAATTGAAGAAAGAATTAAACAATTAAAAAAATCTGAAGAAAAAGAAGATTTATCTGTTGATATCAAGGAATTAGTTGAAAATTTTATAAATATGAAAGAAATAACTAGAACAATACTTATATCTTTAGTCAATAAAATTGAAATTTCAGAAAATAAGGAAATAACTATATATTATAAATTCAATATTTTAAATAAAGGTAAAAAAGATAAAAAAATACAAAATGTTGGCTAAAATAAAAATAGTCATAAAGTAATATTGTTACGGTAATTGTTATGCTTATAATTGCAGGGATAACTGTTACAGCTCTAACAGGAGATAATGGAATAATAAATAGTGCAGAAAATGCAGACTCAGAAAAAAATAGAAGTGAAGAAAAGGAAACTGTAGAATGGGCAGCTGCACAATCTGTGGCAGATAATGATATTGGTCAGGTAACAA
Source organism: uncultured Clostridia bacterium (assembly GCA_944386685.1). Classification (GTDB taxonomy): domain Bacteria; phylum Bacillota; class Clostridia; order TANB77; family CAG-508; genus CAG-269. The sequence continues at coordinate 66,638 of CALXCA010000003.1, read as the reverse complement.
GTGGTAATCTAGAACATTATATGGATTCATACATAGGAGAAGACCCAGATGGAGTAATGGATTACGAAATAGATGATGGATATCATGGAATATTCCTAGTAGAATTTAAAGTATCTGGAAATAAGTATACAGTAGATGAAAATGGAATGGTATATGAGGGAGAAGAACTAAACAGAGATGGAATAGAATTACCAGAAAGTTTAATACTAAATGTAGGAGAAAGTGTAAAACTACAGTATACAACAGAATCAGAAAATGTAACCTGGTCAAATTCAGATGATAATATAGCAGAACTAGGAGAAGATGGATTAATAACCGGAAAAGCAAATGGACATACAATAGTAACAGTAACAACAGACAAGAACAAAACAGACAGATGTTATGTAACAGTACAAACAGAACCAGAAGAAGTAAAAGTAGAACCAGCAAGTAGTGTAATAGATTTATCATCAATGAATAGAACAGTACAACTAACAGCAACAATATTACCAGATACAGCAAACGTATATACAAATATAACATGGACAAGTAGTGATACAAATGTAGCAACAGTAACAGAAGCAGGATTTGTAACAGGAATATCAAATGGAACAGTAACAATAACAGCAAAAACAGAAAACGGAGTAGCCGGAACAAGTACAATAACAGTACAAACAAGTCCAACAGGAATGAACTTAAATGCAGTATCAGCAGTACTAGATAGAAGTAAAGTACCAGAATTACAATTAGAAGTAGTATCATTTATGCCAGAAACAGCAAATGTAGGAACAAATGTAACATGGGTAAGTAGTGATACAAGTGTAGCAACAGTAGATGAAACAGGATATGTAAAAGGAATAAAAAATGGAAATGCAACAATAACAGCAACAACAGAAAATGGAATAACAGCAGAATGTAGAATAGTAGTAGTAACAACAATAACAGCAATATCTGTTGACCCCGATAGACTTGTTATAAAACCAGGAGAAACAGCAACAATTGTAGCACATATAAAACCAGATGATGGAACATGTACAGAAGATGTAATATGGACAAGTAGTAATACAGGAGTTGCAAAAGTTTCTTCAAGTGGAAATAATCAAACAACATGTACAGTAACTTCAATAAGTTCAGGAGAAGTTACAATAACAGCTAAAAATACAGATGGAAAAATAAAATCAACTTGTAAAGTAGTTGTTTTACCAACAATTTCTAATACTAGTGGCACTTATTCAGTAAAAGCTTGGTATGAGGATATTTATAGAGAAGAGTGCCATACTGAGACTAATTTTGAATTAGTTCCTTGCCCACCTGGTATGGAAGAAGCTGAAGAAGAGATTGGTGATACAATATACTGTGCTGATGATGTAACTACAACAGTTTGTAACGATGTTTATGCTGGTCAAGAGCTTAGAAGTGATAGTGCTACAATAAATTTCAAATTATCATCATATTTTGATACAAGCAAATTAAGACTAGTTAAAGAAGGAATAAGCCAAGTTGATGTTGGAGGAATACAAGTTGTAAATAGAAATAGTGCAACATACAGGATTAATATTTCAACAAGAAGTACAAATTTTGGTTCAGGAAAGCTAAAATTAATGTATGATGATGGAGATTTTTCAGTAGAAATATATTCATGGAGTATAACATGTAGATAATAAAAATAAAGGATAATCTAAAAAAATAAAAACCTCAAATTACAGAAATGTAAAATAAAAATAAAGAATAGGAGAAATTCAAATGAAAAATAAAAAATATATGTTTATATTATCAATACTTTTTATAGTTTTAATTATTATAGTAGCAGTACAAGGATTTATGTTATGGAATTTAACACAAGGAGAAGATAATTCTGGAAAGAAAAATAATGGAAAAGAAAGCAATAACAATGTAACATATACAGCAACAGATGATGCATTAAGATTTAAACAAGATTATGAAGCTTTAAATGATACACCAGTAGAAGAGGGTGGAGAAAACTACAATACAGTAAATATACCAGAAGAAAATCCAATTGTTTATATAGACCTTGAAGACTATGTAAACATAATAAATAGTGATGAGGAATCTTATATATACATGAGTAGTGCAGATTGCCCATATTGTAGAGCAACAGTTGGAACATTATTAGAAGTAGTAAAAGATTTAGGAATTAAAAAATTATATTATTATGACTTAGAAACAGGAATGAATGGTATAGATGAAACAATTAGACAAGACTTAATAAATCAATTAATAGATAAAGGTTTTGTAACAAAAAGAGAAGATGGTAGCGAATCTTGGAGAATTCCATTAATAGCTAAAACTCGTGCTGGAGAGGTATTAGTTAAAAATATAGGAACAAGTATTAGCTATAAGGAGGGACAATCAAAATATGCAGAATTAACAGAAGAACAAAAACAAGAATTGTATAATAATTATTATGAACTATTAAGTGAAAATTAAAAATAATATAAGAATAACAAAAATAAAAACACATCAAAAATGTTATAAATATTTTTAACATTATTGGTGTGTTTTAGTATTACAGTTTAGTGAGAAATTGTGATATATTAATAATTACATAAATTGTTCGACTCAATACATAAATATAAGAATTTCAAAATAAAAATATTTTATTTTAGATGAAAAAAATAAAATAACATGATATAATATTACTACAAAAGAGGAAAGGAATGTAAAATTTATGAAAAATAAAAAATTAGTTTTAACTATAGTAATAATAATTTTAATAATATTATTTGTTTTAGCGATTGCACAAGGAATTATGATTTGGAATATATCCCAAGAAAAAAATAATAAAGAAAATATAAGCAATTCGAACACAGAAAATACAAACAATGAAAATCAAAATTCACAAAATACAAATATAGAAATTCCAAGCATAGAAGAAATGGACAAAGAACCAGCTACATATACAGTAACAGAAGACTCTAAAAGGTTTAAACAAGAATATGAAGCACTAAATAATACACAAGTTGCAGAAAGTGGAGAAAATTACAATACAGTAAATATTCCAGAAGCAAATCCAATTGTATATGTAAATATAGAAGAACTAGTAAATATAATAAATAGTGATGAAGAAGCATTTATATATTTTAGTAGTCCAACATGTGCATATTGTAGAGCAACAATAGAAACTTTATTAAAAGCTTTACAAGACTTAGGAGTTCAAAAATTATACTATTATGATTTAGATACAGGGATGACAGTAACAGATGAAACAAAAAGAAAGGAATTATTAGACCAATTAGTAGAAAAAGGATTAATATCAAGAAATTCGCAAGGAAACGAATCTTGGACAACACCTTTAGTTGCAAAAACAAAGTCAGGAGAAGTTTTAGAAAAGAAATCAGGAATTAGCCGGAATTTTTTATAGTGTTGGTCAAAGCCAATATTCAAACTTAACAGAAGAGCAAAAAGAAAAGTTATATGAACAATACTTTAGAGCATTTAGAGATTAATATTGATAAAAGCTAAAAATGCAATTAAAACTTGCTATTTTTAGCTTTTTCATATAAAATAAATATATTCAAAGAAACAGATAGAAAACAAGGTGAGAAACATGTATTTAAAAAGATTAGAAATGCAAGGATTTAAATCATTTGCAGACAAAACAGTAATAGAACTAATGCCAGGAATAACAAGTGTAATAGGACCAAATGGTTCTGGTAAAAGCAATATAGCAGACTGTATAAAATGGATTTTAGGAGAGCAAAGTATGAAGTCTCTAAGAGGAGCTAAAACACAAGATGTTATATTTGCAGGAACACAAAATAGAAAATCATTAGGCTTTGCAGAAGCCTCTTTAGTATTTGATAACACAGATGGAACACTTCCAATAGAATTTTCAGAAGTTACAATAACAAGAAAAATATACAGAAGCGGAGAAACAGGATATTATATAAATAAGGCTCCATGTAGATTAAAAGATGTAGTTGAATTATTTATGGACACAGGAATAGGAAGAGATGGATATTCAATTATAGGACAAGGAAAAATAGACGAAATACTAAGTAACAAATCTGAAGATAGAAGACATATATTTGAAGAAGCTGCAGGAATTGTAAAATATAGAACCAGAAAAGAAGAGTCAGAAAAAAAATTAGAACAAACTAAATTAAATGTTTTAAGAATTAATGACATAATTACAGAAATAGAAGGAAATTTAGAGCCATTACAACAACAATCAGACAAAGCAAAACAGTATCTAAGTTTAAAAGAAGAGCTAAAAAATATAGAAGTAGGACTTTTTCTATATTTAATTGAAAAAAACAAAAAAGATTTAGATGAAATTGTAAAAAACGAAGAGATAATGAAATCTAATCTAAATTTAGAAGAAGGAAAACTAGAAAAAATAAAAATATTAAAAGATGAGTTAAAAGAAGAAATAGACGAAATAACAAACAAAATAGAACAAATGCAAAATATAGGGTTTGAAAGTCAAAAACAAATAGAGCAATATAATTCTAATATAAATGTTGCTAAAAATAAAATACAAAGTAATAAAGAAATTATAGAAAGAAATAAAGCAGAAATATTAGAATTACAAAAAAAGGTTGATGGATTAAAACAAGATATAGAACAAAAAGAATCTAGAAAAACAAGTTTAAAACAAAATAAAGAAAGTTTTGAAAAAGAACTAAAAGAAAAAGAAGAAGAATTAGCAAAATTAACAAAAAAATTAAGTTCAAAAGAACTTGAAATAGAAGAAATCAAAAAAAGAGTAGAAGTAAATACAGACAAAAAATATGAATTACAAGCAGAAATAAGTAAAATACAGGCAAATTTAGAAAACTATGATAAAAGGCAAAAACAATTAAAACAAGAAATATCATCACAAATATTAGAAATAGATAGAATAAAAATAAAAAAAGAAGATATAGAAAAAGAATTTAATATTATTGAAAATAACAGAAACAAAGTTTTAAAAGAATTAGAAAATAATGAAAAACAAAGAGATGAAATTACTACAAAATTAAAACAATTTGATGAACAAATAAATAATTTAACAAATGAATTAAGGATGAAAACTTCTAGACATAATTTTTTAGTAGAAACAGAGAAAGAAAAAGAAGGTTATATAAAAAGTGTAAAACAATTATTATTAGACTGTGAAAAAAATAAAGAATTAAATAAAGGAATGTATGGAGTTATTGCAAATTTAATATCTGTACCAAAAGAGTATGAAATAGCAATAGAAATGGCATTAGGAGCTAGTTTGCAAAATATTGTAACAGAAACAGAACAAGATGCAAAAAAATTAATAGAATATTTAAGAGCTAATAATTTAGGAAGAGCATCATTTTTACCAATAAGTTCTGTAAAAGGAAAAAAACTTGAAGCAATAAAAGGCAAAAAAGTAGGTGTAATAGGAATAGCTTCAGATTTAATTAATTTTGATAAAAAATATGAGCAAATAATATTAAACTTACTTGGAAGAACAGTGATTGTAGACAATATGCAAAATGCAATTAATTTATCAAAAGAAAATAATAATACATTTAGAATAATAACTTTAGAAGGAGATATTATAAATGTATCAGGCTCTATGACAGGTGGTTCAATTGCAAAGAAAACAGTGAATATTCTTGGAAGAAGTAAAGAAATAGAACAATTAAAACAAGAAATAGAAAAAATAAAAAATGAAATAGAAAGAATTGAAAAAGAAAAACAAGAATATGAAAATTCATCAGAAGATATATTAGAAGAAACAGAAAATTTGTCAAAACAATTACAAGAAATAGAAATTACATATGCAACAGAAAAACAAAAATTAGAATCTATAAAAGAAAATATAAATAATATACAAGATAGAATAACTAAACAAAAAGAAGAGCAAATCAATTCAGAAAAATCAAAAGCAAAATTACTAGAAGAAAAAGAAAAACAAGAAAAAGAAATTATAGAAATTACTAAGCAAAATCAAAAAGATCAAGAAGTAATTGATGAATTTACGAGTTCAAACAAAGATAGTCAAAAATACATAGATGATTTAAATGAAGATATAACCAATTTAAAGATATTTGTATCATCATTTAATGAAAGTGAAGCCTCAATAGAAGAAATGGCAGAAATGTTGAATAAAGAAATAGAAACACATACTAAAAATATAGAAAGTAAAAAATTACAAATTGAAAATGACGAAAAAGAAAATGTTGAATTACTAAAGCAAATAGAAGATACACAAAAAAGTATAGAAGATGTAAAAATGCAAGTTGCAAATAGTGGAGAAAACATTGAAAAACTAAAAGAAGATAGGACTGAGAAAAATCAGAAATTATCTAAAAAAGAAGATGAACAAACAGAAGAATTTAGAATTATAGAAGATTTAAAATCTCAAGTAACAAAACTAGAAGTTAGAAAAAGCAAAATAGAAGAAGACATTACAGAAATTATAAATAAAATGTGGGAAGAATATGAACTGACTCCAAATCAAGCTGGAGATTTTCCAAAACCTGAAAATGTTCAAAATAGTCAAAGGAAAGTTAATATTTTACGTACTGATATAAGAGAATTGGGAAGTGTAAATGTTAATTCTATAGAAGAATATAAAAACTTAAAACAAAGATATGACTTTATGTGTGAACAAAGATTAGATTTAGAAGAATCTATGACAAAATTAAGAAAAGTAATTTCAGAAATGACTGAAACTATGAAACAACAATTTAAAGAAAAATTTGAAATTATTAACAAAAATTTTGGAGAAGTATTTAAAGAGTTATTTGGTGGAGGACAAGCAGAAGTTACTCTTACTGATGAAAATAATATTTTAGAAAGTGGAATAGAAATAACAGTTCAACCACCTGGAAAGAAATTGCAAAATATGACTTTGCTTTCTGGTGGAGAAAAGGCATTTACAGCAATAGCATTATTATTTGCTATTTTAAAAATAAATCCTGCTCCATTCTGTGTTTTAGATGAAATTGAAGCAGCACTTGATGATGTTAATGTTTACAGATATGCTGAATATCTAAAAAAATATACAAAAGATACTCAATTTTTAGTTATTACTCATAGAAAGGGAACAATGGAAGTTGCTGATAGTGTTTATGGTGTTACTATGGAGGAAAAAGGCATTTCTAAATTACTTTCTATAAAATTGAAACAGGCTTAAATTTTGCAGTTAATGACATTGGGGTCGGTCCCTTTTTTGCCTGGGGTCGGTCCTAAAATCAAACCCAATATATAAATTGTTTTTTATACCTTGTGTGTCGCAACCTACAAAAGAATTTCAATAAGTAGGTTGCTCCAAATCGCATTCGCTACGCTCATTTGGTCGCTTACGCGGTATTACAAAACAATTTATATATTGGGTTTGATTTTAGGACCGACCCCAGACCAAAAAAGGACTGACCCCAATATAAAGTTAACTTAAATATTTTATAGCTTCATCTAATGAATCTACAACATTATATAATTCTTTATTTTTTGAATCTGCAAAGTTTTCATCATAAATTTGCTCAAACATATTTAATAAATTATCAAAATAATGATTTATATTTATTATAATAATTGGCGAATTATGCTGCCCACTTCTTTTGGTTTCAATTGCTGTTAAAATTTCATCAACAGTTCCAATTCCTCCAGGAATAAAAATCATAACATCAGATTTTTTTATAAAACAATCTTTTCTTTCATTTACAGTATCTGAGATGTAAAACTCATCATAAGAAATATCTTCTAATTGTTTTTTATAAGCTTCTGCAATAGTCACAATAATTTTACTATCATGACTTTTAGAAACAACAGAATAAATTTTTCCCATTAATCCTGTTCCACATCCTCCAAAAACAAAATTATGCTTTTCATTAACTATAAATTTACCAATATCTTCTGCTAATTTATTGTATTCTTTATTATCTGTATCTCTTGAAGAACATCCTACAAATATATTCATTTAAATTCAATCCTTTCTGTAATTTTTTTATACAATTGTAAATATTTATTTTAATTTGTACTTGGATATTCTATCATAGATTTCATAAAATGACAATTTTCTAAAAATTTTGTATTAATAAAATTTTGTAATTCAGCAAGAAATTTATGCAATTATTAATACACTAAATTTCTTACTGAATTGTTTATATAGAATATTAAAATATTAATCTAATAATACCAATAGAAATTAAAATAATTCCTGAGATAATAGATAATATTTTACTTGAGATTTTAATTTTTTCTGCAATATGATAAGCAACAAAATTTCCACAATTTATAAAACATATATGGAAAAATGCAGTAAGTATAGGATATATAAAACTATCAAGCCCAATAATTCCACAACTAAGCCCAACACAACTTGCATCAGCAGAAACTGCCAAAGCAAGAAGGAAAGCTTCTTTTTTTTCAATAGAATTAGAATTATCAAAATCAAAATCATTGTTATTTTCTTTAAAGCTTTTATAAATTGTATATAATCCTAAAATTATAAGAAGACTTGAACCTAAAATTAAAGCAACATCAGTTGAAAATAATTTTGCAATATTACTACCTAAAAATATTGAAATACTTGTAGAAAGAAGTGCTATTGTAAAAATAATTAAATTACTTATTCCTCTTATTCTAGAGTGTTTAATACCATATGTAACTCCTAAACTTAAAGCATCAATACTTACTGATATTGCTAGTAAAATACAGTGTAACATATTTTTATTTAACCTAATAATTCCTTTCTGCCTATTATTTTTAATAGACTATTACTAGTATAAAAATATGATAAAACTCAACAAAATGTGACAAAAAATGAAGAAATATTACAGTTCATAGAGAAATTTACTTATTATTAATATATCAAAAGTTCTCACTGAACTTTTGATATAAAATGCGAAAATCTGTTCTTGAATATTGATTTTTCCGAATTATTATGATATACTATTTTACATAGGAAATGAGATAAGTAGTTGTGTTGCCACTTTACTAGATAACATTGTTATCAGAAAGTGAGGTGGTGTTTATGAGTTTTATATTATATATAATATTTGCTTTAATGATATCATTAGTCATAAACGTAACCTTATTGGCTTTTATATACATACAATATGTAAATAAAAAATTAGATAAGGAATAAAATAACAGCACATTCTACTTTTTTACCTGGAATGTGCTGTTATTACTATACAAAAGTGGTAACCATATTACTATGGTTTCTCATTTTCTATCTATATTATACACAGATTTATAGAAAATGTCAATTAAAGTATGTATAATAATTAAAAAAATAGGTAATATCATTTTACTATGAAAGATTATTAGCAAGTAAAGACAAAGATTCTGTAAACATGAAATGAGATTACCAGATAAAATTGAACTCAAAAATATTATATAATATAAAAAGAAAAAGCTTTGCAATAGGGGGAAAAGCAATGTTCAACATAGAAGAACAATTAAAATTACTGCCTGACAAGCCAGGAGTATATATTATGCATGATGCAGAAGACAAAATAATATATGTAGGAAAAGCAATAAATTTAAAAAGAAGAGTAAAATCATATTTCAGAAAAACAGACAAAACAGAAAGAATAAAAAAAATGGTATCATTAATAGACCACTTTGAATATATTGTTGTTGATAATGAAGCAGAAGCATTAATATTAGAATGTAATTTAATAAAAAAGAACAGACCAAGATTTAATGTGTTATTAAAAGATGATAAAACATATCCATATATAAAAGTAGATGTAAAATCAGATTATCCAAATGTTGTAATAACAAGAAAAATAATAAATGATGGGTCAAAATATTTTGGACCATATGCAAATCCTGGTTCTGCAAAAGAATTATTAGATTTTATAAAACAAAAATACAAAATACGTCAATGCAGAAAATTCAGGTCAGAAACAAGAGCTTGTTTAAATTATTATATAAATAGATGTTCTGGACCTTGTATGGGATATATTTCTAAAGAAGATTATAGAAAGCAAATTGACGAAATAATAGATATTTTAGATGGTAAAATAGATAAGGTATTAAAAGACTTAGAAAAGCAAATGATAGAAGAAGCGGGAAAAATGGAGTTTGAAAATGCAGCATATATAAGAGATAGAATGTTAGCAATACAAAGAGTAAATGAAAAGCAGAAAGTTTCTAATATTACAGAAAATAATATAGATGTAATTGGTATAGCAAAATCGGAAATAGAAGTTTGTGTAGAAATCTTTTTCGTTAGAGGAAGTAAAATGGTTGGAAGAGAACACTACTTTTTCCCAGATTTAAAAGAAATGGAAGATAAAGAAATTTTATCTGGTTTTATAAAACAATATTATATAGATAGTACAAATTTACCGAATAAAATAATGATTAGAGAAGAAATAGAAGACAAAAATGCAATAGAAGAATGGCTTAGTAAAGAAGCAGGGAGAAAAGTTGAAATTAAATCTCCAAAAAAGGGTGAAAAATTACGTTTTGTAGAAATGGCAGATAACAACGCAAAAATAACACTTGAAAACAAAGAAAGAGATAGAAGTGAAATTTTATTAGAAATAAAAAAAGTTTTAGGATTAGATAGATTACCACGAAAAATAGAAACTTTTGATATTTCAAACATTTCTGGAGAATATATGGTAGCGGGAATGTGTGTAATGGTAGATGGAACAATAAAAAAGAACTTATCAAGAAGATTCAAAATAAAAACAGTTTTAACACAAGATGACCCTAAATGTATGCAAGAAGTAGTAACGAGAAGATTAAAACATTCAATTGAAAATGAGAATTCATCAGGATTTGGAAAATTACCAGATGCAATTTTTGCAGATGGAGGAATTACTCAAATACGAGCAATAAAGCAAGCAATAAAAGATTTACAATTAGATATACCAGTATTTGGTATGGTAAAAAATGATAAACATCAAACAAGAGCATTAATAAATGAAAATAGAGAAGAATTTGAAATATCTGAAAATTTATTTAAATTAATAACAAAATTCCAAGATGAAGTTCATGATACTGCAATTTCTTATCACAGAAAATTAAGAGATAAAGATATTACCAAATCAGCTCTAGACGAAATAAAAGGAATAGGAGAAACAAAGAAAAAAGATTTGCTAAAGCAATTTGGAAGTATAGAAAAAATTAAGAATGCTAAAATCGAAGAACTTACTGAAATTAGAGGTATAAATGAAAACTTAGCTAAAAGTATAATTCAACAATTAAATAAATAGAAATATAAAATTAGTTAATTTTACAAAGAGAAAACATTTTAGAAAAATTGATTTATGATAATATATAGAATAAAAAACTAAATCAATTTTAAATTTATGAATAATCAAAAAATGTAATATATTGCGATGAAAAAAGAAAGTAATTTATGAATAGTTTTTAAATTTAAACATATACATATTAAGGACAAGAAATTTAATAGTGTAGACAAGTTACACTAAAGGGAGGTTTGTATATGAAATTTATAAAAAAGCATAAAATGCTTTCTTTTGCAATTGCAAGTTTTTTTATTTTATCAGGAGTTAATTTTTTTATGATTTTTGAATTAATAAAATTAAGTATAAGGTAGAAAAAATAATTACCATATATTACTAATTAGAATATAAGATAAAAAAGGTAAAATCAAATTTACTACTTTTTCTGCATAGATACAGTTTTCTAGTTGACATGTAACAGTAATTGTGATATAAAAAAAATGCATAATGCAAAAGGCATTATGTACAGATTACCTTACACAAGTAAATACTTAAAAGGAGAAATGTTTATGTATCATGATTTTGATGATGATAATGATCTTGATTATAGGATCATTAGGCGGAGACAATATGAAAGTACAAAGAGATACTATGAAAAAAGGGGTTATAACGTTTCTGAATATGGCGAGGTTTCCAGCAAAAGCATGCCTTGGCTTCAGAGTGGCTTCATTGACGAAGATGGAGAATACCATAGTTATATGTAACGCTTAACAATTCTAATCTAAATCAAGTAAAAAAACAAGAGCCTCTAGCTTAGCTAGAGGCTCCTTACTTAAGAATAAAAACATAATAAAGAATAATCACTTTTATAATTTAAAACATATAATAGGATATGGAGGAAAATAAAATTATGAAAGGATTATGTTTGGCAGGAGGAGGAGTAAAAGCAGCAGCTCATATAGGAGCATTAAAAGCATTTGAAGAAGAAAATATAAAATTTGATTGTGTATCAGGAGCATCATCTGGAAGTATAGTAGCAACAATGTATGCATTAGGATACACAAGTGATGAAATGTGGAATATGTTTCAAAGATACTGTAAAAAAATAAAATATGCAGAATGGAAACAGATATTAAAATTAATTTTAGGATTAATATTAAAAAGAGAAATTATTATAGATGGTTTAAACACAGGCAAAGTAATTGAAAGAATTATAGAAAACATCTGCAAGGAAAGTAAGATAACTAATATAAATCAAATAAAAATGCCTTTATTAATTCCAATGGTAGATGTACAAAAAGGAACAGTGTATATGGCATCATCATTACAGACAAGAGGAAATTTGCTAGACAATACAAAAATTATAACAGATATTCCAATAAGTACGGCAGTAAGAGCAAGTTGCAGTTTTCCTGTTGTATTTTCTCCATGCAAATTTAACGAAATACAATTAGTAGATGGGGGAATCCGTGAAAATTTACCCTGGAAATCATTAAGAAATATAGGAGCAGATGAAATATATGGAATAGCATTTGATACAATTCACAATGAAAAACAATGTTGTCAAAATTTAATAGATGTAGCAACAAGGTCAATGGAATTACAAGGAAGAGAACTATCTTCATATGAAAGACAAGGAATTGATAACTTAATCTTAATAAATTTAAACAAAATTTCTTTATTAGATAATAGTAAAATAAATCTTTTATATGAGAAAGGATATAAACAGACAAAGAAACAGCTTAAAGAACTTGAAAAAACAGGAAAAATATAGTATAATTCTTATGGTTAATAGCATTGCTATATAATAGTGAATATTATTCTTGGTAAATAAAAAATTAATTATAAAAATTATTAAATAAATTACAAATATAAGAATTGGAATGAAAAAGTCTGAAAGATATTCTTTTCCAATTCAATTTATGCCATAGGAAGGAATGAGATTAATAATGAACATAGCAAATGAATGGAAAGATTATAAAATACTAGACATGGCAGATGGGCAGAAATTAGAAAAATGGGGAAATATAATTTTATCAAGACCAGATCCACAAATAATTTGGAAAGAAAAAACTTTCCCAAGTAAATGGAAAGAAGCAAATGCAACATATCATAGAAGTAAAACAGGGGGAGGCTCTTGGGAATATCATAAAAAATTGCCAGAACAATGGCAAATAAAATATAAAGATTTAACTTTTAATATAAAACCAATGAACTTTAAACATACAGGATTATTTCCAGAACAAGCTGTCAACTGGGACTGGATGATTTCTAAAATAAAAAATTCAAATAGAGAAATAAAAGTATTAAATTTATTTGCATATACAGGAGGAGCAACAGTTGCATGTGCTTCAGCTGGAGCCTCTGTGTGTCATGTTGACAGTTCAAAAGGTATGGTAACTTGGGCAAAAGAAAATATAACTTCATCAGGTTTAGCGGATAAACCAGTTAGATATATTATTGATGATGTTGTAAAATTTGTTAATAGAGAAATAAGAAGAGAAAATAAATATGATGCAATTATAATGGATCCTCCATCATATGGAAGAGGTGCAAATGGAGAAGTTTGGCAATTTGAAAACAATATATATGATTTGGTAGATTTATGTACAAAAGTACTTTCTGACCATCCACTATTTTTCCTAATCAATTCATATACAACAGGAATTTCTAGTAAAGTACTAGAAAATATTTTAAACTTAACAATAAGTAAAAAATTTAAAGGAAAAACAAGTTCAGGAGAAATTGGATTACCTATGGAAAATTCTAAATTAGTATTACCTTGTGGAATATATGGTAGATGGGAAAGTTAATATTTAAAATTGCAACTATTTTTAACTAGACTTATGCATTAGGAGGGAATGAAATTAAACATGCAAAATTTAAAAGTAATATTTGAAGATAATCAAATAATTGTAGTAGAAAAGCAACCTAATATTCCATCACAAGCAGATAAAACAGAAGATATTGATATGTTAACAATAGTTAAACAATACATTAAAGAAAAATACAACAAACCAGGTAATGTATACTTAGGACTAGTACATAGATTAGATAGACCTGTTGGAGGTGTTATGATATTTGCCAAAACATCAAAATCTGCTACAAGGCTTAGTGACCAAGTAAGAGAAAAAATTTTTAAAAAGAAATATTTAGCAGTTGTTGATGGAAAATTTGATAATAACAAAGGAACTTTGGAAGATTATTTATATAAAGATGAAAGAAATAATATTAGCAAAGTAGTTTCAAAAGAAAAGAAAAATGCAAAATTAGCAAAACTAGATTATGAAGTTTTAGCTTATAATGAAGTAAAAAACTTATCTTTATTAAAAATAAATTTACATACAGGAAGACATCATCAAATAAGAGTTCAATTGTCACATGCAGGACATAGTATTTTTGGAGACCAAAAATATGGAACAAGAGGACAAGGAAAACAAATTGCATTATGGGCATATGAACTTACAATTGAGCATCCAATTACCAAACAAGAAATGACTTTTAAAAGCATACCAGAAAGTAATGGAACTTGGTGTATTTTAAAAAATGTAGTTACAGTTAAATAAGAAATTTATTGCATAATTTCTTACTAAATGTTAGCGAAAAAATATATACATTGATTTTTTTTTATTTTTAAAATATAATAATCTAAGAAAATATAGAGAAAATCAAAAATTATTATTTATGAGAAATAATTTATTAAGTACAAGGAGAAATGAAAAATGAAAGCAATAGAAATTAGAAAAAAATATTTAAACTTTTTTAAAAATCATGGACATGCAGTTATTCCATCAGCACCATTAATACCAGAAAATGACTCATCTGTACTATTTACAACTGCAGGAATGCAACCACTAGTACCATATTTATTAGGAGAGCCACACCCACAAGGAAAAAGACTTACAGATTATCAAAAATGTGTAAGAACAAATGATATTGAAGAGGTTGGAGATAACAGGCATTTGACATATTTTGAAATGCTAGGAAACTGGTCATTAGGAGACTATTTTAAAGAAGAATCTATACAAATGAGTTACGATTTTTTAACACAAGAATTACAAATTCCAGCAGAAAAAATATCTGTAACATGTTTTGCAGGAGACGAAGACTGTGCAAGAGATGAAGTAACTGCAGAATGTTGGAAAAAAGCAGGAATTCCAGAAGAAAGAATATATTATTTTGGAAAAGATGACAACTGGTGGATTGCAGGAGAAACAGGACCATGTGGACCAGATACAGAAATGTTTTATGACACAGGAAAACCAAAATGTTCACCAAATTGTAATCCATCATGTGGATGTGGAAAATATGTTGAAATTTGGAACAATGTATTTATGGAATTTTATAAAGATGAGAATGGAAAATATACAAAATTAAAACAAAAAAATGTTGATACAGGTTTAGGAATAGAAAGAATGACAATGATACTAGAAGGTAAAGAAACACCATTTGAGACAGAATTATTCTCACATATTATGGACAAATTAGTAGAATTACAAAAAGTGGATAACATCTCAAGTAGAAGAATAATAGCAGAACATTTACGTTCAAGTATGATGATAATTGCTGATGGAGGAAGACCAAGCAACATAGATAGAGGATATATTTTAAGAAGACTAATTCGTAGAATGATAAGACATATGAACAAATTAGAAATATCATTAGATGAATTATCAACACTAATAGAATTAAATGTGGAAAACCTTAAAGAAATGTACCCAGAACTTGAAAATAAAAAAGAAATTATAAAAAATGTAATTTTAGAAGAAAAAGACAAATTTGTAAAAACATTAACAAAAGGTGAAAAAGAATTTGAAAAAGAAATTGCTGAAATAAGAAAACAAGGAAAAGAAGTAGTAGATGGAAAAATTGTATTCAGATTATATGATACTTATGGTTTTCCACCAGAAGTAACAGAAGAATTAGCACAAGAAAATGGAATGAAAATAGATAAAGAAGAATTTAACAAATTATTTAAAGAACATCAAGAAAAATCAAGAGCTGGTTCAGAACAAAAATTTAAAGGCGGACTAGCTTCAACAGGAGAAATGGAAACAAAATATCATACAGCAACACATCTTTTAAATGCAGCATTAAAACAAGTATTAGGTCAACATGTACATCAAAAAGGAAGTAATATTACTGCAGAGAGAATGAGATTTGACTTTTCTCATCCATCAAAAATGACAGATGAAGAAAAACAAAAAACAGAAGACTTAGTCAACAAATGGATAAAAGATGCAATTCCAGTAGAACATATGGAAATGAAAAAAGATGAAGCAATAAAAATGGGAGCAGAAGCAATGTTCATTGAAAAATATGGAGACATAGTATCTGTATATAAAATAGGAGATTTTTCTTTAGAATTATGTGGAGGACCTCATGTTCATAATACATCAGAATTAGGACATTTTAAAATTAAGAAAGAAGAATCAAGTTCTTCTGGTGTAAGAAGAATAAAAGCAATTTTAGAAGAATAATTTTTACAAATAAAAGTATTTATATAATAAAAATATTTAATAAAACATTAAAAAATTTATTTATAAGATATTTAACAAATAAAAGGGTTAGATATAGAGTATATTATAATAGACTTTTAGGCTTATTTATAAAAATTTGAAAAACACAGAAGAAATTAAGGAGGATAATATTTATGGATGAAAATTGTACATTTTGCAAAATTATAAAAGGAGAAATACCATCAAGCAAAGTTTATGAAGATGAAGAAATATTAGCTTTTAATGACATAAACCCAGCAACACCAATTCACATTTTAGTAATTCCAAAAAAACATATAAAATCTTTAGCAGAAATGCAAGATGGAGAAGAAAAAATTATTTCTAAAATATATAAAGTAATAAATGAAATTGCAGAAAAACAAGGATTTAAAGAAAAAGGTTATAGAGTTATAGTAAATTGTGGTAAAGATGCAGGTCAAGAAGTAGGACATTTACATTTCCATGTTCTAGCAGGAACAAAAATGGGTGATAAAATCGTATAAATGGATAATTACAAATGGAAATTCTAGTTTTAAATTCAAGACCAAATGCTAGTTTTAAAGGAAAATCGTATAAATTTACAGAAAAAGGTAGATTTTTCTTGAAAAGTGTGCTATAATAGATATATAAATGTGAATATTGAATTTATTAAAGGAAGGGATGGTAATATGAATAGTAAATATAGTACTTTTTTAACAATTCTTTTAGTAGTTATAATTGTTGCAATAGTTGGGGTTATTGGATTTCTAGGATTTAGATATATATCAAGTATTAATAGCAAAAAAGAGGCAGAAAACTTTGTAGATACATTCCAAAAACCAAACGAAACAGAGCCAACAGAAGAACAACCAGTAATAGAAGGAGATTTAGATGTAGATGTTACTGAACCAGAAAATACAGGAGATACAACAGATAATAATGAAACAGCACCTGCACAAGAACAAAGATTTAATGGATATTTAGTTGCAGGAACAATAGAAATACCAGCTACAGGTTTAAGCTGCCCTGTACTAGCAGAAGAAGAATATAGTAAATCTGCTCTAGAAACTTCTGTTGTAATATTACATGGTGTAGGATTAAACCAACCAGGAAATACTACAATTGCAGGACATAACTACAGAAATGGTAACTTTTTCTCAAATAACAAAAAATTGAATATAGGAGATAAAATTTACATAACAGATTTAACAGGAAAAAGATTATCATATACTATTTATAATAAATATGAAACTTCTGATACAGATGCAGAATATATGACAAGAGATACACAAGGTGCAACAGAAATTTCATTAACAACATGTACAGATGATAGTAAAGCTCGTTTAATCATCTGGGCAAAAGCAGATATTTAAAGGTTGCAAAGAAGAGAATAAGTAAATAAATAAACAATAAGAAACGTCTTAAAATAGGCGTTTCTTATTGCTTGCTTTATATAATAGGAAAGTATAACTTTCTTATTATATAAAATGCTACAATCGCTAGCCCTTTGAGATTTTCTCCTTACTGTCGAAAACTCAAATCGGGCGAGAACAAAATAAAATTTTCTATTATTTAATTTTAAATTCAAACTTAATTTGAGGTAGTCCATTGTTTGCAAAATCTTCGTCTATTTTAACAAGTTTGCCACCCATTTTTTCATAAAACTTTTGAGCATTTAAATTATATTTATGACAAGAAATAAAAAATTTATCAACATTAGTAGTTTTTATATTATTATAAGCAAAATCAAATAACTTTTTACCAAGACCAATTCCTTGATAATCTTTTCTAATATAAAATAATCCAATTTCTTGTTTATAATCTTCAAAAGGTCTATAAGGTTTGCCAAATTCAATATAAGCTATAATTACATTATTATCAGTAACAACAAATAATTGTTGGTTAGGATTATCAATATAAGATTTAAATTTTTCTGTATTATTTATATAGTTATAATTATCAATTTTCTCATCGGGATAAACTCCTCTATATGTAGTTTCCCAGATTTCTCTTTTTAAATAAGATAATTCAGTACAGTCTGTATATTTTGCTAATCTGATTTTTAAATTATTTACGAAATCTGAATTTATAGATTTTATAAGATTACGAATTTCTTGGACTTTTTCTTTATCATAGCAAGTAGGACAAATTCCTAAATCTGTTAAAATTGCGGGAGAAATATTGCCATTATTTTCAAAAATGTCTTTTATAGGACTTTTTATTTTGTTCCACAATTCTTTTAAATTATCATAAGTAAGGATATTTTCAACATCATCTGGACTAATCCACTTTAAATTTTCTTGATCTTTTATATCTATATTTTTTGAAGTAGGACCATCATCAATTGCAATATACATATAATTTTCTACATTTTCTCCTGATGGAGTTGTATATGTATTTATGCAAATTTCTTTGTTTATTAATAAATGATTAGCTCGTAATGTTTCTTCTTCAGTTTCTCTAACTGCACATTCTTCAAGTGTTTCTCCAGATTCAAGATGTCCCTTTGGAAAAGTATAGTCTTTTTCTGAATCTCTATAAACTAGTCCGATTTTTTTCGTTTGTAAATTTAGCAAAATAGTTCCTGCTTTTTTTACTATCATATAAAACCTCCAATTTTTTTGTATAGCCTAATTATATAAAAATTTATTTTATAAATCAATGTTATTTGCTATAAAAAATAGGTAATATTTTCAAAAAATAATTTACAGTTTTTATGAGAAATGATAGAATAAAAAAGTAAAAATATTTTATAATTTAATATAGTCCGGTTTTATATATAAAAAAGTCCGGTCAATACCGTATTTTTTAAAGAAAAATGTTAGGAGTTAAAATGGAAAACGTAAAAGAACGAGTAAAAGCAGACAAATATTTAACATATAATGAATACAAAAAATATTGTGAAGAAAATAAACTAGAAATAGATGAAGAAGAATTAAATAAAATAAATGAAGAATTTATAGAAAGAAAATTAATAGAATATAAAGACTATTTTGACAATATGTTTACAGATGTAGGAGAAAAGATAAATCTTGATGAAGAACAAAGAAGAGTAATTTTAAGAGATGAAGAATATTGTTTAATAAATGCAGGTGCTGGTTCAGGGAAAAGTACAACTATGGCTGGAAAAGTAAAATATTTAGTAGATAAACTAAATGTAAAACCAGAAGAAATTATTATGCTAACATTTACCAAAAAATCCAGTGAAGATTTAGATGAAAAAGTAAATGATTTATTAGATTTAGGAGTACCTGTTTCAACATTTCACTCATTAGGAATGAAATTCATAAAAAAATGTTATCCATTTCCTGTAAAAGTAGTTGGACCAGATGAACAAAAAAGCATTATAAGTAATTATATAAAAGACTTATTTCCAAATAAGGCAAAATTAAGAGAATTAATTGAACTATTTAAACAATGTGAACAGAAAAACTATATTGCAAAAGGTTTTGTAGAAAATTTTGAAAAATTTAAAACATTTGAAGAATATTTTCAAGACTATAAAAGGAGAAAATATTTTATCGAAAATCAAAGAGAAGGTGGCATACATCAATACTTAATAAATAGACTTAATTCAAGAAGTTCACTTTATACAATAAGAGGAGAAAAAGTAAAATCTTTAGGAGAAGTTAGAATAGCCAATTTTCTTTATATAAATGGCATAGATTATACTTATGAAAAAATATTTGAAGAAAAAGTAAATGAAGACACAACATATAATCCAGACTTTACAATAGAATATCAAGGAAAAAAGATATATATTGAATATTTTGGCTTATCATCTTGTTACAATGAAAATAATGAACTTATAAAACAAGAAGTTAGAAGATACAATAGAATTAGAAAAATAAAAGAAAATTATCAAAAAGCAAATCATTATGATTTTATAAACCTTGATTATCAAACACCTGATGGAGATTTTATAACTACACTAGAAAAAGAATTGCTAAAAAGGAAAATACAATTCTCAACAAGAAGTGATAATGAAATTTTTAACAGAATTTTAGATAATAATATAAATGCAGAATTTTATAAGTTCACAAATTTAATAATTTCTTATATAGATATTTTTAAAAATATGTTAGTAGATAATGAAGATTATATGTTTGAAAAAAGAAAAATAGAAATAGCAAAAGAAAATTTTAAAT
Organism: uncultured Clostridia bacterium; assembly: GCA_944386685.1. GTDB lineage: Bacteria > Bacillota > Clostridia > TANB77 > CAG-508 > CAG-269. The sequence goes on along the minus strand of CALXCA010000003.1, from coordinate 45,899 downwards.
ATAAATATTTTTCAAATAACAAGCAGGAAGAAGCTAGGTATAGAATTAAAGCTATAGGGTATTTACAAGAAATTTATCATTATTATCAAGATTATTTAACCAAAAATAATATGATAGATTACAGTGATATGATTAATTTATCATATAAATTTATTATTAAAGAAGTTAAAAATAGATTTCCAGAATTAAATTTTAAATATATAATTGTTGATGAGTACCAAGACATTACTTTTCAAAGATTCTTGTTTGTAAAAAGATTAGTAGAATATTTTGATGCAAAACTAATATCAGTAGGGGATGACTGGCAATCAATATACTCATTTGCTGGTTCAAGATTGGAATTATTTAATAAATTTAGTGAATTATTTTTAAATTCAAAAGATGATATGTATCTATCAACAACATATAGATATGGGCAAGAATTAGTAGATATTTCAAGTGAATTTATATTAAAAAATGAAGAACAAACTATTAAAAATATAAAATCTATAAAACATTTAAATCATCCAATAGAAATGTGTAAATATGAATGGATGGAAGAATATAAAAAGATAAATGAACTAGTACATAAAATTTATAAAGAAAATCCTAATTGTAAAATATTAATTCTAGCTAGAACAAATAGATGCTTAGAAAAATTGGCTAAAAGTGAGTTTTTTACAAAAGGAATAGAAGATGTTTTAATATGTAAAGACTTACCAGATGCTAGAATAGAAGCTTTAACTATGCATAGATCAAAAGGATTAACTGCAGACCAAGTAATTGTTTTTGGGCTTAGAGAAAAAGTGTTTCCTAGTAAAAATAGAACATCACATTGGATATTTGAATATTTTAAACTAGACTCAATTACAGAAAAAATACCTTATGCTGAAGAAAGAAGATTGTTCTATGTTGCATTAACAAGAACAAGAAACAAGGTTTATTTAGTTGTTCCAAATAATAGAAATAGTAAAAGTGAATTTGTAAATGAAATTGAGAAAATGATTTAAATACAAAAAAGCGAGAAGCTGGGAAAACAGTTGTTTTCTCCAGCTTCTCGTTGTGTTAGTTTTGACCTCCTTTTTTTAGCTGTTGGCAGCGATTTCGGCAAGCCGAATCGCATCCTCGAGAGTATCTGCCCCGCCGATGAAGCCGGCGTTGTGGCAGAACGTTGCGGATGCAACACCAGTTACATCCTGAAGAGCCTTCCCATTAAGGCCTCTCCATTCCTGCGGAACAGGATGACGCTGGGCAAAACTGCCCAACGATGCAGGCACACACTGCCAGTTGTACCCTCCACGGTTAGAGGGGAAGACAACGAACAGAATGTCATTCGCCTTCTCGTTTTTGGACGAGAAGATGAATTCCTGCCAAGGAGCGAACCTTTCGAGTACCATGACAGGGCCTTCAGTCCTGTCAATAGCCTTCTCCACAATGGATTCGGCCTTGGCTTTGCTCATGGCATTTGCCAGAGCATTGTCCAAAATGGTAGAGGCAAATTCCACAGCCTCCATAAAGGCAGTGTCAGAGTTCACATTGCTATCCCAAGTGGGATTGAATCCCGAGATAGCAGCCGAGATAGACATCGGCTTGCAGACATAGTCTGCACTGGGCATCTTGCCATTATCAATGGCATCGATGCCTTGGATGAGGTCCCTGTCAATGAGGGACCAGACCAAATCAGGATTGGCAGATTCCGAAACTTCGGGAATCAGTCTCCCGAAGTCTCGCCAAATCAAGCCGGCGCTGGAGTACGGCACGCCGTTTTCACGGCAACCATTGCCTCCTTTCTGATGGTGGTCATACTTGCCACCACCAATGTCATAAACGATAACAGGTGCGGCAACTTCTTCCGGAACTTTGAAAGTCCGGCAGAGAATAAGGTTGTTAAAAACCTTATTCAGGATGGCGGTCGCCATCGTTTCGTCGGCGTGGAACAAGCCACCATGGGTAATAGCATTGGCTTCGATGGTTTTTTTCACGATATGGAACATAATGTTTACCTCCATTTTTTTTCAATGTTCGGCGGTCAAATCTTGACAATTCAACAGAATTGTCTATAATTGTACAATGCAATTATACTTATATTTTAACAAATTTTACATAAAAAGTCAACTCAATGAATTATTATAAATTTTAATACTAAATATAAGAAAAACAAATAAAAAAACTTTATATAATGTTGAGTTGTAACGAATATTGACTAAGATTTTTTAAAATGATAAAATGATAAAAAAATAAATAATTAAGGACAAATGAATATGAATGAGGATGTATTTTCAATCAATAATTTTAATATAATAGAAGATGGAGAGAACTACTACTTATTTAGAGCATTAAATTTAGATGACCAAAGAGAAATAAGTGAAGGAATAAATTCAAATAATGGAGAGATACAAAAAGTAATTACAAATAAGCAAAGATACCCAGAAAATGATAGATATGCAAATGAAACAGAAATTTCATTAAAAGAAATATGGGATCATACCAAAAGTGTAAATTTTTATAGAGGAACTAATTGTATTTCATTATCTTCAAATGCTAATGTTTCTATAGACTATGGTTCAAAATATGGTGAAAAATATTTAATGATAAAAGTACCAAAAGAACAAGATAGTCAAATCTATAATGCAGGGCAATATATGATTTCAGAACTAAATAGAATTTTAGAGAACAGAATATCACAAATACCTCAAGACTCTGAAATTGTAAGATTATTACAAGAAATAGAAAGTAAAGAAAATTATAATGATATAAAAAAAATAATAGTAGATAGATTTAAAAGTACAAGTTTAAGTGGAAGATATACAACTACAAATAATATTAGAACACGAGAATCAATGTTTAAAAGATTTAATAAAAGACAAGCTTTTTCAGAAGAACAACAATTAGAATACAACAAAATAATTGGAAAACTTACTTTGCTTGAAATATATGGAATGTTACCAAAAGAAATTTTTAACAATATAAATATATCATCATTAACAAGTACAATAGGTAGTGAATTTTCCAATAGAGAGTTTGTTCATTATGGAGAAATAAGTAAAGACGAGTTTGTACCAATATCTAAGATTAACCTTAATATGTTTGCTTTGTTACAAGTCGCAAAAGAACAAGGAATTGAACAGCAAGCAATAAATGAAATAGAAAACAAATTGATTGAATATACAAACCAAAGATACGAACTAATTGAAAGAGATAACAAACTATATTATTCAAATGGTAGAGAAGAAATAGATTTACATTTAAGTAATGATAGTGTGCTTATAAATGAAAATAATTTGAAAAACAATACTAATTTTTCTGTTGAAGAAATATTTGATAAAACAAATGGTAGTATAAGTTATTCAAAAGCTCAAAATGCTACGCAATTTGTATATAATTTAAGTATAGCACAAAGAAAATCAATAGAGTTTGCAAATGTTTTAAAACAAATTATAAATGATAGTGAATTAGACGCAACCATAGATGAAATAGCTCAAAAATCAGTTGCAATAAATGACAAAATAATTACTAGAAAAAATGGAAGAGGAATACAAATATCTGAATCTGTAAATATTGATATGAATAGAGGCGGTAGAAAACAATTTTCAGATGAGGAACAAAGAAAAATATATGAAAAAGTAAAAAGTCTTTCAAAAAAAGATCTTGAAACAATAATATCTAATAACGGAGCAGAATTAGAGCAAAAAATATATATTGAAAATTTAAATCATAGTGATATTGACACAAATCAAACAAGAGAAGAAAGATTAAATAGATATTTTGCAGAAACTATAATAGACGGATTAGACTTTTCTAAAATTTATAAAACAGCAATTGTACAAAAAGATATGACAGGAGAAGAAAGAGAAAAGTTAATTTCTCAAATAGAAAAAGCTGATTGTAAAAGATTATACAATGCTTTTGTAAATGCTGGAGTTGAACAAGAAAATATATCTGGTTATATTACAAATTTATTGATGGACAATGGATATAAACAATATGATTTCGTTGAATTGTCTAAAGCAGAAGATTTAGAAAATATAATAGAAAAGAATGTTCCAAATCTAAATTGTAGAATACTACCAACAAGATTGGATAAACAATTAGGAATTGAAGATAATTCATATATTGTACCAGAAACAAAAATCAAATTAAGAGATTATCAAGCAAGTGCACTTGATAAAGTAAACGAAATTCATCAGCAAAAAAGATATGCTGCTACAATTTTACCAACAGGAGCGGGAAAATCATTTGTAGCGATGTCTTTAATGATGCAATATAAAAATGGAAATATTTTATATTTTGCTCCTAATACAGAAATTCTAAATCAATTAAAAAGACATATTGCTAAAAATATATTGGAAGATGAGAATGCAAATATAGAAGAAGCTTTTCCACACTTAAAAATGTTTTGTTATCAAGGTCTAACAAGAAGAGATGAGGAACTTTTAGAAAGTTATGATGCAGATTTGATCATATTTGATGAATTACATAGAACAGGTGCTACAAAGTGGGATGGCAAAATAAGAAACTTAATAAAAGGAAATCCAAATGCCAAAATATTAGGAATAACAGCAACTCCTGTAAGAGACGTAGATAAAAGAAATATGGCAAGAGAAATTGCAGAAGCTACAGGGGAATATACAATAGAAGAATTAAAACAAAAAAGATATTTAGCATCTGAAATATATCTATTAGATGCAATGCAAGATGGAATTGTTGTTAGCCCAAGAGTTGTTACTTTTGATTATTCTTTACAAGACAGTGAACAATATCAAGAAATTAGAAAGATGTATGAAGAAGAAACAAATCCTCAAAAAAAAGAGGAAATAAAAAAAATATATGATGAAATGAAAGATATTATACAAAAATCTCAATTAGAAGGTATGTCTAAAATTTTTGAAGAAAATATAAACAACAAACACGGAAGATATATTGTATTTTTACCAAGAAACAATACTGATATGAGTTCAGAAGAATATGTTAAAGCAGAAATAGAAAAAATAAAAGAGAATTTAAAAAATATAGATTCAGAACCACAAATAGACTATTTACTAAGTGATAGAGAAAGAAAAAGCGAAAACTTAACAGCAATATCAAATTTTGAATCATCACAATCAGAACACTTAAAATTAATATTTGCAATAGATATGTTAAATGAAGGTGTTCATGTTGATGGTATAGATGGAATTATAATGTTAAGACCAATAAGTGCTGAACATAAAATATTGTATTTACAACAAATTGGAAGATGTATTTATTCTGTAGACCCCCAAAAGCCTATAGAAGAAAATCAGACACCTATAATTTTTGATGTATATAACAATTATTTAGAACAAAATATGGATAGAGAGGCAAACAGAACTACACCCACATCTGATTTACAAAGATTACAATTAATAGTAAATTGGGTTAATCTTCACGGATATATTCCAGACATAGAAAGCGAAGATATTGAAGAATTTAAAAAAGCGAGAACATTAAAAATAATAAAAACTAAATATGAGAAATATCTTGAAGGAATAAATAACCATAATTTAAGTGAAACAGAAATATATGAAATAGAACAAGTATTAGAATTAGGAAAAACAATTGACTTATGGAATTTAGAGATTCCAGAAATACCTATTAAAGAAGGAGCAAAAAACATTACTAGAAATAATGTATTTAAGGTTGTAGGTGAACAAAAAAGATTTTTAGACTTATTTAAGAAAGCCAATGAAATAAAGAAAGAGAGAAAACCAGGAGCAAAATTAAGAATAAGGAATATTATTTCTATATTAGATGTATTATCAGAATATGGCATAGACATTAATAATGATAGTATAAAACCAGAAAGTACTTTAGGAGAAATATTTGAAACTTTAACACCAGAGATAAAAAAATTGATTTTAGAAGAAGTAGATTTTCCAATGGATTATCCAATAGGACAAGAATATCAATATGCTAAAACAGTATTTTATAATGGAAGAAGTGAATTTCTACAATATGATATTAATGTTTTAAGAAAATGTGGTATTTTTGAAAAATTTAAAAAAGGTAAAGGATTTATATGTGCAGTAAAAGATGGTTTTATTATAAATGGACCAAGTGAATATGGTAATATTAATATAGAAACAGGAACTTACTGGAATGAAGAAGGAATAGACGCAGATGGACGTGATATATACAATTTTAAGCCAGGACAAGAAATTAATGATTTTGGATTTAGAAGAGATGGAATCAATATAAATACAGGAACCATATATGATAAACATAATTTCAGAGTAGATGGAACATATCTAGATACTGGAAAAAGATATAATCCTAAAGGATTTAAACAAGATTTAACATATAAAGAAACAAGAAAAAACTATTTCAAAGATCAAGATGGTAACATGTATGATATAGATGGATATAATATTCAAACAGGATATAATAAAGAAGGTTATAATAGTTATGGTTATAACATAAATGGCTATAATAAAAATGGGATAGATAGATATAACTTTGACAAAGATGGTATATTTTATGAACAACAAGAAGATGGAACTTTTATTAATACAGGACGAAAAGTAGACAATAATGGTTTTAATAAAAATGGTAAATTTTGCAAACTTCAAAAAGATGGAACATATATAGAAACAGAAAGTGAAATAAATTATTATGGTTTTAGCAGATATGGACGTTGGTACCCTAATAATGCCTATTATTATTCAGATTATTATGAAGGAAGGATTGTAGATAATAATTTTTTTGATATGGATGGATATTATTGGAGACCTGCTCAAGAAGGTGAAAGCGGAACATTTATAAATAGAAGAGAATATGTTAATTCACATCAAAAAATTAATGATAGAGGTTTTGATAGAGATGGTTATTGGTATATAAAGAAAAAAGATGGTACAATTGAAAAAACAGATAGAAAATTTGACAATAATGGTTTTGAAATAGACGGATTATGTACTAGAAAAACAGTCAGTGGAAAGCAAATTAGAATAAAACAAAACCAATATGGATTTGATTTAGAAGGAAACTATTATCCAATTCGAGGAGGAAGATATTCAGATAAACCATATGGTAAGTATGATAATTTTGGATTTGATGTAAATGGAATAAATATAAAAACAGGTAGTAGATTAGATGAAAATAACTTTGACAGAAATGGAATTTACTATAAAAGACAAGAAGATGGAAAATTAAAAAGTACTGGCTTAAGGGTTAATGAAAGAGGATTTAATAGGTTAGGACATTATTGCAAACTACAATCAAATGGAAAATATATAGATACACAAGAAATAGTAGATCCAGAAGGATATACTATTAATGGATATGATTTACATGGATTTAGTAAAAGAGGATTTTATCATGATCAAGATGGTCAAATTTATGACCCACATGGGTTTAAACAAGATGGAACTTATTTGGAAACAGGATTAACATACAATAAAAGAAAATTTAATATAGATGGAAGACATATTATTACAAAAAAGAAAAGAGATTTAAGAGGATTTGATATTGATGGTAATAATACTGAAAGATTATATGGTAAAGAAATAACAACAAAATATGACAGTGAATTTTTTGATGAAGATGGTAAACATATAGAAACAGGAGAGTTTTTTTACAATGGATATAATGCATACCATGTAGATGAAAATGGAAAATTGAGAAATGGACAAGAACACGAATATATTACATTTGCAAGAAATTATATACAAGGAATGTTATCAACAGAAAAAAACAATCAATATTTAAAATCAGCTCAAGAGTATTTACGAAGTTTTAAAGACAAAAATGCTGATGAAGAAAAATATAGAATTACATATATATTATATGCTGCTGGAGAGATGTATCCACAAATAAAACAAGACTTAATGAATGAAATAGAAAAAACGATGAAAGAAATACAAGAAAAACAAGAACAATTAGATAAATTATATGAAAATGTAAAAGGCAAAAAAGGAAAAATTCAAAAATTAGAAAAGGAAAAAGCAATGCTTGAGCAAGGTTTACAAAATATTAGAGATTTAACAGAATTTAGGTAAAATAAAAATTTTACGTAAGAGAAGGAAAATTTTTAAAAATGAAAGAAAATAACAATATAATAAAAAATTTTTTAAATAAAATAAAAGAACTTTTTCGAAAAATATTTACCAAAGAAGAAAAATACTTGTTAAATGAAAAAAATTCGAATGAAAGTAACTCAAATGAAAATGTCTCAAATGAAAATAAAGTCAAAGATAGTAATATAAGAAAAAAAAGAGAACAATATGAAGTCGAAAAAGAACGAATATTGAAAATATACGCAAACCTAAAAAATGGAAAAATACAGGCTGATGATTTATTAATAACAGATTTAATACAAGTAACAATTTTATTAAGAAATGAAAAGTCTTTATATGCAGAAAAAATATCAGAACAAGAGCAAAAATTAAATGAGTTAGATAAAAGAATAACAAGTTTGGTAGATGAAAATACAGCATTAAAATTAAAAACAACTAGTTAATATACATTTTATAAAATAATGAAAAAAATAATCGATGGCTTAATAAATAAACAACTGAAGAATATTTTGGAGGGGAAAATGGAAGAAAATAGTAGTTTAGCATATTCAGAAGTTTATGAAATATTAAAATTTATAGAAGATGAATATGTAAATAGAATTCCAAAAAGAATAATGGATTTTTTTGAAGTGGAAAGAGATAAAGAATATAAACCTATAATAAACGTAAATATATCTTTAGATGATCAAAATCTAAAAAGAGAAACAATGGTTTTACTTGCAATCTTAAACTATAATTATTGGTGTGATAGCGAAGAAGAAAAGAAAGAGATACAAAAAGAATTAATAAGAAACAGTAAATTAAAAGAACAAGAGGAAAAAGAACTTGCAGAAATGTATAATCCAGATAATATATTTAAAAAGAAAAATGAAGTAAAAGAACTAATAACTGATAATAGTGAAAATATGCAACTTATTGAATTAAAAGAACAAGGTTTTATAAAAAAATTGTTGCATAAAATAATGAGTTTTTTTAAAAAATAGAGGGAGAAAGATATGGTAAAATTAACAGATATATATTCAAGTGTTGAAAGTCCTTTAGATAATCAAGAAATTTTACAACAAATAGTATCAGCCTATGCTAAGTCAAATAGAACTGATATATTTGGTCGTTCTGATTTATATAGTTCATTAGTGAAAATGAATCAAACAAAAGATAGTAGTCAAATAAATGTAGATGATAAAGAGGCATTTATGGTAGAAGCATACAATCAATGGATTGAAAATATGCTAAACCTTGATGATGCACACATTCAATATTTAGAGAAAAGCAGAGGTATGGATGCTAGACAAATGCAACAATATCTTAGAAGTTTCGGTAAAGTATCATCAATGAATGATATTAAAAAATTAAAAAGTAATCCTCTTTTTGACGAAGAAATCAATGGTTGGGAATTAAATGATGGTTGGGAACATATCAAATCTCAATATATTTCTGGAAGAATAGAAGAAAGAATATCTGTAAAACATAGACTTTATGTAGGTTGTCAAAATCAAGATATGTGGAAACTAGCACAATTATTTAAAAGTAAATGTGAAGAACAACAAATACCTTTTTATTTTAAGTTAGGGGCATCAAGTGAACGAGATGACAAAATGGTAATTTATGCCGATACAGATAATTTAAGAAATTATATAAGTGTATTGCAAGAAATTGCACAGGAATATCCTGAAATTATACAAAGATGTGGAGAGCCTCCTGCTTTAACAGGAAAAATTGATGGATGGATTGGAATTGGAGATGAACCTCCAAAAAAGGAAAATGGTGAAAGTCAATCTTATAATACATTAAGAGCAGATATATTTGAAAATTCAATTGAGGAAGTTCTTTTAAATGATATAACTGAATTTAAAGGAAAAGATGTTACATTTAATGGAAAACTAACAAGATTTAATGATTTGTTTATGGAACAAGCTACTCAAACTATATTGGAAAATTTGAAAAATTTAACTAAAAACAGGAAGCTTTTTGTAACTAAACTTAATGAATTAGGATTAAAAGAATCTGATTTAACAGGTGAAAAATTCAAAGAGCATATTAAAGCACATTTAAGAAAAAAAATTCAAAAAGGATTAGACCAATTAATAAATATTAAAGATGTAAAAACACAATTAGGTGGAAGTAATGGAGAAGCAATTTTTACTATTCCTACTAGAGACGGAAAAAGTATTTCAATAAATACTTATGATATGGATAGAATAATAAAGGGTATGATTCCTATTATGCAACAAATTGATTCGGAATTTATGAATAAAGTAAAAAGTCAGATTCAAGCAGGATGCAAACAGAATGGCATAGATGATACATTTTGTTTTCAACAAGGCTCAAAAAAAAGATTTGAACAAATTGATTCAGTACAACCTATTAGAACAAATAAAACTAAAACAGTACAAACTCTCCAGGATAATCTAACAGCAAAGAAAGAATCTTCAGTACAAAAATTAAATATAAATAAAGCTAAAACAAACACATCCATAAATAGTGTTGAAATTGTTAAAATATTAAAACCAGAGTTGTTAAAACAAAAAATTGAATTGCCAAATGGAACAAAAATCCCAGCAAGACAGTATATTCAAGAGATGGTTGCACCTCATATTCCAAGCAATGGAACATATATACTAAACGATGGTTCACAAGTCTCTGCTAAGCAATATATAGAAGAATTCATTTTAGGAGAAGGGCAAAAAAAATACAAAGGTAATATATCTAAATTATTAAGCGAAAATACAAGAAACAACAATGGAACGATAACAATAAATGGCGACCAGATGAAAGCAGTAGAGATTGTTAATAAGTTAAGTCCTGAATTGATGAAAAGAAAAGTAAAATTGCCAAATGGTGTAGAAATCCCAGCAACTCAATATATTCAAGAAGTAGTTGCACCTCATATTCCAAGTGATGGAAAGTTCATATTAAAAAGTAACAGAACGAGTATTCCTGCAAAACAGTTTATTGAAGAAGCTGTAATGTTTGAAGGACAAGAAAGATTTAATGGAGATATTAATGCACTATTAGAAGCTATGACTGTTGCAAATAATGGAACTATATCTGTTGGAATAAGGACAAAAGCACCAAGAGAACAAAGTTTACAACAAGAAATAAAAACATCACAATCAGAAGCACAAAAAAAAGAAACTGATGAAGTAATTCTTAAGCAAGATGAAGAAGGAAGAAAACGAAATGAAGAAACTAATGAAGAAATTAATAGCCAAAGAAAATATCAAATTTCACTATTAAAACGAGCTATAACCAGTAGTCGTGTGACTTCTAAGGAATTTAATAAAGTACAACAAAGAATGGCAGAAAGAGATGAAATGAGACGATTAATGTTAATTGGAAAAAATAGAACAGAAGAACAAGAAAGAAGATTTATAGAATTACAACAGATATATCAAACAAATCAACATCAAGTAAATCAACAGAAAAAAGATAATGGAATGAGTAGATAACTAAAAATGAATGACTAGTACTATTATAAAAAAAGTCGCAAATGATAAACAATCTGCGACTTTTACTGTTTATTCGAATAAATCAGCATGATTCTGTACGAGTTAACACTAAAATAAGTTTATCATCGTTTTTGGTATATATTAATAGTCAATCAGGTTTTATATGGCATTCCCAAAGATATATTTACTCATCATACATAAAATTAAATATACTTAAAAACACTTTCAGGATATAATATTTTATTTTTATTTTTAAACTCATCAATATCAACCCACATAGCCGTGCACTTGCCGTGGTCATCTATAACTGAATATTCATCTTTATAATCTTCATCAGGCAAATCTATAGAATAATAAAAAACTAATTCGTGAGCATTTTTACCATTGTATGTAAAAATATTTTCAGAAACACCTAAAAAATTTTTGACTATAATATTAACGTTAATTTCTTCAAGAAACTCTCTTTTTAAAGCATCAGAACTTTTTTCCAAAAACTCAATACCACCACCCAAACATCTATAAAATGTTTGCTGTTTAACTTTGTCATAACCTTCACTAACAAGTAATTTATTATTTTTAATTGCAAGACCCAAAACGATAGGTCTTATTTCTTTAAACTTATCCATAAAAACTCCTTTTTTTCTTACTATGTTTAAAATCACACATAGTAATGAAAGTATTAAATATTTTTAACATATTGCTTACTTTTTAATTTTGAAAAAATATTTTAGAACATTGAATAAAAAGCTTATCTTTAAAAGCCACTATTGATTATACACATTTTATATACAAAATGTCAATAAAATTATATACCTTTTTTAGATAAGATGTTATAATTTATGCTGTTTACAAAAAATTAAAACAATGGAGAAATAAATATGATAAAAAGATATAAACAAAACGAAATAAATAAATTAGCAGAAATACTAAAAAATGATGGTATTATTAGCGTACCAACAGACACAGTTTATGGGATATGTGCAAGAATAAACTCATTAAAAGCACATGATAAATTAATAGCAATCAAGCAAAGACCAATCACGAAACTACTTCCAATTATGTGTGCAGATGAAAAACAAATAAAAAACATAGCACTAGTAGACAAAAAAGCAGAAAAATTAATTCATACATTCATGCCAGGACCAATTACATTAATTTTAAAGAAAAAACCAGAAGTACCTGAATATGTAAACAATGGAAAAGACACCATTGCAGTAAGAATGGCAACATCAAAAGCATTAGAAAAATTAATCAGAAAAGTAGAAAGTCCAATTTTTATGAGTAGTGCAAATAAAAGTGGAGAACCAACTTGCACTAATTTAGACGAAATAGAAAAATCATGTCCAAATTTAGATGGAATGATGGATGGAAAAGTATTTTTTGGAAAAGCCAGTACAATAGTAGATTGCACACAAGAACAAATCAAAATAATACGACAAGGTCCAATCACAATCAAACAAATTGAAGAAGCCATAAACAGCTAGACTACAAAATGAAGGTGTTTGCTTTTTAAATAGGTAGTTTTTAAGGAGAATTTATGAATTTTTAGAGTTCTTAATATTCTCCAAAGCCATTGCCAATTGGTCTGGACAAGAATTACCTTTATTTCCACATAATATTCCCTTAAGTCTCTTAATTGCCTCATCAATATTCATTCCCTTGACTAAATTAGCCACACCGACAGTATTTCCTGGACATCCACCAATAATTTCAACATTTTTAATTACATCATTTTCAACATCTATTTTCATAACTTTTGAACATACACCTTTAGGATTATAAATATACTCCATTTTTATCACCTCAATAAATTTATTAATATCTAAATTTAATTTATCACAAAACGAGAAAGATAACAAGATAAATGCAAAATTTTTGTAGACTTTTGGAAATTATTATGATATAGTAATAAAAAATTGATAGGAGAAAATAAAAATGAAAATCATATTAGCATCTGGTTCACCAAGAAGAAAAGAACTATTAAAACTAATAGTACCAGAATTTGAAATTATGGTAAGTGGAGTAAACGAAGAACTAAAAGACGGATTAACACCACAAGAACAAGTTGAAAGATTAGCACATATAAAAGCACAAGACATTTACGAAAAAACCAAAGGAAACAGAATAATTATTGGGTCAGACACAATTGTAACAAAAAACGGTAAAATATATGGAAAGCCAAAAAGCAAAGAACATGCAAAACAAATGATAAAAGAATTACTAGAAGGAGACAGAACACACAGCATATTTACTGGGCTAAGTGTAATAATAGATAAAGACGGTAATCACCAAGAAATAAAAACATATGATGAAGTAAAAGTATTTCTAAAACAAATGACAGACCAAGAAATAGACAGATGGATAAAAACAGGAAATGCAATGGACAAAGCAGGAGCATATGGCATGCAAAATGAATTTTGCGTATTTGTAGAAAAAATAGAAGGAAATTACACAACTGCAATAGGATTTCCAACACATAAGCTTTATGACATTATAAAAGATTATATATATTAAAAAATTATTATAATGGGAGGAAAGCAAAAATGGATTTAACAATAGATGTAGAAGATTATAAATTAAATATAAGAGCAGTAGTAGTTATAATTCACAATAATAAAATATTGGTACATAAAAACATAAACTCAGACCATTATGCATTATTAGGTGGAAGGGTAAAGATAGGAGAAGATTCAGAAACAACTGTAAAAAGAGAGATAAAAGAAGAACTTAATAAAGAAATTGAAATAACTGGATATATAGGAACAATAGAAAATTTCTTCAAAATGAGTGGCAGTAAATTTCATGAAATACTATTTATTCATAAAGCAGAATTTGTAAATGAAGAAGATAAAAAAATAGAATACACATTAAAAAATAATGAAGGGGAAGACTTCTTGCAATACGAATGGCTAGATTTAGACAAAATAGACGAATATCCATTATTGCCACAAGTATCAAAAACAATATTAAAAGAAAACAAGTTTCCAGCACACAAAATTAATAATGATTTGAAATAGAGTTGAGAATTTTTGTAGGGGAGAAAGTGCTGATCCACTCCACTGTAAAACTTGAAGATAATAATATATAAGATATTAGAGAAAAAATATGAAAAAACCTTCCATGATAAAACATCAAGGAAGGTTTTTATAAATGGCACTTTAGCTTGAATAATCAACAGGTTTTACCAGTGGTATGCAAAGATATGTTCTATATCATTCTAAAATCAGTATTTAAAGGCTTAATATCTTTTGAATCATCTTGATTTTTTTGGCTATCCATAAACTTTTTACTATCCTCTTCTTGTTGCTCCAAAGTAGGGGCACCTTCTTTTAAAGAATTTTTAAAAGCTTCTTTTTCACTTTCTGGTAATAAATTTTCAATTTCATTTATAAGACTAACTCTATCATTTTTCAATAGTTCATTTATATTTTCATGACTGTGTTCTAGAATTCTATCAAAAGCTGTTTTATATTGCATAATAAAGTCCTCTGGATTTATATCAATTCTTGTTCCTAATTTTCTTATAATATAATAAGCTTCTTCTCTATAAGTTTCAATCATTGGCTCAGAACTTCTATCTTCACCATATTCTTCTATAGAACTAACAAGGCCACTTCTAATATTGCTTTGATTTAAAGTATCATAATCTTTTTCATTTAAATGAGTTTGAATTCCACTAATATATCCCTCAAGTATCATAATAAAATTATCTGCTCTATCAGTAACACATCTATCACTTAAACCATTAAAGAAATCAGCTCCTAATTCATCTAATAAAATATCTTTATTTTCAATTGGAGCATCTTGTAGTAATTCTTTAAATTTTCTCCAACTAGATTGTAATTCATTAGAAATTTCTTCTTTTGTTTGATTATTGCTGTCTTGTGAATATACTTGTCCTATATTATCTCTTATTTTAGATAATTCATTTTTTAAATTACTTAATTGTTGTTCATCCATATTATTAAAACCCTTTCTATATATTTTTTTAATATTTATATCTTTTCTATTTATTTACAACAATTTAAACTATTATTAAACTGTATTATAATTAATTATTTTGATATTTAATAATATTAAAACATTGATTATATTTTTTGTCAATTATATGAAATTATTTTTTAATCCATAAATACATACCAGTTATTTTATCTGGTTTATATTTAAAACCAGCTTTTTGATAAAAAGCTTCATTTCCAGCAGTAGGGGTAAGTTCTATTTGCATTTTTTCTCCAGTAGATACATTTTCCTCAATTAATTTTTTTAATTCCAACGTAATTTTTAGTCCAATACCATGTCCTTGAAATTCTGGCTTAACACAAATATCAGTCAACATACAAACAATGCTGTTATCACCAACAACTCGTCCGATTCCTGCAAGTTTGCCATCAACAGATGCTTTTACCATATATATTGTATTTTTTAGAGCTGTTTCAACTTGCTCCTTTGAATAGGTCTTCCATCCAACAGATTCAACCATTTCTAAAAACTCATCAGTTGAAATAGAATAATCTAATTTTATGTTCATAAGATACCTCCTAAATTTTTTAGAAATATAATTACTAATACAAATATTTTTCCATTATATACATATTTTCTTCATTTAATTCTTTTTTACCATTTTTATATTCATATCCTAATTTATGATAAAATTCACATCCAGTAATAGATGCAGGAATTACTAATTTTTTTGCTGAGATAGTTTTGGCAAATTGTTCTACTTTATTTATAAGCATTTTTCCAATACCTTGGTTATGATGAGATATATCAACAAAAACACTTAAAATCCAATATTCGCCATCATTATTGTACCAAGACTTATCAAGACTAGCAGTACCAACAACTTCATCATTTTCTAAAGAAATAAATACTTTTGTTCTTTTAGGAAAATTCTTTTTAATTTCATCTAGAGTAAATTCTTCAGATGTTTTTTTAACAAATTCTAAACTATAATCTTTAGAATTAATTTCTAACAAGTTTTGTATAATAATTCTCGAAATATCTTCAGCATATTTATTATCATAATTTATTATTTCAACCATATTTCATACATCCTTTTCACCCAAATCTTCAGAAAATCTTAGCAGAAATCCATCAGGATCCTGTATTAAAAATTCTTTATTTCCTAATAATTTATTATCTTGACGATACCAATTTTCTTCAAGATCAAATGCAATTTTATAATTTGCATTTTTAAAACTATTATAGATTTTATCTAAATTAGTTACTTCCAGTTGAAAATTTATTCCATTACCAAAAGGATAGGTAAGAGGGGCAATATCCCATTTATCATTTGTAGAAATTTCTTGTAACATAAATTGTATTTTACCCAAACTAATAAATGAAAATTTATTTTCAGGTCTATCATACTCAATTTTAAAACCGGCAGTTTTATAAAAATTTAAACTATTTTCCAAATTAGTAACAGATAATTCAGGAATATTTTTATTAAACTCAAGATAACCTGAACTTCTTATAATTTCACTTTCAAAAAATTTTTCTTGAAAATCTGTCAATAATTTGATTTCATTATTGGTAAAATTCTTATTTTCTGGAGCTATAACAAGTTTATCATCATCATCATTTAATCTATGGATTATTGCAATACATTTTCCTGTATACTCTTTTAAAGGCTTGTATTCTCCTAATATGTAACAATCCAGTTCTTCGCCATCTCCACTAATTGTATTTGGAACATATCCATAATTAACTAAATAAATATGATCCGGATAGTCAGGATGGCTACTTCCTATTGGTCTATCAATTTTTACATTTAAAGTTTTATTCAAAAATTCTATACTATTCATACAGAGACCTCTCACAAAATAAATTTATTATCATTTTGGATAATATTAATTATTTCCTCAACAGACAAATTAGTTGTATCCAATATATTTTGAGGATTATAATTCCTATTTTTAAAATTATTTAATAAAGTAATACAACGTTCTTTCATTTGACAATCTTCAGGTCTTGATTTATCTCTTAAAAGCAAAGTAGCTTCATCTACCAATAAAACAACAAACTTAATATTATAATCATTAATTTTAGTTTTAATTAACTCCAAATTTTCAGGAGTAACAATGTAATTAAAAACAACATCAAAACCATCATCTAAATATGTTTTAATCATATTTATACAAACTTTCCAAAATGTTTGTAAATGATTTTTTCATTTCCAGGCTGGTACATATCCACCAACAACTTGGTGATAAATATCATCACCCTCAATTAATGCAGATTTTTTACTTGCTATAGCAAGTTTTTTTGAAACTGTACTTTTTCCAACTCCTGCTGGACCAGTTATGATATATAGGTTTGGCATTACAATTAACCTCCTAAATTTATGGTTTTAATTAAAATTGATTCTTCATTTTTTCCTATTAATTCAATTGAAACTTCATTAACAATTGATTTAAATTCGTATGTAAAAGAATTTAGTCCCTCAATACTGTTTGACTGCCCAAGCGTAATGTGTGGAATGTATTTAATAGATTTTTTGAGATGATTTGGTAATATTTCGTTATATATTTCATCATGTAATTGTATAATTTCTTGATTTCCTTTAACACAATTTAAAAATATATAATTATCATGAGATAAAGATATTCCTTTAAAGTTAATTGTGAATGGTTTAAAATTTTTTAGCAAACTGTTTAATTTTGAAATTAGCTCTTCATTAGATATATCATCAGAAAATGGAAATGCTAAAGTGATATGTGGTGCTATTAAATTTGCTAATGGATCATATTTGTTCCTTATTTTTTGAATTAAGTCTATATTCTTGAATTTTGGAAAAATTAGAATACAACGTTTATCAATATTATTATACATCATGAATCCTCCATATTTAAGGTTTGTATAGAATGAAAGTATCATATTTATTAATGGCTGTCAACAATAATTGGTAAAAATTTATTTTTATAAGGTAGTATTACAATTGATTGATGTTCAAGACTATGTTTATTCAAACATAGCTTTTTTCCAATATTCTACTTTTTCTAAAAGAGAGTATTTTGTATTTGCACTACTAGAGGAAGGAACATATTTATAATTATAAACTATTTTATTGTATTTTATATATTATTTAAATGCCATTTCTGACTTTACCAATACAGTTTTTATGCTTAGAAATTTATTTAAAAGATATTTTATATCATTAAATTCACCTTTTTTTATATCACTATCAAAAGAGCCTTTTATTGATTTGTCACTTGGCAAACTGCCTAAAATTAAGATTTTTGTTTATAATGTAATGTTAGCATAAAAATTGATGTTGTATAATATTTGTTATGGTTAGTGTGAAATTAATGTAGGCATTTTTTATATTTTGCCTACATTTACTTGACACATACTTTGTTATAAAATTGTACTACATAATCATTGAGAAAATATTTAATATATGATATAAAAAATATATACAAACTTTTGGGGAGGTAGTTTGAAAGAAAATTCTTTTATAACTATTTGTGCCTTGGAAAGGAATGAAATTTAATATGAAAGTATTAACAATAAAACAACCATGGGCGACTTTAATAATACAAGGAGATAAAAGATTTGAATTTAGAAGTTGGAAAACAAAATATAGAGGTGAATTATTAATACATGCTGGCAAAGGGATTGATAAAGAGGCAGTAAAGAGATTAGAAAAATATTTGCCAAAAGAGTTGCCAATTGGAAAAATACTTGGAAAAGTAACATTAGTAGATTGTATAAAAATGTCACCAGATTTTAAAGAAAAATTACTGAAGGAAAATAGTGAAATTTATACAAAAAGTTCTTTTCAAGAAAATTATGGTTGGCAGTTAGATAATGTAGAAGTTTTTGATGAACTAATTGAGGCTAAAGGTCATTTGAGTTTGTGGGAGTTTAATGATTTAAATTAAAATGCCACGGAAAATGAAAGTTTAATGTATAAAAGTGATTTGTATTAAGGTTCTATAAATTAAAGAATAGGTATTAGTAAAAAGGAGGAAATATTTATGGGATTCTTTAAGGACTTATTAAATTCTTCATCTTCTAAATTTAGTAAATTTAAAATTGGTGATTTTGTTAGAGTAAAATTAACTTTGGAAGCGGGAGAAGTTATTAATATTGTTGGGAATAAGATTGCTGTTAGGTTAGAGGATACAGATAAAGTGTTTTATTATAAAGAGAGCGAGCTACAAAAGTTTTTTAAGAGATAAGTGAGTGAAAATAATCTAGTTATATTTATACATAATAAAATTATTTGAAAAATGGATATATTGACAATACATCATTTTAGAATTGCTGTCAAGATGTGCATTTAATAATAAAATTAAAAATGGCAGAATATTCAGCAACATCGAGTAGTATATTATATTCTGAATTTTATGTATGGTGATATAATGGTAGAAACAACATTTTATATCAATTGTGATAGATAGGAGGAACATGAAAAGCGGATATTATATTTATAATAATGAAAAATATAGATTTGAGTTAGATGATGAATATATAACAGTAGTTAATGAAAATGGAGTTAATCTGAAAAAATTTGCTGATAATTTAGATGAAAAACATGAAGAAACTTATAATATACAAGTGTTAAAAGTTAAATTGTTTCCAAATTGGAATGATGCTATTATATTTCATAATCATAATTTGGATAGTATATGCTTAGTTTCAACTTTTAGAATATTTGGAATGATAGAATTTAAACATGAAGAACAAAGAATTGATGCTCTAAACATTTATGCAAAGGAATTAGATTATATATATGATTCCACAAGGGTATTAAGTGAATTTAAATATTATGAAAAAGGAAATATGGATATTTCAATAAAACCATTTGAAGAAGTAAATTCGAGAAAAAAGCAGATAAAGGTAAAAAATACTATAATTGACTATAGTTTTGAAATAAAAAGAAAAATCTCAAAAAAAATATTAATAATTTTTTTCTGCCAATACTATTCTAAAATTTGAATGGAATAGTTTATTAGTTAATTATGAGTTAATTTATGATATTATAATGTCATGTTATACATTCATATCTTATTTATACTATAGGCAAAATATTAATTTAAACAGTATAGAATTACTTATAAGAGATAAAGAAGGCAGATATTTGAAGGTTGGGCAAATGACTATCTGGGTACATAATATGGTCAATCCAGAAGAAGATTATGTAAAAAAACATTATATAGAATATGATTTTATAAAACCAATTGATGATAAAATATTGCAAGCAATTATTGATGAGAAAATTTTTATACGACATATACCAGAGAATGAAATAAAGAGAAATCAGATTACACCGCAAATCTTTGTTGTAATTTCTTCTGCATTTGAATGGGAATTTAGTCAATTATTTCCTAATGGTGTGAAACATAGAAAGACTAAAATAAATAAAATTGAAGAAATAAAAAAGGATTTGTTACAATTATCTAGTAATTATGATAAAACAAAAAGCAAGATAATAGAAAAAATAGTAGAGAATATTGGAAAAGATAACTTAGAAAGTAAACTTATCTATACTAATAAAGAATTAAAAGACGCATCTGAAGCATTCTTACAACATTTATGTAGTTTAAATCATATAAAAAATAAAGATAAAATATTTACAAATTTACAAAAGTTAAGAAATGATTTCGCACATGGAAATATGGACATTGATTTAGATTCGGATGGATTTGTAGGAATTATTTATTTAGAAAGATTAGTTTATATTATGCAATTAAAAAGATTTGGACTTGATGATAAGAATATAAAAAAAGCAATAAATAAATTATTCGGAAGTAATATAGCTTTATAAAAAATAAAAAGTAATCAAAATTATATCTCATAACCCGAAGGTCGTAAGTTCGAGTCCTTCCCCCGCAACCAAACTTATGTCGTTACAGCTATCTAAGTTGTAGCGATTTTTTATATTCTTCAAGCAGTTTACAATAATGCTTGAAAATAGCATTATTATGTAGAATTGGGGAAAAGTTGGGGAATAAATCCTCAAAAAACATTGATATTTCTAATAAATTTTCAGTAAAAGACTATGGGAAACCTAATTTAATATTTAGTAGTCTTTTACTTTTTTATCGTGAAAAATTTAATGACTTTTTAAATCACTTTAGTGAAATTTGAAAAAAGATTTTAGACTAGTTTTTTTGTAGTAACAAGTTTTGTAATACATTTCCTGCATTTCTGTTATGAGAAATAATAGGGTGTACATAGAAATTAAATGTTGTTGTAATTTGTGCATGACCTAATCTTGCTGCTACTACTGCTACATCAATATTTTGTGATATTAAAAGTGTAGCATTTGTGTGTCTTAATCCGTGGAAGTTAATTACAGGTAGTCCTATTTGTGCTACATATTTTACAAACCATTTGCTAATTGTAGAAGGGTGCATAGGCTTGCCATCAGCTTGTACAAATAACCTATTAGAATTCGTCCATAATTCGCCATAGAATGATTTTTGTTCATCATACCATAACTTATATTCTTCAAGTAAAGAAACGACGAAATCAGGAATTGCTACATCTCTAATAGAACTTTCTGTTTTAGGTGTCTTAGTAAATACACCTTTGTCTGCTAAATATTGACTAGAACGATTTATACTTACTATACCAGTTTTGAAATCTACGTCTTGCCATTCTAAGCCCATAAGTTCACCAAGTCTTACACCAGTAAATATGGTTAAGATGATTGCAACCTTATATTTAATTTGTTCTTCACCAAGTTCTGTTAAATTTTCTAGTAGTATTTTACATTGTTCATCATCATAATATCTTCTTTTAGGTTTCATTGCTTTAGGTGGTTGAACTCTTTCTGCAGGATTAGATACAATTAATTGCCAATATATAGCTTTATGTAGCATTGCACGAAGTAGTCTGTGATGCTCTAATATTGTCTTACCAGATAAAGGTTTTATTGTTTTCTTACCATTATTACTTTTCTTCCTAACTAATTGTGTATCTTTACTTAGTAAATCATAAAATTGCATAATATCTGTAGGTTTAATTTTGTTAATATAGAAATGTCCAAAGTAGGGAAGAATCCTTGTTTCTAACATTCTGCAATATCTTTTATATGTTGAAGGTGCAAGTTCTTTTGAACCATAATCTCTTTTCCATATTTCTGTGAATTCAGAAAATTTAAGAGATTTTCCTTCAATTACAAGACCGTTTTGAACATCAGCAACGAATTTAGCAAGTTCTATTTGAGCATCTTTTTTAGTTCCGTGTATTGTTTTTGTATGCTTAATTATATTTCCATTTAAGTCATAGCCATTTGTACATACTAACCTGTAACTATCTTTTCCTCTTTTTTCAATACTCCCAGCCATTACCTTTTTCACCTCCTTTCAGGCATACCTATGGGTGGGAGAAAATTTACATATTGTTAACTGCAATCATTATAATACAATTGTTAACAAAGTGCAAGAGGTTTTGGTATTAAATTTGGACAAGTTGAATAAAATAATATTAAGAAAATTGTCGAAACTTGTCATATCAGGAATTTGCTGGATTTTTTGCAGAAAATATGATATAATGCGACAGAAAGAAAGGAGATGTGATGTATGGAAGAAAAAAGCTTAGACTTCTTATTTAACAATGTATCATTATATACAAAGGAAAGATTTGAGATATTCAAATTAGAAGAAGATGAATATCATTTAAACAAGGAAGAATTTGAAAAATTTAAAAAATATATCGGAATTAATAAAGAAAAAATAATAACATATTGTCATAAATGCAAAAAAGAATTTCCTTTTAATATTCAAGTAAAATACATAGATTTTATGACGGATATAAATTTTACAACTGAAAATATGATTATTACAGAAAGCTTTGCAAATGGTGTTGCAGGAAGAGTAGATGTAAAGAAAGGAAACATTTGGGGAGCAATGCCACCATATAAAAAAGAAAAATTATATAATAATAAAATTTGGTATATTGAGTATTTATTTGAATGTACCAATAATAGTCAACATAGATATTTAATGATGATATCTATTGAACTAAAGGATGGATGTTTTATTGTGAGAAAAATAGGACAAAATCCATCAATGTTAACTATAAAGGGGTTCGACTTTGATAAATATAAAAATATTCTTGAAAAATTAAATGCTTATGATGATTACAAAAAAGCGGATTTATCAAATGCAGATCATTTCTTCGTGGGAGCATATGCATATTTGCGAAGAATATTTGAAAAATTAATTTTGTTTTATTTAGGAGAAGCAAAATTAGATGATAACCACATGGACACAAAAATAAATTTTGTTAAAGATAAATTTGATCCAAGAATTAGAGGCTTATTAAAAAATCTATATGGAATTTTAAGTAAAAGCATACATGAATTAGATGAAGATGAAAGTAAAGAATATTATATATATTTAAAAACAGTAATAGATATGCAATTAGAATATATGAATACTGAAGAAGAAAAAGAGAAACAATCTAAAAGGTTAGGAAAAATTTTAAATGAGATTGCAGGATTGATACAATAAAAATGTTTTAAATAATTAAAAATAATCAAATAAGAGAAGGTGAAAATAATTGATAGATACAATAATAAATATATTTAAAGGATTGACTTCAGAACAAATTGCACTTATATCTATATTTGTAACAGTATTAATTTATTTATTAGGAAAATATAACGAATTAAAATTTAAAAAGCATGAATTAAAAAAAGAAAAATATATGGAATTTATAAATTTACTTAAAGAAACATATATAAAAGGTGGGGAATTGCTTTTAGACGAAGAAATGAAATCAAAGTTCTTTGATTTTGGTTCAACTATTTTTATTTATGGATCAAAAAAAATGTATAAGAAATATTGCACTTTTAGAGAATATTCGTCAGAAATAGTGAAAAAATGTCAATATTATGATTCACAAACAATATTATACATAGTTGCTGATATGTTAAACCAAATAAGAAAAGAGATTGGTTTATACAATTTCGAATTACCGTTAAAGTTTAAAGCAATATCTTTTTTTACAAATGGAATATATTTTGATCCAAATATAAATTACAAATGGTGGAAGTATAAAATAAATTTATTTTTAGTAAAATTTGAGCTTTCACTATATAAAATTGTAGAAATGCCTTGCATAAAAATAATAATATATTTTATTATTTTACCATTTAAATTAATAAAATTATTATTGAAATATATAGTAATGATACCTTTAGGTAAAATATTAATTAAATTTGGAATAGACAAAAGGTTAAATATAAAACATAAATAAAAGGTTATGCATTTGTGCGTAACCTTTTTAGATATTTTCATCTAACCATTTATTAAATTCATCATAAGTCTTTTTGCCAAATTTAATATCATTAATAAATTGTCTAGCTTCTTTTTTCCACTTTTCATAGTTAGTTTTGTAATATTCAATGTCTGGATTTCTTTTTACCATCATGGCCTTTTTTGCATATATTTGTCTATATTTACCATATACAGGTTCTTCATTTTCCTTCCTTTTTTGAGAAGTTTTTTTTCCATATTCTTTACAAGTAATATCTTTAGAGTATTTACCATTACAATATAATGTATTATTTTTATCAGAGAAGAAATATTTTCCACATACTTGACACTTTTTTATGTATTCAACATTATTTAAGGTAATATGATAAAGGATAATATAGAAATATGTAAATAAATTATTAGTTTCAAAGCTATATTTGTGTCCTATAATCTTTTTTCCATCTGGATCATTTTTTAACATATTTTCTATTAAAAAATTTTCATTAGATAATGGATCAGATAGAGTTTCTTTGATTTTATTTAAAATATTACTTTTAAAAGTAGGATCATTAAACCAAAATCCTAATGTATAATCACATATATAATTATTTGCAAAATTTTGAATTTCTTCTGATATGTTTTGAAATATATAAAATCTTTGAGAGTTAGTTAATTTAGATAATCTTTTTTCTTTGTTATTATTAAATATATAATCTACAAAGTTTCTGAATAATTTTTGTTTTTCTATTAAATAATATTTTTCACTTTCGTAGAGTTGTTTAGCACATTCTTTTAATAAAGATTTTTCTACTATATGTGTAGGTCTTTTTGAATCTATATAAATAATATTTTCATCAAATCCTTTGAATATTTTATTTAATTGCTTTTTAGATATTTTAATGAAATACATAAAAATAAAAGTACAGAAAAATTTAAAGAAATCTTCAAATTTATAAAAATCTAAATTTAAAAAGCCCATTAAATTATCTCCTAATGCAATTTTGTTATAATCATAGCTTAATTTTAAATCTAAATCTATTTTTTCTATATCTTGTACAAATAATGTATTAGCTGGAAAATTTGGAAATTGTTTATGTATTAAAGTAAGAAATAGATCATCCATAAGTTCATCTTTTCTTTTTATATTCATTTCTTTATAAAATTGTTCTACAAGTTTATCAGTTTGTTTAGTAGATAAATTTATTTTATTGGTATCAAATGAAATTGAATAAAATTTATTTAATTCAAAAGGATTTTTTCCATTGTATAAGTTTAATTTTATAGAATAAGATTCGTTTTTTGCCATTTTAATTCCTCCGTGTTAACAGTAAAAATCCGTACAGTAAGGGTTTTTAGCTGTTATCATTTATAAAAAACTTTCACTAAAATTCTTGTTTTGGTTAACTATAATTAGTATAATTCAATTGTTAACAAAAGTCAACTTTAAATAAAAGAAAGATGAGGTGATTTTATGGAATTACAAAAAGTACAAAGAACAACACTAACAATGAAAGAAGCAGCAGAGTATTTAGGAATATCTTATTGGTTGATTAATCAATTAGTAAGAAGAAAGCAAATACCATGCTCAAAAGTTGGTGGAAAATTTCTATTTAGAGTTCAAGCATTAGACGAATATCTAAATAGAAAAGAAAAAGAATCAGTTAGTTACTAACTAAAAGGAAAGTGAGGAAAGGAGGCTATGTATGAATTACCATGGTTTAAAACAGAAACCAACATATTTTCAAACAGAAAAATTCAGTTGATTTTAAAATTAACTGATGGTGATACTTATTTTAGAGTATGGATACAGTTAATTGCATTAGCAGTTGAATGTAATAACAAAGGAAGGTTAGAAATAGGAGGTAATAATCCTATGACAATAGAAAATTTTTCAAAGATTATGGGAAAATCTAAGAAAAAAATAGAAAAAATTCTAAATAAATTTCTGGAATTAGAAATGTTAATAAAAGAAGGGGAAACATTTCTAATAAAAAATTGGGACAAGTATCAAAGTATTGAAAACTATGAAAAATATCAAATGCAAAATAGAGAAAGACAAAAAAGATATCGTGAAAAATTAAAAAGTGAAAAAGAAAAAAGTAACGTTATTCAAACGTTAAGTAACGGACAAGAAAAAAATACAAAAGAATTAAGAATGAGAAAAGAAAAAAATATAAGAGAGGAGAGCGAAAATGGTTTTAGGGAATATAAAATATAACGAAGTTATCCACAAAAAAATGAAAAAATGTGAATTTTGTGGAAGAGAATTAAATACAATAGGTCTTGATTATTTATATGCTAATTTTTCTCCAGATAATATTGAATATGAAAGATGTACTTGTAAAAAAGCACAAGAATATTGGAACGAGAAAGATAAACGAGACTATGAAATTGCAAAAAGAAAACATTTTAGAGAGGTTATAAACAAGATATATAAACAAAATTATATTGGCATGAAATTTCAAAATCTGAACTTTGAAAATTTTAATAGTAATTCTGAAAATGAATTAGCTATAGCAATTGCTAAAGACTATGTAAATAAAAATATTACAAGTGCAAATACCAATGGACTGATAATAATGGACGAGTCAGGAGTTGGAAAAACACATTTAGCAGCATCAATTGCTAATAAATTAATTGAAAATGACAAGATAGTATTA
This sequence comes from uncultured Clostridia bacterium, assembly GCA_944386685.1. GTDB lineage: Bacteria > Bacillota > Clostridia > TANB77 > CAG-508 > CAG-269. The sequence continues at coordinate 18,564 of CALXCA010000003.1, read as the reverse complement.
ATGGGAAGATTGACGACTTTATTAGATATGATAAAGGAAACTTTTAAGGATAATACGAAGTCAGAAAACGAATTAATTGAGCTATATTCAAATGTAGATATGATAATAATTGATGATCTAGGAACAGAAAAAATAAGCAATTGGGCATTAGAAAAATTATACACAATAATAGAAAATAGAAACGAAAATAGATTACCAATAATTATTACAACAAGATTTGATAAACAAGGATTAATAGAAAGATTTAGTCAAAGTCAAGACGAGCAATTAGTAGATGCAATTATCTCAAAATTGTATCAAATGTGTTATGGATTGACACTAAAAAGTATGAAAAAAGAGTTAGTATAAGTCTGCAAAACTAAAAATACTAACCCAAGTGATTTATTATTATTGTAATATAAAAAATATAAAAAGTAAATAGAAAGAGAGGAATAATTATGAATAAATATATGAAAATTGAAAATATACCAGTAGAAAAAATAAAAATAGGAGATGAGTTCTTTGAATTTAAATACAATGATATAATAAAAAGTAAAGAGATGGAAATAAAATTATTTGGAGTTAGAAGACCATTTACTGCTACGAAAGTAGGAAAAGATTATGTCATTTATAAATCATTAAATACATTTATTGCTGCTAAAAATGCAGGACTTAAAGAGGTACCATGTAAAATTATAGGTAACAAATTAATGAACGACAGAATAAAAGAAATGAACTTTCATAGAAAAAATTATAAATTAAAAAAAATCTAAAAAGTAAAACGAAAAGTACCTGGATTGGAAAAATTTAGGTGCTTTTTCTAACTTATAAGAACATTTAAATGATCTATTTTGGTATATAAATTGGTACATTAAAAATAAGAAAAATGCAATTTTATGTCCTAGCAAGCACTGAATTTGGGAGACCGAAATTCTAAATGGGAAAATTCCCAATCCCTTTTTTTTACAAAAAGAAAAAATTAGAATTGAGACTACAAGTTTGTGAAAGTGGACAATAGATTAGAGTATGTAATTGATTATGAAATAGAACAGTCATGGACATATTAAGTATTTATAAAAAATTAAAAGATATGAGATATCAAGTGTATTTTAGAGTAAATAAAATTAGTATAAGAAGGTTTATATATAAAAGAAATATTAAAATAGAAAGAGCTTTGCGGAAATATTATTTTATTGAAAATAATATTTGCATAAATATCCAAGTAGATAAGAAGTAATTAAATCTAAAACTTGTGATAAAAAATTATTTTATAAAGGTAGTGTAAAGAAATTGAGAAAAGTTTTTTAGGAATAAAAAGAGAAATGGAATATTTAGATAAAATGGAATTTAACCTTAGAAATAGATATAAATGTAAAAAATAAATAAGAAAATAGAAAAATAAAATTTAAAGATGCTGTATGATACTATGGTAATATTTCGACAATATTTTCAAAATATTTGACAAATATTGTCGAAAGTGTTAATATATTACTGAGAGGAAATAGAATTATGGATAATAAAAAAGATAATTTTAAAAGAATAGCAGAGAAAAGAACAAATAAAATAATAGAATCAATTTCAAAACTTCAAAATTTAACAAATACATCTTTTTATGAATATACAGATGAACAAATAGTAGCAATTTTTGAGGCAATACAAAAAGAATTAGATAAACAAAAGAAATACTTTAATAATGATAAAAAGAAAAGCAAAAAGAAATTTGAATTATAGGAGGAGTCTTATGTTTAAAGACATTGGAAAAAGTATTCTTGATTGTATTTTATCTCGAATTGAGATGTTTATTTTAAATAGAAATAAAAAAGAGATTAAATATATTGAACAAAACAAAACGGAAGAATTAAAAAATAAATATATAAACCATCAAATGTCTTTATTTCAAGAAAGAGATAATGTTTTAATAAAACCTAAAAATGATATTGTTATTAAAAAGGGTATTTTAGAAAGATATGCAATGTATTCAAGAAAAGATGTGCATGATGTATTTGCAGCAGAGAGTAATTTTAAAGCGGGATGTGGTATATGGGGATTACATGGAATTATAAGGATTCCAAACACAAAGGACTACATTTTTTTTGTTACATATGATACTAAAAGAGGTGAGCATAAGTTTATAGAAGGTATTGATGAAAATGGAATATTTAGTTGGCAATCTCAGCCAAGACAAAACTTTAAATCTCCAGATATTATTAATTTTATTAATCATGATGAAAAGATAAATAATATATATTTATTTAAAAGAAATAGTATAAAAGAATCTAAATATATGTATTTGGGCAAACTAAAATATATAGAACATGATCTTAATAAAGAAAATCCAGTATGGTTTAAATGGCAAATACTTGATTGGAAGAATAAGGATTATACAATTGAATCCGTAAATACAGATTTTAATGTTATAGAATATAATTTGAAACAATTTGATGGAATATTTTCAATAGATGATATAAAAAGAGAATACAATAGAATTTCTAATGAACAAATAGACGAATTAATAAATAATGAAAAAATTAATGGCTTGTTGGAATGTGGAAAAAAAGAATATATATTTTTTGATAAGTTAAATATAACAGATAAGACAATAGAAGAGTTAAAAAAATTTATTAATAATATCTTTGAGCGCACTGGAAAAAAATATTTGGGATATAAAGTTCTATATGCAAATATTTCCTTGCTAGATGAAGAATTATTTAAATCATTAAAAATAGAAAATAAGCCAGAATTACTATATTCAATTATAAAATATAAATTTAATAATATATATGTTTATACAGATGAGTTTTTTGGAAAAGAAAATGTACCATCAATAAATGAAATATTATATGACAATTTAAAAAATAAAAAACTAATTACATTTGGAATGGTTAATGATGTGTATAATGAATTAACCTTATCCAATTTATCTAAAAATGACTTTAATGAATTTATTAACGAAATAATTGATGGATATTATGTGTTAGATGAAGAAAAAACAATAATTTCTAAGGATGAATTTGAAATATCTGATGAAAATTTTGTTGATGTTAAAATAATTTTAAATTCGCTTTTTGAAAATAAAAATAAATTAGATTTAAATACATTTAAAGGATATATGCTTTTTCCAAAAATAAAATATGCTTGGAATAGATATTTGCTTAAAGCGGTTATTGATAAATATTTTAATAATGTATATAGGATTGAAGAAGAAGTAATTATAAAAAAGGAAGGAGCAAATTAAATGGAAAATAAATGGAGAATTATTAAAAATGGTTTTGGACAATCATATGGTGCTGAACCAACAGATATAGAAACTTTTAAAAAAGATCCAATTTCATCATTAGCTAGAGAGATATGTCAAAATTCAATTGATGCAAAAAAAGAAGGAAAAAAGAAAACAATTTTAGAATTTCATTCATTTAATTTAAAAAAAGAAGATGTACTGGGAATAGATGAATTAGAAAAAGAAATAGATGAAATTTTAAAATGGCAAGAAGGAAGAAGTGAAAAAGAATACAATGCAGCAATGGAATATAAAGAAAATATTAACAAAGAATATATTTCGTGTTTAAGGATAAGTGATTTTAATACTAAAGGTTTGTCTGAAGTAGAAGCAGAAGAAGGCACATTTTATTATCTCACAAAAGGAAATGGATTATCAAGTAAAGATGAATTAAGTGGAGGATCGAAGGGTGTTGGAAAATTTGCATCTTTTGTTGCAAGTGATTTTAATACAGTTTTTTACTCAACAATGAATGAAGCTGGTGAGATTGGATATTTAGGGGTATCTAAATTAGGTTCAAGAAAATTAGATGGAACAAAAGAAAGAACATCGGGAACAATGTATTATTCTGCTGATGAAGAACGTTCTCCAATAATGGAAGAATGCAGGATAGATCCATTTTATACGAGAAATGAAACTGGAACAGATATATATATAATGGGGTTTGAAAAAAATGAAAATTGGAAATCTCAAATAATAAAAAAGATATTAGATAGTTTTATGGTATCAATAATGTATGACGAATTAGAGGTTAGAGTAGATGAATTTTTAATAGATTCTAATACAATAAAAGATATTTTAAATAATGAAAAAATAGTAAATGGAACTATAAAGAAAAGTATAATGGCTCAATATAGGTTATTGGTTAATGAAAATGTACATAGACAAAAGTTTAATATAGATATGTATGGTGAAATTGAAGTTTTTATTGAACCATATGGAAGAGAGGAAAAAGAGTTTGCAACCCAAAAATGTGTGATGGTTAGATACCCGTTAATGAAAATAAAGGAGATAAAAAATATTTCGCATGTTCCGTGTTCAGCATTATGTATTATTCCTAAAAACACATTGAGTAAATTATTAATAAAAATAGAAAATGCACAACATACAGATTGGGAATATACAAGAATTACAAATGATCCTTTAAAGAAAAAGATGTATAAGGCTATATTAGATAAAATAGAAAATACTATTATAGATTATGCAAATACTGTTTTAATGACATCTGCATCAGAACAAAGTGATTTGGAAGGCGCAGGAGATTTGTTACCAGATGAAACTGAGGAAGATGAATCATTATTTGAAGGTTGTAATAAAGATGCTGTACCGGAAGATATTCCGGAAATAGTAGTTAAAAAGAAAAAAGGAAAAAACACAAAAAATCCTGTAATTGAAAGTGAAGACATAGAAACTGCACAGCCCGAAATTGGAACAATTGAAGATGGTGATAAGGTGTATGTTCCTAGTGGTCATAATGAAGGTAGTGGTTCAGAAGTTCATCCTGGAAATGAAAAATGTGGATTTAACGAAGATGGAGATGGTGATATAATGAGAACAGTCGATATGACAGGAATAAAATATAGATTTTTTGTTGTTGACAAAAAAGAGGGAAAATATGTTGTATCTTTTGATTCGGATTATGATGAAAATGATTGTGAAATTAGATTGTATTATTTAGACGATTCAGATGTTAGATACAAGGCAGAAATTGAACAATGCATTGTAAATGGAAACGAAGTAGAGGTCCACAATGGTGTTGCAAAAAAATTTCCAATAAAACCTGGTAAAACAAAAATAGAATTAAAAACAAATATTAAAGAATTATATGCTTGTGAGGTGAAGATGTATGCGAATAAGTCAAAATAGATTATTTCCATATCCTGTTTTATATAGTAATAAAGATAGTAGTAGTTATAAAAATTCAATCTATAGACTAGAATATGATAATGTAGTTGTAAATAATAATTATTTAATAATTACTCAAGCAAGAATTGAATTAAATAATGATGAATTTAAAAATCTTATAGATAAAGGAAAAGTACAAGCATATTTATTGATTGAATGTCCAGGTACTATTTATAGGGAAAAATTTAAAATTACATATGATAAAGGAGAAGATATACAATTAGATATAAGATTATTTGAGGGAAAAGTAGAAATTACTAGTTTTATAGCATCCAAATGTGATTTTAATTTGAATAATGGAGATTTTTTAGATGATTATAGTGGTTATGAATTTAATGTTGAAAAAGGAAGTATTTTGGCGATAGAAGATGGATTTGATACTTATGTTGATTATTCTACTATAAATGATAAAAAAGTTTCATCAATATTTTTGATAATAAGAGATAGCGAAGAAACAAAGAATATAAAGGTGATTACTGACGATAGAAAGAAAATTAAAATTTATATGCCGCCTAAAGAATATGATAAATATTATAGTTTAAAATCAAATGAATATTTTCAAAATATTTTTTTCTCAATAATTGCAATACCTGCATTGACTAAAGCAATACAATATATTCAGGATAAAATTAATCTAGAAGAGCTTAAATTAGATGACTATATGGAAGATTTCAAATGGTTAAGATCAATAATAGATGCATATAAAAAAATTAAGCAAATTAATATAGATACGGATGAGTTCAAGGAATTAGATGCTGTAGAAATATCTCAAATAGTTATGAATAATGCATCTGTTAATGCAATTAATGATTTAATGACAATATTTGCTCCTTCAACTGATAGAGAGGAGGATGAAGATGAGTAGTATTAGAGTAATGTTTATGAAGGAAGAAGCGATTGAAACTCTTCTTAGTAATTCAAAGAAAGTAACAGAGTTTATGAAAACAAATCCCCAAAATAGTAGTTTTTTAAAAGAAATATATAAAGGGGAATTATATGAGCCTAAAAGATATAAATTCAATTACATTGATTTTGATTCTATGAGATTTGACAAAGATAGTGAAACTGCTAAAGAAGATGAATGTGAAATAGCAATAAAAATCTATGAAACTTTAAAACATTTACCAAGATATATATTGACTAATAGAGGCTTTTGGATGTGGTTTGAGTTTGAAGTAGCTTTTAAATTAGGATTAAAATTGATACCTATAAAAAGTGATTCTACATTTCCTAATATGTGGGCTTATAAAGATGGAAAAAGAAGAGGAAATTTCTTTAATGTTTTTGCAAGAGAGTTTTTTAGAGTTGCTTTAACTATAGATGAAACAAAAGAAAATAAATACGAATATACAAGATTTATATTTGATTATATATATAGATTTAGGGAATATACTTGGAGAATAAATTCTGACAGAAAAAATAATATTTTTCCTGCGATTAAGGCTGCAAAAGATTTATATGATAAATATCCAGATTTTAAAGAGTATGAAACAAATCTTTATACAGAAGCTGCAAAACAGTTATCTTTGTATGGAAGTGCTCATTTGTTAGATTCATTAGAATTTGAAGATATATATGAGTATATGTATAATAAAATAGAGCAATTATATTTACAGAGAAAAAGATAAAGAAAAGTCAAAATTTACAGTGTTTTAATATTGTGAATTTTGGCTTTTTATGATATATAATAATAGAAAATTATATTTGGGAGAAAAGAATGAAAATAAAACCTTTTGTAAAATGGGCTGGAGGAAAGGGAAGTTTGATCCCACAATTAAAAAGCTTTTACCCATTTGAATTAGAAAATGAGACAATAAATAAATATGTGGAACCATTTGTTGGTGGAGGAGCTGTTTTAATAAACATATTACAAAAATATAATGTTAAAGAAGCTTATGCGTTTGATATAAACTTAGATTTAATAAATTGTTATAATATTATAAAAGTAGATGTTGAAGGTTTAATAAATGAATTAAATAGAAAAGAAAAAGAATTTTTAGAATTAGAAAATGATAAGCGACAAAAGTATTATTATAATATTAGAAGAGAATACAATTTGTATAAAATTAAAGAAAATGAATTAAGCGTAAAAAGAGCATCTGAATTTATATTTTTAAACAGAACATGCTTTAATGGATTATATAGAGTTAACAAAAATGGGGAATTTAATGTACCGTTTGGTAGATATAAAAATCCAACAATATGCGATTCTGAAAATTTAAGAAATTTATCATATTTGATTAGAAATGTAGTGTTTCAGCATGGAGATTATAAAAAAAGTGAGAGATATATAGATAGTAATACTTTTGTTTATTTTGATCCTCCATATAGACCATTATCAATAACATCAGGATTTACATCATATACAAAAGAAGATTTTAACGATGAAAATCAAAAAGAATTAGCAAATTATTTTAAAAAATTAGATGGAAAAAATGCAAAACTGATGTTATCAAATTCAAACCCTAAAAATACAAACCAAGATGATAATTTCTTTGAAGAAATATATAAGGGATTCAATATAAATGAAATTTCAGCTAAAAGAATGATAAATGCAAACGCAAAAAGAAGGGGAGAGATTTCAGAATTACTTATTACTAATTACAAGGAGATGGAGAAATGTATCCAGGAAAATTCTATTATGAAGAAAATAGCTTTAAATTAATCAATAATGATACTTTTGATACATTAAATAATTTTGAAGAAAAATGTATTGATATGATATTTGCTGATCCGCCATATTTTCTGTCAAACAATGGAATAACTTGTAATGCAGGAAAAATGGTTAGTGTAAATAAAGGAAATTGGGATAAGGCATTGAGTGTAAAAGACAAACATGAATTCAATAAAAAGTGGATTCGTGAATGCTATAGAGTTTTAAAAGATGAGGGAACTATATGGATTAGTGGAACATTGCATAATATTTATTCAATAGGCATGGCATTGGAAGAAGAAGGATTTAAAATAATTAATAATATAACATGGCAAAAGACTAATCCTCCACCAAATTTAGCATGTAAAACATTTACACATTCTACAGAAACAATATTATGGGCAAGAAAAGATTTGCCAAAAATAAAATATAAATTTAATTATGACCTAATGAAAAGATTAAATAATAACAAACAGATGAAAGATGTTTGGACCACTTCTTTAACAAAACCATCTGAAAAGAAACAAGGAAAACATCCAACACAAAAACCTTTAGAGATACTAGAGAGAATTATATTAGCATCTACAGAAGAAAATGATTTTATACTAGATCCTTTTTGTGGAAGTAGTACGACAGGTATAGCAGCAAATAAATTAAACAGAAACTTTATTGGAATAGATAATTCTCAGGAATATTTGGATTTATCTATAAGGAGGTATGAACAAATACATGAATTTAGAAATAACAAGAAAAATGATTGATGATTTTTATAATTGTTTTAAAACAGGATATGATTTTGAGTATTTTTTAAAGAAATTTTTAGAAGATTTAGGATTTACAGATATAAAAGTTACCAAAAGAAGTGGAGATAAAGGAATAGATTTAATTGCATACAAAAATTCTATAAGTGACTTAGAAATAGATCCGGAAAAATATATCATTCAAGCAAAAAGATATAAAAATACCGTACCAGTAAAAGAAATTCGCGAATTTAAAGGAACAGCATCGTACGAAAAAAGAATCTTTATAACAACTAGTGATTTTTCAAAAAGTGGAATAGAAGAAGCTGAGAATGATATATCTAGAAAGATAATTTTAATAAATGGTGAAGCTATATTAAAATTTTATATGGAACATCCAGAAAAAGATTATATTTTTGAATGGAATCCAACGGTTTCTATTGATAAAGTTAGACAAATAATAAATGCAAATAATGATTCTATAAAGCTTAAAGATGAATTTAAAATGGAAGCTATAATAAGACTTATTAGTAGAAATGATATAAGAGCGCGTATTTTACCGATTCCTAATGAAATATTTGAAAAAATAAAAGAATATACAAAATATAAAGTAGAAATTAATAACAAGATAAAGGAATTAAATATAAATTCAACAAGAAGATATTTTGGTGGAGTGACAGAAATATACAGAAATATTGGATATTACGATTATACTGGAGATAATAAAAAGAAATCATTTTGGAAAATGGACGAAAAAAACAATAAAATTATAATTGAATTCGAGTAGGAGGATGTAAGATGAAAAGAAATTTTGATGAATGGCTATTAACTTTTACACATAGTATAGCTAATTATAAATATTACATAGATTTTGAAAAAGTTCATAGAAATGTGGATTTAATTAAGGTTGAACTTAATATTTTGAATTCTCTTATTGGTTCAAAAAATATAGAAGAAGATTTTGAAAAATTACTAAGAAAATACCCTGAAATTTTAAAGTGTATACCTCTTTTATTAGCAGTTAGAGCCAATGAAATTTATTGCCAAGATGAAAACGGTGGATATTTATTCAAGTTTGATTTTGCTAAGTATCCTCCAAATAGTCATGTGTATTATGAAAAATATAAATATTTTATGAGAGAAACAGGATTGTTTGACTTATTACAAAATCATATTATAAACAATTTGGTTGATTATGCAACAGGTGTTGAAACAGGCCTTGATTCGAATGGTAGGAAAAATCGAGGTGGACATTTAATGGAAGATGTTGTAGAAAGATTTATTCAAAAAGCAGGATTTAAGAAAAATGAAACATATTTTAAAGAAATGTATTTACAACAAATAGAAGAAAAATGGAAATTAGATATGTCGTTTATTAGTAATAAAAATCAATCAACAAAGAGATTTGATTTTGTTATTAAAACAGACAATTGTATTTATGGTATAGAAACTAATTTTTATGCTTCAGGTGGTTCAAAACTTAATGAAACTGCTAGAAGTTATAAAATGATTGCTGAAGAGGCTAAAAATGTTGTTGGATTTGAATTTGTATGGTTCACAGATGGAATGGGATGGATTTCAGCTAGAAATAACTTAAAAGAAACATTCGATATAATGGATAATATTTATAACATAGCAGACATGGAAAGTGGCATTATGCAAGAAGTTTTTAAATAAACATAAGAAAAAGCAAAATAATTTGTAAATTAATTACGTTATTATTTTGCTTTTTTGATATTAATTTGCAAATTTCGACAAAAAATTATCATTGAAGGCTGTAAAATAGAAAAGGGGGAATAAAAATGAAAATAGATTTGCATTGTCATACTAAAAAAGCAAAAATAGGAGATGCTGAAACTAGAAATGTTACTTCAGAATTATTTAAAGAAAAGATAATTAATAGTAATGTTAAAATTATTGGAATAACAAATCATAATTTGTTTGATATTCAACAATATAATGAACTAAAGAAATGTGTTGATGGTATTGCACAAGTTTGGCCTGGAGTGGAATTAGATATAAATTACAAAGAATGTATTGGACATTTAATTGTTATATATAATTCGGATAGAACAAGTGAATTTGAGAGTTTGTTGAAAATATTGATAAATGGTAAAAAACCTGATGAAGTAAAAATTGACTTAAATAAATTCATAAAATATTTTTCGGATAAAGATGCGATTTTTATTGCTCATGATTATAGAAAGGCACAATGCTTTACTGGGGAAATGATAGAAATACTAAAGAATGGAATTAATGAAAAATATAGAGTTTTTTCAGAGCCGAGCAACTTTAAGAGTTTGAGCATTATGCTAGATAATGGAATACAAGCAATGCTAGGAAGTGATATTAAAGACTGGAACAAATATCCGAATTGTGAATTACCTGAATTAAAATTAGAAATAGATAGTTTTGAAAAATTAGTTTTATTAGCCAAAAAGGATAAATCCACAATAAATACATTATTAAATAAGAAAGAAAAAAAAATAAAAGAAATTCAAATAAAAATCAATGATTCCAAAAAAGAAAAAATAAAAATTCCAATATATAATGATATAAATATAATTTTTGGAGCAAAAGGAACAGGAAAAACAGCTGTCTTGGAGGGGTTAAAGAATAAATATTTAAAAGATGGAAGTAAATATTCTTTATATAGAGCTTCAGATGTTGATGAAGTAATGGATCAAAAATTAAAATTTAATGATACAGAAAGAACAAATACCAATATAGATATAACTCCTATTAAAGAAATGCTAGAATTTATAAAAAGATGGGAAGAAATATTACCAACATCATTAAATGATTACATTGAATATTCTAGGACAAAAAAGTACAATAAAAATAAAGAAAAATTAAAAATTACATCTTTAAAAACTACTTTTAAAAATAATGTTAAACTAACCAAATTAAAAGAAGAATATCGAATAGTAACAAATATTATGAATCAAATAGATGAATATAATTTAGAAAAATATTTAGAAACAGAAGATGCAAAATTATATAAAGAAATTAATAATAAAATAAGAAAAAATTGTTTTTCGATATTAAAGTTAGAGCATATTGAATATTATTCAAATAAATTAAGCAATATCACAATAAAAATAATTAAAAATAAAGCTGATCTATGTACAACTTCTAAGTCTTTGCCTGATAGTACAGGATTTTTAGAATTTTCGCAAAAATATTTAGATTTGAAGAAATGCATTAAAAATTTTAGGAAATGTATGGATAGCAAAACAGAAAAAACTCGAGAAAAAATAGGAAATTTAGATGAAGGTAAGGAAGTTTATTTATCTGTTGAGCATAGGATATTTAAAAGTAAAATTAAAGAATTTAAATATGGACAAAATATAAGTGATTTAAATAAAATATCTAATTTAATTTTAGGTTTAGATAAAAATTATAAAATACAACTTAATGAAAAAATAGACAATATAAAAGAAGAAATTGAGAAACTTAATCTAAAAGCAAAAGATTTTATTGGAATAAAAAAGCAATATGAAAATAAATCAGGAGAATATTATAAGCCATCAGATGGAGAAAAGATAATGCTAATACTACATAAGAAAATATATGAAGAGGCAGATGTGTATTTGTTAGATGAACCTGAAAGAAGCTTGGGAAATACTTTTATAAATTCAGTAATTGTACCCAGAATTGTAGAATTAGGTAAATTAGGAAAAACAGTAATTGTGGCAACACATAATGCAAATATAGCAGTTAGAACTTTGCCTTTTATATCAATATTAAAATCATATGAAAATGGAAAGTATAAAACATATATTGGAAATCCATTTATAAATCAATTGATAAATATAGATGATAGTACCGATGTAAAAAATTGGAAAGATGAAAGTATTAAAGTATTAGAGGGTGGAAAAGAAGCTTTCGATGATAGGAGAATAGTGTATGAATCAAGATAAAATAATAGTAGAATTAAAAAAAGAAAAAAGGGATGATATATTAGAATTTCAATTTAAAAACAAATTAGTAATTAACTTTATTAAATCAGATAATAATGATATAAAAGAAGTTTTTAAAACAATTTTAGAAGAGTTAACAAAAAATATTTTTAGTTTTGAACTAAAAATTGATGAAAATTATGATGTAGAATTATATAAAGAGGTTGCAACAACATATATTGCTGAATTAAATGATGAGATAGAGCAACTAGTAAATTCTGAAGAATGGAAGGAAATATATAAATAAAAGAGTACCTCAAAATGGCAAAATAACAAATTATTATTTGCCATTTTAGATTATATCAAAAAAGATTTTTTAGAAATTTGAAAAAACTTTTAAAAATCCAATTGTGCCACTTTTTTATAATTTTGTGGCACATTTTTTACATCTGTGCTATATTTTTATTATTTTATAGCACAGATGTAAAATAACAATTCATTAAAACATCCCATCACTAGTTGAGAACCATCAACAAAACCATTTCTATAATACTTCTCATTCCAATAGCACAGATAATCAATAAAATTCTCATCAAGTTTATTTAATTGTTTCTTAACATTTTTTGACTTTGCTTAGGTGCATTCTTCAAAATAGTCTCAACAATCTCATCAAAATAAATATGATATTTTTATAAACATTAAGAATATAGGATTAAATAATGTTAAACGAATGATTGTAGATATACAATCTGAATGCTTTATTAATAAAGATAGAGCGATAGGAAGGGATACACAAGTACTAATTGAAAAAGGAGAAAATATAGAAATATATAGATTATTTAGTTTGTTAAAAGGTAAAGACTACAAAATGTTTTTGAATGTATATTATGAAGATGTGTTACAAAATTGGTATTTACAAGAAGTTGAAATTAAGTATACAGCTAATGATATTTCTTATATTGAAGGTTGTATTGAAAAAGTTACTTATATAGTAAATGAAGAAAATTTAGTAAATAAAGAAGAAATTCCTAAATAATTATGTGATACATAGATTTAAACGTAAAAGATTAATGATTATATTTAAATTTTTTTAACACTCAATAATAATTTGAAAAAAATACGATAAAACTAAAAGTTTTTTCATAATTTTGAAAAAACTTGACTACACTATAAAAAAATAGTATAATTATTATAGTTAGGAGGAGATTCGATGGAAAGAATAAATAGAGATAATTACTTATCTGTATTAAAAAATTTCAAAGATCAACAAATAATAAAAGTCATAACGGGAATTAGAAGATGTGGAAAATCTACATTATTAGAAATATACCAAGACTATTTACGAGAAAGTGGAGTAGAAGATAATCAAATAATATCTATAAATTTTGAAAATGCAGATTATGAAGAATTACAAGATAGGAAAAAATTATATGAATATATAAAAGCAAAATTAGTTAAAGGAAAAAAGACTTATGTATTTTTAGACGAAATTCAAAATGTAGATGAATTTGAAAAAACGGTAGATAGCTTATTTATAAATAAAGATGTTGATTTGTATATAACTGGTTCAAATGCTTATTTATTATCTTCAGAATTAGCAACCTTACTTACTGGAAGATATATAGAAATAAAGATGTTGCCACTATCTTTCAAGGAATATGTTTCAGCTTTTGAAGATAAAACAGATATATCGAGAAAATTTAGAGATTATTTAAGATATAGTTCTTTTCCACAATCAGTAGAATTATTTAAAATTAATCCAGAAAATATCAATATGTTTTTAGATGGTATATATAATACTGTTCTGTTTAAAGATGTAATGCAAAGAAAAGGAATAACAGATAAAAATGTTTTAGAAAGAGTTACAAAATATCTATATGATAATATAGGAAATAGAACGAGCATGAAAAGCATAAGTGATAATATTGAAGGTGTAGAAAAGAATTCATCTTATAATACAATTGCGAATTATGTAGATGCACTTATAGATAGTTATTTAATATTTAAGGCAAGCAGATATGACATAAAAGGAAAAGAATATTTGAAAACTCAAGAAAAATATTATGCAGTAGATATCGGACTAAGATATTATATGTTAGGTCAAGGTTCTGGTAGAGATATGGGACATATATTAGAAAATGTTGTATATCTAGAATTATTAAGACGAGGGTATGAGGTATATATAGGAAAGTATGACGAATTAGAAGTTGACTTTGTTGCTAAAAAACCTGAAAATATAATTTATTATCAAGTGGCATTGACAACTAGAGCAGAAGGAGAAGAAGAACATAAAATTTTAGATAGAGAACTAACACCATTAAAGAAAATAAATGATAATTATCCAAAATATATTTTAACATTAGATGATGACCTAGATGCTGATTTTGATGGAATAAAAAAGATAAATGTGTTAGATTGGTTACTAGAAAAGAAAGATTAATTTAAATAAACGGAAGAAAAGCAAAATAATAGTGATTATATATTACTGAATTATTTTGCTTTTTTGATAATAAATGACAAGTTTCGACAAATTTTTTAGAAGTAGTGATATATATTAATATGGGGGATAATTATGGGAAATATAGATATATTAAAAAAATATTATAAAGAAGTATGTACACCATTGATATTTGTTAATGAAACATCATTAACAAAATTAATGAATGTAAAAGTATATTTATATGATTTTAATAAACAACAAGAATTAGAAAATTTTAAAAAAGTATTTCAAGAATATATGACTATGTATGTAAGAAATGATGATATTATTAATCTATATGACTTATCCAAAAACATATCAGAACAATTACAAAAAGAATTTAAAAAAATATATAAGACAATAACTCCAGATCGAAAGACCGGTGTTAATGGAATTTTTGGAGAATTATTTAATGATTATTATTTGAAGAATGTATTAAATGAAGAAATATTATTAGCATATGTTTCAAAAAAAGAATTTAATAATAGAAATGAAGCCAAAGGTATAGATTTAGTATGTTGTGAGGATAAGAAAGATATACTAGAGATAATATTATCAGAAGCAAAATTTGTTGGTAATTTAAATAGTGCTAAAAATAGTTTAATTGGAGATATATCAGGAGAAGATAATCATCTCAATTCAAAATATATTAATAATTATATGGATTTTGTACTTAATAGACAGCAAGGTTTAGATAGTAGAAGAAAGGAAAATGTTACATTTAAAATAACTGAAATTAACAAAAAAATTATATTAGAGGACAAGAAATTTGTAGATGCCATAAATGAATTGGGATATTCTATAAGATTTATATATTTTGCGATTTTTCAATATGAAAATAATAGAAAAATAGAAAACTTTGAAGATTCAATAAATGAAATATTAAAAGAATTTGAAAAACAGGTCAAGCAAACTGAAGTAAACAATTATAGTATAGAAATTGTTTTTATTCCTACTTTTAACACATCAATGGATTTGAAAAACAAGATGGAGGAGGAATAGAAATATGGACAGGTTAAACTTGTTAAACTTGGCAAATGAAATAATAATAAATGATAATAGAAAAAAAGCTATAGAGATAATTTGTAAATATATAAAAAATGAAGAGTTTAAAGATATTATTTCAATTTTGATAGATGCATTTCAATTATATGGATATATAGAAGAAATACATAATTATGATAATATGTTTTTATATGATTCATTTGACATTAAATTACATTCTTATGATGGGAAATTAATCAGACATTTAAATAATGGACAATTATCACTAATTAAAGCAATATCAGAGAATGAAAAAGTATTAATTTCAGCTCCAACTTCATTTGGTAAAACAACTCTTATTTTAGAATATTTAGTTAACAATGTTTCTAATTTAAATAACATAATATTTATATTACCAACAAAATCCTTAATAGAAGAATTATATATTAAATTATTAAAAATTAATAAAGAAATTGATTTCTTTGAAAAATATAATATTACTTTAAATATATTGAAAAAAACTGGAAAGACAATAAGAGTATTAACCCCTGAAAAATTTCTAAATTATTATGAATATAGTGGGTTATATAATGTGGATTTTATAGTTATGGATGAGGTATATAAAATTGAAAATGATGGTAGACAGATAGATGGTTCAGTTGTTGATAATAGATCTTATAAGTTTAGAAAAGTTTTAGAACTTATAAGTAATACTAATATAAAAGTTGTAGCTTTATCACCATATACATATGAAAAAGAAGATTCAATGAAAGAATATATGAGTAAATATAATATAATAGAAATAAATAGAAACATTAAATATGTTTATCATGAATATGAAAATCTATCAACAGCAATTGCATATTCAAGTTATTTTGAATGTGACAAACCGTTAATTAAAAATTATAAAACTATTCCACAAAAAGTAAGTTTAATATTGGAAAAGATGACAGCAAATAAAAATATTGTGTATATAAGTGATATATCAAAAGGATTGGATATCTTTCAATTAATACAATATAAAGATTTAAGTTTTTTAAATCTAGAAGTGGAAGAAAAAAGCAGATATGAGATATTTATAAAACATCTAGAAGAAACCTACAATTTAGATGATGGAGAAGACTGGTACATAATTTCAGCGTTGAAAAGAGGAATAGGAATATATATATCTTCAATGCCTAGATATGTAAAAAAAGAAATTATAAAATTATATGATAGTGGAATAATTAATTGTTTATTTGTTACTACAGCTTTTGTTGAGGGAGTGAATTGTACAGCAGAGAACATAATTTTAACTAGTGGTTGTACAGCCAGAAATATAACGTTAAATGATATGGCTTTACTAAATATATCAGGAAGAGCAGGAAGATTTGGAAAAAAATATGTAGGAAAGGTAATATTTATATCTGATGATATATATCATAGAGTAGAAAAAATAAAAGATGAAGGAGTTAGTCTTAGTAATCCTAATTATGAAGATAATAATTCTAATAAAATAAGAAATGATTATGAGATTGAAATGATTGATGAATTATACTTGAATGACGAAGAAAAAAATAGAAAAAGAGAAATTGAAGAGAAAATAAAAAATATTGGTGAAAATGCGAACGATTTTAAAAGGATGTCTATATCTGCTCCCAATGAATGGAAATTGAAATTATATAATTATTTCATGGAAAACAAATCAAATATTGGAACGTATAAAGAATATATAACAAATATAACTTCAGAAGAAAATGATAATGTATTAAATGCTATTACTAATATATTTATAATATTAAGAAATATTGGAATTGAATTTAAGAATGACTATTCTAATATAAATGCATTTAGTAAAAACGGAACATTCATTTGGGGAGAATTATATAAATACCATATAGATGGAAACATAAAAAAAGTATTGAATTACAACAGAACAAGAATACTTAATCGACGAAAGATGTTAAGCGGAAAATATTATGAAAAATCATGGGTAAGAAAATATTTTTTTGACAATGGAATTTTTAATTATAATAAACTGTATGAAGAAACTTTTAAATTTATATCCAATATAATAGAATATAAGATTCCATATTATTTATCATTATTTGTAAATGTATATTTGTACTATATATCTGTAAATAATATAGAAATGACCGAAGAATTCGATGTTGCCGAAATAATGACAAACGTTGAAAATATGGGAATTGACAGAGAATATATAAATTATTATGAATATGGTTTTTCAAAAGATTTGATTGAAAAAATAAAAAGTTTAGATGTTGAATTAAATATAGATAATTTGGAGAACATAGATAATTTTGATAATTATGAAAAAATAATGATAAGAGAATTTTTAGAATTGACTAGATAAAATAAAATGGGATTTTTGAATTTTTATAGATTATTTCAAAAATCCCATTTATTATGTAATCTATAAAATTAAGCATCCATTAATTAACTGTATCCCATCACAAAACCCATTCCTATAATACTTCTCATTCCAATAGCATAGATAATCCATAAAATTCTCATCAAGTTTATCTAACTGTTTCTTAACATATTTTTGACTTTGCTTAGGTACAGTCCTTAAAATATTCTCAACAATCTCATCAAAATAAATATGATGTTTTTTATCTTCTTCAGTAAGACTACCAAAAACCTCC
>CALXCA010000002.1 GCA_944386685.1 uncultured Clostridia bacterium | reverse complement strand
TTAAATCCCTTTAAATAGCTTTTAATCAGTAAATAGAATTTACTTTTTCTAATTATATTTTACTTTTTCAGTTGACCTTTTATTTAAATTAAGAATTTATTTTCTACATTCTCTTTTTGCCTACGTTATTTGCTACTGGTGTTATTCGTGAACTTATTCTGCTGAATTTTTTTGGTATTATAAATTTAAATATATTAAAAAATGAGGGATAATATGGGAAATAATACGGATTATGATGTTTATTATTTAGTTGGACAAAACATAAAAAAACAGAGAAAATTGAAAAAAATGACTCAATTACAATTAGCAGAAAAATCTTTTTTTAGTTATGAGTTTATTAGAAAAATTGAGTCAAAGAGTTCTTGTAGAAATACTTTTTCTTTATCTACTGTTGATAAAATTGCCAAAACTTTAGATATTGATATTAGAATTCTATTTAATCCTTTGGATGAATAAATTTCTTTAGTGCCAAAAATACCATACCGTATTTTTTCTGGTATGGTATTTTTCTGGTATGGTAAAAATTTTTATTGTTTATTTTCATTTGCATTATTTCCTAAAATTTCAACTCCTTTCATGTGCATTTTACAATAAAAAATTAATAATTAATTTGATTATATAAATAATTAACTTATTTTTTAATTCTTTTACATGTTTTTAATTTCTTTAACATATTTTACATGCTCTTTTCTTTTTTCTTTATCTTTTATATTTAAGTTATAAATAATTTTATATATGTCAATATAATTTTCTAATATTGTTTTTTTATAAGATAATATTGTTTTATTTAGCTCATATAATCGTAATATATGATTATTGGATTTTATTTTAAGCTTAGCTGTACTTGGAATACATATAATTGGAATAAATTTATCTTCGTTTAAATGCAATATATTTTCTAATGCTTTAACATGACCATAATTTTGATGTATTGGATTATTGATATAATATTTATTGTTTTGTTTCCATTTTTTATCATATTCATTGCCAACAATATATCCATTATATTGTTTTGTTTCAATAACAAATATTCCATATTCTGATACAATTATATGGTCGATTTGACTTGTATGATTACCATTTTGTATCATTATATCATTTAAAATCAAGTATTTTTCTTTGGGTAATTTATTTAATTCTTTTTTTACATAATATTCTCCTGCTTTTCCTACTATTTCTTTATAAAATATCCAGCACAATATTCCTATTACAATAACTGGTAAAAAAAATGGCATAAATGCACCTATAAGACTATTTACAAATTGTTCCATAATCAACTATCCTTTATTTGTTTTATATATTTATATTATCAAAAATATTTTTAATTCAACAATAATATAGAAAAAGTGTTAAATTTGAATTTATTTATCCACCAAAATGGAAAGTTAACCAATTAATCTAAAAAATGTATAAAATTATATTAAAAATATCTAAAGGTCAACATTAAATTTGCAAATGTTGCTATATCATTTTTTAATAAACATGATAACATTGCTATATCTTGTTCCATAAAAACATAAGGTAAATATTTACGATGTTTTCCTCTTCCTATGTTTTCGTTTAAGGTCGCAAATTACGACCTTAAAGAATTTTCAAAATTTTCTTGTATACTATCTTTGTTTAAGGTGATATCTTTGAACCTTAAAACATCATATTCTTCATTTGTTAATTTAAAGCAAAAATTTTCAGGAAATCTTTGTTTATTTCTATTTACGGTTTCATTTATTCTTTTAGTAGAATAATGATATAGCATTGCTACATCACTATCTAGCATTACTTGTTTCCCTCTTATAGTATATATTAAACTTTTTATTTCTTCATTAGATATTTCTTTTTGAATTGATAATTTGTTTTCTTCCATAAATTCACTTCCTTGCATTAGATTAGCAATATTATAAAACATTTGTTTGTTGCTGTCAAGTGATTTATCCAAATTTATACATCTTTTTATTTAACTTTTATTTTATTATAAAATTTATCTTCCTCTTTCATATTCTTGTATTAATTTTTCAACATTTCTTTTTCTTGCTTTCATCTCTTGTATATATCTATCTACTCTTTCTTGAGTTAAACTCTTTTTTCTTGAAATATTCTTTATTTCATATTCATAACTTTTTGCTAATGCTCTTTCTAAAACATATGGAGAAATCCCACACTGTTTAACTGCAAATGTATCACTATCAACTTCTTCAAAAACATCTCTTCCTTTTTGTATTTTGTTCTTTTGATTTATACTAAAACAGTGTCCTAATTCATGACAATATATTGCTTTTCTTTCCTCAGCTGTTAAGCCCATTTGCAATAATTTCTCCTTATCTCTAATTATAAGAGCTATTTTATCATCTATTTTATATGTGCAACATGGAATATTATTATCTGCATTTTCAATTATATCTGCATAAATAAAGTAAAATTCTTTAAATTTCATTAAATTAGATACAACAACTGCTTTATTATCTCCAAATTCTATTATTGTTCCTTTTTTTAATTTATTTAATACTTCTTTCATATATAATCTCCTAATATATGTTAATTATCTAAATATAATTATAACATAGAAAAACATACTTATCAAATTTTACATAAAAAGTCAATTTCCTGGGTTTTACTAATTCCATTGCTCATATTCCGTGTTCTGTAAAAACATAGGGTAAATATTTTTTGCTTCTGTATTTATTATCTTCTAATTTTGAGGTGGTCACAATTTGTGACCACATAATTTCTAATTCTTCTTCTGTTAACTGAAAGCAAAATCTTTCTGGAAATCTATCTATATTTCTTTTAACTGCCTGATTTACTTTTTTAGTTTCATAATTATACAACATTGCTACATCACTATCTAGCATTACTTGTTTTCCTCTTATGGTATATATTAAATTTTTTATTTCTTCATTAGATATTTCTTTTTGAATTGATAATTTGTTTTCTTCCATAAATTCACTTCCTTGCATTAGATTAGCAATAATTTGTTCTTTTGAATTCATCTCCATAATTTTTGCCATTGCGAACATTATCAGAGGATAATTCGCAAGATTTATTAATGTATCCTTGTATTCAGTAAAACAACCTACAAACCTTATAGTTCGTAAGTTGTTATAATTTGGAGCAAATCACATACAAGTTACGGACTCTTTTCTTCTCTTTCTAATGATATTATATATAAATTACTATTGAAATTCAATTGAAATATAGAAAGTTTTTGATATTTGTTATATAATAATTACATATTTATACTTTATGGAGTGATTATATGTTAAAAGAAATAAAAATAGAGTTAACTAATAAATGTGCTAGAAATTGCAAACATTGTTCTAGTAATGCTACTAATAATATTGACAATCTAAAAGAATTAGATTTTGATAGTGTTTATAAAATTATTACTGAAGCAAAAATAATGGGTGTTGAAACTATAGTTTTTACAGGTGGTGAACCTTTAATGTATGCTAGACTTTCTGAACTTGTTGAATTAACTTCAAAATTAGGAATGAAATCAACTATTTATACCTTTGCATATAGAACTGATGAAACTTTAGACAAATATAGAAATCTAATTAATTTAGGATTAAATAAAATAGTTTATTCACTTGCTGATTCATTATCTGATAAAACAGATATTTCTACTTATGATATTGAATATTTTTTTGATAGAATATTTGAAAGCAATAATGCAAGATTAGGATTTCATTATACTATTTCCACAGATTCATATCCTAAATTTAAAGATGTTATAACTAGTACAATAAATGCATTTAAAAGCAAAAAATATTTTGATAAGATAAGTTTATTAAGATTTGTTCCTCATGGCAAAGGAACAACTTGTATGGACTTATCAAAAGAACAATTACTAGATATTAAAAATTTTTATTTAAATTTTGTTGACAAAAATAGGATTAGACTTGGTAGTCCTTGGAATATATTAGGAATAGAAAATAGTCCTTGTATTATAGCTGATGAAATAATGATAATTGGCTTTGATGGAATTGCTTATCCTTGTGATTCAATAAAATATTTTACTGAATTAGGTACTAGTGGAAATATAAACGAAAACTCTTTAATGGATATGTATAATTCTGAATACTTTAGTAATATTAGAAAATTTAATACTGATAATTCTTGTTCTTCTTGTGAACAATATTCAATTTGTAAAAGTGGCTGTATAGGGCAAAAAATAATAGCAAATTATACTGATAACAAAGATAAAGTACTAGCATTAAAAAGATGTATAAATTCACGAGATCCAAAATGTTTGAAATAACAGGTTAAAAAAATTTATTTAACTACTGTGTGCATTTGAAAGGAATGTTTTTTTATGATAAAAAGAGAAAAAGTATATGATTTATATTGGTATTTTGCTTGCGAAAGACAAAATATTTTTGGGAAAAAATTAAATGGAGAGCCTGCACCTTGGACTAGTGATAAAATTCTACAAGAATATAAATTTTGTAATAGTTATCGAGTTAATGATAGGGTTAGTCAATATTTGCTAAAAAATGTTATATATAATGGAAAAAAGTATTCTGGTGAAGACATGTTGTTTAGAATATTATTATTTAAATTGTTTAATAAAGAATCTACTTGGGAATTGTTAAAATATAATTTTGAAGAAATAACACTAAAGTCATTTAATATTAAAGAATATTCTAAAGTATTAGAAAATGCAATATCAAATAATATAAAAATTTATAATGATGCATATATAAGCTGTGCTAACAAGGCATTTGGTTATGATAGAAAACATGATAATCATTTGGCATTGCTTAATAAGATGTTTGTTGAAGATAAAATTCAAGATAAAATTATTAGTTGTAAAACTATGGAAGAAGCATTTAATATTATTAAAAGTTATCCTCTAATTGGTAATTTTATGGCTTATCAATTAGTTACTGATATTAATTATAGTGAAGTTGTAAATTGGCAAGAAGATGAATTTACAGTTGCTGGACCTGGTTCACTTCGTGGAATTAAAAAATGTTTTATAGACAAAGGTAAAATGAGTAATGAAGATATAATTAGATATATGTATGAACATCAAGATGAAGAATTTAAAAGACTAAATTTGAATTTTAAAAGAATTGGAAATAGACCTTTACAATTAATAGATTGTCAAAATATATTTTGTGAATTAGACAAATATTGTAGGCAAGCTTTACCAGATTTAAAGTCAAGTCGAACTAAAATAAAAAAACATTATATACCTAAGAAAGATAAAATCGAATATATTTATCCACCAAAATGGGAATTAAACTCTTAATCAAAAGAATATATAAAATTATATTAGAAATGTATAAAAGACAACACTATTAAATTTGTTAGTGTTGCCTTTTTTAATTACAAATTAATAATTTTTTCTATAGTTTTCATATCTTCTATTTTATTAATTCCAAAACATTTCTTTCCCAAGTCTTTTATTGAAGCTCCTAAATGATACATTTCTTTATTATCTATTACTATAAATCTATCATGAAATTTATTTGTTCTAGCAACTTTTAAAATAGGATATTCTTTATTAAATTTTTGAATATCTATATTTTGAATATTAGTTTTAATAGAAATTACTTTTTCAAATAATCTCTTATTTATACTTATAAATTTTCTCATTTCTACAAAAGCATCCATAATTTTAATACTAACTTGTACAGCAACTTCACTTTTCAATATTCCTGATAACATAGCTATTCCTTGTTCTGTAAAAACATAGGGTAAATATTTTTTGCTTCTGTATTTATTATCTTCTAATTTTGAGGTGGTCACAATTTGTGACCGCATAATTTCTAATTCTTCTTCTGTTAACTGAAAGCAAAATCTTTCTGGAAATCTATCAATATTTCTTTTTACTGCATTATTTACATTTTTAGTTTCATAATGATATAGCATGGCTACATCACTGTCCAACATAACTTGTTTCCCTCTTAATAGTATATATTAGATTTCTTATATCCACATGAGATAATTCATTTTGAATTGCTAGCTTATTTTCTTCCATAGCATCACATCCTTTTCTTGAATTGAAAAAGTATCAACTAAAAAAAATAAACCATAAGATTTTGTTTCTTAAGGTTTATTTAATATGTGAAACATTTTTGTTTAATTTATTTGATTTTGTTTCACATTTTTTTAATTTGTTGCATTATTCTGATTTTTATCACTAATTTTGTATCAATACGGTATGTTTTTTAATCCTTTTTACAAGATTCTTGTAATATTACCATTACTCATCATAAATATGTTAAAGCAATTCAGCGGTAAATGTCTTAAACGTGCGATTATTGAAATTGCCAGAATGTTACTATTAATTTATCCAAATTTACAAAAATACCATACCGTATTTTTTCTGGTATGGTAAAAATTTTTATTATTTATTTTCATTTGCATTATTCCCTAAAATTTTAACTCCTCCAGTTGCTTCAACTGTTTTTGTAGCCATTTCTTTAATTTGATTATATGCTTGGTCTAATTTATTTTGTAATGAATTCTTTTCTTCATCAGATTTTTTTACTATTTCTTGTAAAGCTAAAATTTTGTCATTTTGTCTATCTATTGTATTTTGAAAATCCTTTTTTAGTAATTCTATTTCATAATTATGTTCTTTTTTTAGTTCTTCTGTAATTTCTTTTTTCCCTCTATTATATTCTTTTTCTAGCAAGTCCGGAATATCTTTTACTTTGTCTTCTAATTCTTTAAGGTGTTCTGCGTTTTCACTAGCTTCATCTAAAAGTTTATTTAATTCACTTTCCTTTTTTGCTAAATTAATTTCTCTTTCTTTTTTTTCATCTTCCCATTTATTGTTACTAATTTCTCTTTCTCTTTTTGTTTTATAATTGTATTCTTCTAGCTCTCTATCTCTTTCTATTTTTAGTTTTTTTGCATATTGTTCATATTCTTGATTTAATTCATCTTTTTTAGTTTGATATACTTTTTCTAATTCTTTAATGTTATTATTTAATTCTTCTGTTTTTTCTTTTTTACTGTATTCTAAATCATTCATATAATCTTTTCCTGCATTTATTACAACTACAAGATTATTTAATTCTTTTTCTATTCCATATAAGTTTTTTAGTTTCTCTTCTTCTGCTTCAATTGCTAGCTCTAAATCTTTAAATTTGTTATTTAGTTCTTCTGAAAATATTTTTTTATCTACATTTTCTTTTGATGTTTCTATTGCCTTTTCAACTTTTTTTGCTTTTTCTTCTTTTTCTGGTTCATATTTTACTTTTGCCATATTTTTTTCTCTTTCTAATGCTGCATTCAAGGCGTCTAAAATTTCTGCTTTTGTATTTTTTAGTGAAATTTCTTCATTTTTCATAATTTTAACTCCTTTCATGTGTATTTTATAATAAAAAGATAAGAAAATCAACTTAATTTATAATCTTTAATTATAGATTTTCTTCCTTTTCCAGAAATTATTGACTTGTCTACATCGACAAAGCAATCAATTACACTAATATCGCTGTTTTTACAAGATTCTTTTGCTTTGTTTATAACATT
Organism: uncultured Clostridia bacterium; assembly: GCA_944386685.1. Classification (GTDB taxonomy): domain Bacteria; phylum Bacillota; class Clostridia; order TANB77; family CAG-508; genus CAG-269. The sequence continues at coordinate 130,988 of CALXCA010000002.1, read as the reverse complement.
TTCAAATTTTCACCATTCTTTATAATTTAAAACTAATTGCAATTCTCTTGCATACAAAAATTCAATACCATTTTCATCAATATGTTTAATATCTTCAAAGGATTTATTAGTACTATCTATATCTTTCAATAATATCTTCTCCATTTCTTAATATTCTATTTTTAATTATTCAACCTTTATCGCAAAGCTCTTGTTTGTAATTGTCAAGAATTTATTTTAACTTTATATAAAAACATTAAGTTTAAAAGTAAATTCCAAACAAGTAACTATTCCAAAATCAATTAGAGAATTGTTAGGTTTGAAGGAAGGTAGTAAAATTCTTTTTATTAGAAAAGGTGATGACATAGTTATTCAAAATTCAGCAATGCTTGCACTAGAAAAAATACAAGATGCATTTGATGGCGAGGCAGAAAGACTTGACTTAAAAACAGAAGAAGATTTTGTAAAAATGATAAAAGAATTTAGAAAAAATAGAAAGAAGGATTAGTATGAAAGTAATGTTAGACACAAAATTTAAAGTAACACAAAAGGATTTAGATGAATTTTTAAAAGATTTTCCTTTTATTTTAGTTTATTCTCCAACTACAGTAGAAAATAAATTATTTGAAATAAGGGATAAGGATGATTATATTATTTTGCATACGGCTATTATTGAAGATGTTGATGTTTTTTTAACAGGTGATAAAGATTTTAACGATATCGATATAGAAAAACCTGAAATAATGAATACAACTGAATTTCTAGAAAAATATTGCTAAATATACTCCTACAAAGTTCTAAAAGTACTTATTTTAAGTAATTTTAGAATTTCGTGGGAGTAATTTTTGGAGCCATTATGGAGCAGGTATGCGAAAAAATGCCTACTTTGTTTCAAGCTCTCTTATATAACTCGATTTATTATTATTACTTTAACATAATTTATCAATTTTGACAAGATATATTTAGATAATTATTCCATAAAGTTCAGCTCTTTCTTTGAATGCTATTTCATTTCCTTCAAGTATATTTATTGCTTCCGTTGATACTGCATTGTTATATATTGTTCCATTACATTCAATCCAACTATTTTCGCCATTACCTTTTAATACTATAATATTTTCTGAATTACCTGCAACTGCTATATTTGGACTATGAGTAGCAACGATTAATTGTCTTTTTTCTTTAACTCTATCCAATTCTTTTACTAATGTGTGATATACATATGCATTATCTAAATCATCTTCTGGTTGGTCTAAAATTAATAATTGATTATTATCAGAGATAGTCGTGCCATAAAGTAAAATCAATAATATTCCAACAGCTTTTTGTCCAAAAGATAAATTCATTCTTTCTCTATATATTTTCTTTTTACTCATACCATAGTTAACATTTAGTTTAAAATCAATAATTACTTGTGGTATATTAGAAACGTAATTAGACTGAAAATATTTATATGTATATTCGCAGGCTCCCTTTGATAACCCTTCATCTAATCCTGTTTTTTTAGATATTTCCATATATTGATTTGTAAATAATAAATATAATAAATCATGTGTATTTGATATTTTAGAAAATAGAAATTTTAAACTTTTTCTTAATTCAAGTTCTTTTTCATATCCACTAAAATTGCTTTTATATTTATTATTTTTTACTATTTCATCAATAATATTCTCTTTATATCTTCTTGGTAAATCAATTTCATAAGTTAGTATTAATTTATCATTTAAAATTTTATTCATTTTATCAAGAGTTTCAATATTATAAGTATTTATCTTTTCAGAAACATCAAATAATTTATTATATTTTGATATTAATGCTCTCGAATTATTTTCTGCATTTTCATCTCTATTTCTTTCAATTTCTATTTTTTTGCAAAGTTCATTAACTTCATCTTGTAATATCTTTTTTTCTAAACATAATTCTTGATATTCTCTTCCTATGATTCGTTCTATAATCGAATAAATAGTTTTAGTAACTTTCATCTTGTTATTTCCAATTTCCAATATATTCTTCTGTTGATATATTATTGGCTTTATATCACTGAGAAATGATATAATTTTATCCATATTTGTAGTATCTAGCCTAACGGAATTTATTTGTTTTTTAAACTTATTTTTATAAGTATAGATTGTAACATTTGGACTATTTATTCCTTTTGGAGCAACAGTTATAGCATAAATTTCATCATCTTTATTAACAAATAAGACAATTTCATCAAATCTACTTATAATATTTTCTTTTTCCTCAATTTCATCATATTCTTCAACTTCATCAACATTATATATTAAATAATCATCATTATTTGAATTATAATATGTTTCCGTATCATAAAAATTAAAAGCATACTTTATTATATCTATAATAGTTGATTTTCCAGTTCCTCTAGCTCCAATAAAACAATTTAATTCTCGTGAAAAAGGTATTATTTCCCATTCGGAATCTTTACTTTTATTTTTTACAAAGCTTCCTTTTATGCAAGTAGATATTATATAAGGATTTTTCTTAATAGGAATACTCTCAAATATCTGAGTATTAGGATTTTTAAAAAAAGATTTTATCGTTCTAAAACTTAATTCACCTAAATTAGCATAAAAAAATTGCGTTCCCATTGGTTTTCCTGAGCCTTTATAATTTTCTATATTCAAAATACTATGGCTGTCTGATGCTTTAAAAATTTTTAAATCTTTATTAAAGTTTTTTATTAATTTACTCAATTCATTTCTATTGCTTTCATTACTAATGCAAACTCCTAGCATATTTGGAGATTTAAGTATTTTTTCAACAATTCCTCCATTAATTATAAATTCTTCATCTTTTTTAGAGGTTTTTATATAGTCTTTGAGAAATCCTTTATCTCCATCTGCGTGTGGTAAGCATACAAAAGCATTATATTCATTTGCAATTTCGCATAATGTTAATGGTGTTACTCTATCAGCACTTGCTTTATCATTATCTTTTTCATTATCTATTCCACATCTTTTTATAAATTCTTCTATCACTGAAATTTTAGTTCCTTCTGAAAAATAAATTAAAAAATGTCTTGCAAAACATGTAACTTCAATTCCTGGCATTATATATTTTCCATTTAATTTGCCTCTCAATTCAACATTTTTATTGATAATATCTTTTATTTGTTTATATCCCTCTATGGTATTATGATCAGTTATTGCGATAACATCTAAATCCGAATCTATAAATTTATTTATAAACTTTTCATATTCTTTCATAACATCTATATCTTTTTTTGAACAAATATAATCTTTAGATGCAGGGGAATGAATATGTAAATCCATCTTTTTTAATTTAGCTATATTTTTCATTTTCTTTATTGATTTATCATACAAATCATCTATATACATTTACGTTCTCCTTTTGTCATATTTTTACAATATTATAGAATATTTTTACAAAATTTTCAAATAGTATTGATTGCAAAACTTATGTTTGATATAATAATAAAAATTAATTGTTATATTATTTCAAAGAGGAGGTCAAGATATGCCAGAATTAAGCGTTTTAAATCAAAAAATAAACTATATACAAATTAATGATGAAGATTATATATCAATTACTGATATGTTAAAATCAAAAGATGGAGATTTCTTTGTTTCAGATTGGCTAAGGAACAGAAACACCATTGAATTTTTAGGCATTTGGGAAGAAATTCATAATCCTAATTTTAATTATGGCGAATTCGCCATAATTAAAAGTCAAGCAGGTTTAAATAGTTATAAAATTAGTGTTAAAGAATGGACAGAAAAAACAAATGCGATTGGAATAATATCAAAAGCAGGAAGATATGGAGGAACTTATGCTCATAAAGATATTGCTTTTGAATTTGGAATGTGGATTAGTCCAAAATTCAAACTATTATTGATAAAAGAATTTGAAAGATTAAAAGCAGAAGAACAAAAGCAAATAGGTTGGAATGCCAAAAGAGAACTTTCTAAAATTAACTATAGAATACATACTGATGCTATTAAAAATAATTTAGTACCTAAAGAATTAACTAAAAATCAAATAAACTTTGTTTATGCAGAAGAAGCAGATGTATTAAATATGGCTTTATTTGGTATGACAGCAAAAGAATGGCGTACTAAAAATCCTAATTTAGATGGAAATATAAGAGATTATGCAACAATGAATGAATTAATATGTTTAGCAAATTTAGAAAATTTAAATTCTGTTTTTATAAATGAAGGATTAAAACAATCTGAAAGACTTGAAAAATTAAATAAAATAGCTATATCACAAATGCAAATTTTAAATGATACTGATATTAAATATTTAAAGTAATAAATATGAGAATACTTTTTCTATATTAAAATTATTTATAATTGAAAAAACAAGTGGATTGCATTCTATATTTGCAACCCACTCATTTTTAATTACTTGAACAATTCCGTATGCTCAATCAATCGATAATCATTTCCGTCAGGTAACTGAAACTTGAATCTCTTATCAAGAGTTATATCATATCTTTCGATTTGATATTTGTCCCTGCCATTTCCTGAACTAGCATACTTATAGACGTACAGTGTAAAATCTTTGATTTTAGAAGCTTCCTCTTTGGTAAGAAAACTAATTGTTTGAGTTTCGGGTTCTTCAGCACCATATTCCCAAACATCTCTAAAACAATGATATTCACTTTTTTTGTTTTCTTAAAACTCACTTGTTCCAATACTTTTAAATGGTTCGACGAAAACGCATTATGGAGCGGGTAGAGGGAATCGAACCCTCACCACCAGGTCGGAAGCATGGGATTCTACCATTAAACTATACCCGCAAAACTATTAAAATATTAATAATATTTCTATTTTAAATATGTTTAATAAGCTTTAACCTTTAATATTTTAGCATAATTATAATATACTATAATTTTTAATAAATAACAAGTTTATTTTATAAATTTTTATTCAAATTACATTTTTTACATTTTGCAACTACAAATAATATTTTAGTGTATAATTTTACATTACATGACTCAAATTATGTTATCAATAATTTTATCACTATTAATAGCACACTTCCAGGAACCCCCAATAGTCCGCACTAAAATTGAAGTAAAAAAATTTAACCCTATATGAAATCCCCAATTTGCTCCAATAATATTAATTATATAAATTAAAATTCCTCCTAAAATAGAATTAAAAACCAATTTTAGAATCCACTTTAAAGGAACAATAAAAATTCGTCCAATGATAAATAAAAAGCATATACATGATATGAATATAAGTGTATTCAATGTCTTTCCTCCATCTTCTAATTTATATTCTTTATTAAATATTTATGTTTTTCATTGGACAAATATACATTTTATTACAAGTTTTCATATTAAAAATTTAACTTACATTTTATTAAACAGCCATTTCTCTTCTATAAAATAGACGTAATTTTACTTCATTATCTCTAGATAATACAATTCCTTTTTGTTTTGCAATTTTAATTAAGTAATCTAATTTAGATTGATTAGCTTTTATTTGATAAATATAATAATCTATCATGTTATCTTCTGCATATTCAAAATTACTTCTTGCAATTTTTAGCTTTTCTTTAGTTTCAATAATATTTTGCATTAGCTCTCTTTCTCTTTCCTTTTCACTCTTTCCTTTTAGCATTTTTGATAACAAATACTCTTCTTGCATATTAAAAATCTCCTCCCTATTAGCAATATTTTAATAGTTATTTATATATTCAGATTTGTTTTTACAAATAATCTAAATCTAATTAAATTTTATAAACTATTTTTTGCTAAACAAATATAACTTACTTTATAATTATTTTACTTTTTTCCTATTATGCACAAATTATGTAATTTTTATTGAATTTTCCATAATTTTATTATATAATAAGAAAAAATTTTAACTGAAAGGAAATGTATAATAAATGATAGATATAAAATTAATTAGAGAAAATCCAGATTTGGTAAAAGAAAATATTAAGAAAAAGTTTCAAGATCATAAACTTATTTTAGTTGATGAAGTTTTAGAGCTTGATAGAAAAAATAGAGAAGCAAAATTAAATGGAGACAATCTTCGTTCTGAGAGAAAAAAATTAAGTGAAGAAATTGGAAAGCTTATGAAGTCAAACCAAAAAGCAGAAGCAGAAAAACTTCGTCAAGAAGTTCAAAAAATAAATTCTGCAATTCAAGAAAATGAAGAACTAGAAGAACAATATTCTGAAGAAATAAAGTCAAGAATGTTAAAAATTCCAAATATAATAGATAGCTCTGTTCCTATTGGAAAAGATGATAGCGAAAATGTTGAAGTTCAAAAATTTGGAGAGCCTTTTGTACCAAAATATGAAATTCCATATCATGCAGATATTATTGATAGATTTAATGGTTTAGATAAAGAAAGTGCCGGACGTACTAGTGGTGTTGGTTTTTATTATTTAATTGGTGATATTGCTCGTTTACATGAAGCTATGCTTGCATATGCACGTGATTATATGATTGATAATGGCTTTACTTATTGTATTCCACCTTTTATGATTAGAAGTAATGTTGTAACAGGTGTTATGTCTTTTGATGAAATGGAAGCTATGATGTATAAAATTGAAGGTGAAGATTTATATTTAATTGGAACATCAGAACATAGTATGATTGGTAGGTTTATTGATCAAATTGTTGATGAATCTCAATTACCATTAACTTTAACTTCTTATTCTCCATGTTTTAGAAAAGAGATTGGTTCTCATGGTCTAGAAGAAAGAGGTTTATATAGAGTTCATCAATTTGAAAAACAAGAAATGATAGTTCTTTGTAAGCCAGAAGAATCAATGGATTGGTATAATAAAATGTGGAAATTATCTGTTGATTTATTTAGAAACTTAAATATTCCTGTTAGACAACTTGATTGTTGTAGTGGTGATATGGCAGATTTAAAAGTTAAATCATGTGATATTGAAGCTTGGAGTCCTCGTCAGCAAAAATATTTTGAAGTATGTTCTTGTTCTACTTTAGGTGATGCACAAGCTAGACGTTTAGGAATTAGATATAAAACAAAAGAAGGTAATAAATTTGTCCATACTTTAAATAACACAGTTTTAGCTACTCCAAGAGCTTTAATTGCTTTACTTGAATGTAATTATAATGAAGATGGAAGTATTAATGTTCCTAAAGTTTTACAACCTTATATGGGTGGTAAAGAAAAATTAATTCCTGTTAAATAGGGGGGAAAAATGATAGTTAAAAATCCAAAATTTGAAATATCTGCAGTTAAAGAAAGTCAATATCCTAAAAATGGTTTGCCTGAAATTGTATTAGTTGGAAAATCTAATGTAGGAAAATCAAGTTTCATAAATACAATGATTAATAGAAAAAAATTAGCTCATACTAGTAGCGAACCTGGAAAAACTCGTCAAATTAATTTTTATAATATTGATGATTTATTCTATTTTGTAGATTTACCTGGATATGGCTTTAGTAAAATGTCTAAACAGGAACAAGTAAAAGTTGGTAATTTTATTGAATATTATTTATCACATAGAAAAGAAATTTGTTTAATTATCTTTTTAGTTGATATTAGACATAATCCTACTTCTAATGATTTTTTGATGTATGATTATATTGTTAGAAGTGGTATTCCTTTTATAATTTTAACAAATAAAGCAGATAAAATTGCCAAAACAAAAGTTGTAGAAACTTCTAAAAATATTCAGAAACAACTTAATCCTATTGGAGATATTCCTACATTACCATTTTCTTCTGAAAATAAAATTTATTCTGATGATGTATGGAAAATGATTGAGAAACATTTACATTTATCTATTTAAGTAAAGCTCTTTTATAGAATAGGAAAAAGCAATTTTTCCTATTCTATAAAAAAGCTGATATTCTCAAATATCAGCTTTTTTCTCTATTTTTGTTATTGCTTTTAGTGCTTTGGGTCTTTCCAAAACTACAATATGTCCACAGCCTTGGCATTTTAATTTAAAGTCAACACCAACTCTTGTAATTTCCCACAATTTACTTCCACAAGGATGTGGTTTTTTAGTTCTTACAATATCTCCAACATTATATTCCATATTAAATTTCATTCCTTCCCATCACGCACTAATAGTAATAAAAGTAATTTATTTTAACTTATTAAAAAACATTTAAATATATTTTTATCATTACTGTATTTATATTTTTTAATATTACTATTTTAAACATTCTATAGCTTTTTCAAAACGTTTTTGTATTCTATCTTTTCCAAGAACTTTCATAATTTCATACATATCTGGTGTATTTGTTCTAGATGTTAAAGCAACTCTTAATACTGTACTTACATCTCCTACATGTGCTTTATATTTTCCTGGATTTGCCTTAAATTCTTTTACTTCACCAGCATAACCTTTTTCTACTGCTAATGCTTTAATTCTATCAAACCAAGTTTGCTTATCATCTTCTTCATTATAATATTTTTCAATATATGAATTTAAAATATCTTTTATTTCTTCTTTATTTGAAATCGCAGGTTGATATGGATATTCTTGCTCTTTTCCATAAAATATTTCGTCATACATATATTCAATATTATACATTACATCAGACCATTTTGAAATATCTTTTCTAGGTTTCTTGTTTCCTCTTTCTATTCCAAATACTTTTAATGCATATTCTTTATTTTTTAATATTTCTGCTAATTTTGCATCATATTCTTCTGCCCATTTTAAAGATTTTTCATATACTTCTTCTGCTGTCATTTTTGATATTACTGTTTTTCCTATATCTAAAAGTTTAACCATATCAAATAGTGCTCCACTTACACTCATTTTATTTAATTGGAAGTCAAATTCGTCAATTGATTTATCTGGATTTGCTCTTCTCCAATTCTCAAATGTAGAGTTTGCTATATTTAATAGATATTCTTTAACTGCTAATGGTGGTATTCCTTCTTTTTTGTAATATTCTACTGCTGCTTCTGGATCTTTTCTTTTACTTAATTTACGTTTTCCTCCATTGTCATTTTTCATGATTGGTGAAATATGTGCATATTTGGGCGCTTTAAATCCTAATTCTTGGAATAGTTGTAAATGTAATGGTACTGATGAAAGCCATTCATCACTTCTAATTACATGTGTTGTATGCATTAAGTGGTCATCAACTGCATGTGCAAAATGATATGTTGGTAATCCATCTGCTTTTATTATTACTATGTCTAAGTCATTTTCTGGGAAGTCTACATTTCCTTTTATTATGTCTTTATGTTTTATTTTTCTGTCTTCTCTTCCTGGAGATTTAAATCTTATTATATATTGTTCCCCATTTTTTATTTTTTGTATTGCTTCTTCTACAGATAAATTTCTGCATTTTGCCCATACTCCATAATATCCTGGTCTTATTTTTGCTTCTTCTTGTTTTTTTCTAATTTCTTCCCCATCTTCTGGTGTACAGAAACAAGGATATGCTTTTCCTTGTGATATTAAGTATTTTGCATAAGCTTGATATATTTCTTTTCTTAATGATTGTTTATATGGTCCATATTCTCCTTTTTCTTCTGTATCTGATATCATTCCCTCATCTGGTTCCATATCAAAATCTATTAGTGAATTTACAATTCCAGTTACACCATTTTCTACTTCTCTTTTTTGGTCTGTATCTTCAACTCTTAAGAAAAATACTCCTTTTGTTCTTTTGGCACATTCTATTGCAACTAATGCTTGATATAATCCACCAATATGTACAAATCCTGTAGGGCTTGGTGCAAATCTTGTAACAATTGCTCCTTCTGGTAAATTTCTTTCAGGATATTTTTCTTCATAATATGATATATCTTTCGCATTTGGAAAGATTAATTCTGCTAAATCTTTATAATCCATTTTCAACATTCCTTGCTTTTTATATTTAGTTTTTTGGTTTTAAACTATAACCTTTTATTTTTTATCAAATTTCTATTATTATTGACATTTTTAGTTGTCAAAATCTCCGTCCACAGTAATTGCACTGTTTTCGCCAATTATTATAATACAATTTCTTGAATTTTTCAAGTGTTCTAGCTGTATATGTTTTCTTTTTTTACCCAAATAGATACACTTCCGCCATTACAATAAAATATCCCGTTTCCATCCTGGTCTACATATACTGTTTCTTGAACATTTCCTGTATAGTCGTAAAATACCGTATTTGCAAGTCTTTTTCCTACATTCATTAATTTTGAACCTCCTGGTCCATCACTTAATATTACTACCATTCCTGAATCTATATGTTCATTATCACCTGTTCTTACCCATGCAATAACATCATGATGGTTAAAATAGTCTATTTGGTCTCCATATGCAAAATATTTTCTGGCTTTTATTATTTTTTCTAGTTTTTCTCCCATTGGCTTTATATTATGTGCAGGAACTCCATAAAAGTCTCCATAAAACACACATGGTAATCCATCTTTTCTAAGTAATATTAGTGAATATGCAAGTGGTTTAAACCATTCTTGAACCCAAGAAAATAAGGCTTGTCCTGGCTCTGTATCATGATTATCTACAAATGTTACTGCAAGATATGGCATATCTTTTACAAGTGTATTGTCAAATATTTTTGCCATATCATAATTTCCATTACTACTTGAAGCTTCATATAAATTATAGTGTAGTGGTACATCAAAAAGCGGAATACTTGAATTAGTCTTGGTTATATAGTTCTCTATTATTTTTAAATTCCTATTCCAATATTCTCCAACACAGTCTATTGGTTTTATTTTTCTCATATTATGTACAAAATCTGCCATAAATCCGGATTTTATATGTTTTACTGCATCTAGTCTAAATGCATCAACATTTGTAGTTTCTAAGTACCATTTTCCCCATTTGTTTATTTCTTCTACAACAACTGGGTTGTTAAAATCTATGTCTGCTCCCATTAAATAATCAAAATTACCATTTTCTTTATCTACATTTTGATCCCAATGTTTTCCACTAAATCTAAATATTCCATTTTTTCTTCCACTTTCGTCCCAATCTGTTCCATTAAAGTGGCTATAATTCCACTTAAAATCAGAATATTTATTGTTTCTTCCTTTAAAATTATATACAGTCCATGCTGTAATTTTCTTTGGTAATGATGTGTCTACATTTCTATTTGTCTGTTGTTCTTCACTAGCATATACTGTTTCTGATTCATCTGCTCCTATTTTATGATTTAATACTATATCAGCATATACTCTTATATCATTTTCATGTAATACTTTTATTGCATTTAAATATTCATCTCTTGAACCATATTTTGTTTCTGTTGTTCCTTTTTGATAGAATTCTCCTAAATCGTATAAATCATATGCAGAATAGCCTACATCAAATTTTCCTCCTGCTCCTTTATATGCTGGTGGAAGCCATATGTCTGTTATTCCTATCGCAGATAAATATTTTGCATTTATTGCAACTTTGTTCCATAATTTGCATTCAGGCTTTAAATACCATTCAAAGTATTGCATTAATATTCTATTTTCTTTCATTTGTTTATTTTCCTTTTTTATTTTATATTAATAATATACTATAAAAAATAAAAAAAATCAACTTAATCCAAAATTATAGGCGTGTCTGTATTTCTCTATTTAAATTTCTTGAAATATATATGGATTTGAGTTCATATCATCTACTATATCTTCTAATAGTTCTCCTTTATTTTCTCTATTTTTTATGTAGTTTTCTATTTCGTAATCATCTAAATTTAATATATAAGGATTTCCATCAAATAAAATGTTTAATGTGTTAAAACCAAATTCTTCTAATTTTTTTATTAATTTTTCTATGTCAGTACTACTTCTATCTAAATATTGTGCATTGCTACTTATTATATTTCTTATTTGAATTTCATCACATTTTATATTTTTTAATATTTCTATTTTTTCTAATATTTCTTTTTCTTCTAGTTCTTTAATATTAGGACAAATTTCCTCCATTTGTTCTATTGTATTATCACTTATTCCAATTTTTCTTAATATTTCTTCCATTTTAATTTTTTCCTTTCTTAGATACATATAGTTATGAAAATATATTATCAACTATTTCATCATATCCTAATTTTTTTAAATATTTTTTCAATTCTTCCATTATTAATCTCATTCCTTCCTAAGGCACAAATTTTATTGGAAAGGATATTTTTCAACCTTATTTTCTCCAATTATTTTAATATTTTTTATAAACATATTTTTTGTCATATATAAATGTTTAATATTTTTTTCCAAATATATTTTTTATAAAAGCAAAAAATTTTTCATACCATTTGCTTTTTTCTACATTTACTAAAGCTTTTGTTTTTGATTCTTCATTATTCTTATTTGCATTAAATGCATCTATATCATATGTTTTTGCTTCTTCTTTATTCTTATTTGCCTTAAATACATCTGGATTATATTTTTTTGTTTTTTCCTTTTCAATTTGTATTCTATCATTATTTTGTTTTTTGATTATTTTTTCTCTTTGTTCGGGTGTTGCCCAATAATCTCTAAACAAAATTGCAATTATTCCTTTTGCTATTTTTGATACGTTCTGCTCATTTAGTGTTTTTGTTGGATTATAGTTAAATACATAATTTTTATTTGCATTTTCTTTATATAATTCTATTTTTGATTTTGGTATTTTTTCATAATCTTCTTGTGAAATATGCTTTAGTATTTCTAAAACTTCGCTATATGCTATAGAGTATTTTTCATCTACCATATTCACTATCTCCTATTTAATTTTTTTCTTGTGTTTTGTTTTCTATTTTTCTTTGTTGCTCTGCCTGTTGTGCTTCAATAGTATCTAAAAATTGTGTATCTTTTTGCTCTTCCATTGTTTCTTTTCCTAATTGTTGAACATCTTTTTCCATTTTTAAACTTTCCATATATTCTTTATAATCATATTTTGCAAGTAACTCTTCTTTTTTTATTCCATATTGTTTTTCAAAACTTTTTTGGCTTGCAAATAATTTTTTATAGTTAGTTTCATCAATACTTATTCCATTATCTTTATAAAACATATATCTTGCATAACTTAAAGATGTGCTTTGCATTAAATCTTTTGGGCTTTTTGTTGCTAATGAATGTAATTTTATAGAATCGTAAAATTCTATTTTTTGTTTTAAATTTTCTGCACTAAAATCATATATTCCAGGGAAATCTAATGTCATTTTTATAACCTCTTCCCTGCTATATCCTAAGTTCTCTATATCTTCTATTTTTTTGTTCATGTTTTCAATATTATAGGTAAATATTACTGGAGAGTTTTTGGTTATTTTTATTACTTCTTCTGGAGTATATCCTAATTGTTCTAAATCTTCTATTTTTTGTCTAAGAGTCTCTATACTATAGTCAAATATAGATGGTATTGTTTTAGTCATTTTTAATATTTCTTCTTTAGCATACCCCAATTCTGTTAAGTTTTTTATTTTTTGTTTTATATTTTCTATACTATAGCTATATAGTGCAGGAGATTCTTTTGTCATTTTTATGAATTCTTCTTGTTTATACCCCAAAGCTTTCATATCTTCTATTTTTTGTTTTATATTTTCTATACTATATCCAAATATTGATGGTATACTTTTCCCCATTTTTACTACATCTTTTTTACTATAGCCTAATTTTTCAAAATTTTCTATTTTTTGTTCTATGTTTTCTATACTAGAGCTAAGTAATTTAGGAAAAACTTTTTCCATTTTATTTATATCATTTTCTGTATATCCTAATTCTTTTAAATATTTTTTCAATTTTTCCATTTTCATTCTTCCTTTTTATATAGATTAATATTTTTTACTATATTGTATCTTTTATTTTTAGTAAATATATTAATATTTTACCATGTTTTTCTACCAAAATCAATTTTTGTGTTGATTATTTTAAAACGTTACTAGATAATGGTCTTAAATAATATATAATAAAGAAACGATGCTATTATAATATTTTAAAGCTTCGACGCTTGATTGAAATGAAAATTAGAATTCATTTGGCTTTTGCATGAGGAATGTTCACGGTACTCGAGTTTACGAGAGGGTCGGAGTGAAAGAGGCTCATGAAAAAGCCTTATGAATTCTTTTTGAATGGAATGAACAGGAGAACTTTAAAATATTATAATAGCATCGTTTTTACCAAAACAATTTAAAAGACCATTATCCAGTAACTTTAAAACAACAAATTTTATACAATATGAAAGTTATTCTTTACTATTGTATAAAAAAATCCAAGACTTTCTGATATTAACCAGTAATTCTTAGATTTTTTTGACTTATTAATTTTATGCACTTTTTAATTCTAAACGAAGTTTATCACTAATCATTGCTATAAATTCTGAATTTGTTGGCTTTCCTTTACTTGCAGAAACAGTATATCCAAAAATATTTTCAACTACATCTTGTTGTCCTCTTCCCCATGCAACTTCTATTGCATGACGAATTGCTCTTTCTACACGACTTGGTGTTGTATGAAATTTTCTTGCTATCTGTGGATACAAACATTTAGTTATTTGGTTTATAACATCAATATCATTTACAACCATAATTATTGCTTCTCTTAAATATTGATATCCTTTAATATGTGCTGGTACTCCAACTTCATGTATTACATTTGTTACTAATGCTTCTAAATTATCTTCTTTATTAGCAGACATATTAGATATATCTATGTATTGTGGTTTTTGTATTCCAATTTCTTTTTCTCTTGCAATAAAATTATTTGTTTGTGATGGCTTGTAATTTTTTAATTCTCTAATTCTTGTTATTAATAAATCTATGTCAAATGGTTTTACTACATAATATTCTGCTCCAAGTTCTATTGCTCTTCTTGTTATTTTGTCTTGTCCAACTGCTGACAACATTATACAAATTGGTTTTTTGTTCATTTTTATCATGTTAATTTGTTCTAATACACCTATTCCATCTAAATGTGGCATTATAACATCTAATAAAATAATATCTGGCATTAAACTTGAAACCATATCTAATGCTTCATTACCATCTTTGGCTCTTCCTACTACTACCATATCATCTTGGTTTTTTAAGTATGTTGCTAATGTTGTACTAAATTCTTGATTATCATCTGCAATTAAAACTGTGATTTTTTCTTTCATTTTTTTCCTCCTAATTTTTCAAAATTGTAAATTTTTTACATTTTTGATTATAATACATTAAAGAGGACATTTCAATATATTTTGGTAATTTTTTCCTTTTTATTTTATTTGTTTTCGACTTTATTTATCATTTTTCTTTTTATTTCGACAATTACTATGCCACTTAGGACTTTATTTTCTATTTCTTGTATTAATATTTCTTTTTTATTACTTTCAATTTCAATTTTTATATTTATTTTTTCAGAATATTCTATATTTAAAATTTTTATATTATTATTTTTACAAAAGTATTTAAATATGTCTAAATTAGAATATTCTGTAATTAAATCAATTTCATATCCATCTGTTTTACATATAATATCACATTTTCGAATTGCTTGATTTGTAGCTTCTGAATATGCTCTAACTAAACCTCCTGTTCCTAAAAGTATTCCTCCAAAATACCTAGTAACAACAACTAATACATTACATAATTTATTAGCTTGTAATAAATTTAACATAGGAGCTCCTGCTGTTCCAGATGGTTCTCCATCATCACTAAATCTATCTATAATTTTTCCATCTTCTAAAACTCTATATGCAATACAATGATGTTTTGCATCATAATATTTTTTATTTACTTCTTTTATCTTTTTCTGAGCATCTTCTATATTTATAACAGGATAAATGTTTGCAATAAATTTAGATTTTTTCTCAACAATTTCTGACTGTTCTTCTTTTAATATTGTATAAAAATCTTCCATCAAAACAACTCTTTCCTTCCTAGTAATTATTACTTGTTTATACTATTGTTTATCTCCTACATGCATTCCTGCTGTATAGCCTGTTGAATATGCAATTTGTAAATTAAATCCTCCTGTATAAGAATCTACATCAATAATTTCTCCTGCAAAATATAATCCTTTTATTATTTTAGATTCCATTGTTTTGGGGTTTATTTCTTTTGTATCTATTCCTCCACTTGTTATAATTGCTTCTTCAACTGGTCTAAAATCTTTTATTATAAGCTCAAAATCTTTTAATACACTTATTAATTTTTTTCTTTCTTCTTTTGTTATTTCATTAACTCTTTTTTCTCCATCTATTCCTGATTTTTCAATTATTACAGGAATTATTTTTTGAGGTAGTAATTTATCTAATGAATGTTTAAATTGTTTATTTTTAAATTCTTTAAAATCTCGTAAGATTCTATCATCTAATTGACTTTCTGATAGTGCTGGTTTTAAGTCTATTTGTAATTTTATTTTTCCGTCTTTTAAAAGACTTCCAATATCTTTATATCTTACTAAATGTGCTGAACCACTTAAAATTATAGGTCCTGATATACCAAAATGTGTAAATATCATTTCACCAAAATCATCATATATTATTTTTGACTTTACTAAATCTGTTATTTTAATTTTTACATTTCGTAGGCTTAACCCTTGTAATTTTTTACATTCTTCTTTTTCATGAACAACTAAAGGTACTAAAGATGGTTTTATTGGAGTAATTTTATGTCCTAAGTTTTCGGCAATAATATATCCGTCTCCTGTTGAACCTGTTAATGGATAACTTCTTCCACCTGTTGCTAAAATTACTTTATTGGTTTTTATCATTTCATTATTTGTTCTTACACTAATTACACAATTATTTTGAATTAAGATTTTTTCTACTCTTGTATTTAATAGTTTTTTTATTTTTAATTCATTTATTCTATTTTCAAAACATTTTAATACATCTATTGATTTATCTGTAACAGGAAATATTCTGTTTCCTCTTTCTTCTTTTACTTCAAGCCCTTGTCTTTTTAGAAATTCTATTATGTCTGTGTTAGTATAGTTTTGAAATGCACTATATAGAAATTGACCATTTCCAGGTGTATTTTTTATAAATTCACTCATATATAATGAACTTGTAATATTACATCTTCCTTTTCCTGTAATTAATAGTTTTTTTCCAAAAGATGAATTTTTCTCAATTATTGTTACATCATTTCCAAATTCTGCAGCAGTTATTGCTGCCATCATCCCTGCAGGGCCTCCACCTATTATTAAAACTTTCGCCATAATTTTTCTTGTTAGACAAATGTCTAACCTCCTCCGCTTTCCTATATTACATTATATATTAACAAATTTTTTATAAAAAATCAAACAAAATAGCAAAAATATCTTGACAAATCCAAAAAAAAATACTAAAATATTTAATGTGTTCACAAATGGAATAAATAATGGTGGATGTAGCGTAGTTGGTTAACGCGCCAGTTTGTGGCACTGGAGACCGTGGGTTCGAGTCCCATCTTCCACCCCATATAAATACATTTACATGGGACATTGTTTTAGTTTATACTGGGCTGTAGCCAAGCGGTAAGGCATTAGACTTTGACTCTAACATGCGCTAGTTCGAATCTAGCCAGCCCAACCATAGAAAAATACCCTGAAACAGGGTATTTTTTTTATTTTCATTGATTATTATTTTAACTCATTATATAATACATTTGTGCACTTCCACATTTTCCTTAGGGAGGTGAAAGTATGGGAAAGTGGTTAAAGTTAATCATCAAAGTCTATGTGTTAACATTGCTTTATAAAATCTTTAAAGATTTTTTCAATTAATACATATAGAAAAAGACTAGAGTTGCCGCTCTAGTCTTTTTTGTATCACTTCTTATGAGAAATGGTTAAAATTATTCATCTTAGAAATGAGTATTACCCTCATAACTGTTTATTAAACTTTAATTAGGCCCCTATTTTAATAATTTTTCTCTCTCATTTCTAAAGATATTATACTAGAGTTAATACAAAAAATCAATATTTTTTGTTTAATTTTTTTAACATTTGTGAATTTTTATTACATTTTATGTATTTATATAAATTATTATACTACATTTATGTTAATTTCACAATTTTTTTTATTACATCTTTTAAATTTTAAAAAAGTTTGCTATAATTATAAAAAAATACAAAAGTAGGAGAACTTTTATGATAGAAGATAAAAGAGTAGAAGAATTTGAAACAAAATATAGAGATGAAATTTTCGAAGCTATGTATAAAATTCGTTCTAAAGAAAAAGAAATTATAGATTTAATGATAGAAAATTCAAAAAAATTAGGATTATCAGAATTTGACATTCCTAGAATAAGTATTACAGTAAATAACAAAATAGTTGAATTATCTCAAGAATTCAAAAGTGCTGGAATTTCAATGTTCTCTTCAAAACAAGAAGAATATGATATGGTTAATTCATCTTTTATTGGAGATGCAATAATAGATGATTTATTAGAAAAATTAAATCAGGCAAATACCAAATTGGGTGATTATGGTTATACAATGAAAAATATAGCAAAGAAAAAAGAAGTACAGGTACAAGCATTAACAAATATTACTCCTGCCCAAAGAGTCTTTGCAAAAATAAAATCTTTTTTCAAGCCTGTAAAACCAATAGATTTATCATTAACTAGTGTAGAAAAAGGTGTACTTAGAATGCATGAAGATGAATATAGAAACATAGATAATATGGTATGGAAATATAATTTAAAAGATAATCTTGTTTCAAGTTTAGTTAAATTTATTCATGACAAAAAATATAGTTCTAATATTGTTCCAGGATTATTGGAAGAAGAAGTTATCCCAGACTTAAAAAAATTAGGATTAGAAAATTTAATTCCTGAGTTACAACAATCAATAGTTGATGATTATAAAAGAAGTTTACCTTTTGACAAATATTATAAAATATCTTTAAACGATTTTGTGCCTAATTTTGATAATAACTCTACTCAACCAGAAACTCAAGAAAAATCAAGCCCAAAAAACACTCAACCTGCATTAGATGAAGAAAGATAATAAAAAAGACGTGATATGTTATTTATTTTCACATGTCGCGTCTTGATTTTTATTACTTAAAAAAAGCACTTTCAATTAATTTTTCAAGTAATTCTTTATATGTAATTCCTACATTTTCAAAAAGTTTTGGATACATACTTATTTTAGTAAATCCAGGCATTGTATTTATTTCATTTATATAAATTTTCCCTGTACCATTCTCAACAAAAAAATCTACTCTTGATAATCCTTTTCCATCTATTGATTTAAATGCTTTTATTGCAAGTTTTCTAATTTCTTCTATTTTTGATTTTTCAATATCTGCTGGAATTATTGTTTTTGATTCTGGAATATTATATTTTGCATCAAAACTGTAAAATTCCTCTGCAGATTTTATTTCACCAACTGTAGATGCTTTTATTTCACCATCTTCTAATATTGCACATTCTACTTCTTTGCCATCTATTCCCTGTTCTATTAGAATTTTATCATCAAATTGTTTTGCATAATCAATTGCCATTTTTAGTTCATCTATATCTTTTGCTTTTTTAACTCCTACAGAAGATCCTGAATTTGATGGTTTTACAAACATTGGAAATTCTAATTTTTCTGTTATTTTTTCTATTTTTAATTCTTCTTCTTCAAATTTTTCATTTACTAAATAATATGCACCATCTCTTATTCTAACATAAATATATTTTGCTTGTGGTATTCCTGCTTTTTCAAATAAAATTTTTGTATAAGCCTTATCCATGCCTATTGATGATGCTAATACTCCACATCCTATATAAGGAATTTGAAGCATTTCTAACATTCCTTGTATTGTTCCATCTTCTCCTCCTCTTCCATGTAAGACTGGAAATACTACATCTAATTCTTTAAGTGTCCATAAAAGATTATAGATTTCTTCTTTTTCC
The DNA here is from genome assembly GCA_944386685.1 of uncultured Clostridia bacterium. Taxonomy (GTDB): domain Bacteria; phylum Bacillota; class Clostridia; order TANB77; family CAG-508; genus CAG-269. Next base: position 111,268 of record CALXCA010000002.1, on the reverse strand, counting down.
CCATTTTTTACTTCAAACCATTTTCCATATTTATTTATATATATTTCATGAATTTGGTATTTTTCCTTATCTATATTTTCAATAACTGATTTTGCAGACATAACAGATACATCATGTTCTGTTGAAATTCCCCCATATATTATTCCTAAATTTTTCATTTACTCACTCACCCTTTATATTTTTATTTCTAATTTATATTTTTTATGATTAATTATTTTCAATTTCTTCTTTTGATGTTTCACAATACATACATCTATATATTTTTTTATCTTTGTCTGTTAATACAAATACTTGGTCTAAACCTTGTTCTACTGATGTTATACATCTTGGATTTTTGCATTTTATTACATTTACTATTTTTTCTGGTAATTTTACATGAAATTTTTCTACTCTTTCATCATTTTTGATTATATTTATTGTGATGTTTGGATCGATAAATCCTAATATATCTAAATCTAATTTAATATCTTTATTTATTTTTATTATATCTTTTCTACCCATTTTTTGACTTTTTGCATTTGTTATTATGGCTACTGAACAATCTAATTTTTCTAATTCTAAGACTTCATAAATTTCCATTCCTTTTTTGGCTTGTATATGGTCAATTACTATTCCATTTTTTATACTATCTATATTCATTTTTTATTTTCCTTTCCTTAGTTATAGTCAAGCTATTCTATTTCTAATAATTTTAAAATTAATGCCATTCTAATATATTTTCCATATCTTACTTGTTTAAAATAACATGCTCTTGGGTCATCATCTACTTCTGTTGATATTTCATTCACACGTGGTAATGGGTGCATTATACATAAATCTTGTTTTGCTTTTTCTAGTTTGTTTTTATCTAAAATGTAATAATCTTTTAATCTTATATAATCTTCTTCATTGAAAAATCTTTCTTTTTGCACTCTTGTCATATATAAAATGTCTAATTTGTCCATATATTCTTCTATATCATTTGTTTCTATATATTCTATATTATTTTTTTCTAATACCTCTTCTTTTATATATTCTGGAATTTTTAATTCATCTGGTGAAATTAATACAAATTTTATGTTTTTATATCTTACCATTGCTGTTATTAAGGAATGTATTGTTCTTCCAAATTTTAAATCTCCACATAGCCCTATTGTTAAATTTTCTAATCTACCTTTCTCACATGATATTGTTAATAAATCTGTTAGTGTTTGTGTTGGATGATTATGACCTCCATCACCTGCATTTATAATTGGTACTGTTGATTTCATTGTTGCTACTAATGGGGCACCTTCTTTTGGATGTCTCATTGCTATTATATCACAATAACATCCTACTGTTCTTATTGTGTCTGATACACTTTCTCCTTTTGCTGTTGAACTTGATGATGCTTCTGAAAAGCCTATTACATTTCCTCCTAATTCCAGCATTGCAGATTCAAAACTTAATCTTGTTCTTGTACTTGGTTCAAAAAATAAAGTAGCTAATTTTTTATGCTTACACTTTTCTGAATATTTTTCAGGTGTTTGCATAATATCTTTAGCTACTTTTATTAATTCTTCTATTTCTTTAACTGTTAATTCTTTTATATCGATTAAATTTTTCATTTTTTACTACATTTCCTTTCTTTAATTATAAAAATTACATCTATTTTTACAAGAATTTAATTATTTTTATTTTTATCAAAATTTAATTAATTTGTCAATAACCAAAAAATTTAAAAATTTTATTGTATTGTATGTTATTTATTCAATGACTCTAAGTATGGTAAAACTTCACTAAATATTTTTCCACCAACTGGTGCTGCAACACCTCCTCCTTGATGTCCTCCCTCACCTGTTGGATTATATAGTGTTATAAGCAAAACAATATAAGGTTCATCTGTTTCTGCAACACCACAAAATGAAGTAACATATTTGTTTGTATTAACTCCATCTTCTGAGGTTCCTGTTTTTCCTCCTATTTCATATCCTTCTACTTTAGCATTTTTTCCTGTTCCTTCTGAAACAACGCTATTCATCATACTCAAAACTTTTTCAGCATTTTCTTTAGATATAATCTGTTCTCCTGTTTCTACTGGCATATCTGTTTTTTCTCCTGTTTGACTATTTATAATACTTTTTACTATTCTTGGTTTAATATATGTTCCTTTATTTGCTATGCTAGAAACTGCTGTTATCATTTGAAGTGGTGTTATTTCAAATCTTTGACCAAAACTTATTGTTGCAAGTTCAACAGGACCTGCCTTTTCTTCTTTTATAAATATACTATTTGCTTCTCCTGGTAAAGCAATACCTGTTTTGTTAAATAATCCAAATTTACGTAAATACTCATAATATTTAGTAACTCCAATTTTTTGTCCAAGTCCTATAAATACAGGATTGCAAGAATTCATTAATGCCTGTCTTAAACTCTCTGAACCATGTGGTCTATAATATCTCCAACATTTTATACGTACTCCAGCAACTTCAATTCCTCCTGTACAACAAAATTGTCCCTCTTGGTCAATATTTGTTACTATTCCCTCTTCTAGTGCTGCAGAGGATGTTATTGTTTTAAATACTGAACCTGGCTCATATGTATCAGAAATCGCTTTATTTCTCCACATTTGTTGCATTGCTGTTGTTCTATCTTTAGAATCTAATGTTTCCCATTCTGCTTTTTGCTCATCTGTATGTGGTTCAAATGGTGTATTTAAATCATATGCAGGATATGTTGCCATAGCTAGTATATCTCCATTTCGAGGATCCATTGCAATTATACTGCCTCCATCTGTACATTTATTATCTATACATGCTTCTTCAAGATATTTTTCTACAATTGATTGAATTGTCATATCTATTGTTAGTATTAAGCTATTTCCATCTATTGCAGATACATATTCTTCTCCACCTAAGCTTTCTCCTGCTGCATTTGTTTCTCTTTCTATTTTTCCATTTGTACCTTTTAGTTCTTCATCATATTCAGCTTCAATTCCATCTAATCCTTGATTATCACTTCCGCAAAAGCCTATAACTTGAGCTGCTAAATCTCCATATGGATAATATCTTTTTGTATCTTCATCTATATTTATTCCATTTTTAATTCCTGTTTCTTCCATCCATTTTCTTAATTCATCTGTTTTTGTTTTATCTACTTTTCTTATTATTGTCTCAATTGAACTATTTTTATTTACTTTTTTCAAAACTGTTTCATATTCTAATTCAAAAATTTCACTTAAAATATTTGCAACTTTTTCTTTATTTTCTTTTTCTATATTAGTAGGATTTATTGTTACTGCTTCTACACTAGAACTTACTGCTAATTCATATTTTCCTGTAGAATCATATATTGTTCCTCTTTTGGCTGTAATTACTCTGCTTTGTGATTGCTGACTTGTTGCTTTTTGGTTTAATTCTGCTCCCCAAATAAATTGGATGTATCCTAATCTAGTTAACAATAAACTCATTATTATTACTACTATAAATAATGAATTTCTAAGTTTCTTTTTACTTGATAAAGATATTTGCATAAAATTTTTTCCTTTCTCTCTTAGTTCAAAAGGTACATATATTTATGATATTATCCCTTTCAAACTATATTTTCGTTTTACACACTTTTAACTTGATTTATATAATGTTTTATTTATTATTTTATGCTTATTATATTAGATTAGAACAATCATATTTTTCACAGTTGTAATAAAATTAGAATATTTAGACATAAAATTAGCCCAAATCTATTAAACTTTTTTGTCTAATAAATTTGGGTTCATTCATTATTTATTAAATTCTTTTGTCTAGTAACTTATGAGTTCTCTTTCTTTTCAAATTTTATTTTTCTTTTTTATAATTCTAATTATTTTCTTCAGTTTCTTGAACTTCTTCTTGTTGGTTATTTTTACAAGCTTTTACTTTTATAATTCTTTTATCTTCATATTCTTCTATTTTATAAGTTACTTTTTCTGTTTCAATAACAGGCTTTTCCTCATCTTCTGGAATTCTACCTAATTCTTCTTGTAAATAACCTGATAAAGTATCATAATCACCTTCTGGAATATCTGCATCTAATAATTTATTTACATCATATATTGGTAAATTTCCAGCTAACATATATGTGTTTTCATCTATTTTTTCATATTCTTTTTCTACTTTATCATATTCATCATATATATCACCAACAAGCTCTTCCAATATGTCTTCCATTGTAATTAAACCTGCTGTTCCACCATATTCATCAACAATAATTGCAATTTGCATTTTGTTTTTTTGTAATTCTTTAAATACCTCATTTATAAGTCTATTTTGTGATATAAAATATGCTTCTTTAACAACATTTGTAACTTTAAAGTTCTTTTTGTTAATATTTTTTAAAACATCTTTTACATATAAAATACCTTTTACTTCATCAATTGTTTCATCATAAACTGGAATTCTACTATATCTATATTCTTCTCTTGATAATTCTCTTAATAATTCTTCATTACTAATATTTATATCAACTGCAAAAATATCTTTTCTGTGTGTCATTATTTCTGAAACAGTTATATCATTAAATTCAAAAACATTATTTATTAACTCTTTTTCTTCTTCTTTTATTGTTCCTTTTTCTTCTCCTTGGTTAACCATCATCTTTATTTCTTCTTCTGTAACTGTTTCTTCATCAGATTCTCCCACTCCAAAAATTTTTGATATTCCATTTGTTACTGTTGTAAGTAATTTTACAAAAGGTGCTGTTATAATAGAGATTCCTCTAATTACTCCTATTGTTGCAAATGAAATTTTTTCATAATGTTTCATGGCAAGTCTTTTTGGTACTAATTCTCCAAATACTAATGTGAAAAAAGATAAAATTATTGTAATTAAAATTATTGATATACTTTTCCAAACACCTAAACTTATATATGGTATAAGATTATATAATGTTGGTGCTAACATATCTGCAAATGTGTCTGATGCAAATGCACTTGATAAAAATCCTGCAAGTGTAATTCCTATTTGAATTGTTGCTAAAAATTTACTTGGTTCTTTTAACATTTTTTCAATTTGTTTTGCTTTTTTGTTTCCTTCTTTTGCTTGTTTTTCTATTTTAGCATCATTTAAAGATATAAATGCAATTTCACTAGCTGCAAAATATGCATTTAATAAAATTAGTATGACTAAAACTATCAGTTGTGATAACATTTATTTTCGCACTCCTCTTTCTATTATTTATTTATATTTTATCAAAATCTAATTTTTTATTCAATAGAAAAATTTATATATTATAAATATTTATTTATTTAAAAATTTATATATTAATATTTTTTTAGTTATCTCCTACTCATTACATTCAAAATGAATTCATAATATTTTCTCGTGAGCCTCTTTCGCTCAGTCCCTCTCGTAAACTCGAGTACCGCGAACATCCCTCACTCGAAAATCTAATGAATTCTATTTTTCATTTCAATCGAACGTCGATACTTAAAAAATATTAATATATAAATTTTTAAATAGAAATAGATTTTTACATTTGGGGTCGGTTTCATTTTTATTTTGGATCCGACCCCAGACAGACACCCCAAACACACCAGATATTATTCTATATCATATTTTGGTTTTGGAGAATAACTTGTATGTAGATATTTATGTGCTAAATGACTTCCTGGTTTTTCTAAAAATTCTGCATATAATTGTTTCATTACTGGACTTTCATGAGATTTTCTAATAACACTTTTTTCATCAATTTCATATAAAGCACTTGCTCTTAACTTTCTTACATCTACTGTTGCTCTAATTGTAGAACTTTTAATTGGCTGACCTCCTCCCATTACACATCCACCAGGACATGCCATTATTTCTACAAAATGATATGGAGATTCTCCTTTTCTTATTTGTTCCATTATTTTTCTTGCATTTGCAAGACCACTTGCAACAGCAATTTTTACTTCTTTTCCTGCTACATTTAATGTTGCTTCTTTTATTCCCTTTTCTCCTCTAACTTCTTTATATTCAATTCTGTCAATACTTCTATTTTCTAATGTATCTACTGCTGTTCTTATAGCAGCTTCCATTACTCCACCTGTTGTTCCAAATATTGCTCCAGCTCCTGTTGCTTCTCCCATTGGATCATCAAAGTTTCCATCTTCTAATTGAGTAAATTCTATATTAGCTTGTTTTATCATTCTAGATAATTCTCTTGTTGTTATTACATAATCAACATCTCTTGCACCATCAACTTCCATTTCTGGTCTACTGCATTCGTATTTTTTGGCAATACATGGCATTACAGATACTGTACAAATTTTATTTCTATCTATTCCATATTTTTCTGCAAAATAAGATTTTATAATTGCTCCAAACATTTGATGTGGAGATTTACAACTTGATAAATGGTCTAATTGGTCTCCAAAATTCTTTTCTGCAAAACGTACCCATCCAGGACTACAAGATGTAATCATTGGGAATACTCCTCCATTTTGCAATCTTTCTACAAATTCATTTGCTTCTTCCATTATTGTTAAATCTGCACCTGTGTTTGTATCAAAAACTTTATCAAATCCTAATCTTTTTAATGCTGTTACCATTTTTCCTTTTACATTTGTTCCAATTGGCATTCCAAATTCTTCTCCTAATGCTACTCTTACTGCTGGTGCTGTTTGAACAACAACATATGTATCTGGATCTTTTAATTTTGCCCATACATCATTTATAGATTCTTTTTCATGTAAAGCTCCTGTTGGACAACTTTCTATACATTGACCACAAAATGTGCAATCTACGTCATTTAAACTATGGTCATATGTTGTAGAAATACATGATTCAAATCCTCTTTCTATACAATCTATTGCCCCAATGTCTTGAACTTTTTTACAGGTTGATATACATCTTCTGCATAATATACATTTATTAAAATCTCTTACAATTGCAGGTGATTTGTCATCTATTTTATGTTGTGTTACTTCTCCTGGGAATTCTACATTTTGTATATTAAATTTTACTGCTAGATTTTGCAATTCGCAATTTCCAGAACGTGTACATGTTAAACAATCTTTTGCATGATTAGATATTATTAAATCTAATATTACATGTCTTGCTTCTAATACATTTGGTGTATGTGTATGTACAACCATTCCTTCTTCTACTGTTTGTATACATGAAGTTGCAAAACCTTTTCTTCCTTCTACTTCTACAATACACATTCTACAATCTCCAACTTCATTTATGTCTTTTAAGAAACATAATGTTGGTATATCAATTCCTACTTCTTTGGCTGCTTGTAAAATTGTTGTTCCTTTTTTTGTTTTTACTTCTACTCCATCTATTGTTAGTGTAACAATTTCTTCATTCATATTTTTATTTTCCTTTCATATTTTATTTTTGTAAATATGTATCTTTTGTTATTTTATTGCGTGGAATGGACAACTTTTTATACATGTTCCACATTTTATACACTTATCTTGATTAATTGTTCTTTTTTCTCTTAATTCTCCTTCAATTGCATTTACTGGACAATTTCTTTGACATAATCCACAAGATTTACACAATTCTGGATCTATTTCTATTTTTGTTAATGCTTTACATTCATATGCTTTACATTCTTTTAATAATGCATGTTCTCTATATTCTTCTCTAAAATATTTTAATGTACTTATAACAGGATTTGGGGCACTTTGTCCTAATCCACATATACTTGCTTTTTTTATATTTGTTGCTAATTTTTCTAGTCTATAAATATCATATTCTTCAGCATCTCCTGAGCATAATTTTTCTAGTATTTCTAACATTCTTTTTGTTCCAATTCTACAAGGAGTACATTTACCACAGCTTTCTTTTACTGTAAATTCTAAGTAAAATTTTGCAAGTGATACCATACATTTTGTATCATCCATTACAATTAGTCCTCCAGACCCCATCATTGACCCAATACTTGCTAAAGATTCATAATCAATTGGTGTGTCTAAATGTTCTGCTGGTATACAACCTCCTGATGGTCCTCCTGTTTGAGCTGCTTTAAATTGTCTTCCATTAGGTATTCCTCCACCAATATCAAATACTATTTCTCTTAAAGTTGTTCCCATTGGAACTTCTACAAGTCCTACATTATTAACATTTCCACCTAGTGCAAATACTTTTGTTCCTTTAGATTTTTCTGTTCCTATACTAGAAAACCAGTCTGCTCCATTTAATATTATTTTAGTAATATTTGCTAATGTTTCTACATTATTTATAACAGTTGGTTTTCCAAATAATCCTTTACTTGCTGGATATGGTGGTTTTACTCTTGGTTGACCTCTTCTTCCTTCTATTGACTCAAGTAGTGCTGTTTCTTCTCCACAAACAAATGCTCCTGCTCCTAAACGTATATCAACATCAAATTTGAAGCCTGTTCCTAATATATTTTCTCCTAATAGTCCATATTCTCTTGCTTGATTAATTGCTATTTTTAATCTTTGTACAGCTATTGGATATTCTGCTCTTACATAAATATATCCTTGATTTGCTCCTATTGCATATCCTGCTATTGCCATTGCTTCTAATACACAATGTGGATCTCCTTCTAATATGCTTCTATCCATAAATGCTCCTGGGTCTCCCTCATCTGCATTACATACAACATATTTTTGGTCATTTACTTCTGCTTTTGCAAAACTCCATTTTTTACCTGTAGGAAATCCTGCTCCTCCACGTCCTCTTAATCCTGATTTTGAAATAACGTCTATTACTTCATCTGAGCTCATTGTTGTTAATACTTTTTCTATTGCTTTATATCCATCAAAAGCTATGTATTCATCTATATTTTCTGGGTCTATTACTCCACAGTTTTTTAGTGCTATTCTTTTTTGCTTTTTGTAAAAAGTTAAATCATCTAATTTATTTATAATTGTTCCATCAATGTCTTTACATAAAAGTCTTTCTACTTTTTGTCCATTACATATATGTTTTTCTATTATTTCTTCACAATCTTCTGGTTTTACATGTGCATAAAATGTTTCTTCTGGTCTGATTATTACTATTGGTCCTTTTGCACATAGTCCAAAACATCCTGTTTGAATGACTCTAACATTTTGGATATTTCTTTCTTCTATTATTCTTCTAAAATTTTCTATTATTTTTGGTGATTTTGAAGATGTGCATCCTGTCCCTCTACATACTAATATGTGTTTTTCTCTTGTGTCTGACTCAGTGTTTACTCTTAAGTCTAGTTCTTTTCTTTTTTCTATTCTGATTTTTTCTAATTCTTCAATTGTTTTCATGTAAAACCTCCTTTTATTCATTCATATATTTATCTAGTATTTCATCAAATTTTTTTACTGTAGCATTTCCATATACTTCATCATTTACCATAAATACTGGTGCTAGACCACATGCTCCAACACATCTTACGTCATCTAATGAAAATTTACCATCTGGTGTTACCTGTCCTGGTTCTATTTTTAGTCTTTCTTTTGCTCTATCTAATATTGATTGTGAACCTTTTACAAAACATGCTGTTCCTAAACATATTGATATATTGTATTTTCCTTTTGGTTCTAATGTAAATCTTGAATAAAATGTTATGACTCCATAAATTTCTGCCATTGGAATTGATAATTCTTCTGAAATAACCATTTGTGCTTGTTTTGGTATGTAACCGTATTTTTCTTGTACTTCGTTTAATATCATTATTAATTGGTCTTTTTCTTTTGGGAACTTTTCTAAAATTTCTTTTGTTTCTTCTGTTACTCTTTGTACTCCACATTTTTCTTCCATTTTTACTTTCATTCCTTTCAAAAAAATTATTGAGTTTCTTAATGATTAGCTTAATTCTGAATAGAAGCTTTTTACTTCTCTTTGTTCTGTCTTTTTAATTGTTTTATTTTAAATATATTTGCATTATATCATTATATGATAAATATAGCAATTAATATGTGTTAATTTTTTTAATTTACTTTTTTGCACCAATATGCTATAATTTGTAAAATAATATTTATAAAAAGATTTTATTAGTCTAAAAGAATTACTCTCATTAGCTATATATAATCTTTGGAAAGGATTAAACTTTATTATGATTGATTTACATTCTCATACAACTGCTTCTGATGGAGAAAAAACACCTGAGGAATTAATTGATTTAGCTTTAAGTAAAAAACTTTCTGCAATCGCAATTACAGATCATGATACAATTTCTGGATTAAAATCTGCTTTTGAGTATTCAAAAGATAAAAATATTATATTTGTACCTGGTGTAGAATTAGAAGCTGATGTTGATAAAGGACAAATGCATATTTTAGGTTTGTTTATTGATTTTGAAAATAAAGAATTAAATAATATGCTAGATAAAATTAAACAAGGTAGAATTAATAGAAATAACCTTTTTCTTCAAGAATTTAATAAAATGGGATTTGAAATTACTTTAGAAGATTTGCAAAAAGTAAGTGGTGGAAAAATTATTGGTAAACCACATTTTGCTAAAGTGTTTTTGCAAAAAAATTATATACATACAAAAAGCGAAATTTTTGATAATTATTTTAATAAGCCTCCTCTAAGCTTAATTAAGAAAACTCGTTATACTCCTGAAGTAATTATTAAATTAATAAAGAAATCAAATGGTATTGCTGTACTTGCACATCCTCAATCTTTAAAATTAGAAGATAATGAATTAGAAGAAAAAATTAAAGAGTTAATTTCTTTTGGTTTGGATGGACTTGAATGTTATCATTCTAATCAAACTCGAGAGCAAATGCAGAAATATAAGGCTTTAGCGAAGAAGTTCAATTTGCTTGTTACTAAAGGTAGTGATTATCATGGTCCTATTACAAAACCAGATGTTGAACTTGCTGTTGGAAAAAATGGAAATATTGTTTCTGATGATGAAGATGAGATTTTAAAAAAATTATTAAATTATAAAAATATTTCTTATGTCAATGACTTTTGAGCCATTTTCCAAAATCATTGACACGCAAAAATTCCCTGGGAAAATATTTCCCAGGGAACGAAAGGAAAAATTATCTTTCTAGACCTAAGATATCCTAGTCCTTTGGAACCAAAGTGCTAGAAAGTCTACGGTCAAAGAACTCCTTTGACCAATGCACTCCATCCACATCCTGGTCTCTCTGATAGCCAGTAAAACCAGGGATATTCAGTTGGCTAAAGTCCTCATTCTCTACTCTGAATACTTCAGATAGCTTTCCAAGTCCCTCCTTGTATGTTTCGTGAGAGGCTTTTCCTTTTTCTGCCTCTTCATGCATCTTCTTGGTTCTTATCTGAACCTCCAATTGCGTACCAGGAAGCAACTCAGAATACATCTGAATAGACAAAGTAAATTGTAATGTCTGGTACCCGTTTGGCTTCTTATCTTTCACATAGTCCTTTAAGGACTCTACACCAAACGGAACTTCTTTTAGAATATAAAGTATTATACCTTTGTCAAGGACTCCTATTCTAGGATTTTCCTCGACCCAGGTAAGAAACTCTCGCCTTGCTTTCCGGCTTTTACCTGCCAAAATACCAACAATGTTTTCATATATGGTATAAATTTTGGCATTATTGTTTTCTTCGCCATCATCATTCCAGATAATGGCTCTCAGCCCAAAGCGATCTCTTACAATGTAGCTTGAGACCTCTTCTTCAATTGACTTCTTAAGGAGCTTCGTTAATTCGCTCTCAAGCCCTTTCCTCCGGGCGTTCCACGAAATGTCAATCATTTCGTTTTTTGTGGCATTATGCCACAAAACAATATACATCAACACAATACTAATGTATGTACATACATTAGTAATCTCGAAAGTTTTCCTTCGGGTATTAATGCATCCTCTCAACCCATCAAGAAATGCGTCAATTATACCTGCTTCTTCCTCAGGAAATTCCTTCTCTTGGTCTACGATTGTGTAGAGATTTTCACAAATCTCTAACACATTAGTACTTCTCCGCATGGCTTCATTATAAGCCTCATGAAGAAGCTTCAAAGATTGTTCTGTCATTATATCACTCCTTAATGAAAAAACTTTCGATAAAACTTCCTAATCTGGTTTCATCTTCCTTTCTCACATTGTGCCTATTCTTTTGCAAATTCCTATAAAAGTTCTGCAAAAGCTCAAGAGTTGTTTTAGATTGTCTCACCGCACCCTGATAGGATACGTGGACAATCTCGGACATGGACATAGAATTCATTGTTGAAAATCTTCCTTTCTAATACAAGATTATGTTAATATTATATCACAAAATTGAAAAAAAGTATAGCTTTTATTGGAAATTTGTGGTATAATTTTAATGTTTTAATAAAATTTTAATAAAGAGAGGAATGATTTTTAATGAAAACAGTGCCAATTACATTATTAACAGGATATTTAGGAGCAGGAAAAACTACTCTTATAAATCATATTTTAAATAATCAAGAAGGATATAAAGTTGCTGTAATTGTTAATGATATTGGAGAAGTAAATATAGATGCATCTTTAATTGGTAAAGGAGGAGTTGTTACAGAAACCAATGATAGTTTAGTACCTTTACAAAATGGATGTATCTGCTGTACTTTAAAAGTAGATTTAATGAAACAAATTGTAGATTTAGTTAAATCAGGTAATTTTGATTACATATTAATAGAAGCAAGTGGAATTTGTGAGCCTATTCCAATAGCTCAAACAATTACTGTTTTACAAGATTCTACAGAACAATATGGTTTGCCAAAAATTTGTAGATTAGACAATGTTGTTTCTGTTGTTGATGCTTTAAGATTAAGAGATGAATTTAATTGTGGTGAGGAACTTGAAAAAGAAGAAATTGATGATGAAGATATTGAAAATCTTTTAATTCAACAAATAGAGTTTTGTAATACTTTAATTTTAAACAAAGTTGATGAAATTTCAAAAGAAGAATTAGAAAAAGTTAAAGCTGTAGTAAAAAAATTACAACCAAGTGCAAAAATTATAGAAACAAATTATTCTGATGTAGATTTTAAAGAAATAATGGATACACATGCATTTGATTTTGAAAAGGCTTCTCTTTCTGCTGGTTGGGCTCAAGAATTAGACAAATCTGAGGAAGAAGCAGAAGAAGGAGAAACTGAAGAATATGGAATTGGAACTTTTGTATATTATCGTAGAAAACCTTTAGTTGAATCTAAATTCCATGATTTTGTAAATCATTTTCCAAGAAATATTATTAGATGTAAAGGAATTGTTTGGTTTGATAATGATGACGAAATGTCTTATGTTTTTGAACAAGCTGGTAAACAAAATGGTGTTTATGAAGCAGGTCAATGGATTGCTACATTCCCTATTCAAGAGCAAAATGCTTTTAGAAAAGCAAATGCAGATTTAGAACGTGATTGGGATAGCGAAGTTGGAGATAGAATGTTAAAACTTGTTTTTATAGGTCAAAATATGGACAAAAAATCTATTTGTGATGAACTTGATAAATGTTTAGCCAAATAACACCACATATAATTTGTTATTGCCCGATTTGAATTTTCTACTGCAATGAAAAAATCTCAAAGTGCTAGCGATTGTAGCATTTTGTACAAATATAATTTATATGCAAATATGGCAAATATCATTTTATATATTTTTCTAAAATCGAGTAAAATAGACTGAGAAATTATATCTTCTCAGTCTATTTTTAGTTATATTTTAGTTACATTTTTTCATAATATCATAATGTATGAATAGTAAGAATATTTTTTTATAATTTTATACTATTTATTGTATAAAAATTATTACTTTTTCATTGGAATAATTATATTAAATTCTGTTCCCTTTCCAATTTCTGTTTTATATGTAATATCTCCTCCAAAATGTGCCTTTATATTTGAGTATGACATATATAAACCTAATCCTGTTCCATTTTTTCCTTTTGTTGTTACCATTTCTTTAAATAATTTTTCTTGAACTTCTTTTGGAAGACCTCCAGCATAATCTCTAATTGTTATTATAACATTTTCTTCATTTTTATTTATTTCTAACTCAATGTCTCTATTCCTTTCCCCATTATATGCTTGAATTGAATTTGAAATCATATTATCAACAACTTGAACTAAATTATTTACATCACCTATTAAAGTTAAATTTTCATCTATTTTCATTAAAACTTTAAAATTTATATATGCATTTTTTAATTCATGTTTCATTAATATACTAACTCTTTTTACTAATTCATTAATAGTAAATTCAACATCTTGTTCATTTGTTAATGCTACTGCTTGCCCTTTTACTGTTGTTATAATATCTGACATATATTCTGTATATGTTCTAATTTTTGGAATCCAACTTTCCATTTCTCCTGCTATTTCATGGTGATCATGTGAATTTACAAGAGGATCATCTATTGATTCATCATACTCTTTTATTAATTCTTCTAGTCCTTCAGTTGCACCTGCAATTGACATTATTGGACTTCTTAAATTATGTGCAATTCCTCCTATAAGTTGACCTAATGATGCTAAACGTTCCCTTTCCATAAGTATATCTTGATTTCTTTTTATTGTTTCTATATCTTGTTTATGTTGTGTTATATCTTTTAATAAAAACAATGTTCCTAAAAAGCTACCATCTGAATAAATTGGTGTAATTTCTATATTAAAAAATTTATTTACTACCTTTACTTCTTGCTCAAATGATATTGTTTTTTTAGACCTATTAGCTTTTTCAATATATTTTTCTATGTCATCAATAACATCTCTTCTTATTTTCTTATCTTTTAGAAAATCAATAAAATTTATATTTCTTAAATTATTATCTTTAATATTAAAAGTTTTTATAAATGTTTTATTGAAGTCCATAATTCTGTTTGATTCGTCTAATACAACAAAACTATCAGATATTCTATCAACAATTTTTTGCATTGCAATAGGTGTAACTCCTAAAAATTGAAATTTAAATATTGATATTGCACAAAATATTACTGTTATAGTAAATGTAATAGGTGTTATATATATTGACATTGGAATAATTTGAAATGTACCTAATATATTAGTTATTACTGGTATAGATATTCCTATTACTATTAATATTGATTGTTTAGAGAAAAATCCAGAATTTTTTATTGAAAATTTCAATAAATATATTATTCCTATTAACAACAATACATAAGAATAGATATTATGTATATTAAAATATGGTCCATATTCATTTATAGAAAAGTCCACTGAATAGTTTTTGTAAAATAAATGATGAAAATCATTTGTCCATAATACTATCAAAGAAACAACTGGCACTATTAATAACAGTAAATATTTCTTTTTAAATACTATTTTTGTTTTTACAAATATTAGTCCCATAAAAAAAACTGTAACTGGTACAAAGCATATTGCTATATAGGTTATATAATCAAAATAAATTGGTTTAATATTTAATTTAGTAGAAACTGTAATTTGCAATATCAAACTAACTGTCCACAGTATTAGTAAGCTCAATGTTAATATAAATATTTTACTTAATTGTTTTTTTTCTTTAGTATTAGCTAAATATATTATAAGTAAAATATTAACAATTGTTGCAACAAATAATGCAACTAATGCAAAATCTTTTGTCATTTTTACTTTATTCTCCTTTTATTAACTTTAGTATATTGTCTATATATTTTTTATCTATAATTGGCCATTCAAAACTGTATTTTTTTAATAATTTTTTTGAATGGTCTGAATTTATTTTTATTTTACTATAATAATTTAAATCCAAGTTTTTGTCAAGTTCATTTATTATTGGACTTAATATATCAGCGTTTTTGCTATTTAATATATCTCTAATTAACTTTTTGAACCTTTCATTTTCAATTATTTTAATATCTATATTATTTTTTTTCATAATTTCAAATATATTTTTTAATTCTATATAATTATCATTAAATATATGATAGATTCTATTAAAGTCATTACTATATTGCATTACTTTTATAATTGCTTCTGCAGCTTTATCTACAGGTGTAAATTCTAAATATTCATTTGATAAATAATCTGGTATAGTTTTTAATTTTAAAAAGATTTTTAATCTATTCAAATATGCATTTTCTATAATATTCTCTTGAAATTTTCCATCTTTATATCTAGGCATCAAATTTCCTATTCTTAAAATATATGCATTTACACCATTTTCTATAGCATCTAATACTTTTTTCTCTGCTTCAAATTTACTTCTAACATAAACATTTTCTAAATCTTGGTTTATATAAAAATTATTTTCATAGAATTCTATTTTTTCTTCAATTTGATTTTTATAACTTTCTCTATTTTCAAATGCATTTCCAGAAACACTTAAAGTAGAAATTTGAACTAGTTTTTTATTAAACATTTTAGCAAACTCAAGTAATTTTTCTACACTCTTTACATTTATATTATAAAATTCCTGATAATTTCCGTAATGAGATACTTTAGCAGCTGAATTTATTATAGTATCAATTGAATTTCCTAATTTAAATAAATCTTCTTGTTTTAATCCTAATCCATTTTCTGTCATATCTCCTTGTATTATTATAATTCTATCATTTAAATATTTATCATATTTATTATCAAAATAATAATGTAATTTATTTAAAAATTTTTCATTAACCTCAAGTCCCACTTCTTTTCTTACTAGTACATAAATTATTCCACTTTCTTCTTTTAAAAATTGTTCCATTATATGCATTCCTAAAAATCCAGTTACACCTGTTAATAATATGTTTCCAACTGGATATTTTTCTATTTTACTAGGCATTTTCATATTATTTTCTAATATATTTTTATATTTAATATTTAAATTACTAAAATCTTGTTGATTTGTTTTAAATTCACTTTCTATTTTTTTAGATAGTTCATAAATTGTAGGATAAGAAAAAATATCTGAATAAGAAATATTGTCTGTTATTTTCATCAATCTAATATTTAAATTCATTGCAAGGATAGAATCCCCACCAAGTTCAAAAAAATTATCTTTTATTCCAATTGGCTTAATATTTAAAACTTCTTCCCATATTTCGACAATTTTATTTTGTAAATCTGTTTTTGGTTTTTCATATTTTACTTTTTGAGATTCTAGCATTTTATCTGGTATAGGTAATAATTTAGTATCTATTTTTCCATTTGGTGTATAAGGAAATTTTTCTATTGCTGTAAAATATGATGGAATCATATAACTAGGCAAATTTTTATTTAAATATGTTCTTAATTCTGGTACCCTTATTCTTCTTTTAGAAATGTAATAAGCAGAAATTATTTCTCTATTTCCTATTATTTGTTTTATTACTTTAACTTTACTTATAAATGGATATTCCATAATTCTTTTTTCTATTTCTTCTAATTCAATTCTTAATCCTCTTAATTTTATCTGATTATCCATTCTACCATAGCAAATAAGTTCTCCTGAATTATTAAATTTACATATATCTCCTGTTTTATACATTATATGATTTGGTATAAAAGGATTTTCTATAAAATTCATATTGGTTTTATTTATTTCATTATGATATCCTCTTCCAACTCCATCTCCAGATATATATAATTCCCCTTCTATTCCAATAGGCAAAATATTCAAATCTCTATCTAATACATAAACTTGCGTATTAGCTATTGGCTTTCCTATTGTTATATTTCTGTCTTTTGATACCTCTTTTATTGTTGACCAGATTGTTGTTTCTGTTGGTCCATACATATTATATATTTTAGCCTTTGAAATTTCTTTTAATTCTACCAAAATATTCTCCGTTAAAGGTTCTCCTCCAATCAATATATCTGTTATATTTTTAAAGAAATCTAAATTTTCCTTATCCTCTAAAATTAATGAATATCTTGCTGGAGTTGTTTGTATAATATTTACATTATTTTTAATACATAATTTATTTAATAATTTAGGTACATTTTGTTCTTCTTCATTTGTAATTACTAAAGTTTGACCTGATGTTAATGCTCCCCACAATTCAAGGCCAAAAATATCAAAGCAAACCGTTGTAACAGAAAGCATATTTTTATTTTCATCAAAATTTATTTTTTCTTTTACACCTAAAATAAAATTATATAAATTTTTATGCATAATTTCTACGCCCTTTGGTTTTCCCGTTGAACCAGAAGTATAAATGATATAAACTAAGTCATTTGGATTATTTATATTTATTAAATTATTTTTACTATATTTACAAAGGTTAAAACTACTTTCATCTATAATAATTTTATTTGAAAATTGAATTTGCTCTTCTAATTTTCTACTTGTTATAAGACATTTTGCATTACTATCTTCTAACATATATTTTATTCTATTTGCCGGATATTCTGGATCTATTGGTATATAACATGCCCCTGCTTTAAGAACACCTATAATAGAATATATTAGTTCAGTTGATCTAGGTAACATTATTCCTATAATATCATTTTGTTTTATATTTAGTTCTTTTAAATATTCAGCTAATTGATTTGCCTTTTCATTTAATTCCTTATAAGTAATTTTTTTATCTTCAAAAATTAACGCATTTTTGTTTTTATTCTTTAAAACTTGTTCTTCAAACAATGTTATAACAGTTTTATTTTTAGGATAATTTTTTTTAGTTTTATTAAATTTCTTTATTATTATTTCTTTTTCTTCTTCAGAAATTATTGAAATATCTTTTATTGGAGTATTTACATCATTCATAATAATATTTAATAAATTTATATAATGTTCAAATAATCTTTCTATAGTTTGTCTTTTAAAAAGTTCTGTACTATATTCAATATTAATTGTATGAGCCTCGGGCTTAATTTCTATGCTAAGATTAAATTTAGAAATGTGATTATTTAATTCTATAATTTTACTTTCTTTATCATTAATTTTTATACTTCTTTCTTCTTTATTTTGATAAGTAAACATTATATCAAATAAAGGGTTTCTTGATGGATCTGTTTGAACTCCTAATTTTTTTACTAGTAAATCAAATGGATATGGTTGATATGATAAATCATCTAAAACTTGTTCTTTTATATTATCCAAAAATTCTTTGAATGTTTCATCTGAATTTATCTTCCCTCTAACAACTATATTATTTACAAACATTCCTATCATTCTTTTAGTTTCATTTATGTTTCTATTTGCAATTGGACTTCCTAAATTAATATCTTTTTGCCCTGTATATTTATACAATAAAATAAAAAATGCTGATAAAAAGAATACATATGGAGAAACGCCATTTTTCTTAGCATATCTTTCTATTCTTTTAAATTCTTTTTCATCTATTATGTTTGAAACTCTATCTCCATAATAAGATCTATTTGCTACTGTTTTATAATCATATGGTAAATTAATTTGTTCAAAATCACAACCTTTAAATTTATTAATCCAATAACTCTCTATTTCATTAATTTTATTACTCTTTAAAAAATTATCTTCCCATACTGAATAGTCCCTGTATTGGATTGGTAATCTTTTCAAATTATCTCCATTATAAATTCTGTTAAATTCAATAATTAAATTATTTAAACCTGTTCCATCCATAATTATATGATGAGAATCAACCAAAATTAATGTTTTTTGGTTATCAATAAAGTGAACTTCAACTCTTATTAAAAACTCATTTTCTAATTTAAATGGCTTAGAAAATTTTTCTATAATTTCTTCTATTTCTTCGCTTTTATTGTAAAATGTTGGAACTTTTATGTCTACATTTTCTATTACTTTTTGTTCAATTTCAGTTCCATTTAATACAAACTCTGTTCTTAAAATTTCATGTCTTTGGACAATTTTATTTAATGATTCTTGAATTTTGTTAATATCTAAAATTCCATCTATTAAAATGGCTCCTGGCATATTATATACTGTATTTTCTTCACTTATCATCTTACTATTATAATAAATTCTTTTTTGAGCAGATGATAATGGATAAAATTCTCTATGTTCTATCCTTGGAATTTTTATTTCCTTACTTTCATTTTTATTTTTTAAAATATAGTCAGACATATTTTTTATTGTAAAATTAGATAATATATCTTTTATATTTATTTGTACATTATATTTTGATAAAATTTTTGTTGATAATGTTATACCTGTTAAAGAGTCTCCTCCTAAGTCTAGTAAAGTGTCATTTATACTAATATCTTCATAATTTAGCATATTTTTTAACATTTTTATTAATTCTTTATCAATTTCATTTCTTGGCTGTGTTATTTCTCTATTTTTATTTTTTTCATTTAGTTCTGGTAGAGCTTTTCTATCAATTTTTCCATTTGGAGTATAAGGCATTTCTTTTAATTGTATAAAATATTGTGGTATCATGTATTGTGGTAATTTTCTTAATAAATAGTTTTTAATAATTTTCTCATTTATACCTGTTTTATTTTGCTTGTTTGCAACATAATATGCTATTAATGAACTATGATTATTTTTTAATTTAATCTTTTGTACAACAACTTGTGAAACAAACCCACTTTGTTCTATTATTTGTTCTATCTCCCCTAATTCTACCCTATATCCTCTGATTTTTATTTGAGAATCATCTCTTCCTAAATGAATAATTTCTCCATTGTCTTTTATATACGCTAAATCATTTGTATTATATATTCTTTCATTATTTTTAAATGGTGATTGAATAAATTTTTCATTATTTAAATCCTCTCTATTTAAATACCCTTTTGATACTCCTTCACCACCAATATATAATTCTCCTTTTATTCCAATTGGTAATAATTTTTGATTTCTATTTAATATATAGCATTTAGTATTTGCTATTGGCTTCCCTATTGTAATTATATTTTCATGTGTAACGTCTTTCATTGTTGACCATATAGTTGTTTCTGTTGGTCCATACATATTATATATTTTGGCATCTGAATTCTCTTGTATTTTGGTTAACAATCTTTTTCCAAGACTTTCTCCTCCTACTAAGATTTCGGTAATCTTTTTCATAAAATCAATATTATTTAATTCTTCAAATATTATTGAAAATCTTGATGGTGTAGTTTGTATCATATTAACATTATTTTCTATACATAACTTATTTAGTAAAATTAGTGAATTCTGTTCATTTTCATTTGCTATAACAAGTGTCATTCCTGTTGTTAGTGAACACCATAATTCTAGACCAAATATATCAAAACATATAGTTGTAACTGAAACCATTGTTTTTTCTTTATTAAAATCAATATTTTGTTTCATTCCAAAAACAAAATTGTTTAAATTGTTATTAGTTATCCTTACACCTTTTGGCTTTCCTGTTGAACCAGAAGTATATATTAAATATACAATTCTATTGTCTTGATTTGTCACTTTTGTTTTTATTATACCTGAACACTCATAATTTATTTGTTCATTTACATTAACTAATAAACAATTTTTAAAATCATCTTTTTTTATTTTATCATCAATTAATACTACTTTTGCATTGCTATCTGCAATCATATAATTTATTCGCTCTAACGGATATTCTGGATCTATTGGTAAATATGTAGCATCAGCTTTTAATATTGCAAAAATACCAATTACCATTTCTACAGAACGATTTATCATAATACCAACTATATCATTTTCTTTTATATCAAATTCTTTTAATTTAAAAGCAAGTTTTGTAGATTTTTCATTTAACTCGCCATATGTTATTTTTTTATTATTACATATTAAAGCAATTTTATCTGGCTCTTTTTCTGCTTGTTCTTCAAAATATTTTATAATAGGTTTAGTTTTATCATACTCTAAATCAGTTTGATTAAATTCATAAACTAATTTTTCTTTTTCTTTTGGAGTTACAATTTCTATATCTTTTATTTCTATATCATTTTTATTTAATACTTGAGATATTATATATTCTATTCTTTTATGAAGTTTTTCTATATCACTTCCTTCATAAATCGATACCTTATAATCATATGCTATATTTAAACTTCCTGTATCATTTAAATCATAAATTTGTATATCCATATCATCTGCACAACATCCATTAAATGTCCATTCAGATTTATATGTAATATCTGTTTCTTTTGATTGAGCATTTGTTATTTGATATGAAATTAGAATATTGTATAAATTAGGAATATTTTTATCTTTTTTCCTTAACTCCTCAATTAAACTTTGATATGAATATTTTTGATGTTTTAACATTCCTATTGATTCTATAGCAATATTTTTTACAAAGTCTTTAAATTCTATATCTTCACTAAATTTTATTCTTAAAGGAGCCATATTAATAAACATTCCTGCTGTATTTTTTTCTTTAAAATTTGTTCTATTTAGAATTGGAGTTCCAATAGCAAAATCATCTAAATTTGAAATTTCTGCAATATATATTGAATAAACTGCCATAAAAAAATTATATAAAGAGATTTTATTTTCTTTACAATATTCTTTTATTTTATTTACTTGTTCTTGTTCTATCTTAAATTGTTTTCTTTCTCCTATTACACTACTTATATTTGCTTCATTCTGTTTACTTCCTGGTATTGTAGCTACTTCCGGTATTGTTTTATATTTTTCTAACCAATAATTTTTGTCTATTTTATATTTTTCACTTTTATGGTATTCTTTTTCAGATTTAATGTAATCAATATATGAGTATATTGATTTTGTTTCAATTTCTTGATTATTAATTAATTTTGAATAAGTTTTAATTATGTCATTACAAATAAGCGCTAAAGTCCACGCGTCAGAAATCAAATGGTGAATATTGAGCAAAAAGGCTCCTTTTCCATTTTCAAATTTAATGATATAAAATTTATATAATTGTGACTCTAAATCAAATGTTTTTTTGATTGTTTTGATTCTAAATTTTTCAAATTCTTTTTCATTTGCAAGATTAATAAACTCAATATTTTCTTTATCATTTGTAAACTCTTGAAATATCTCTCCATCTTTTATCTTTAGTTTAATTTTAAAATTATCATGTTTTTGGCACACAATTCTTATAGACTTTTCTAATTTTTGAAAGTCTAATTTTTCATCTATTATTGCACTTCCAGATATTGTATTAACTGAGCTTCCCTTGTAATATTGCTCAGTTACCCAAATAGATTTTTGAGAATTTGTTAAGTTTTCCATTTTTTAACACCTTTTATTTTATAATTTTTTACCTTTTCATTATAACATTATTTTACATCTTTTGCAAATTTTTTACAAAAAAAATTATTTTTTATATTACTAGATAATGAGCTTGAATAAAGAAACGATGATATTATAATATTTTAAAGTTCTCCTGTTCATTCCATTCAAAAAGAATTCATAAGGCTTTTTCATGAGCCTCTTTCACTCCGACCCTCTCGTAAACTCGAGTACCGTGAACATTCCTCATGCAAAAGCCAAATGAATTCTAATTTTCATTTCAATCAAGCGTCGAAGCTTTAAAATATTATAATATCATCGTTTCTTTATTCAAGCTCATTATCTAGTAACTTTTGTTATTCTATGTATTAAAAAAATAGGTTGCTTCTAAGTCTGCTTCAAACATTAAAAGTGCAAGTGGATATTTTGTGTATGCTAATCCAATAGTTCCATATTGTTCTTTTGGTTCTGTAAATCCCATATGCCATCTAATTGCATATTTTTCTTCACTTGTAAGTTTCATGTATTCTGTTATCATCATTACAGATTTTTCACCATGTCCATATGGTATTGTATCTTCTACTGTATAATATGGTACTTTTTCCCATACACCTAATGCATTTTTTGCATTTTTATAATCAATTTTGTAAAAATTAGCTTTACAAATATCGTGTAATAAAGGAACAATTTTTAATGTATCTTCTGGTGTGTTTAAGTTAATTGGTGCATTTTTTACTTTTTCTTGAAGAATTTCATATACTTTAATACTATGTTCTACAAGTCCACCTGCATGATTTCCATGAAATCTTGTACTTGCAGGTGCAGTAAAAAAATCTGTACTTTCCATAAATTTTATTAAATCTTCTATTCCATCTCTTTTAACTGTTCTTAGTATTTTTAAAAATTCATCTTTCATTTTTATTCAAAGCCCTTTCTTGATACTTGTTTAAATTTGATAAAATCTACTATTTTTATTGCTTTTTTTGGATTATAATTTGTTTTATTTCATTTACAACTTCTTCAATTGTCATATTACTTGAATCTATATATATTGCATCTTCTGCTTTTTTTAATGGTGCATTTTTTCTTGTGCTATCTATAAAGTCTCTTTGCTTTACATTTTCTAATATCTCTTCAAATGGTATATTAATCCCATTTTCTTCATTTTGCTTAAATCTTCTTCTAGCTCTTTCTTCTGGAGTTGCATCTAAATATATTTTTACATCTGCATTTGGGAATACATTTGTTCCTATATCTCTTCCTTCCATTATTACATCTATATTTTGTGCAATTATTCTTTGTAGTTCTACCATTTTACTTCTTACGATGTCTATTGCAGATACTTGAGATACATTTTCATTTACTTCTTTACTTCTAATCTCTATAGAAACATCTTTATCATTTAAATATATTTTTTGTTCATTTCCACTTTTTTTGAATTCTATTTTTATTTGATCTAGTAAATTTTTAATTTTATCTAGTTCTTCTACTTTTATATTTTTTTCTAACATTGCTAATGTTACACTTCTATACATTGCACCTGTATCTATACTTGTTAATTTCATTTCTTCAGCAATTCTTTTTGTTATTGTTCCTTTTCCGCTTCCAGCAGGTCCATCAACAGCTACTACAAATCCCATTTTTATTTTTGGCAAAAACTTTATTTAAATAAAATTTTGTACTATAGACTCTACATTTTTTATTTAACTACAAAAAGTCTTTGTCTTTCCTCCTTATATAATAATATTTAGTTTTTTAAAAGGTTACCTATAAACCCTTTATAGTCAATTATATTTTTCTATTATATAACCTTGTTAATATAGTAAGTTCTTACTTTTTCTAATTACTTTCTTCTTTTGTTAATATAAAACCAGTAGAAATATATCTAGTTTTATGAGCACCTGTACTATCTATTGGATCATTAATAATTTCGTTATTAACAACCATTACAGATGATGTTCCTCCATCTAAATTTGCAGCATTATATGCTCCATATCTTTCCATTATTTCTATTAAATCATTCATTGATGCACCTGGTCTTGTTAATGTTCTTCCATCAATTACTAAAAATAATACTATTCCATCTTTTCTTTGTCCTATTGCTGTTCTTGGTGCTGTTCCCCAGCCTCCATTACCAAATACATTTGAAGATTTTCCGTTTACTATTAAAAATGGTCCAAATGTTACTCCATCTCTTATTTTTAATTCTTTAGCTTTTGCAACATTCATCTTTCCAAGTACTAATTTATCATCTTCTGTAAATCCAATTAATCCGCCTTGTCCATTATATGATTTTGAAGTTATTAGTTTTCCTCCAGAAAATGTTATTCCTAATGGACTTGCCCCATTACTATTAAAATTAGGGTCATCAAATCCACCTCCATTTATGGCTATTAATGCGTCATTATCTTTTGCCATTGTTGTTAAATATTCTCCGCTTTTACCTAATTTTTTTGTATAAACAGTTTTTATTCTTGATGGATCATATATTACTGCCATATATCCACTATAACCTTTTCCTGTTATCTCTATTATCTTATAATCATCATTTCCTGGATCTTTTTCTAGAATTTGTCTTTCATATTCATTAGCATATTCTATATTTTCGTCTTTATCTGAATCTATTATTACAGTCATAGAAGTATCTGTTATTTCACTTGTTTCTTCTACTTTATTTCTATTTAATACTTCTGCTATTGTTTCATCATCATAAAACCATGTTGCAAAATATTGGTGAGACATTGTTGTCATTGCTGTTGTTATTAGCCAATCCCTAAATCCACTATATGGACCATATAATAACACAGCCAATGTTACTATACCAAAAATACATAATACGAATAATGTTATTAAAATTTTTTGCCAAATCTTTAATTTTTTATTTTTTTTCTCTTTTTTTAAAGCTTTTGGCATTTCATCTATTTCTGTATTTTCTTCAAATATTTTTGATAGTTCTTCTACATCTTTATTTTTTAATGCTTTTGGCAAGTCTTCTAATGTTTTATTTTTTAGTGCCTTTGGTATTTCGTCTGTATTCGTCATTTATTTTTTCCTTTCTCTAGAATTTTTGTTTTATTATATTTTTATTTTTGTTAATTAATAATTTAAATTCTTAAATATTTTCTCGCTTTCTTATTGTATAAAAAATACGAAAAATTAGCAAGGCTTTCTTGCTAATTTTATAAAATATTAATATAAGTTAGTATAAATTTGTGCAATTATTAAAGCATTAAATTTATAATTTTTTACTAAGTTACGAAAAATATTATATTTTAAGAATCTATACTTTCTTTAATTTTATTTGCTTTTTTCTTTATTCTTTGAATTGCTGTATCAACAGATTTTACTTTTGTGTTTAATTTTTCTGCAATCATTGCATATGAATGTCCTTTCTCATATTCGTATAACACAGATAATTCATAATCACTTAAATTTTCTTTTATTTTTTTTTCTATTGTTCTTGAATATTCTTGGTTTGTAATTATATCTAGTGGATCATCTTCTGTTTTTAAGTCTACGACTTCTAACTTGTCTATATCATCATTATCATCATATGCCGCAGAATTTAATGATATTGAAGAATTTAATGGAATGTGTTTTTGCCTATTTGAATTTTTTACTGCTGTTATTAGTTGTCTTTCTATACACATATTTGCAAATGTTTTAAATGAATTTTGCTTTTCATTATCAAATGATTTTACAGCTTTATATAATCCTATCATTCCTTCTTGTACCATATCTTCTCTTTCTGCTCCGACCATATAGAATTTGTTTGCTTTCATGTTCACAACATCATTATATCTTTCTATTAAGCAGTTTAATGCTGTTTGGTCATCTTTTTTTATATTCTCTATTAATTTTTCATCAGTCATTTGTTTATATTGTTCTTCATTAATTGAAAATATTTGTTCTTCCATTAATATTAAGCCCTCCACTTCTTAGATATTTTCATTATATTCTCAATTTCCTTTACTGTCAAGGTTTATTTTAATAAATTTTTACCTATTTAAAATCTAATATATTTTGAGCAATTACATTAAATTGTTCTTCTTGTTTTGTTAAATCTATTATTATATTGCCTTTATTAAAATTATCGTTTTCTAAATTATTTTTCTTTAAAATTTGTTCTAATTCCAAAGAAACAAACTTTCCAGTATTTATTAATTCTACATCATATTCTAATTCTTCTCTTATTATTTGTTCATATATTGGAAAATGTGTACATCCTAAAATTATTTTGTTTACTCTTTTTTCTTTAAATGGAATCATATATTCTTTTATTACTTTTCTTCCTGCTTTACTTTTTGCTTTTCCTTCTTCTGCAATTGTAGCTAACATCGGACATGCTTTATTTACAACTTGTATATTGGGTATTTCGTCTTTTAGTTTTCTTTCCCATGCTCCATTTTTTATTGTTCCTTCTGTTGCTATTACTCCAACTTTATCAAATTTTTGATTTTTTATATATTTAACTGTTGGTTCAATTATTCCTATTATTGGAATATCAAATTTTTCTTTTAGTATTTCAATTGCCTGACTTGTAGCTGTTCCACATGCAATAACTATTATTTTTACATTTTGTTTTAATAACTTTTGTACATTATCAATTGAAAATCTGATAATATCTTCTTTCGATTTATTGCCATATGGAAAATTTTTTGTATCTCCTAAATATATTATATTTTCTTCAGGCAATTTTTCTTTTATTTCTTTTAAAACTGTTATTCCGCCTACACCAGAATCGAATATTCCTATTGGTCTTTTATCCATCTTCTTTTTTCGTATTAATAATTATACGATTTTCTCCTTTCTTTTTTTATTTTCCATCTTTAATATAATTTCTTTTGAAAATAAAATTTAAAATGCAAAATTATATTTTCACTTTTAGTTTTGAAGCAAAAGTTTAATAGAATTTCCTATATCATTTAACTACTATATTATATACTCAATTTAAATATTTTTCTACTTTTAATGTCATTTTACTATTTAATTCATATGATATATTAATAGGTATATATACCTAAATTTATAGATTTAAAGGGAGTTTTAAATATGGAAAAAGAAGAAAAGAAACCTGAAGGAATTTGCCCAATTGTTGATATTGATGGTTTAATTGCTGATGGTAAACAATTTGATTTAGATATAACTTTAGCTAATGACCACAGAGATGTTATTTATGGAATAGTAAAAGATTGCTTTAAAGAACCTGTAAAAGATGCTGTAGTTAAATTAGTTGAAGTTGAATATAAATACGGAAAAAAAGAATTAAAACCTGTTTCTCATACATTTACTGATGATGATGGAGAATTTGTATTTGGTCCTCTTTGCCCTGGTAAAAAATATGCAATAACGGTTTGGGCAAATAAAGTAAGACATGTAAAAATTTGTGCAAAATGTCATCATGAAGGAAGTTGTTTAAAAGGCATTGATTTAGATTGCGATTGCAAAGAATTTCCTGATTATGAAAAACCTTGTTTTAAAGATGATTTCGAATTAGATAATTGTAAAGATAAATAATTAATTATTATAGCAAATTTAAGATTTTCTAAGTAGTACCTACTTAGGAAATCTTCTTTTTCTATTTTTTAGATATAATTTAATACATTTATAGTTAGGTTAATATGTGCATCCGTTTGAGCGAAGCTCTTTTGTTGTATAGGAAACAATATGAAATTTTAAGTTACGCAACTCAAAGTGAAAATATAATTTTAAATATAAAAATTTTATTTTCAAAAGAAAAATCGATTTTCCTATACAACAAAGAATTCTAAATATTATTTTTGGACATTACATTCTTATATTTTCTGTTCTTGCTTTTGTTTTTGTTTGTGTTGAAACTTTAGTTGTTATACTAGCTGTTTCTTCTTGAATTCTTCTTTTTTCTGAATCTGTTAGCTCCCAAGATTTTAAGTGTTCTTCTTGAATATTCTCTTTTAACCTTTCTCTAATATATTTCATTTGGTGTTTTAATCCTAATTTTTCTAAATCTGGTTCTATATTATTTTCTAATAAATCTTCTATTTGTTCTTGTGTATATCCTGATACTTCAAAAAATTTTATTATACTATCTGATATATTTTCATTTAAATTATAATCATTTAAATTATTGTCAAATTCTTTATAAAACTCTATATAGTCTCTTAATTCTTCAACTTCTTCTTCACTATAATATAATTCATAAATTACATCTGGGTTTAATCTTGCTCTAAATTCCCATATTTTTTCACTAAATCTTCTTATAAAACTGATTTTACTTTTTTCTATGCCATTAATTTTTTCTGCTTTTTTAGCTTCTAATTCTTTATATTTATTTAAAAACCCTTCAAGCTCAGTTTGTGATACTTCTGATGTTATATTAATTAAATATGTAAATGTTATTGCTGGTAATATACGTATTCCTGGTAAATCATCCATTTCCTGGTCTATATCGAATACTTGTATTCCTTTTTCTTTATATTCCTGATATAATTCTACTAACTTATTATTAAGTGTTATTCCAATATTGGGTATGCTTGTATCTAATCTTCTAACTTCTCTATAAAAAATATCTGTGTTTATATTTTCTGAAGCTTTTTCTACCTCTTCTTTTGTTGTATTTATACTTTTAAATAATTTTGTTAAACTCTCAAAAAAGTCATATGCTAATTCATCTTCTGTATAATTTCCTATTTTTGAGTTCATTTTTTTCTCCTTTATTTTTATTATGTTCACTATTATATCAAAATAATTCACATAAATCAATATTTTTTATAATTTATAAAAAATTTGTTAAAAATAAAAAAATACACCCCTTTTGAGGCGCATTTTATTGTTTTATTATTCAGCTTTTTTTGCTTTAGATTCTGTTTTAACAACTTCTTCTGCTTTTTGAGCTGTTTCTGTTGTAACTTCTGGAGCTGGTTCTTCAGGTGCAACTTCTTTATTTATTGTTTCAACTGTTTTTTCTGGTTCAACTAAATCTTCTTTAATTGTAATTTCCTTATTTTCAATTCTAGCTCCAACCATTTCTTTAGTTTTAGAAGCTTTTCCTGTTCTTTCTCTTAAATAATATAATTTAGCTCTTCTTGCTTTACCAACTCTAACTAATTCTACTTTTTCTACTAATGGAGAATGAATTAAAAATGTTTTTTCTACACCTACTCCATAAGAAATTTTTCTTACTGTAAATGTCTCATTTAATCCTCCACCTTGTTTTTTAATTATAATTCCTTCAAATACTTGGATTCTTTCTTTGTTTCCTTCTTTTATTTTAACATGTACTCTTACTGTATTTCCAACTTTTAAATCTGGAATTGTATTTTTAAGTTGTTCATGTTCAATTGATTTTATGATATCCATCGTATTTACCTCCTTCTTTCTTCATGTAAGCGGTGCCATGGAATTTAAAGATAGCACTTTACATTTAATTTTTATTTTTTGATAATTCTTCTAAATATTTTTTATCTTCTTCTGACAAATCTACATTTTTTAAAAGTTCTGGTCTTTTATAATATGTATTTTTTAAAGCTTGCTTTTTTCTCCATTTATTTATATTTTCATGATGACCTGATTGTAATATTTCTGGTACGTTTATTTCTTCAAATATTTCTGGTCTAGTGTATTGAGGATATTCTAATATTCCTTGTGAAAATGATTCTTCTATTGTTGAACCTTCATTTAAAACTCCATCTACATATCTACTAACAGAATCTATTAATACCATAGCTGGAAGTTCTCCTCCTGTTAAAACATAATTGCCTATTGATATTTCTTCATCAACTATTTTATCTATTACTCTTTGGTCAATTCCCTCATAATGTCCACATAATATAATAAGATGTTTTTCTTTGCTTAATTCTATTACTTTATTTTGATTTAGAACTTTTCCCTGTGGTGACATATATATTACTTTTGCATTCTCACCTTTAACAAATTTATATGCTTCATAAACTACATCTGGTTTCATAACCATTCCTGAGCCACCACCATATGGAGTATCATCAACTTTTTTGTGTTTATCTTTAGAAAAATCTCTAATATTTGTTAAATTAATTTCTATTAATTTTTCTTTTACAGCTCTTCCTATAATGCTTGTATTTAATGGTTCAAACATTTCTGGGAAAAGTGTTAAAACATCAAATTTCATTATTCCTTCACCTTATATAAACTCATGTCTTCAAACTTTGTCTATAAAATATTTTTATTATTTAATTAAGACACTTTGAATTTAAAAACACCACTTCAAATAACTATATTTTGTTATTTTTTATTTATCCTTTTTAGTATTTTTTTAATAATAATTATTTTTAAATAAGTCCTGGTATAAGATGTACAATAATTTGTCCTTTTTCTAAATCTACATTTTTTATTACATCTTTTATTCCTGGTAATAAAGTTTGTTTTCCTAAATCATCTTTTACAACATATATGTCATTTGCTCCTGTATTATAAATATCATCAACTTTTCCAATTAATTTACCTTCATCAGAATAAACTTCTAGTCCTATTAAATCTGCTATAAAATACTCTCCTTCATTTAAAGGTATAGCTTGCGCTCTATCTACTTCTAAATATGAATTTCTAAGTGTTTCTGCTTGTTCAACTGTATTTATTTCTTTAAATTTAATTAATACAAAATTTTTATGATATTTTATACTTTCTATATTATAAAGTTGTGACTCTTTTTTGTTTTTGACATATACAGTTTCTAAATCATCAAATCTTTTTATATCATCTGTTAATGGAAAAACTTTGACTTCTCCTTTTATTCCAAATGTATTTATAATTTGTCCAATTTCTAATCTTTTTTGCATTTTTACCATTCCTTTCATGGTAAATTACATTTTATTCTAAAAATTCTACATTTACTCTTTTTTTGGATAAAGATTTCATTATTGTTCTAATAGATTGTGCAATTTTTCCTTGCTTTCCTATTATTTTACCAAAATCTTTTTCATCAACTTTTACTTCAAAAGTTACTTTTTTTTCTTCATCAATTTCTTTTATTTCAACTGCACTTTTATTGTCTACCAAGCTTTTTATTATTGTTTCTAAAACTTCTTTCATAGACTTTTCCTCCTACATCTTTTAATTATTTTGCATTTTTTATTAATGCTTTAACTGTATCTGTAGGTTGTGCACCATTTTTTATCCATTGTTCTAATTTTTCTTTGTTTAATACTATTGTTGAAGGTTCTGTCATTGGGTCATATGTTCCAATTTGTTCAATTATTTTTCCATCTCTAGGAGATCTAGAGTCTGCTACTACTATGTGGTAAAAAGGAGCTTTTTTCTTTCCTTCTCTTTGTAATCTGATTTTTACCATTTAAAATCACCACCTTTCAAATTATCTAATCCCATGCCTTTCATCATTTTCTTCATACTGCCTTTATCATTTTTCATTTTTTTAATCATTTTTTGTGTCATCTCAAATGAATTTATAAATTTGTTTACATCTTGAACTTGTGTTCCACTGCCTTTAGCTATACGTAATCTCCTGCTTCCATTTAAGATTTTTACATTTCTTTTTTCTTGTTTTGTCATTGAACATATTATTGCTTCAATTTTACTAAATTCTTTGTCATCTATGTTTAAATCTTTAAATTTATTCATTCCAGGTATCATCTTTAATATTGATGAAAATGATCCCATTTTTTTGACTTGACGTATTTGTGCTAAATAATCATCTAAATCCAATTCATCTTTTCTTAATTGTTTCTCTAATTGTTCTGCTTCTTCTTCTGAAATTGCTTCTTCTGCTTTTTCTATTATTGAAAGAACATCTCCCATCCCAAGAATTCTTGATGTCATTCTTTCTGGGTTAAATACTTCTATATCATTTAATTTTTCTCCTGTTGTAGCAAATTTTATTGGTTTTCCTGTAACTTTTTTTACAGAAAGTGCAGCTCCACCACGTGTGTCTCCATCTAGTTTTGTTAATACAACTCCATCTATTCCTACTGTTTCATTAAATGTTTGGGCTATATTAACTGCATCTTGTCCTGTCATAGAATCAACAACTAATAAAATTTCATGTGGTTTTATATTTGCTTTTAGATTTTTTAATTCTTGCATAAGTTCATCATCTATATGTAAACGTCCTGCTGTATCTAATATTATTACATCATTTAATTTTGACATTGCTACACTTACTGCTTGTTTTGCAATATGTACAACATCTTTTGATGTTTCATTACTATATACAGGAATATTTAGTTGTGCTCCTACAACTTGTAGTTGTTTTATTGCTGCTGGTCTATATATATCACATGCTACTAATAATGGCTTTTTACCTTGCTTTCTTAGTATATTTGCTAATTTACCTGATGTTGTTGTTTTTCCAGAACCTTGAAGTCCTACCATCATTATTATTGTTGGAGGATTTGGAGTAAAATTTATTTTACTTTCTGTACCACCTAATAATTCTACCATCTCATCTTTTACTATTTTTATTACTTGTTGTCCAGGTGTTAATGATTTCATAACATCTTGACCAAGTGCTTTTTCTTGAATAGTAGAAATAAATTCTTTTACAATTTTGTAGTTTACATCTGCTTCTAGTAAGGCAAGTTTTACTTCTCTAAGCATTTCTTTTAAGTCTGATTCTGTAATTCTTGCTTTACCTCTAATTTTTCTTGTTATTTCTTGTAATCTTGATGATAAACCTTCAAACGCCATATTTCCCTCCTATTTCTTTTGTTTATACTAAACAATTTAATTCTTTTCTAATTTCTTCTAATATATTATTTACTTTTTTGTCTGATGAATCTTTTTGAATTTTGTTTAATTGTGATAATATATTTTCTACTAATTTTTCTTGATTAATTGTCTTTTTCATAAACAATAGCTTTTCTTCGTATTCGAAAAGTTTTTTTTCCCCCTTTTTTATAATATCTCTTACTGCTTGTCTTGTTATTCCTTCGTTTTCTGAAATTTCTGATAAAGAGTAGTCTTTGTTGTAGTAATTATCTATAATTTGATATTGCTTTTCTGTTAATAGTTTTCCATATATTTGCCATAAAATACTTACTTCTACTTTTTTATCCATAATTACTACTTCTTTCTTTCAATACTTTTATTACATTTTTATTTTTATATAATATTCTTGATATTTTATATAACAAAAAAAGATGTAATGCTATATTACTTTACACCTTTTTTTCACTTTTGTCAAGTGTTTTTTGAAATTTTTTGTTAATGTTGTCAATGGGGACGGAGATTTTGACAACTTTTATAATAAACAAGTTGTCAAAATCTCCGTCCCCATTGACACTAATCATTATTATCAAAAAGTAGTTTTATTCCCCATAGGCCTGCAATTCCTACTAATATATAAATTATTCTACTTATCACAGACATTGTTCCAAAAATTGTGTCTACTAAATTGAAATTAAATATTCCAATTAATCCCCAATTTATAGCACCTATAATTATTAATAATAAAGCAATTTTGTCTATAATTTTCATAATAAATTCTTCCCTTCTTATAAGACCAACATAGTTACGAAAATATTATATTTTCAAACTATTTCTTATTCCTTTCTATAAGTACATTCTGTACTTATTTCTAAATTTTATATAAATATTATATACAATGTTTTACGAAATATGCACTTTATTATTAATTTTTAGTATTAAATATTTCTGGATTATCTTCAAATATTTTTCCTATTATCTTATTATTTTGCATTTCGAATGGAACCACATATCCTTCAAGAGTTTCTGCTTTTTCATTTAATAATGTATTTTCTTTATTAACATATATTTTAGATTTTCCTTTGCCATTTTTTGCTTCTTGAACTAAATTTAAAACTGGTGAATTCCCATCAAATGCTATTACTACAGCTTTTCTTCTTTCAAAAATTTCATAATTAAAACTTTTATAAATACCTAGTTCTTCTGTTTCTGGCGAAATACATATTCCATTTACATTTTCATTAAGTAATCTATTTTTTACTTTTTCTGTTACCATTTTTGGAACTATTGCATCTATTTCTATGTTTTTATTTAGTTCTTTGGCTATGTCTACAACTGCCTTTTCATATCCTTGCATTTTGTGTCCAATAACAAAATACACCTTATTACTATCTATATCTTTTATAAGTTCTTTTAAAACTTTTAATCCTTCTTCAGAAGCAATAGTTTCTCTTCCTTTTGTATTAAAGCTTCCTCCTGCAATTATTACTGGAACTTTATCTGTTGGCAATTGTTTTATTTTTTGTTTTAGTTCTTTTTCTGTTTCTAAATTATTTATTATTCTTAGTTCTTCTTGATTTTCTGTTTCTTTAGTGTATTGTGTTTCTGCTTCAAGTATTGCTTCTCTTATGCTTCTACCATTTAAAAATTGTTCAAACTTTTTACTTTTTTCTTTAAAATAAATATCATTTTTTGAAATTATTTCATCTTCAACAATTCTCATTTTTGCAAAATCATTATCTGTTAATCCTAATAAATTTTGCAAAGCTAATTGTTCATCAAATGTATCTGAACCATACATTCCACATCCATCTGTTCCTTGAACACATTTTACTCCATTATTTAAAAATGTTTTTATTGGATGATTTCCTAAATAACTTAAATTGTTTAGCCTTACATTTGATGTTAATTGGAATTCTATTACAACTCCTGTTTCTTTCATTAAATTCATTAATTCTTTTCCAGATTGAGTATCTAAATTCTCTGAATAAAGTCCATGACCAATTCTACATCTTGGCATTTTTTGATTTTTTTCTAATGATTGTTTTACACACATAATTGATTTTCTTACATTGTCTCTTAAACTATCATTTTCTCCAGCATGTATTCTTATTGTAAAATCATTGTCTTCATTATTTACGTATTTTACTATTTCTTTAATTGCTGGTTGTAAGTCTGAAATATCATTAATTTCTTCTCCAATAAAATCACTTCCTACAACATATGGACTTTTCCCAACTGCTCTTAAAACATTTATATTTTCTTTTAAATATGTACTACTTGTTTTTTGGTCTTTTATAATTGTTAATGGTATTCTTCTAATTCCTATTAAAAACCTTATTTTTACCCCTGTTTCCGCTTCAATTGTTGGAAATATTTGATGTATTTCTTCTAGTAATTTTATTGCTGGCTCTCCTGTTTTGGCTAAATCTGTATCTGCTATTTCTACATATTTTATTCCTTGTTTTTGATATTCTCTTGCAATCCATAATAGTTTGTCTTGTCTTAAGGTATTGTTTTTATATGGGCTATTTTCTTTTTTATCATTTAACATTTTTAGTACATAGTTTTTTATATCTGGTTCGGGAATTTTATTTGCTAATTCTTCTGTTAATCTTATTTTTTCTTCTGATTCTGTTCCTTTTGCAAATACATATCTATATATATAACTCTTTTCTAAGTTTGTAAAAACTGCTTGACCATCTTTTAATATTGCTAAACTTGTTCTTATTTTATCTATATTATATGTTGCATTTTCTAAATTATTTAATATAAAGTCTGCAAAATTTATAAATGTGTTATCATCTATTTTTCTTATTTTATATTTTCCTTGTAATGGGCTGTCTACAAATTGTTTTTCAACTTGTTCTCTTTGTTTATATATTTTTTCTTCTTGTTTTTTATTTAATTTTAAATTTAATTTTTTGATATAATATAATGGATATCTTATTTGATGTGTTATACCTAATGCAATTAAACAGTCTGGTGATAAATTTGCATTTGCATGTGTATGTAAATCTGTTCTGAATTTTGATTTTTTTAATATGTATGTTTTTACAATTGTTTTTTCTATTGGAAGTTTGTAATTTTTGGTTTGAGACATTAATGTTTTTGTTATTGCAGGTATTTTGGCTTTTATTTCTATTCTATTTTCATAAATATTTGCAATTTTAATTCCGCCTAGTCTAAATATATATACTTCTTCATTGTCTCCATTTATACTTGCTGGAATTTTTCCTGTTATTATTTTCATGTCTTTTTCATTTTTTATTGTTTCTAGTCCACAAATTTTTGCTAAATTGGTTATTAAGTTTCCTGTATTATGATTTGGAGTTTCTAATATATATGTTAGTTCATCTTCTTTTGATTTTTTTAAAATTACTATTATATCTTTTTCTTTATCTAAATAAAATTTGTTTAACATATTCTCTCTCCTTTTTATTTTTGTTATGTTATTGAATATAAGATAACTAATATTATATCATAAATTTTTATATGTTGCAATATTTATGTAAAGCCTTTACAATTTTTTCTAATGATGTTATAATAGACAACATAAGCATTATGCTTATGTATTATTCACTGAGAGTATACTCTCACGAACAAGAAAGGAAATTTTTATGAAAAACGTTTTAACTATTGGACGGATTATTGCATTAGCAATAACCATTATTGCGGGTATTGCATTAAACTATCTTATGTTGCCCGCATGGTCTTTACGTTCGAGCGAGTTGTATATTTACTTGTTCTTATTAGCAATTATTGCTGGAATTTGTTTCTTCTTCTCGGAAGGAGATTCTATGTTAGATTGTAACCCTTTTATTTCAATTGCGATAATTGGCATTCCTTTAATTATTCTAATTATCGGTGCCCTAACAGGTTCGAAAATGTTTAATGCTAAGAAATACCAATCGTTGGTAGAAATTAAGGAAGGAGATTTTTCAAAAGAAGTAGTAAACACCAATATCGAAAATCTGTCAGTAGTTGATGTAGCAACAGCAATTAAACTGGGTGATAGAACCCTTTCTAATTTGGACAATCCTTCTTGGTATGAAGTCGATAATGAGTATAACCTTATTCTTTATAATGGTACTCAATATAGGATTTCTCCTATCAATTATGGTGGATTATTCAAATATTGGAAGGCGAGTTCTTCTGGAATTCCTGGTTATATCCTTGTGAATTCTGTAACACAAGAAGCAAAACTTATAAAGTTGGAAAATCCAATTATGTATTCCCCTAGCGCATACTTTGATAAGGATTTGTCAAGACATCTCAGAAAGCAGTATCCTAGTTATCAATTTGGAAAATCTTTTTTTGAAATTGATGATTATGGTAATCCTTATTGGATTACCTCTGTAACAACTGCAAATATTGGGATTTGGGGAGGAAGAACAGAAAATTCTTTTATAATTACTGATGCCGTAACTGGTGAAAGTAGTGAATATAAAGTTGATGATCTTCCGAATTGGGTAGACCATGCATTTGATTTGGATTATCTGATGGATGTAATAAAGTACAACTTTGAATTCATCCATGGTTATTTCAATTTTTCCAAAACAGATGTGAAAAGGACGTCTTACTTTTATAGAGATGACGAATTTGCTGGATATAATACTACAATTTCTTCTGACGGAATTGTATTTTATACTGGTGTAACTCCGGCAAATGCTTCTGAATCTATTATAGGTTTTATTTACGCTAGCCCTAAAACTGGTGAAGTAAAATTCTATTCTTGCACAGGAGCAGAAGAATCTTCTGCACAAGCAGCAGCACAGGGGTTAGTACAAAATCTTGGGTATGTAGCTACATTCCCCACTATTGTTAACATTGAAGGATTGCCTACTTATTTTATGATTTTGAAAGATAATGCAGGTTTAATCCAGAGATATGCTTTTTCTAATGTGGAGAACTATTCTTTAACTGTACAAGCACCTACTGTTAAAGAGGCTCTTGCACTTTACTTACAAGAAACAGGTTTAAGTAACGAACTCATTGAAAATAATAGCTCCACTGAAGTTGCTGATAATACTGTTGATGAGTCTAAAGTAAAATCTACAACAGGAACTATTACTTTCATTGTTACTGCTGAGGTAGATGGTAACACAAACTTCTACTTTATGCTTGATGGAGATACTAATTTGTATGTTTCTTCCATCAAAAATAGTAACAAACAAGTTTTGTTACAAATCGGAACAAGTATTACAATTGATTTCGTTCCGTCCACAGAGGAACAAATTAACACTGTAATAAAAATTGCTTTCTAACTGTCTGCGATAACAGGGTTATTCTAATATCGCAAAACGGGGTGGAGATTTTATAGTCTCCACCCTCGTTTGTTATACTTCTTCTGAAAAACTTTGTTCATAAAGTAATAATGTAAAATCACTCATATACTTCTCCTTTTTATTAATAATCTTTTAATTATAATATTACTAATCATTTTATCTATTTTAATATAAAAAATAATATAATACTAATAATCACCTGTACTAAGACAACTTTACTGGTTATTTTATATATTTTTTCAATTGTTGCTCTATACTTTCCATTATTAGAGAAAGTTCCTATTTGCACTTCATCATGAGAAATATAATCTTCTATATCATCTATATAAACAAGTTTATGAGCTGATTTACTATAACGTGTTTTAGTTCTTGGTATAATATTTTTATATAATAATATCATTATAGGTAATCCCAAAATATTTCCAATTAATGCAGAAATAAGCCATTGTCCTATAATAATTATTATTTTATTGTTTAACAAACTTCCTAATTCTTCTGGAAGTGCATTTTTGTTTGCCATAAGTATAAAATAGATTATATATGATAATATAATTCCTATTGTTAAACATAAACTCTGAACTCTTAATTGCTTGTGTTTTACTGTTTTATTATATCTATCATCATTATTTTCAATTATTCCCTTTAAATATGAATGAACTTTATTTATTTGTTCTTCAGTATTTGATCCATATACTTGTAATTTTACCATATCTTCTTTAAAAAGTACGTCTATATTTAAACGCATATATTCATAATGTTCTCTAACTTTAGTATTTGATGAATAGTAAATGTCAGAATATATATCTATTTCTTTTATTGAATCTAAATTATTTATCATACTTATAAACCAATTATAGCCTTCTTGTTTAATGTCTTTTCCATCTTTAAATATAATTCTATATTGTACTTTTGGATTTTGACCTTTATAATCATATACTTTTTCATTATATTTTAGTCCTTTATTTTTTTGTTCATCTTTTTCAAATAATTTTTGATATTCTTCACATTGTTTTTCTAAGAAATTCGCTGTCTCTATTATTGTTTCAATTGGAATTATTTTATTTACTATTTTTTCTTCATTCATCACTTTTTCTCCCTTTTATTCAAAATATTCTATATATAATTTTTTTAAATATACTTTGTTTAATATTTGTATATTATTTAATTGAGCATATTTTTCTATAATCTTTTTGTTTACTCCTAATACTATTGCATATATTAAATATTTTTCCCATATTATTATTGACTTTTCTTCTTGCTCTGATAACATTGAATAATCTTCTATATAATTTTTAAATGAAAGCCATTTTTGTATATAATCATTATCTTTTAAGTGGTTATGTTTTGGTGTTTGAAAAAATATATCTGTTGTAAAAAATACTATACAAATTCCCATTACCATTTTCATATCTATAATTATTGCAAAAAAACTAATAATTACAAAAATATAATATAAATATTCTTCTTTGAGATTATGCTTTATAATATTAAACATATATAATATTGTAACAGCAGAAATTATAAAATTTAATATTATTTTGTACCAAATAAATTCATTATAAAAAATTTTATATAAATCATTATAATTATTAAATAATATCATGATACCAAATACTATACTTAAGATTATATATGTTATATTTATAATCATGTTTTCTCTTGCATTTGCAGATTTTTTTATATAAAAAATGTATTTATATCCTACTAATATATATAATATAATACTAATTATCACATTAGTTTGTATTATTGTTTTAATGTCAAATTTAGAAATGTTATTCACTATTAATGTTATTGGCATAATTAAAGAATAAAAAATACATATTCCAAACACAACATAACTTATAAATAATAAAATTTTATTTACATTTTTGAGCAAAGAGTTGCCTTTTATAATTTTTCTTTCTATTCTTCTTTCTAACATTTTATCAAATGTTTTAAAATCTTGTTTGAATGTATTACTTTTTATATAATCATCAAATAAAGTTCTATTTTTATTTTTAAACATTTGCTTTATTAAAAATAATTCATGTTCTTGTAATTCTGTTATACTTAAATTATTATTTAAGTATAATACCATTTTCTCTTTACCATCTATTTCTTCTGTTTTGATTTTTATATAACCTCTATAACTTAAATCTAGTATTGTAGCTATTATGTCATTTCCATCAACATGTCCTTTTACAGTTTTTCCAACAATAGCAGGACTATCTTTACTTGGTATATCTCTATAATATGTTTTTTCTGTTTTATCTTTTAAAAATTTTTTTCTTAGTATTAAAGCATATACTATTACTATAATTAAAACAAAAGCCATCTTTTTGTTCTCCTATAAAAGTTATTATTTTTCATGTTTTTTCTGAATCTTTAGAAAATTTCTTTATCAAAAAAATTAAATAATATACTTTGTCTTTTTTATTTTATCATAAACAATTTTTTATTTCATTATATTTTATAAAAAAGGGTAAAAAAAGTGCCGGTTCTATTTTTTTCCTTTGTTATACTGGGGTCGGTCCTCAATCAAAAAAGGGACCGACCCCAATTAAAAAAGGGACCGACCCCAGTCAAAAAAGGGACCGACCCCAGTCAAAAAAGGGATCGACCCCAGTCAAAAAAGGGATCGACCCCAGTAAAAAAAGGGAAAAAATAGAACCGGCACTTTTTTTACCTATTTAAATACACATCTGTACTTGGATTTGCTAGTTTTATTCCTTTGCTTTCTAAAATCTTCATAATACCTAAATTAGTTTCTGTTTTAAAATTCAAGAAATATGTTGCGTCAATATTTACATATACAATTGTTTTTACAACTATTGCATCTGTTTGAATTCCATCAATAAAAACTTGAATCGTATCTTGGTCAGCTTCTTTAATACTATGTAAAAAGTTTTTTAATGAATTCATTAAGTCTTCTATTTGATAGCTTGAAGTATTTAATGGCAATCTTAAAATTACTTCAAATCTTCTCGAATCAATTGTTGCATAATTTATAATTGATTCATTTAATACCTTTGTATTTAATATTGTAACTGTTGTATTATCTGCTGTTTTAACTTTTATACTTCTAAATTTTATATCAACAACAGTACCAGAAACTGTTCCTATAGTTACCCAATCTCCGATTTTAAATGGTTTTTCTGAAGATATTGCCATACCACTAAGTAAATTACTTACTAATTCTTGTGCAGCTAGACCTATAACAACACTTCCTAATCCTAGTCCAGTAATTATTCCATTTAAATCATATCCAAAATCTGCTATAATTAAAAATCCAGCTATAACATAAATTATTACTTTTACAATTTTAAATCCAACATTTAAAGCAGATTTATTCTCTTGAAATTTATCGTTTTCTTGAACCTTCTTCATTAATTTAGATTCTGGTGATATTATTCCAATTAATATTTTTGCAATACTTAAAATAACAATTACTCTTATTATTTTTAAGCATATAGAAAATACATTTTCTGATAGATTTAAAACTAATATTGCTAAGTAAAATCCTGCACATAAAAATAAGCCTTTTAACCCTTTATACATATCATTTTCTTTTAGTTTCTTCTTGCTTTTTTCTTTTATTTTAAACATTCTCATAATAATTTTAGGAAGCCATGAACTCATTATAAAAAATATTACAACTATTGCCACAGCTATTGCTATATCTGTTAAATTTTTTGCTTGTATTTTGTCTATTAATTCATTTATTTTCTCCATAAACTGTTCCTTTCAATATTTGTAAATATGGAACAATAGCGGACTTTTTTAGACATTTAAAGTCCAAGTCATTGTTCGCGTGCCAATTTTACGAAGTAAAATTGTGTGCATCTGTTTGAGCAAAGCTCTGTTCTTGTATAGGAAAAATTGATTTTTCCTATACAAGAATGAAAGTTGTCAAAATCTCCGTCCCCATTGACAATTGACATTATTTTCTAAGTTCTGCTCCGCATTTTTTTGAAGTTGCTTCAATTATTTTTTCCATTAGACTGTTTACTTCTTCGTCTGTTAATGTTTTTTTCATGTCTGAAAATGTTAGTGAATATGCTATAGATTTTTTATCTGCTCCTATTCCAATACCAGTGTATACATCAAATACCTCAATATTTGTAAGTAAACTTCCTCCTGCTGATTTTATGACTTTTTCAATATTTTGTGAAACAGCATCTTTGTCTACAACTAGAGCTATGTCTTTGTTTATACTTGGATATTTTGAAATTTCTTTATATTTCATTTTTCCTACTTTCTTTTGGAATAATTCGTCTAAATTAATTTCAAATACATATACATCATCTTTTGTTACGCTTGGATGAATTTTACCTATAATTCCAACATCTGTTCCATTTACATTTATATATGCACTTTGTCCTGGATGGATTTCTTTTGGCATTTCTTTTCTTATAAAACTATATCTTCCTGCATATCCAAGATAATCAAGTATTTCTTCTACAACACCTTTAATAACATAAAAGTCAACATTTTTTACATTATTTAATCCTGAAGAATATTTTCCTGTCATTAGTGCACATAGTTTTGTATCTTCTCCATATTTGTCACCTTTTTTATAAAATCCTTTTCCAATCTCAAATATAGATATATCTTTTTGTTCTCTAGATTTATTATATTCATATATTTTATATAATGATGTAATCATACTATATCTTAGTGTATTTCTGTCTTCTGTAATTGGGTCTAATAATTTTAATGGTTCAAATTCGTCTAATGTATAATTATTTACTTCTTTATCATTTATTAAAATATATGATAATGTTTCATGTAATCCTAGAGCAATCATTCTATTTCTAATTTCTCTCTGTGTTTTATCATAACTTCCTTTTCTCATTGGAACTATTGGTAGTTTTCCTTCTATATTGTCAACTCCATAAATTCTGCTTACTTCTTCCATTAAGTCTTCTTTTATTGATATATCTAATCTTCTTGTTGGAACTGTTACTTTTATTGTTTCTCCTTTTACGCTATATGTAAATCCTAGTTTTCTAAATACTTCTAATATTTCTTTATTTGGTATAACTGTTCCTAAAACATCATTTACATCTTGGAATGTGATATCAATTTCTTTTTCTTTGTTATTTGTTACATCATATTTAGCTGTTCCTGTTACAACAGTTCCTCCAGCATATTCTTCTAATAGTTTACAAGCTCTTTCTATTGCCATTGTTGTTCTTTCTGGGTCTATTCCCTTTTCAAATCTATTACTTGCTTCACTTCTTAAAATCTTTTTTGATGTTTTTCTAATTTTTACTGAATCAAATATTGCTGATTCTATAATTATATTTTTTGTGTCTGGTTCAACTTCTGTTTCTAGGCCTCCCATTACTCCTGCTAGACCTACTCCATGAGTTTTGTCTGCAATTACTATATCTTCTGCTGATAATGTTCTTTCTACATTGTCAAGTGTTGTAAGTTTTTCTCCTTCTTCTGCCATTCTTACAACTAATTTATTTCCAAGTCTGTCTGCATCATAAAAGTGCAAAGGTTGACCTAATTCTAGCATTACATAGTTACTAATATCTACTACATTGTTTATAGGTCTTATTCCAGATGCAATTAATCTATTTTTGATGAATGTTGGGCTTTCTTCAATTTTTACATTTTCCACTTTTTTTACTAATAGTTTTTTACAGTTTTCTGTTTTTACTTCAATAGAAAATTGTTTATTTATATCTTCTCCTGATTCTTTGTGTTCTAAATCTACTTTTTTTACTGGTTTATCATATATTGCTCCTACTTCATAAGCCATACCTAAAATGCTTAGTAAATCTCCTCTATTTGCTGTTAATTCAAAATCTATAACTCCATCATCCATTTGAAGATATTTTATTGGGTCTTCTCCAATTTTAGCATCTTGACCTAATTCTGCTATTCCTGCTGAATCTTCTGGTTTTAAGAATTTGTGTTCTAATCCTAGTTCTGCAATTGAACATAACATTCCATTTGATTCTTGACCTCTTATTCTTCCTTTTTTTATTGTTTTTCCTGGAAGTTCTGCTCCATCTAATGCAACAATTACTTTGATTCCTTTTCTAGCATTTGGTGCACCACATACAATGTTTAGAATTTCTTTTCCTATATTTACTTTGCATAAGTGTAAATGGTCTGAATCTGGGTGGTCAACAC
This sequence comes from uncultured Clostridia bacterium, assembly GCA_944386685.1. Classification (GTDB taxonomy): domain Bacteria; phylum Bacillota; class Clostridia; order TANB77; family CAG-508; genus CAG-269. Next base: position 66,298 of record CALXCA010000002.1, on the reverse strand, counting down.
ATTCTACAATTTCTCCTATAACAAGTTTTGTTGCATTTATTAATTTTCCAGCATAATCATATTCATTACCAACTCTTGTCATGTCTTCTGCTAGTTGTTTTACATCTACATCTATATCTACATAGTCTTTTAAAAAATTTGTACTTAATTTCATTTGATATTTTCCTCCTAGTTTAATTTATTATTTTTTATATCGCTTTAATTTTTTATGTTTAAAATTGTAAAAATCTATTCCTCGTCTTTTCTATCAAATTGGCTTAAAAATCTGATATCATTTGTATATAAATATCTCATATCAGGTATTCCATATTTGAACATGGCAAGTCTTTCAAGTCCTGTTCCAAACGCAAATCCTCCAAATTTTTCTGGGTCATATCCATTCATTTTTAAAACATTTGGATGTACTATTCCAGCTCCTAACACTTCTATCCATCCTGTTTGTTTACACAAGCTACAACCTTTTCCTCCGCATTTAAAACAACTTACATCAACTTCATAAGATGGTTCTGTGAATGGAAAGTAACTTGGTCTAAAACGTAATTCACAGTTTTTACCTATTAGTTTTTTAACAAATATTTCTAATGTTCCTTTTAAGTCTGCTAGTGAAACATTTCTTTCTTTTTTATCTATTACAAGTCCTTCTACTTGACCAAATTGATGTGAATGTGTTGCGTCATCTTCTCTTCTATATGTTTTTCCAGCACATATCATTCTAATTGGTGTTTTTTCTGTATTTGCAACCATTGCTCTTGCTTGAACTGCTGATGTTTGAGTTCTTAATAAATATTCATTTGTTATATAAAAACTGTCTTGCATATCTCTTGCTGGATGTCCTTGTGGTAAGTTTAGTCTTTCAAAACAGTATTCATCTGTTTCTAGTTCTGGTCCAGAAATTACATCATATCCCATTGATACAAATAGGTCTTCTATTTCTTCTATTACTCTATTTACAGGGTGTTTACTTCCTCTTTGAATTTTTGTTCCTGGTAATGTTATGTCTATTGTTTCTTTTTGAATTTTTTCTTCTAACATTTTTTCTTTTATTTTCTTTTCTGCTTTTTCTATTTTTTCTTCAATTTCAGTTCTTGCTTTATTTACTAGTGCTCCTACTTTTGGTCTTTCTTCTGGTGATAGTGCTCCTAATCCTTTTAATAGGTTTGATATTTCACTCTTTTTTCCTAGTAATTGTACTTTTAAATCTTGTAATTCTTGTGAATTTTGTATGTTTTTTATTTTTTCTTCAGCAATTTTTTTTAATTCTTCAATTTTGCTTTCCATTGTTTTTCCTCCTCTTACTATAAATGAATGATTATCTCTTGATATCTTCATTTTTCTTTATTTTTTATATATGTATTTGTTAGGACAAAGCCCTTTTATTTAGTAGAAAAAAGCTATTCCTAAGAACAAATAAGAAAATAGCCAATACATCCCTGTATTAGGACGATTGGCTATTTCGTGGTACCACCTAATTTTATTAATTGTTTTTAAATTTTATATAACCATAATTTTTATTAGCTTTATTTATATTGTTTATTAAAGTCAAAATTTAAAATTGATTATAATTTTATCAATTAATCTCATTTATAGTTTTAACGGTTCTACCGCTTCTTTCTAGTTGCTTTTATTTTCAGTAATATTTTATTCTTTTATTGTAAAAAATATCTTTTCTTTAACAATAACATGAATTCTGTTATTACATTTGTTCTGCTTTGAAAAGAAGTCCTCAAAAGTGAAATTTCAATATATTTTTTAAATAGCTCTCAGCTTTGCTATTTTCTCTGTTACTTTTTATATATCTACTTTGCTTTTTCATCGGATTTATTTTTATTAATTAACTTTGGCTAATATTATATCATATTTTTAATATTTTTCAATATTTTTTATTAAAATTTATTTTTATTAAAAATTTTTTGCAAATATTTGTTTGTTTCTATTGTTTTAATGTAAAATGTATGTTATACTTGTTGACATAGGAAATGAGAATAAGCAGATGTGGTTTTTGCCACCAATTTTACGAATCTTCGTAGGAAGGGTGGTGATGTTTATGGTTAAAGTGATACTATTTTTTATAATATCTTTAATGTTATCTTTAACATTAAACGTTGCCTTGACAGCAGTTCTGTTTAAGAACTGGGTTGATAAGCAACTACATAAATAAAAAAAGCTCACATCTGTACTTTGCAAGGTAGATGTGAGTTTTCTCAATTTATCTGGCAAAACCACGTTTGTGGTTTCTCTATTTCCTATATTTATTATACACAGAATATATTAAAAAGTCAAATAAAAATTCGTTATTTATCTTATTTTTTTTGAATTTATTTAATATTCTTTAAAATCGAATTTCTTCTAAATAAACACAATGCAATCTTATTTTTGTTCTCCTGTTTGTTGTGCATTTTGTTCACTTTCTTTTTTCTCTGTTCCATCATTTCCGATATTTTCTATCACCCCCTCTTGTCTTATAAGACTATTTACCGCAGAATTTATGCTTATTACTTCTGGTAAAATTCCTTCATAAGGACCTTTTCTATCTTGAGACATATATTCATCAAATACTGCTTGAGGGCATTTATGTGACGTATTTGGAAGCATTCCTAATTCAAATTCAAATGTTTTATCTAAATAAGATTTTAGTTCTTGTTCATGATTTTTTTCAGCCATAATTAATCCTGGAGCAAATTCTTTTTCCATAAATCTATCAACTTCTTCACATATCATTCTACATCCAGGATCATTTTCTACAGTTTTAATCAGTTGTATAATTTTTTCACGAGTTTCAGAGTTAATATTGGGATCATTTAATAAATCAAATATTCCGGTCAATTTATAATAATCTATATTATAAAATGGTATTTTAAAAAATGTTGTATCAATTTTCTTGCTAGGAAATTTGCTTAAAATATTTTCTGGTAAATACTTCATTACTTTGGCTAAATAATCCTTATCATATTTTTTTCTTCCTTCATAAATTTCATCTGGTAAAAATTTAGAAAAAGCTTTAATTATTTTCATAACTCCTTCACGATTTCCTGTATTGTCTGCATAGATTTTTTCCAAATTGTCTTTAACTGCTGGAGCATCATCAATAAATAAAACAGAATTATATCCTCATGTTGTTACAGGCTTACCATTAGGATTCCAGAATGTACTTTCTATTGGGAACTCTTCATAACTTATTATTCCTTGCCATTCGCGTTGATTATCTCGTGAATATATTTTTGTAAATAATTCTCTAAATTCTGGTTTTAAAGATAAAAATCGTTCTACCCAATTGTTATTACCTGTTGTACATAAAATTATATCAATACCTTTTTCTTTTGTTCTTCAGAAGCAAAATAATCTTTAAATATCGTTACAATAATTGCACTTGCTTCTTTAGATACGTTTTGCTTTGATAAATCAATTCTTGGATCAATAATAAATTTGTAATCTTTATCCTTATTATTTTTATAAAATTCAATTTTTTCTTTTGGTATTTTATTATATTCTTCTTCAGGAAAATATTTTATTATCTCTAATACCTCTGTATATGCTTTAGCATATTTATTATCTAACATTTTAGTTTTTCCTTCCAAATATTTAAAACTAGAATTTTTTCTTTTATTGCATTATATACTATAACTATTTAATAGTCAAACATTTTTTATTGTGTGATTCTCAAATTTATTTAATTTGTTTTATATTCTATATATTTATATTATTATTGTTTTATTTGTTCTATATTTACTAGCTCATTTTCTCTAAAAGTTAATTTTAATAAGCAAGGTGATGTTATATCTAAAACAGTATTTTTATATACTAATTTAACATCTTCATTTACTTTGCACCAGTTTAGTAGGAAAAATTTTATTGAACCACCATGACTTACAACAGCAATCTTTTTCCAATTATATTCTTGTAAAATTTTATCAAAAAATTTAGTCATTCTCTGTCTTGTATCTTCTGCACTCTCTCCATCAGAAGTTTTAAATTTTCTATCTAATAATTGTTCTTGGGAAGGATCTTGTGTTTTTTTGTCCTTCATAAATTCTCCTAATTCTTTTAAATTTCCTAGTTTTCTTTCATTTAAGCTACTGTCTATATTAATTGGTAAATTATTTTTACTTGCAATATATTTTGCAGTTGCTTTTGCTCTTGCATAACTACTTGACCATATAATATCAATATTTTTTAGTTCGATATTTCTGCTTAATTTTTGTGATTGTTGTTCTCCATATACAGATAATATTTCTTTTTCATTAATTATTTGGGAATCTTCGTTTGTGTTTCTAATTCCGTTTTCTTCAATTGTTTCTGCATGTCTAATTAAATAAATTATAGTATTTTTCATATCTTAAACTCCTTCAAAATAAATTAAATATTTTTTCTATAATTTTCATATCTTCTATTTTATTAATTCCAAAACATTTTTTGCCCAAATCTTTTATAGAAGCACCTAAATGATACATTTCTTTATTATCTATCATAATAAATCTATAACAGCTATTATTGCAACAATTAAAGATAAACTAGCTATAAAATCTGATATACTATTATTTTTTAGCAGATAAATTATTTCATCTATTTTTTCATTATACATTTGTTTTATCCTCTTTCTTTAATAATGTGGCACTGTTACTTATCAGTTCCACATTGTGGAACCAGTTTATTAACTATTTTTCTGTTTTCTTCAAACTCCTCTTATTTTCTTTTTTTAATTGTTTTAAGCTCTTTTGAGGTGTAGGCAATTCTTCTGGCATAGTTCCGTCCTGCCTGTTTAATCGCTTTTCTAACTATTTTTCCAATTTTATTATGAGTATCACAAGCTTTCTTTTCAGTATCAACTTTATCTCTTTTTAATCTTGATTCTGTTTGCGTAATGCGAAAAAGATTTGCTGCAAGTTCTTCACTTCCCATATTATCTAAAATATTCTCTCTATATCTTAATCCTTTTCTTTTTGCAATATCATCAGCAGTCTCACCATTATATAAGCCTTTATATCCAGCATTATGAAATTTATCAAAATTTTTAACACCCACACTTTTTGCTGTTTGATTTAGTGAATAATTTCCTTTTCTTGTAAGATTTCTTTGATAAAATCTTTTTTCATCTTCTGTTAATGAAGTGTACTCTTTTTCACTAATTTCTTGTTTTCTAGTTTGAATTGCAAAATATGTTTGCGCAAGTGCAATTACTTTCTTTCTAGTATCTCCATTTTGTGCTATTAAATAACAAGCATAACGTGTTAATTTGTAATCTTTGATTACAACTTCTGCATTATTAGCACGTTTTGACAACTTGTCGACGTCGACAAAATGTTCAAGAACACTAATGTCACTGTTTTTACAAGATTCTTTTGCTTTGTTTATTACATTTTCAAATTTTCTCCATTCCTTATAATTTAGAACATTTTGTAATTCTCTGGCATTCCAATATTCTATTCCATTTTCATCAATATGCTTGATATCTTCAAATGATTTATTAGCATTATTTATATCTTTCAATATTATCATCTCCATTTCACAATATTTTTTTATATTTCAAACAATATTATAAAACATTTGTTTGTAAAAGTCAATCAAATTTTCTTTTTATATACAGTATTTTTTCAAAAAAAAATCAACCATTTTACTGATTGATTTTTGTAACAATTCTGTTTGATGGCGTTCGAACAAAAACGTTATTGGTGCGCCCGGAGGGATTCGAACCCCCGATCTGCAAGTTCGTAGCCTGCCATTCTATCCAACTAAACTACGAGCGCTTTTACCATTATATTATACTGTGATTTTTTAGATTTTTCAAGAGTTTTTCAAAAATTAAGTAAAAATATGCTATATATAACATTTAAAATTACTTTAATCTTTTCCATAAAAAATTTTCAAAATATTTTTATAAAAAGGAAACTTCAACCTTTCAATTTGTTCTATAGCTTTATTGACATCATATTCTATATTTAATTGTTCATATATTATTTCATCATTATTTATTTCTAAAATACCAGCTCTAGCTATATTGCTTTTACCAGGGCATCCTAATGCTCCAGTATTTATATACCATTTGTTATTACTATTATTAATACTAGTTGTATGAGTATGTCCATATAAAAATATATCTGCATTTATGTCACTAAACATTTTTTCATTTTGTTCAATTGTAGGATTTTTTATGTGAGTTTTATATTTTCCAGTTTCATTAAGTGGATAATGCACAATATATATTTTTTTATTTTCAATTTCTAAAAATTCAGAAACTTTAAACTCTCTAATAAAATCTACAGAGCTTTTGCTCAATTGATTATGTATCCATTTATGATTTTTAATTTCTTGTGTACTCATACTTCTTTTATCATCATGTACTTCCTTTGGTAGCCCTTTTAATAAGTACTGTTCATGGTTTCCAATTACTGAAATTAATTTATCTTTTCTTTTAATTAATTCTTGAACAGTTTCTTCTGGATTTGGTCCTATTCCAATAATATCTCCACAACATATTATTTTATCTACATTTAAATTTTCAAATTTATTTAATACTCCATTTAAAGCTATTATATTACTATGAATATCTGTTATTATGCCAATTTTCATTTTTTATCACCTAATATTTATTTTTATCAATAAACAATAGCGGACTTTTTTAGACATTTTATATATTCATAACATTTTAAAGTCCGCGTCATTGTTCATGTGCCAAATTTTACATAGTAAAATTTGTGTGCATCCGTTTGAGCGAAGCTCTTTTATTGAATCTTAAATTGTTTTATTTAGTTCATCTCAACTTTTCCAACAATTTCCTTAATATCTTGAATATTATTTTTTCTCATATAATCTTCAATTTGAGAAATTGTGTCAATACTAGTAGTAGGAGAAATAAAGTTACCTGCACCAATAGAAATTGCACTTGCTCCTGCTAGCATAAATTCTATTGCATCTTCGCCATTCACAATTCCACCCATTCCTAAAATTGGTATTTTTACAGCTTGAGCCACTTGATAAACCATTCTTACAGCAACTGGCTTTATTGCTGGACCAGAAAGTCCTCCTGTATTATTTGCTAATACTGGTTTTCTTTTGTTAATATCAATTTTCATTCCAAGTAATGTATTTATTAATGATACTCCATCAGCTCCTGCATCTTCCACTGCTTTTGCTATTTCTGCAATATTTGTTACATTTGGTGTTAATTTTACTATAAGTGGCTTTTGTAAAACTTTTCTAACTTTGCTTGTTATTTCTTTTACTCCATCATATGTATTTCCAAATGCCATACATCCTGCTTTAACATTAGGACATGATAAGTTTAATTCTACTCCATCTATGTCAAGTGTATTTAGAATTTTGCATAATTCAACATATTCATCAATTGTGCTTCCACAGGCATTTACTATTATTGCCGTGTCAAATTTTCTTAAAAATGGCAAGTCATTTTGTGCAAAATATTCTACCCCTGGATTTTGAAGTCCTATACTATTTAACATTCCACTTGCTGTTTCACATACTCTTGGTGGTTTGTTTCCACTTTTTGGTTTTAGTGATGTTCCTTTTGTTATTATTCCTCCTAATTTACTTAAATCAAAGAAATTACTAAATTCTCTACCATATCCAAATGTTCCTGAGGCTACTGTTACTGGATTTTTCATTTCTATTCCGGCAAAATTTATATTTGTATTCATTTTTATTATCAATCCTCTCTTAAGTTTTATAATTGGCTAAAAATTAAAAATTTTTTAACCTTTTACCTTGGCAATTTTTAGTTTTTTAAACTTATTATTTTTTGAAAATAAATTTTCTATATTAAAACTATATTTTTACTTTAAATATCTACATCTTTTGCTTGGAATACAGGTCCTGCTTTGCAAACATGCCAATATTCTGGATTTTCAGCTGTGCTTCTTGCTGTTTTTACCGCACATCCAAGACATACTCCTAGTCCACATGCCATCCTTTCTTCTAATGAAATTTGACATGGTATTTCTTTTTCTATTGCAAGTTTTTTCACTGCTCTTAACATTGGTAATGGTCCACATGCAAATATGCTATCTATTTTTCCATCTTCAATATCTTTTTTTAAGAAGTCTATTGCAAAACCTTTTTCTGCATAGCTTCCATCATCTGTTGTAATTTGTAATTTGTCAGATACCTCTTTAAATTTATCTTCTAATACTACTAAATCTTTATTTCTAAATCCAAGATATATATTTACATTTTTGTTTTCAGATTTTGCACTTTTAGTTAGTTCATATAATGGGAATACTCCTATTCCTCCACCTATTACTCCTAATTTTTGGTAACTTGCATATTTAAATGGTCCAAATCCTAGTGGTCCTAATATATCTATTTTGTCTCTTTCTCTTTTTTGAGATAATATTTTTGTTCCTTTACCTTTTATTTGGAATATGAATTCTAAGATTCCGTTTTCTTTGTCAATATTATAAATACTAATTGGTCTTCTTAAAAATGGTTCAATATCATCATTTACTCTAATTTCTATGAATTGACCAGGTCTTGCTGTGTCTGTTATTTCTTTTGCTTTAACACTATATTTTAACATTTCTGGTCCAATTTCTTGTTTTTTTATTAGCTCTGCTTTAATGTTTACAGGCATTTTGATTCCTCCTTGCATAATATAAAATTGTTATCTTATTTTTGTTTTGTGATAACACCTATTTTATTATAATTTTTGAACATAGTTCTTCTTTCATTCTTATTGCTTCTGCTCTTGTGGCTTTTGCATAATCTTTTTCTTCAAATTTATCTTTCCACATCTCTGATTTATAAGCACACATTAAACTTCTAGAAGCATTTACAATTCCACCTAATCCGTTTTCGTCAAATCCTAGTGCAATGTCTTCTGCCTTTCCTCCTTGGGCTCCATATCCTGGTATTAAAAAATAAGTATGTGGTGCAATTTGTCTTAATTGTTTTAATTGTTCTGGATATGTTGCTCCTACTACTGCTGAAATACTACTATATTTGTACTCTCCTCTTAATTCTTCGCCCCATTTTTCCACATATTTTGCAACTCTTGTGTATACTTCTTCTCCATTTTCTAGTTTTTCATCTTGTAATTCTCCTGATGATGGATTTGATGTTTTTACTAGAATAAATAATCCTTTATTATATTTTTTACAATCGTCTATAAATGGCTTAACACAATCTGTTCCCATATATGGATTAACTGTTACAAAGTCTATATCATATAATGATTGCTCATTTTCTTCTATTTTAGTTTTTCCTAAATATGCATTTGAATATCCTTGTGCTGTTGAACCTATATCTCCTCTTTTTATGTCTGCAATTACAAACATTCCTTTTTGTTTTGCATATTCACAAGTTACTTTAAATGCTTGCATTCCTGGTATTCCATACATTTCGTAAAATGCTATTTGTGGTTTTATTGCAGGTATAATGTCATATATTGCATCAATTAGAGCTTTATTATATTCTATTATTGCTTGCCCTACTCCTTCTAATGTTTTTGGATATTTGTCTTTAACATATTTTGGAAGCATTTCATATCTTGGATCTAATCCTATTACTGTTGGATTTTTCATTATTTTTATTTTTTCTATTAATTGGTCTATTATATTTTTCAATTCATTCAATCCCTTCTTATTTTAAAAGATTATCTTCCCATTCTTTTTGTTTAAAGCCTAATAGTATTGTTTTGCCAGAAACAAAAATTGGTCTTTTTATTAACATTCCATTTGCTGAAAGTAATTCTAGTTTTTCCTCTTCTGACATTTGTGGTAGTTTTTCTCTTAAATTTAGTTCCTTATATTTCATTCCACTTGTATTAAAAAATTTTTTAATATCTATCTTACTAATTTTTATCCATTCTTTTAATTCATCTTTTGTTGGTGTTTGCTCTACTATATGTCTGTCTTCATATTTTACTTTATTTTCATCTAGCCACTTTTTTGCTTTTTGACAAGTTGAACATTTTGGATATTCAATAAATAAATTTTTTGCCATGTTTTTTCTTTCCTTTCTATTTTGAAAATTTATGATTTATATACGACTTTTCCTGATACAATTGTATATTTTACTTTTCCTTTTAGTTTTTTTCCTATAAAAGGACTGTTTTTTGATTTTGATACAATCATTTCTTTTGTATATACATATTGTTCATTTGGGTCAAATATTGTTATATCAGCTACTTTTCCGACTTCTATTGTTCCTCTGTCTATTTTTATTAATTTTGCAGGATTGTATGATGTAAGTTTTACTAAATCCAAATATGATATATCTCCAGTGTCTACTAGGTTCATTATTTCTGCTGGTAAAGCTGTTTCAAATCCTATTATACCATTTGGTGCTTTTGATAAATCTTGTGCTTTTTCTTCTTCTGAATGTGGTGCATGGTCTGTTATTATGCAGTCTATTGTTCCTTCCTTTAAGCCTTCTATTATTGCAAGTCTATCTTTTTCTTCTCTTAATGGTGGATTCATTTTTGCATTTGTTCCAGATTTTTTTACTTCATCTACTGTAAATGTAAAATAATGTGGGCAAGTTTCACATGTTATTTTTACTCCTCTTTTTTTGGCATCTCTAATCATATTTTTTGAAGTTTTTGTACTAATATGACATATATGTGCTCTTACATTATTTGTTTCAGATATTACAATTTCTCTTGCTGCCATTATTTCTTCCGCTTCTGGTAATACTCCTTCTACTCCAAGTTCTTCTGCAACTTTTCCTGCATTTATTGCTCCTTGTGATACTGTTTTTTCTTCACAATGTGATGATACAAATGTTCCTAATCTATCAGCTTCAATTATTGCTTGTCTCATTGTTCTGCTATTTACAACAGGCATTCCGTCATCTGAAAATGCTATTGCTCCTGCTTTTTTCAATTCTTCAAAATTTACTAATTCTTCTCCTTTTTCTCCTTTGGTTACTGATGCATATGGCAAAATATTGCATAACCCTACTCTTTTTCCTTCTTCTATGATTTTTTGCAAAATAATAGCACTGTCTGGGGTTGGTTTTGTATTTGGCATAGGGCAAATTGTTGTAAATCCTCCGCAAACAGCACTATTTGCACCCGTTTCAATAGTTTCTTTATATTCAAAGCCAGGCTCTCTTAAATGGCAATGAATATCAATCATTCCGGGCATAATATATAAATTTGTACAGTCAATTATTTTGTCTGCTTTTTCTTCAATGTTTTTCTCTATTTTTACTATTTTGTCTTCTTCTATTAGTATATCGAATTTTCCAAATGTATTTGTTTTGTAATCAATTAATGTTCCGTTTTTTAATAATGTTTTCATATCTTTCATTCCTTTCCTAAGTTATTTTATCATGTTATAGTATCTTTTTCAACTTTTTTATATAAATCATTTTATTTATATAGATTATAAAAATTGAATATTAATTATTGACTTTTTATTATTTTACACATAAAATGTTTGTAAATATATTTTAATGTTTGGAGGGAATTTTTATGTCTGACTTAGTTTCATATTTATTTGAAACAAAAGCAATAAGATTTTGTGCTGAAAATAAGCCATTTTGGTATACTTCTGGCAAAATAGGACCTTATTTTATTAATACTCATTTTGTATATGGAAGTGAAAAAGATGCTACTGAATTATTATCTTTCATTGATGAATGTTTATCAGATAAGCTATCTTTACCAAATAAAGTATTTAAAAAAGTATTAAAACAATATCAAACTAATATTATTTATAAAGATGTTATTGATACTATGAAAGAATTTATTGAAAAAAATATAAATATTTCAGAAATTGACTATATTTCTGGTGGCGAAAGAAGAGATTGGTTTTTCTCTAACATAATTGCACATCTTTTAAATAAGCCTCATTTAAGTATTTACAAGGATTTATCAGTTGTTGAAAGTGATAGTAATTTTACAAATTCTAAAATAATTACTTCTTTACAAGATAAAAAAGTTTTACATATAGCTGATTTAATTACTGTTGCTTCAAGTTATATTCGTGCATGGATTCCAGCAATTAAAAATTTGGGTTCTAAAATATGCTCATCTTGCGTTGTTGTTGATAGAATGCAAGGAGGAAAAGAAAAATTAGAAGCTGAAGGTGTTAAAGCTTTTTCATTAGTTCAAGTTGATACTAACTTATTTAAAAAAGCTTTTGATTTAAATATTATTAATGAAGCTCAACTTTCTATGCTTAATAACTTTTTTGCAGATCCAGATGGAACAATGAAACAGTTTTTAGTTGATCATCCTGAATTTATTCAAGATTCTTTGAATGCTGATGAAAAAACTAGAAAACGTGCTCAACTTTTAATAGATGGGAACTTATATGGGTAATTTGGTGCCGGTTCTCTTTTTTCCTTTTTTCTTTTCATCACTACTTTATGAATTAATAGGTATAGTTTTATATAATTAATTTATAATATTTTTAGATAAGAAATGGAGGTGATTTTTATGGAATCTTATGAAAATGGTGATGCAATACATTCAGTTGAAACTAATTCTATACTTACTAATACTTTTTTTAGAATGTTTTTAGGATTACTTGCTAGTGCTGGTACAGCATATTATGTATACAGTTCAGGATTATTTGTTTCAGTTATTATGAATGGATTTTTCTTTCCTTTAGTTATAGCTGAACTTGTAGTTGTTTTAGTTTTTTCTTTATTATTTAGAAAACTTTCTCCTACAATGGTTACTATACTATTTTTTGCATATGCATTTTTGAATGGTTTTACATTATCAGTTATTTTTCCGGTTTTTGAATTAACTTCTATTGTTTATGCTTTTGCTGGAACTGCTGGTCTATTTGGAATTTTATCATTAATTGGTTATACAACAAAAAAAGATATTTCAAAATGGGGTTCTATTTTAACTGTAGCTCTTCTTGTTGGACTTGTTTTAACTGTTATTAACATATTTGTTGGTAGTTCACTTTTGGATATTGTTTTAGATTGGGCTATTTTATTAATTTTCTTTGGACTTACAATTTATGATATTAATAAAATAAAGTTAATGCAAGAATCTGGTTTTTGTGATGATGAAAAACTTTACGTTTATGGTGCAATGCAATTATATTTAGATTTTATTAACATTTTCCTTAGAATTTTATCATTATTTGGAAAACGTAGAAATTAGTTTTGTTTAAAATAAATTGTGACTGCTTTTTTGATGTGGTCATAATTTATTTTTTTACATTTTAGTGTTGCAGGTTAATAGAAAATTTGTTTCACATCATTGACACACTTACACAGAAATTTTTAATTTTTTTAGAAAAACTCTTGATTTTATTTTTGTTTTGTGCTAATATATATTAGTGTTTAGTTATACAATTTATTTCGAGGCGTAGCGCAGTTGGTAGCGCGCGTGGTTTGGGACCATGAGGTCGCAGGTTCGAACCCTGTCGCCTCGACCAGAAAAAGGAGCTTTCAAAAAGCTCCTTAAATTGTTTTTTGGCTATTTTAAGCCTTTTTTCTTTTCTCAGACTTTTTCAAAATTTCTCTATATTTGTGTTACTGCATTCAATATTGCATTCAGCTAAACTATTTTGAATGTAATAATTGCATTCAAAATATCCCAAGCAACAGCCTGGGACATTTTGAAAAAAGCATTATTAATTACTAAATTTATCTGTATTCTCAATGGAAAAATGTTTTAAGAAATTTTCATAATCATCTGTTTCTGATTCAAAATTAAGAGAAATATTATAGATAATATTACCATCTTCATCTAATTTTGCCTTACAGATAAATTTTTCTAACGGTATAATACTATCATCATGCATTTTTAATGTTATTTCAGAAAAATCTTTAGTCGATAAACATTCATGAATTTTTATCAACATTCTTTTATGATATTTTTTAGCTTTCTTATTTAATACAATTGTAAATACTAATACTTCTGAAAATACAATAAACCCAATAAATCCATCAAATAAAAGCACAAAACATATAATCCCAGTTGTTACATAAAGTATTTTGTTATCTCTTGGTAGAAGATTATTAGTTAAAATAAATAACATTAGTCCAAATAACAGACCTGAAGCTATTGAAAGTATTACTGTTGTCTTTAAAGTTAATTCATGCTTTTTCAATTTAATTACCTCCTTAACTAATCAGTTTACGAGTTACTACAATTTCATAAAAAACCTAAACAATATGATAAAATTATATTCCAACAGTTTTATCATGTTCTTCTTCCCAAGAAGCTATAAGTTCTCTATGATTCTGCCTAATAATGGGTTCAAGAGTGCGATTTAACTCTACCACTTCAGCACGATTCACTTTTTTATAATTTTTATTGAACGCTTTACAGAAGTTCCAGGTATTGCTTTTTTCTTCATTAGCTCTGCCATTCCCATTAAAAATTCCTCCTTAAATATTCATTTGGATGTTTACTGTTTCTATATGTTCACTCCATAAGGAGATAATAAAATTAATTAGCTTATTAGCTAAATTTGTATCAATAATATACCATATTTTTAGCTAGAATTCAAGGATTTTAAGATGGCTTTCCTAAAAACAATTGATTTTATTTACATTTCCTCTTCATCTTCAAACCAATCAAAACCACTAGAATTAGCTTTCTTCATTGCATATTCTTTCATAGCTTGTTTTGATAAAGTTCTATATCTTCTAATTCTTCTTTTATGTCTATTATTTACTTGTGAGTCAGAAACCATATTGCTGATGACAATAATCCCACTAAGAATGTTATTAACCCTGTTTTCCATTTTATTTTGGAAATCTTGCTTTTCTGTTCTTCTTCCGTTTCTTTCAATTCTTGTTTCAGATTGTAAAATTGATTTTTCAATTTTTCCTCTACCAATTTTTTCATTTCTTCGTTCATTCGAATATTGTCCTTTAATAATTTTTCTTGTGTATCTTGTAATTTCTTTTTCATAATTGCTATATCTTCTACTATTGCTTGTTCCATTTGATATAAATCCTTGATTATCTCTGGTTCTATCAGATAATAATCCATCTTTACTATTGATGGAACTACTTGATTTTCTTGTACTATTTGATTGTTCTTTTTCAATTCTTCTAAATTCATTTTCCATTGCTCCTTTTGAATATTTTTCATCATATAATTTATTATCTCTACATTTATATCCTTCAGGTGTTGTATATGTAATGTATTTTCTTGTATCTGTCCAATTAACTTGATATCCTAATTTATTCATATTTTTTATAAACTCTTGTTTTGTATTACTTTCTGCTAATGATAAATCAATTGCATTCATTAATTTAAATTTCCAACTTTTACCTTGCTTGGCTACTCTATATTCATTTCTTTTTATATAATTTGTTTTTTCTTTTTTAGGAATAACTGAAGCTCCAATTTCTAAACATAATTTATCAGAGTAATCTTTTAAATATTGTAAATCTTTTTTGCTCATTTGAATTTTATATCCATTTTCAAATGATACAGAATTTATAACTAAATGATTATGCAAATGATTTTTATCAATATGTGTTGCAACTAATACTTGAAATCCATTAAAAGTATTTGCTAATTTAATTCCAACATTATGAACTTGTTCTGCAGATAAATTATCTTTAGGATCAAATGATTGAATAATATGTATATATTGTCTACCACTATTTTTGTGATATAGATTTTTTGTGTATAGCATTTCTTCTAAACAACTTTCAGCCATACAATCTTTTCCAGAAATTAAATTTACATTTGTTTTTTTATCTTGTGTAACATAGCTTATAATTCTTTTTATGTTTGCTTTTGAACTAATTGCTTCAATAATTGCCATATATTATTCACTTCCATTCGCAGTTCCTTCAAATCAATTACCGTAATTATTTTTTCGTTTGCAAGTCTTGTTAATTGATTGATATTATTTCCTATTCTTCTAAGTTCAGAATCTACTTTATCTAGTCCATTTACGATAACGATTTTATCTTTTAAACAAGAACTTACAATAAATTTTGTAAGAGTCATATTTAATTTTTTGGCTTTTGATTCTATTATACTTTTTTCTTTTTCTGTTAATCGTATATTTATTTTCTTATCCTTGAACATTTTGTCCCTCCATATTTTCCCTAAAACAATTTAAAGGGGTTTGGGTTCTCCCAATTTTTGCAAGCTCTATTTGTAGTACTTGTATTTACAAATAGGAAGCTTGCGATACTATATATTTGGTATTTAATTGCTGTTATTTACAAAATTTAATTGGTTATTATTTAAATAAGTATTTACTTTTTCAAGTTCATCTTCTTTAAATTTATTGAACACAGATGTGTATGTATTTAAAGTTACAGTTACATCTTTGTGTCCCATTAATCTTTGCAAAACAACTGCTGTCATTCCTGCTTCAATACATCTTGTGCCATAGGTATGTCTTAAACAATGTGTGCTTATATTTTTAGAATCTACATTTAATTCTTCTTTGAAAATTCTTTTTAGTTCTTTATTAATTGCAGATGTTCTTATATAACTATCATTATTTGTAAATATTAAATTGTGTAAATTTTCATTTGTATATTTTAATTGTTCTTCAAAAATTGGCACTAAAAAATCTGGAATAGGTAAAGTTCTATTACCTGAATATGTTTTTGTCTTATTTCCTAAAATAATGGCAAATTCTTTGTCATTTGTTAGTGTTCTCTTAACATATAAAACTTTATTTTCTAAATCAATATTTTCTTTACTTAATGCAAGTACTTCGCCTATTCTTAATCCCATATACATTTGGATTAGAAATATATTTTTATATGGTTCATCTTCTATTGAAACTTTATTCAAATATTGCGTAAATGCTTTTTGCACATTGATATTTAATGCTTCAACTACTTTTGTTTGCTTATTGCTTTTAGGCTTTATAACTTCATACATTGGGTTATATGAAATGTATTTTTTTATTTCTGCTCTACGATATGCTTGTACAAATTGTTCATAAATTTTCTTAATATACGAATCACTTAAATCTTTAATAGAATTTAAAAATTCTTGAATATCATCTTTGGTTATATCCTGTATTTTCATATTTCCAATTTTGCTATTTTTAATTTTATTGATAGTCCATTTTAATCTAGCATATTGACCACCTGAAATTGTATTAGATGCCAATTTTTCTTCTCTTATATCTTCCATAATTTTTACTAATTCAATTCCATTCTTTTCAACGTACATGTCATTATTCATTTTATATTTAATCTCATTTAATTTATTTAAAACTTCTTTTTGAGTTTTTCCATATACTGATTTTCTAATAGCTTTTCCCTCTGCAGATGTTCCAGATATATATTGACCAATCCATCTTTTATTTTTCTTATCTTCAAATACTGTGCCTTCGCCATTTCCTCTTCTTCTCTTTCTCTTCATAATTACTCACATTCCTTCCTCATATAAATTTGGTTGGAAAAGAATTAAATTTTGGCTAGGAAAAAAAGTTTGACAACGCCAAAATTATAATTATTTTTCAACCTTGACCTCCTATTTTGCAAGTTCATTTGTTAAACTTGAAATATAATATTCTATTATGTTTTCAATATTTTTATTTTTCAAAACATTACCAAATACTTTTTCTAGTATAGGTAAAGTTACTTTTTCCAATAACTCACCTTGCTTATTGTCATATAATCTTTTTACTGCCAATTGATATAGTTTTAATTGAGTTAGTACACTTTCTGGTAAATATTCTGAGTTTTCAAAATATATCTTTTTTTGTATAAAAATTGGATTATATTTTGATGTTTCTTTTTGAACTAAATTTGTTTTATTTAATTTTAAATTAATTAAATCTAATCCATCATTCAATCCATTATTTTCTATATCTTCATCTATCTCTATATCTAACTCTTTATCTATATCTATCTCTGGTGGACTATTTGGTGGACATTGTCCACTTAATAATTTCTGCTTTTCTCTTTGTTCTCTTTTTTGTTTTGCCCAACCAGTTTCACTACCTACCATATTTTCAAATCCAGCTATTTTTAAGCAAATTCCATCATCTGTATAAATTAAATTTAGTTTTTTAAATAGTTCCATAGCAACAATAACAGTATCTTTACTAAAATATTTAGTATCTCTTGCTATTTTATCTGGATCATAGGGAATAATCATTTCTCCAACTCGTGATGCCAATTCTCCATTATTGTTAGCAGTTTGTAGGCATAGCATTTGATATAAAACTATATACTGGCAACCATCTTTTTGTGATAATAAGAAATCTATTTCAGCTAAATTAAAGAAATCAGTTTTTAATTTTATCCAATAATATCTTTTTGTTTTTTCCATAATTTACTCACTTTCCAGTATTTCTACTTAATTTTCTATTGTTAAAAATAAGGAAAAATGATATACTATTTATATAAAGATTGCGAATATCTTTATGTGGCATTTGTGCAAAAGTCTGCTCGCCAAAGTGTACTTTTGTATAAATGCTTTTTAAATTTTTCATATAACATCAATCCTTTTTTCCATCTTCCAAAGAATATAAGCAATTTTTTGGATTTTTCTTGTTTTGCCAATATTCACAGATGGAAAATCTGCACGATTAAATATTTCGTTTGTTTTGTTTTCTCCCATATATAAATCTTTTGCTACATCTTTTACAGTTAGCATTTTAAATGGGTCATCTAAGCTTTTTATAGCTTGTTTTACTAATTCTTTCTTAAGTTCTTCACTAAAATTTTCATTCATAACTTTGTCCTCCTTTGAAATTCATAAATCCATTTTGGATACTTGATAAGTAAAAAATAAATCTCTATTCATATTTTTACCTTTATAGCATACCTCCTTTCAATTTTATCCGTATCCGTTTTGGATATTTATATAATAATCCAAAATGGATATATTGTCAATATCTTTTTCAAAATTTTTTAAACTTTCTAAAACTTTTATAGTAAAAATATTTAATTATCAGCAATTATTGACTTTCCAAAATGGATATGATAAAATTTAAACATAAATTGAGAAGGAGAAAATATTATGACAAATGGCGAAAGAATAAAGTATTTAAGAGAAAAAAATGGATTTACGCAAAAAGATATCGCAACAAGATTAGGAGTAGAACCTGCAGCAATATCAAAATATGAATTAGATATGAGAGAGCCAAATATAGAAGCAATAAAAAAACTAGCTACAATTTTTAATGTTTCAATAGATTATTTACTTGGAAGAACACCAGATGTTTTTGTAGATGAAACAGATAGAGATACACTTGATATATCTAGTATTAAAGATAAATACAACTTTACAAAAAAGAGAATGGATAAAGTAAAAGAAATTTACAAAAATGATACTACATTAAGCACAGCAATAAACGAATTATGTTGTGGAGTAGGAAAAACTACTTTTGGAGAAACTATAACAAATACAAATATTTCAATGTTAGAAATAGAAAATATATTTAATGATTTTGTAAACAGTAAAGATCCTAAACCACAAATTATGATGAAAATTAAAGATTTAGAAAATAGTATTATAATTGTTGAGATTGATTCTTTTGATGATGAAGAAATGCCACTTGATGCAACTGATAGAATTGCTTTATATACTACAAAATTATCACAAAAATATAATGTGCTTGGTTTAGTAATGACAATTGATAAAGATGAAAATTGCAAAATTATTGATGCTATATATCAAAAAAATAAAGATACTTATTATACTCAATTACATTTACCTAAAACAGTATTAACTGCTGGTGAGTATATTGATATAATGAGTAGATTATAGAAAAGGAGCAGTAAAAAATGTTACAATCACAATTAAATGAAGAATTAACTGAAGAATATTTGCGTTTTGCTAAAGAAAATCAAAAATTTGATAGAAAAAGTGCTAAAAAAGATATAAAAGAAATAGCAAACCATATTGCAGGATTTGCTAATGCGGATGGAGGAACTTTAGCAATTGGAATAACCGATGATGGTAAATTAGAAGGATTTAAAAATTATGGAAATAAGGATAATGACATTTTAAAAAGTAGTATACAATATTTAAAAACAATTCATGAAATAAAAACTGAAAAATTGAATATAATAAATACTAATGGTCATGAAGATTTTATATTACTATTACATATTGAAATTAGTCACAATTGCTTAATAAGAAATGTTAAAGACGAAGTTTATTTAAGAAGAGGTGATTCTACAATAAAATTAACAGATGAGCAAATTCAAATATTAAAAGTAGATAGACCCGAAATATCATATGAAGATCAGCCGGTATTAGAAAGTTCAATTGATGATATAGATTTAGATATGGTTAACATCTATGCAAAAAGTATAAAAGCTATAGACAAAGATCCTATTGACATATTAAGAGCAAGAAGGTTTTTAGTAAAAGTAAAAAATGAAGAACATCTAACAACTGCTGGTGTATTGCTTTTTGCAAAAGATCCAACAGTTTTCTTTCCAAGTGCAAGAGTCAGAGTTATAAAATACGAAGGGACTTATATGCAAACTGGTGAAAATTTAAATATAATCAAAGAAGAAACTTTTAGATTACCTCTCTACAAATTAATCATTGAAGTTCAAAAATTTATAAGAAGCCAATTAAGAGATTTTAATCATTTAAATAAAGATGGAGTGTTCGAGAAGATACCAGAATACCCTGAATTTGCATGGCTTGAAGGAATTACCAATGCTGTTACACATAGAAATTATGCTATGAGAGGTGAACACATAAAAATTTTTATTTTTGATGATAGAATGGAAATAAGAAGTCCAGGAAAATTACCAGGACTTGTAACACTTGAAAATATGAAAAAAGTTAGATATGCAAGAAATACAAAAATATCAGAAACACTTGTTGATTTAGGATTAGTTAAAGAATTGAACGAAGGTGTATCAAGAATTTATGAAGAAATGGCTAAGTTTTTCTTAGATGAACCTGAGTATGTTTACGAAGAAGGAGATATACTAAAATTAACTTTAAAAAATAATATTGTTATGCGTGATAAAAGAATATCAGAAACTTTACAGAAAAAACTAAATATAAAAGAAGACTGGGAAAAATTACCTGCATTTGAAAGAAATATTATAAGATATATCAGTGATAAAGGAGAAGCAGGGACAACAGAATTGATAAAATATACAGGAAGATCAAAAAATACAGTTCTTAATGTTTTAAAAAAATTAGAAGAACTTCAAATCATTGAGTGGGTTGGAACGAATATAAATGATCCAAAGAAACGATATATATTAAAACAATAATATATATTTATAAATTGAACAGTATTGAACAGTTCTGAACAGTATTGAACAGTTCAAATAGTCTGAACAGTGTTGAACAGTGTTGAACAGTTCTGAATAGTGTTGAACAGTATTAAAAAAATAATGCAATTAATATTATTTTGCATTATTTTTTTGTACAGGTTCTTCATGTCCATCATCATATACCCAATGAATGTATTTAACATCTCCACCAATTCTCGTATATTCATTTCCACCATCAATTGAACATGCTCCACATTTACATTTTTTATAATCGTGAACACTTAAAGATTCAATTATATCATTACATTTTAAACATTTAATTTTCATATTTTCACTCGCCTTTTATAATTTTTATTTAAAGTTATTATACAGAAATTTAAAAAATTTTTCAATAAAATTTATTTACTGCATTCAAACTACATTCAAAAAATGTCGAAGTGCTAGAAAATAAGCAATTTTCAAAAGTAAATTCTCCTCGCCTCGACCAATATTAAAAAGTCTGTAATGCTTGATACAAGCTAGATTGCAGACTTTTTTGTTATTATTTTTTTAAAACTTTTTAAAAGATTTTTAGAGTCGTGTAGGCTCATTTTTTGCCTAAAAATCAATACTTTTCGACCTGTAAAGTCCTGTAAATGTGTGTAAATTTTTCTCCTCTTGCAGAAAAAATCGCAAATATTTGCAGAAACCAATTTTTATAAATTGCAGAAACCATTTTTATTATTTACTTTCTAACTTTCTGATTTTTTCTTTTAGCTTTTTTTCTAAATCATATTTTTTAGATATGTCTAACAATGAATTACAAATTTGTAATAACATTTTGTTATCTAAATCATCATTAGGGACTTCATCAATAATATTCATAATCATTTTTTTATAATAATCGTCTTTGTTGATATAGCTTTTACTTTTATTACATTCTTCTTCTGTTAATACTAAATATGTTTCACTTTTTATATTATCATTTTCAGTAGTATATCTTAAACAAGAATCTTTTTTACTACATTTATCATTTCTACAAAAACTAACCGAACTTAAAAACATATTCAATAGACCTCTTTTCTAATATACAAAAAAATTTTGCCAACATCATATTTGACAAATATTAAAATCCTGTGTATAATATAGATAGAAAATGAGAACCACAGAAAATGTGGCTACCACATAAATTGTTTTAGCAACACATTCCCACTGGCAAAAGCAGAATGTGTTGTTTTTTATTGTTTATTAGTCCACATTATGTATATAATACACAATAAGGCTATGTTTACAGTTAGGGAGAATCCCAAAGCATATATTAAAGTTAATATAAATCCCATAAACAACCACCTCCTTGCTCTCGAATATATCAAGTATTGAAAGTGGTAGCCCAACATTCTGCTATCTCATCTCTATCGTTATTTACTATACACTATTTCTTATAAAAAATCAACGAACATTTAAAAATTCTACAAAAATTTTAAGTTATACTTTTAATCATAACATTACAAATCTACCAAGATATTTTTTATATGTGCCAAAATTACAAAACCACTTTCCAAAATTTATAAAATGGAAAAAACAATAAATTATATATCTATAATACAAAAATCCTAAAAAACTAAAATAAATTATTCAATACAAGTAATTTAAGATAAGTATTATATATAATATAAAAAGAATAAATGAATCAAATCATTTATTCTTTGTTATGACTATATTTTTTTATTTTCATTATTGAAAAAAATGTAATTAGTACAATCTTTATAATTATTTATATGCAAATTTATATTAATATTAAGTTTAAATAGTCCTTTTAAACAGTTTTTAATATTAAACATTAAATCTTTAAAATTCTTCCAAATTATCATATTCATTCAGTATATCTGATAATGCTTTTTCAAATCTTTCTAATCTATCCATCTTTATTCCACATTAATTATTTTCTTCTAAAACTAATGCTTTTTTAGGGCAAAAATTTGAACATTTTCCACATTTAATACATTTGTTATAATCTATTTTAGGTGCATTAAAGCCTTCTTGTGATAATGCTCCTACAGGACATACATTTACTGCAGGACATTTATGATTTTGTGGACAATTATCTATTATTATTTTTAATTTCTTTTCCATATCTTTACCTTCCTTTAATTATACTCTCATTAGTATAATATCATAAAAAACCAAGGAAATAAATACTTATAAAAATTTATTTTCTTGGTTTTCTATTTTTTATTCTAATTCAAAAGCACCTGTATATAATTGATAATACATTCCTTTTTGAGCAATTAAATAATCATGTTCTCCTCTTTCAATTATTCTTCCATGGTCTAGAACAATTATTGCTTTAGAATTTCTTACTGTTGAAAGTCTATGTGCTATAACAAATACTGTTCTTCCTTCCATT
Organism: uncultured Clostridia bacterium; assembly: GCA_944386685.1. Classification (GTDB taxonomy): domain Bacteria; phylum Bacillota; class Clostridia; order TANB77; family CAG-508; genus CAG-269. Next base: position 42,792 of record CALXCA010000002.1, on the reverse strand, counting down.
AATTTATCCATACCATCCTGAACTATTTTTTCTGTTCTAGTATCTATACTTGATGTTGCTTCATCTAAAATCATTACTGGTGGATTATTTAATGCTGCTCTTGCAATTGATATTAATTGTTTTTGACCTTGAGATAAATTACTTCCTGTTCCATCTACTATTGTATCATATCCTTTTGGTAACATTTTAATAAATTCATCTGCATTGGCAAGTTTTGCTGCTTCAATTATTTCCTTTCTTGTCGCATTATCTTTACCATATGCAATATTTTCTGCAATTGTTCCTGTAAATAAATTTACATCTTGCAATACCATTCCTAAAGATCTTCTTAAATCTGCTTTTTTTATTTTATTGATGTTTATTCCATCATATCTTATTTTTCCATCTTCAATATCATAAAAACGATTTATTAAATTTGTAATTGTTGTCTTTCCTGCACCTGTAGCTCCTACAAATGCTATTTTTTGACCAGGTTTTGCATATACACTTACATCATGTAATACTAATTTATTTTCTTCATAACCAAAATCTACATCTATTAATTCTATATGTCCTTTTAGTTCAACATATTCAAGTCTTCCATCATGATGTTGATGTTTCCATGCCCATTTTCCTGTATATTTTTTAGATTCTTTTATCTCATTTCCTTTAATTTCTGCATTTACTAGTGTTACATATCCATTATCAACTTCTGGTTCTTCATCCATAAGTTCAAATATTCTTTTGGCTCCCGCTATTGCCATTATTATTAAATTGATTTGTTGTGATAATTGGGCAATTGGCATTGTAAAACTTTTACTTAAATTTACAAATGCTACAATTACTCCTAAGGTTATATTTCCCCATCCATTTACTAGTAAAATTCCTCCAACAATTGCTATAAATACATATAATAAATTTCCTAAATTTGCTAGTGATGGCATTAGTATATTTGCATATGAGTTTGCATTTTTACTATCTTCATATAATTCTGTATTTATTTCTTTAAATCTTTTTTTGGCTTCTTCTTCATAATTAAATACTTTTATAACTTTTTGTCCACTTATCATTTCTTCTATATATCCATCAACTTTTCCTATTGATTCTTGTTGTTTCATAAAATATTTGCTACTCTTACCAGCAATTCTTTTTGTATTTAAAATCATTAATATTCCCATAATTACTACTAATGCAGATAAATATATATTTGTTACTAACATTGCTATAAATGAAGATACAACAGTTATTGCCAAACTTAATGTTTGTGGAATTCCTCTTGATATTAATTCTCTTAATGTATCTATATCATTAGTATAATGGCTCATTATATCACCATTTAGGTGTGTATCAAAATATCTAATTGGTAGTTTTTGCATATTTGCAAATAAGTCATTACGTATATTTCTTAATGTTCCTTGTCCAACAACTACCATTATTCTATTATATATGTATGTAGATATAATTCCTATTAAATATATGCAACACATTGTTAATAATGCTTTTATTAATGGTGCAAAATTTGGGTTTTCTATACCTAATAATGGTGTTATATAATTATCTACTAATTTTTCCATAAAAAGTGAACTAGATACATTTGCTAATGAACTTAATATTACTAGTATAAATACAATTATTAATTGGATTTTATATTTTTTTGTTATTATTTTCATTAGTCTTTTTATTGTATTTAAATCAAACTTTTTGCTCATATGCTTCACTTCCTTTCGTTTGAGATGTATAGATTTCTTTGTATATTTTATTATTTCTTAAAAGTTCTTCATGTTTTCCTATTGCTTGAATTCTGCCATTACTCATAACTATTATTTTATCTGCATCTTGTACAGATGAAATTCTTTGTGCAATAATTATTTTTGTTGTATTTGGTATTTTTTCACTAAATGCTTTTCTAATTAAACTGTCTGTTTTTGTATCTACAGCTGAAGTTGAATCATCTAAAATTAATATTTTTGGTTTTTTCAATAATGCTCTTGCTATACATAGCCTTTGTTTTTGACCACCACTAACATTTGCTCCACCTTGTTCTATCATTGTGTCATATCCATCTGGAAATCCTGTAATAAATTCATCTGCTTGTGCCAATTTACAAACTTCTACAATTTCTTCATCTGTTGCTTGTAAATTTCCCCATCTTATGTTGTCTTTAATTGTTCCTGAGAACAACTCATTTTTTTGCAATACCATTGAAACTTGGTCTCTTAAGGTTTTTAAGTCATAATCTTTTACATTGATTCCTCCAACTTTTACTTCTCCACTTGTTACATCATATAATCTTGGAATTAAATTTACTAAGCTTGATTTTCCATCACCTGTTCCACCTATTATTCCTACTGTCTCTCCAGAATTTATTGTTAAATTAATTTTCTTTAAAATTTCTTTCTTTTTATCTTTTACATAACTAAATCCAACATTTTTGAATTCTATTTTTCCGTTTTTTACTTCATATATAGGATTTTCTTTATTTTTTAAATCTGGTTCTTCTTCTAATACTTCTACAATTCTTTGTCCAGATTCCCATGCCATTGTTATCATTACAAATACCATTGATAGCAACATTAAACTGCTTAACATTTGCATAATATATGAGAATAAGCTTGTTAGCTCTCCTGTTGTTAGTGTTCCAATTACTATAAATCTGGCTCCAAAATATGATATTAATGTTAAACATGTATATATTGTAATTTGCATTATTGGTGAATTAAATGCAAGTATTTTTTCTGCTCTAGAAAAGTTTTGATATATTTCGTCAGATATTTTGTTAAATTTTCCTATTTCTTTTTCTTCTGTTACAAAAGATTTTACAACTCTGATTGCTTTAACATTTTCTTGTACCACACAATTTAAATGGTCTATTTGATTAAAAACTTTTTTGAAGATTGGTCTTACATAATTTGCTATAAAGATTAATAAAAATCCTAATATAGGTGTTGCTACTAAATAAATAATTCCTATTCTTGTGTCAATAACAAATGACATTATAATTGCAAATATTATTGTTATTGGTGCTCTTACTGCTGCCCTTATAATCATCATATATGCTTGTTGAACATTTGTTACATCTGTTGTAAGTCTTGTTACTAAACTTGATGTGCTGAATTTATCTATATTGAAAAATGAAAAATCTTGTATTTTGTTATAAATATCTTCTCGTAAATTTTTTGCAAATCCACTTGATGCTTTTGCTGCAAATCTTCCTGATAATACTCCAAATACTAATGATAATCCAGCTGATAATACTAGCATTATTCCGAGTATTGTTATTTGTTTTGTGTCATTATTTGCTATTCCTTCATCTATTAATTTTGATAGTAAAAAAGGAATTGCTATTTCCATAAATACTTCAACACACATAAAAATTGGTGTTAGAATTGATGCTGTTTTAAATTCTCTAATTGATTTTAACAATCTTTTTAACATTTTTGCCTCCTTATTATTTTATATTTTTTAGATAATATTTAATAATTTTTATGTTTAAAATTACTCTGTATTACCTTTTGCCCTCAAAAAAAGAGCATAAATTGCTGTTGGATTTACACTCATTTTTTATGTATTACTTTTTATATCACTTTTTAAAAAATTTGTCAATAAAATTTGAACAATTATTTTAACATACTGGATAATAGTCTTAAATAAAATACAGAAACGATGATATTATAATATTTTAAAGCTTCGACGCTTGATTGAAATGAAAATTAGAATTCATTTGGCTTTTGCATGAGGAATGTTCACGGTACTCGAGTTTACGAGAGGGTCGGAGTGAAAGAGGCGCATGAAAAAGCCTTATGAATTCTTTTTGAATGGAATGAACAGGAGAACTTTAAAATATTATAATATCATCGCTTTTAACGAAATAATTAAAAAAACCTTATCCAGTAACAACTAAAGACTATAGTTTAGTGAAAAATTTAAATTATAAATTTCAAGTATATAAATAAAATAATTTCTAATATTAATATTGCTGGCAAACCTATAGTAAATTTTAGTTTCTTTGTTTTATGTCTAAAGGTATACATTCCAGCAATAGTTCCTATTCCACCGCCAAGTAGTGTTATTAGAAATAATGTATTTTCTGGAATTCTCCATTTACCTTTTTTGGCTTTTCTTTTATCTAACCACATTACAAAAAAACCAATTAAATTTATTAATATTAAATATATAATTACATTTTTTACTGTAAATAAATTAAATTCTACTAAATTTTCCATTTTTAAATCTCATTCCTTATATAATAATATGGTATAGTTCATTGAGAAATTTTGATATATTAATAATTGCATAAATTTTTCGACTCAATACGGAAATATAAGAATTTCTAAAATAATTTTATGGCACCCTTTCACTTAGTCCTCGCTGACGCTCGACGCGAACATTTTCCATAAAATTATTTAAGCAATTCTAAATTTCCTCCAATCGTATTCAAAATTTATTTATTATTAATATATCAAAATTTCTTACTGAACTCTAATGCTAATATGTTGTTAATTACACATTAAATTTAAATAATACAATATCTCCATCTTTCATTATATAGTCTTTTCCCTCTTGTCTAACTAATCCTTTTTCTTTTGCAGAAACCATTGAACCACATTTCATTAAATCTTCATAAGATATTACTTCTGCCTTTATAAATCCTCTTTCAATATCTGAATGTATTTTACCAGCTGCTTGTGGTGCTTTTGTTCCTTTTTTTATTGTCCATGCTCTAACTTCTGGCTCTCCAGCTGTTAAAAATGATATTAAACCTAATAAGCTATAACTTTTCTTTATAAGCTTATCTAATCCAGATTCATCTAGTCCTAATGCTTCTAACATTTCTTTTTTATCTTGTTCATCTAGTCCAGAAAGTTCTTCTTCTATTTTTACACATAATGGAATTACTTCTGCATTTTCTTTTTCAGCATATTCTTTTACTTGTTTTACCATTTCTTCATTTTCTGCATTTGATATTTGTTCTTCTGAAATGTTTGCTATATATATAATTGGCTTTGCTGTTAGTAAAAACATGTCTTTTAAAATTTCTTGTTCATCTTCATTAAATTCTAATGTTCTAACAGGTATTCCTTTGTTTAAGTTTTCTTTTATTTTTTTTATTAAATCAATTTCTGATTGATATTTTTTATCTGCTTTTAAATTTTTTGTTGCTTTTTCTAGTCTTTTATCTAATGTTTCTAAATCTGCAAATATTAATTCCAAATTTATTGTTTCTATGTCTCTTAATGGATTTATGTTTCCATCAACATGTACTACATTTGGGTCTTCAAAACATCTTACAACTTGGACAATTGCATCAACTTCACGAATATGAGATAAGAATTTATTTCCTAATCCTTCTCCTTTACTTGCTCCTTTAACTAATCCTGCTATATCTACAAATTCTACTACTGCTTTTGTTACTTTTTGAGGATTATACATTTTGGCTAAATTATCTATTCTTTCATCTGGAACTGCTACAACTCCAACATTAGGTTCTATTGTACAAAATGGATAATTAGCACATTCTGCTCCTGCTTTTGTTATACTATTAAATAATGTACTTTTTCCTACATTTGGTAAACCTACTATTCCTATTTTCATTTTAAATTTCATTCCTTTCTCATTTCGCTTAAAGATATTTCTCGTTATAATGTTTTTAAATAAATATTTTTATATTAATTTTTTTATAGTTTTATCTTGATTTTTTATTTGATATATTATTTAAAAGGCTATATTACTAGCCTTTTCATTTTACATATGTATGTATTTTGTTTCTTATATGAACTAATCGTTCGCTTCAACAGGTGCTTCAACTGGGCATACACCAGCACATGTTCCACATCCTATACAAGCAGATTCATCAATTACAAAACAATTATCACCTTGTGATATACATCCAACTGGACAACTTGCTGCACAAGCTCCACAACTTATACATTTATCACATTGTATTCTGTAAGCCATTTTATTCACCACCCCGAAATTTATTTAGGTTTTTAATAAAAGGATTTACCTATAAACCTATTATATTAAATTTAAACATTTTCTTTTAAACTGATTCTTATGAATTTATTTTTTTGTCTTGTTCTTCTAGTGTTTCTAATTCATTTAATTCTTGTTTATATTCTGTTTCTTCTTCATTTGTTTCTTCTTCAGAATTTACATCTTTTATAATTTTTATTTCATCTATATTATATCTTTTTTGTCTTATAATATCTCCATCTTTTATTTTTACTCTAACTACTTCTCGTAATGTTTCAACATTATCTACTTCACCTTTTCCATCTGGCGTATTTACTATTGCTCCAACATGAGGCAAATGTTTTGCCTTTTCTTCATATACTTCTTGTTCATATTTTAAACAACACATTAATCTTCCACAATTTCCAGAAATTTTTGTTGGATTTAATGAAAGATTTTGCTCTTTTGCCATTTTTATAGATACTGTTTCAAAATCTCTTAAAAATGAGCAACAACATAATTCTCTTCCACAAATACCATTTCCGCCTATTTTTTTTACTTCATCTCTAACACCTATCTGTCTTAGTTCTATTCTAGTCCTATAAACTGCTGCTAAATCTTTTACTAATTCTCTAAAATCTACTCTTCCTTCTGATGTAAAAGAAAATAATAATTTGCTATTATCAAATTTTAATTCTACATCTGTTAATGTCATATCTAAATTGTACTCTTTAATTTTTTTATTACAATACTCATACGCTTCTTGCTCTTTTTTTCTACATTCTTCAGCATGTTTTAAATCTTTTTCTGATGCAAATCTTAAAATTTTATTTAATGGTATTGTAAGTTTTTCATCATCTATGATTCTATTTGGTATTACAACTTCTGCAATTTCTTCCCCTTGGTCTGTTTCTACTATTACATGTTCTCCTTTTTTTACTTCTAACCATTTGGAATCAAAAAAATATATTTTTCCTAGCTTTTTAAATCTGACTCCTACTAATCTTTTCATTTATTACGTCCTTTCTATTTTTGAAATAAATACCATATATTAAATAATAAGTTATCTACACACATATCATAATTACTATTTGCTTGTAATCTTTTTTTGGTATCTTCAATAATATCTATTGAATTTATATATCTTATGTCTTTTTTGCTAAATTCTAAAGCTAGAATGTTCATATATTCTAGTACTGAATTTATCTCTTCTTTTTCATTGTATATTTCTTCTGCAATCGAAGTGATATCAATTAGGTCTTTTGTTTTAAAACTATCAAATAAATTTTCTATATTTTCATATAATTGAGTTTTTTGATTTAATTGTAATGTTTTTCCTATACTTCCCTGTGATAATTTTATTATTTTTTCACTGAATTTTGTTTCAGGATATTTTTCTTCTAAAAATTTTTTTATTTGATTTGTTTCTAAATTATCAAAATGCATCCTTGTACATCTTGAGTTTATTGTACTTAACATACTATATTCATTAGAACAAATAAGAATTATTGTTAAATATTCTGGTGGCTCTTCTAATGTTTTTAACAAACAGTTTTGAGCCTCAGTTGTCATTTTATCACTATCATTTATTATATATACTTTTTTATTTGAATTTATTGGTTTTTCTGCAACTTTTCTTTGTAAATTTCTTATTTGATCTATTTTTATTTTTCCATCTTCAGGTTCAATCATTATAAAGTCTGGGTTACTTCCTGATTCAAATTCTATACATGATTTGCATCTACATTCTTTATTTTCTGGCTCTAAACATAACATCTTTTTTGCAAATTCTGATGCTATTAGTTTTTTTCCTATTCCTTCTATTCCCCAAAACAAATAACTGTGTGAAGTTTTTTTTATTTCTATTGATTTTTCTAAAATAGATTTATTCTTCTCATTTCCTATTATTTTTTCAAACAAATTAAATTCCTCCGAATTTTGAAAATGGCCAAAATCTGAATTCTACTTTTCCTTCAATCTTTTCTAAAGGAATACATCCAAATGACCTACAATCATTACTTCCTGTTCTGTTATCACCTAAACAGAATACACAATTTTCTGGTACTACAAATCCAGTAAATTGTCCTAAATTATGCCCTTGTTTCATATCTGTAATAACTCCTGGTTGTAAATAATCTTCTTCTAGTTTTTCATTATTAATATATACTGCTCCATTTTTTATTTCTACATATTCTCCTGGTAAAGCTATTACTCTTTTTATATAACTTGTTTTATTTAATTCTAATACATTATATGTAAATTTATTAAATAATCCTTGTGGCTCATTATCATATTTTGCTATAGGGTTTTGTAAATCTACTTCTTCATTACTATAGTCTTGTTTGCTTGGAGCTTCAAATGTAATTATGTCTCCTCTTTCAGGCATTTTTTTTGTAGTTCTTTGCCATCTATTAAGCCATAGTCTTTCTCCTTCATGTAAGGTTGGAAACATTGATGTTTGCCTTACTTCTGTTGGAGTTCCTATATAATATCTAACAACTAGTGCTAATACTACTGCTATTATAAAACATAGTATCCATTCTAATATTTCTTTTACTATTGGATTTTTCATTTATTATCACTTTCCTTATTTATAATGTTTTTATTTTCTTTTGTTTTTACACTTCCTTATTATACATGATTATATTATTTTTTTCAAGATTATATAGAAAAAAACAGAAACTAAAGATTACTCGATAATGATCTTAAAAAAAAGAGGCAACTTAATGTTGCACTCTATATTTTCTTTTTTTTGTTTCAAATACTTCTGGTGGTATTATTGGGTTATATGCTTCTCCATCAAATACATCCATTTCTATTGTCCTTGTTAATAAATCTGTATAAGTATATGATGCTGTTCTATTATTTTCTTCATATTTAACAACAAATAAGTTGCTATATACTTTTTCTATTGTTCCTTCTTTTTCAAATTCTTTACTCCTACCTAATGAGCCTTTTACTATTATCTTTTGACCAAGTTTATCTGTAATGTCTGTTTTTAAACTTGCTATATCAGTCCTACAAATCATTAGATCACCTACTTTGCTTAAGATGATTTAAGTATAACATTCCATAGGCTTTTTGTCAAAGCATGTATTTTTTTGTTTTTTCTTGCTATCCCTAGAACGGTGTGCGTTTCATGTTTTGTTACAGTTGTATTACAATTATATTACTTTTTTATTACAAACGATGATAGGAATGTTTACCTTTCCTATCATTACATAAATACTACATTCATTTTTCCTCTTGCACCTAAACCATTTATTCCTTTTTTTCCATCCCTTAATTCACTTTCGAAATCATCTATTGTTATATATTTATTTTTCTCAGTAATGGCTACATTTTTAGCAACAATTAATGGATCTATAAAATCTATTAAAATTCTAGCAGGTGATGATGCAAAATTAGCTCCTGCTTCCATTAATGCTTCGAAATAACTTTGGCATGCACCTGCAAAAATTACTAAATCTTTTGAACTTATTTTTTCATACTCCCTAGCATTTATTATTGTTTCTACAAAATATTTTGAATTTCTATAATTTAATATATCTAGATAATTAGAATTATTTTTTATCATTCCGTCATGACCTGTTATGACAAGAATATCTGGATTATATATGTTTAGTAATCTAAAAACTGCTTTAGGTTGCCTGTTTTCTGGTATATTTTTTACAAATGCTTTTAATCCCATTTTTTTATAAAACATAGTTGATTTTTCAGCATATTTTTTATCTCCATCTAAATGCAATATTTTACCTGTATTTATAATTTCTTTTCTTCTTTTTTCAATGTTTTTATTTAAAGTTGTGTTTAAAATTCTTTCTTCTAATTTTTTTTCGTATTTTTTAATTTCTTCACTATTGATTAATTTTAAATCATCTAGATATGCATCAGCTTCAATTCTAATATCAATTCCTTTTAATATTGCTAATTTTTTATTATTAGGTAGTTTTATTATTTTTTTCACACAAAAAATAACATCATTATTATACGAATTTCTTGTTACATTATCCCCTTTTTTTATTTCATTCATTTTTTATTCCATTCCTTCCTCTAAGGTTCATAAAAATTTTTTAAATACTTCTTTTAAGTTAAAAATGTATCATTCTCTCTTTTGTACCAAATTTAATTTAGTTATAATTTTTTATGCCCCCTACTAGAAGTTTTGTTTACATTATAATAAGAAAACAATATTGCTTCTTTATATTAATATATGATTATTCGACAATTTTAGTTAATTAAACATAAAAATATTTACTTTGATAATTTTTTATGCTATAATACACGTGAAAATCTAACTTTGAGGAGGCTGTTTATGGATATACAAAATAATAAAGAGTTAGCAGAAGATAAAGTTTTAATCTTATATTTATTAAATAAGATTGATGATGGAATTAAAAATGATAATTTATATAAAATAGTTTCTAGTTCAAAAGATATTAATTATTTTTATTTTCAAGAACTTATGGCTGATTTAAAAGCTACAAATCTAGTTTGTTCTTTCACTCAAGATGAAGAAAACTTTATAAAAATTACAACAGATGGAAAAAATGCACTTGATTTAACCAAATCTCTTTTACCAGGTTTATTAAAATTAAAAGCTGATACAATTTTTAAAAAAGAAAATTCTAATATTATAGAAGAATCTTCTGTTGTTACAGAATTTATTCCTCAAGATGAAAATAATTATACTGTAAAGTGTAAAATTGTAGAACAAAACGAAACAATTTTTGAACTTTCTGTTCATGCAGCTTCTAGAGAGAAAGCTAAACAAATTTCTGATAATTGGAACAAAAATGCAAATAAACTTTATCCAGAAATTTTAAAATTAATTTCAAGTGAAAATATTTCACCTGAAAATTAATTTTTAAAATTTAAAGTTACCTGTTGTTTCTCACAAAAAGAAAGGAATTTAATTTTATATGAAAAAAACAGATATTGTAAATTTTATAAATATATTAAAACAAACATACCCAGATGCAACATGTAGTCTTGATTTTAAAAATCCTTTTCAAATAACTGTTGCTGTTATGCTTTCTGCCCAATGTACAGATGAAAGAGTAAATAAAACAACACCAGCATTATTTGAAAAATGCAAAACAATTGAAGATTTTGCAAATATTGATATTAAAGAATTAGAAGAAATTATTCACCCTTGTGGATTTTATAAAAATAAAGCAAAAAATATAAAAGAATGTGCAAAAATGGTTTTAACTAAGTTTAATGGAGAAGTACCTCATACTATGGATGAACTTCTTACTCTACCTGGTATTGGTAGAAAAAGTGCTAATGTAATTTTATTAGAAGCTTTTGGAATTGCAAAAGGAATTGCTGTTGATACACATGCAAAAAGAGTTTCTAACAGAATGGGACTTTCTTTAGAAACAGATCCAGAAAAAATTGAACAAGATTTATTAAAAATTTTTCCTAAAGAATATTTAAAAGATATAAATCATCTTTTTGTTTGGCATGGTAGAAAAACCTGTGATTCTAGAAAACCTTTATGTGATACTTGCACAGTTAAACAATTTTGTAAATATTATTTAAAAAGTTCTAAATAAGAAAAATATAAAACTTTAAGTTACGCAAATTCAAAGCATAAATAAGAATAATGTCTAAATTTTCTTTAAATTCAAATATAAAGTTTTTATCTTAAAAAAATGTTTAATTTTTTAATTTAAAGTAAATTTAATTAATAATCCTTCATATATTATTTATATGGAGGATTTTTATGTGTGGAATAGTTGGTTTTGTAAATTTTGAAAAAGATATTACTAATTCAAAAAATATCTTAATTAATATGAATAATACTCTTTCTAAAAGAGGACCTGATGAAGAAGGTTATTATATTAATAATCATGTAGCATTAGCTCATAAGAGATTAATTGTAATTGACCCTGAAGGCGGAAAACAACCTATGAGTGCTTCTTCTAATCAGTCTGTTTCAATTGATAAACCTAAGACAAATATGTTAATTAATTATAATTCAAATTTTATAATTTCCTATAATGGGCAAATTTATAATACTAATGAATTACGAAAAACTTTAGAAGAAAATGATTTTACTTTTGATACTCACTCAGATACAGAAGTATTGCTAAAAAGTTATATTTTTTATGGAAATGATGTTGTAAAACATTTAAATGGCATTTTCTCATTTGCTATTTGGAATTCTTCAAAAGAAGAACTTTTTGTTGCAAGAGACCATTTTGGAGTTAAACCATTTTTTTATACAATTATAGATAATTCCTTTATCTTCGCTTCAGAAATAAAAGCATTATTTGAATATCCTGGTGTAGAAAAAATATTAGATTCTCAAGGAATATCCGAATTATTTGGAATTGGTCCTGCTCACACTCCACGGTACAACTATATTTAAAAATATTTTCGAATTACAACCTGCTCAATTTGCTATTTTCAATAAAAGTGGCTTTTATGTAAAAAAATATTGGAGTTTAAAAAGTGAACCACATACAGAAAATTTTGCTCAAACATGTAATCATGTAGAATTTTTATTAGAAGATTCCATTAAAAGACAATTGGTTTCAGATGTGCCTTTATGTACATTTTTATCTGGTGGCTTAGATTCAAGTATAATTACAAAATATGCTTCAGATTATTGTTATGAAAATCATTTGCCACAACTTGATACTTATTCAATTGATTATGTTGATAATGATAAAAATTTTGTTAAAAGTGATTTTCAGCCTAATTCTGATAATTTTTATATAAATTTAATGGTAAATAAACTTCAAACTAATCATCATCCTGTTGTAATAGACACTCCTGAATTAGCTGAAGCTTTATATGATGCAATGATTGCTCGTGATATGCCTGGAATGGCAGATGTTGATTCTTCTTTATTACTATTTTGTAAATATGTAAAACCAACAGCAACAGTTGCTCTTACAGGTGAATGTGCAGATGAAATTTTTGGTGGATATCCTTGGTTTTTCCGCGAAGATGCTTTAACAAGTGGAACATTTCCTTGGTCTATTGCAATAAATGAACGTCAGACATTGCTTAATAAAGATATCGCAAGAAAAGTAGATTTAAAAAATTATATTGATTTTAGATATAATGAAAGCTTGAATAATGTGGAAATACTTGATATTGATTCTAAAGAAACTGCTGAAAAAAGAAAAATTTCTTATTTAACTTTGAATTGGTTTATGCAAACCCTTTTAGATAGATCTGATAGAATGGCTATGTATAATGGTTTTGAACTTCGTGTTCCTTTTTGTGATTATCGCTTAGCTCAATATGTTTGGAATATTCCTTGGGAAATGAAAGCTCTTAATGGTAGAGAAAAAGGGCTTTTACGATATGTTTCTCGAAAATTCTTACCTTCTGAAATTGTTGATAGAAAAAAGAGCCCTTATCCAAAAACTCATAATCCAACATATCTAGCAAAAGTAAAATCTATGCTTTCTAATATTATGTCTAAACAAAATGCTCCTATCAATTCTTTGTTAAATAAAGAATATATTATGAATATTCTCGAAACAGATGGTAAAGCTTTTACTAGACCTTGGTTTGGTCAACTTATGACTCGGTCCACAACTTATGGCTTACCTTTGCCAAGTTAATATGTGGCTTGAAAGATATGAGCCAAAATTAGAGCTATAATTGTGTGTACATTAAAAGAGGTCGCAAATTGCGACCTCTTTTGTTTCGAGATTGTATTATCCCCACCAATCAGGAACTCTTCCTACATCCCATCCGTCTTTATCATATAATATACGGTTTCTTACTGTATATGTTTTTCCATCCGGAGCTGTATAAGTTCCATTTTCGTGATCATGAGTTTCTTCAAGATAATTTTCTTTTACTTTACGCTCATTATGCCCATTTACTCTTTTACCACAAAACATACAGAAAATACTATCATCATCGATTTTCTTGCCACAATACTTGCAAAACATATTTTTTCCTCCTTGTCAATTGACTTTCTAATTAAGTTTATTTACTGCATCTATTTAAACTGCTCTTAAATTAGAACAGGGATTTTCAAAAAAATATATTTGTATATTAGCATATTTTTTTATTTTTGTCAATTTTATATTAATTCATATAATCTCTTAATTTCTTGCTTCTACTTGGATGGCGAAGTTTCCTTAATGCTTTTGCTTCAATTTGACGTATTCTTTCTCTTGTTACATCAAATTCTTTTCCAACTTCTTCTAGTGTTCTTGCCTTTCCATCATCTAGTCCAAATCTTAATCTTAATACTTTTGCTTCTCTAGGTGTTAAGGTTTTCATAACTTCATTTAGCTGTTCTCTTAGTAATGTATATGAAGCAGCATCTTGTGGTGCTGGTGAATCTTCGTCTTGTATAAAGTCACCTAGGTGGCTATCATCTTCTTCTCCTATTGGTGTTTCTAGTGATACAGGGTCTTGTGCTATTTTTTGGATTTCCATTACTTTTTCAACAGACATGTCCATTTCTTGAGCAATTTCTTCTATTGTTGGTTCTCTTCCAAATTGTTGTAATAAATGTCTTGATGTTCTTATTAATCTATTAATTGTTTCTACCATATGAACTGGAATTCTAATTGTACGTGCTTGGTCTGCTATTGCTCTTGTTATAGCTTGTCTTATCCACCATGTTGCATAAGTACTGAATTTAAATCCTTTAGTATAATCAAATTTTTCTACTGCTTTTATTAATCCCATGTTTCCTTCTTGTATTAAGTCTAAAAATAACATTCCTCTTCCAACATATTTTTTTGCAATACTTACTACTAATCTTAAATTTGCTTCTGCTAGTTCTTGTTTTGCTTCTTCATCTCCATCTAGAATTCTTTTGGCTAATTCTAGTTCTTTATCATAAGATAATAGTGGAATCTTACCAATTTCTCTTAAATACATTCTTACAGGATCATCTACACTTATTCCTTCATAATTTGTATCTGTTATTTCGTCTAATTTTAAATCTTCAACTTCTTTTAAATCATCTATGTCTGGTTCTTCTTCAAAGTCGTCATTTAAAAGACTTACACCCATTTCTTCAAAAGCATCAAAAACTTTGTCAATTTGTTCTGGATTTGTGTTTTCTAATTCTTTTGCTAATTCCCCATATGTTATTTTTCCAGATTCTTTAACTTTTTTTACTATGTCTTGAACTTTTTCATTTTCAGTTTTCTCATTTTCTGTTTTATTGTTTTCTTTTAAGTTTTCTTTTTTATTTTCTGTATTTTCGTTTTCTTTTATTTTAATTTCTTTTAATTCCTCTTTATTTTCTGTTTTTTCTTTAATTTCTTTATCCACGAAAATTCACCCCTACTTAATTTTAGCTAGTGTAATTATTATATTACTTAGCTCTTTACTTAATTTCTTTTTTGTTTCTGTATCTTGTTCTGTTTCTAGTTCTTTTAAAATATGTGTTTTTTTATTTTCTAATCTTTCTCTTTCGTATTTTGATAATATGTCATCAACTGCTTTTTCTATATTTTCTATTCCATAATCTGTTGCCATTACTTTTGTTATATGATTTTGTGTTTGTTCATCAAATTCATCTATAAGTTTATTTACATTTACATCTTGATTTTCTAATTCTTTATATAATTTTATTGCAATTTTTTTATTTGTTTCATCTTTAAAATCTTGTGGTGTTATTTTTTCTTTAATTTTTTGAAATATTTTTTCATTTGCATCTAATAGTAGAGCAATAATTGTATCCTCTCTTCTTTTTAAGTCTATACCAACATCTTTTTCTTCTTTTTCATTTTTTTTAACAACTGGATTTTTGGCTGTTTTACTTTGTAATAAATTTTCTGTTTTTGATGATGTATATATTAATTTGTTTACTTCTGCATATATAGCTTCTTTGGAAATTTGGTAACTGCTTGCAATTTTATCTATGTAAATTTCTCTTTCCATTGTATTATCTACTTTTGCTAAAATTTTAGCAATTTCATTTAAAAATTTTATTTTATCTGAAGCATTTTCTAAATTTATATTTTTGCTTAAATTTTTTACTTTAAATTCCACTAATGATATAGCATTATCCATTGCAAGTTTAAATCTTCCTTCTCCAAATTTTAGTACAAATTCATCTGGGTCTTTTGCTCCTTCTATTTGTAATACTCTCATATCACAACCCATTTTTTGTAATATTTCCATAGATCTTGCAACTGCAGTTTGTCCTGCTCCATCAGCATCAAATCCTAAAATTACTTGCTCTGTACTTTTTCTTAATAACCATCCTTGTTGCTCTGTTAATGCTGTTCCTAATGCTGCTACTACATTCGTAATTCCTCTTTGATATAGGGAAATTGCATCCATATACCCTTCAACGATTAATAGTTTTTTACTACAGTCTTTTTTGGCAACATTTAATCCAAATAAGTGTCTTCCCTTACTATATACCACATTTTCTGGTGAGTTTATGTATTTTGGCTTTGAGTCATCTAATACTCTTCCTCCAAATGCAATTACTCTTCCTCTTACATCACATATAGGTATCATAAACCTATTTCTATACATGTCTATGAACTGACCTCTATCATTTTTAATTACTAGTCCTGATTCTAATATTTCTTTTTCTCCAAACCCTTGATTTTTTAATGATTTATACAGTTCATCATATTTTCCCGAAAAACCTATTTTAAATGTTTCTAATGTGTTTTGCGTTAGTTTTCTCTTTTTTACATATTCTTGTGCATTTTTTGCTGTTGGTTTATATAAATTTTGATGATAAAATTCTGCTGTAAATTGATTTATTTTGTAAATTTTTGCTTTTAGTTCTTCTTTTCTATCTTCTTCTGGATTTTCAATTCTTGGTAATTGTATGTTTGCTTTTTCTGCTAGTTGTTCTATTGCATCTTTAAATCCTATTCCTTCAATTTTCATTAAGAATGTATAAATATTACCTCCAACTCCACATCCAAAACAATGGAAAATTTGCCTTTCTGGTGATACAGAAAAAGATGGAGATTTTTCATTATGAAAAGGACATAATCCAAAATAGTTTCTCCCTTTTCGAGTTAAATGTACGTATTGTGAGATGATATCTACTATGTCATTGTTCTGTCTTACTTGCTCTATTATTTCTTCACTATATCGTGCCACTTTCCTCAACTCCTATATTACTTTTTCATACATATATATTATTCGACGTATTTTACATAATTCCCTCTTTTTTTCAAAATTTTTTTATTTTTTTCTTTTTATATTAACTTTACGAACAATAACGCGGACTTTAAAATGTTATAAACATATAAAATGTCTAAAAAAAGTCCGCTATTGTTGTTGTATAGGAAAATTTAAGTTTTTCCTATACAGGAAAAGAGCTTCGCTCAAAATTTTTCTACATTATTCCCATCTTTTTTGCGAATCTTTTTCCTTTTTTTGCTAATTTATTTGTATCCATCATGGAAGTATCTTTAAACATCATTAAAACTCCTGTTGTTATTAATCCACCAATTACTAAACCTTTAACAAATTTCATATTTTCTCACATTCCTTTCATTATTTTATAATTCTTATAGAACCAATTTTATTATTTCTCATTTTTCATCTTTTATGTAATATTTATAACTGAAAAATTTTTTTAATATTTGTCTTTGTTCCCAATAACTATACTCATTATTATAATTTGGTAAGAAATTTTGATATATTAATAATAAATAAATTTTGAATACGATTGGAGGAAATTTAGAATTTCTTAAATTAATTTTATGGAAAATGTTCGCGTCGAGCGCAGCGAGGACTAAGTGAAAGGGCGCCATAAAATTATTTTAGAAATTCTTATATTTTCGTATTGAGTCGAAAAATTTATGCAATTATTAATATATCAAAATTTCCTACTTAACATTAGCTAATAACTAATAAAATTTCTCCATTCCATTGACTTTTAAGGATTTTGCTAGTATAATTTTTATATTAAAATAAATTCATATATTTATATAAGCTTATAATCTACTTTTTAAAATTTAATAATAGATTAGTTATTGTACAAAAAGCAAAATATAAATAATTAGAACGGAGGTCATCATGGCATATAATTTTAAAGAAATAGAACAAAAATGGCAAAAAAAATGGGAAAAAGAAGGCACATTTTGTGCAAGTAATGATTTTACAAATAAAAAGAAATGGTATGGATTAATAGAATTTCCTTATCCATCAGGTCAAGGATTACATGTTGGGCATCCACGTAGTTACACAGCACTTGATGTTATTGCAAGAAAAAGAAGATTACAAGGATATAATGTATTATTTCCTATTGGATTTGATGCTTTTGGATTACCTGCAGAAAATTATGCAATAAAAACAAATGTACATCCAAAAATCACAACAGAAAAAAATGTTGCTCATTTTACAGAACAATTAAAATCAATAGGTTTTTCATTTGATTGGTCAAGAGTTATAAACACAACAGATCCAGAATATTACAAATGGACACAATGGATTTTTATACAATTATATAAACATGGTTTAGCATATAAAGCAACAATGCCAATAAATTTTTGTACAGGATGTAAAGTTGGTTTAGCAAATGAAGAAGTTGTTAATGGTGTATGTGAAAGATGTGGAAGTCCAGTTATTCAAAAAGAAAAGTCTCAATGGATGTTAAAAATCACAAAATATGCACAAAGGTTAATTGATGATTTAGATGATGTTGATTTCTTAGAAAAAATAAAAACTCAACAACGTAATTGGATTGGTCGTTCAGAAGGTGCTGAAGTAAAATTCAAAATTTCTGGAACTGATGAAAAATTACTTGTTTATACAACAAGACCAGATACAATCTTTGGTGCAACATATATGGTTATTGCACCTGAGCATCAATTAATTGAAAAACTTGCTAATAAAATCACAAATTTAGATGAAATAAAAAATTATCAAAAACAATCTGCCTTAAAATCTGACTTTGAACGTGGAGAAATGAACAAAGATAAAACAGGTGTAGAAATTAAAGGTATAAAAGCAATTAATCCTTTAACAAAAAAGGAAATTCCAATTTGGGTTGCAGATTATGTATTATCAAGTTATGGAACTGGTGCTATTATGGCTGTTCCTGCACATGATACAAGAGATTATGAATTTGCAACAAAATTTAATTTACCAATAGTTCAAGTTGTTGCACCAGTTGATAATTCATCTGTAGAATTCCCATTTACTGATGTTGAAACAGGAATATCTATAAATTCTGACTTTTTAAATGGTCTACATGTTAAAGATGCAAAGAAAAAAGTTATAGAATATCTTGAAGAAAACAAAATTGGAGAAAAGAAAGTAAATTACAAACTTCGCGACTGGGTATTTTCTCGCCAGAGATACTGGGGTGAGCCAATTCCTATGGTATATTGTGAAGATTGTGGATGGGTTCCACTTGATGAAAAAGATTTACCTTTAACTTTACCAGATGTTAAAGATTTCTTACCAGGAGAAAATGGAGAATCACCTCTTGCAAGACATTCAGAATGGGTTAATACAAAATGTCCACACTGTGGTAAACCAGCAAAAAGAGAAACAGACACAATGCCTCAATGGGCTGGATCTTCATGGTATTATTTAAGATATATGGATCCACATAATGATAAAGCTTTAGCCTCTAAAGAAGCAATAGAATACTGGTCTCCAGTTGATTGGTATAATGGTGGAATGGAACACACTACTCTACATTTATTATATTCAAGATTTTGGCATAAATTTTTATATGATATTGGAGTTGTTCCAACTAAAGAACCTTATGCAAAACGTACTTCTCATGGTATGATATTAGGTTCTAATGGAGAAAAAATGTCTAAATCTAAGGGAAATGTAATTAATCCTGAAGACATTTTAAATGAATTTGGAGCAGATACATTTAGAGTTTATGAAATGTTTATGGGACCTTTTGACCAAGCAGCAAACTGGTCTATGGATAGTATTAGAGGATGTTTTAAATTTTTAGATAGAGTTTGGAATTTACAAAATATGTTAATTGATGGTGATACATATAGAAAAGAAACAGAAAAAATGATGAATAAAGCAATAAAAAAAGTTTCTAAAGATATTGAAGATATGAAATTTAATACTTGTGTATCTACTTTTATGACAATGATGAATGAATTTACAAAATTAAAAACAATAAATAAAGCAGAATTTAAAACATTTATTACTTTACTTAACCCTTTTGCACCACATATGACAGAAGAATTAAATGAAATTGTTTTTGAAGATGAACCTATTTCATCTTGCAAATGGCCTATCTATGATGAATCTAAAACTATTGATGAACAAATAGAAATTCCTATTCAAGTAAATGGAAAATTAAAAGCTACTGTTATGATAGATTTGGATGAAGATGAAGCAAGTGTTAAAGAAAAAGTTCATACTGCTATTCAAGATAAAATTGATGGTAAAAATATTAAAAAAGAAATTTATGTTAAAAATAAGATTTATAATGTTGTTATATAGAAATTTAAAAATATAAATTTTATATAAATATATAATTCTATTATAATAATATTTAAAAATATTATATTTACTAAATAATTTTAGAGGATTCGTTTTGAATCCTCTTTTTTATACAATAGCTAACCATGCAATTACTATTGTTTTCTGCCTAATACAATATCATATTTTCTAGTAACATAACCCCTAGTAATTTCCATTGTAATAGTATCACCTACATTTTTTGTATAAATATATTCTCTAAGTTCTATCATATTTGAAATACTTTTACCATCTATAGTTTTTAAAATATCTCCTACTTGAATTTCTGTAGATTTTACTGGACTATCTTTATTTATATGAACAATATAAATACCTTCTGGATTATTTGCAGATGGCAAAATATATGGAATTACTTCTTGGTCATAAGCATATATTCCAAGATATGGTTCATCAAATGAATTTGTAGTTATAAATTTTTCAATAATTGGTTTTACTGCATTTACTGGTATTGCGAAACCTATTCCCTCTGCTGTTGTAATTTTTACGCTATTAATTCCTATAATTTCTCCTGATGAAAGTATTAGTGGTCCTCCACTATTTCCTTGATTAATTGATGCATCTGTTTGTATTAAATCTGTCATATATGTTGTTGTACCATTTTCTTCAATTTTAATTGTTCTGTTTATTGCACTAATTATTCCTGATGTTATTGTTCTTCTAAATTCATATCCAATAGGATTTCCTATTGCATATACAGTCTCTCCTGCCTTTACTTTTGATGAATCCCCTATAATTGCATATTCTAAATTATTAGCATTTATTTTGGTAATAGATAAGTCCAACTCTGTATCTGACCAAACCACAGTTCCGTCATAGGTATATCCATTTTCTAGTGTAACATAACATGTACTTAGTTTTTCTCCTGTAACATGACTATTACTTAAAATATATCCATTGCTAGATACTATAACTCCTGTTCCTAAGCCTAATTCTGTAATAGAATTGCTAGAAAAAATTGAATTTGAATGTGTTTCTATTTTAGAAATTCCTACTACACATCTTGAAATATTTTCAAGTGTGTCAACTATATTATTATTTGTCTCAGTGTTTCCTGTTGTCGCTTTAGTAATTACTGTATTTAGTTTAGAGGTATTATACTCTGTTGTTAAATCTATTGATTGATATGTATCATAAAAGTAATATGATGTTCCTAATATTGTAATTGCTAAAAGCAAAAAAATTATAATTCTTTTAAAAATTGATTTTTTCTTTCTCATAAAAAAATTCCTTTCACACATAAAAAACATATTTTATTAATTATGTGCAAAAAGAAATTAATTAAACATTTTAATTATTAAATTAAATTTTGATTGTAATCATTTTACAACTTCTTTATTAATTATTTAACTGTATCAAATTAATCAAAACTATTTCCACCTATTTTTTTCTTTTTCTTTCAATTCCTCATAAATAATACAATATCTATCATATCTATCTTGTGTAATTTTTCCATTTTCAACAGCTTCTTTAATTCCACAAATTTTTTCTTTGATATGTGTACAACCAACAAATTCACAATTTTTAATTTTGTCTTTAAATTCTTTAAAACATTTATCAAGTTCTGTAGATTCTATTTCTGTAATATCAAAACTAGAAAATCCTGGAGTATCTGCTATAAATGTATTTTCTTCAATTTCGTAAAGTTTAGTATCTGTTGTTGTATTTTTACCTTTTTTATTTTTTTTGCTTATTTCTCCTTCTTCTGTTTTGTTATAGCCATAAATTGCATTAATTATGCTAGATTTTCCTACTCCTGAATTTCCAGAAAATACACTTGTCTTATTTTTTAAAATTTTTTTTATTTCTTCTATACCTATTGTTTCTTTTGCACTAGAAATTATCGTTTTATAACCTATTTTTGTATATAATTTTTGTATTTCTTCACAATTTGCTAAATCCATTTTATTAATAATAATTATAGGCTTTATATTTACAAATTCTGCGTATGCTAATTGTTTATCTAGCATTAATAAATCTGGTTTTGGATGTTTTGCTGATAATATAAATATAATTTGGTCAATGTTAGCTACTTTTGGTCTTTTTAGTTCATTTTTTCTTGGTAGAATTTTTTCTATGACTGCATCTATTTTAGTTGAATTATATATATTATTTTTGATTTCATTATTATAACTATTTTTAATTTCTTCTTCATTTAATACACTAAATTCAACTATATCTCCAACTAATGGTGTAATTTCTATATTTTTTAATTTTCCTCTTGCATAAGCATTGTATTCTTTTTTTTCTGTTTTGATTTTATACATATTTGATATGTTTCCAATTATTTTTCCTTGCATCATTTATTATAAATTTTATACCTTCTTTCTCTCAATTTTACTTTATTATTTTACCACATATTTCTATAATTCACAAATTTTTTAAAGAGCAAATAAGAAAGTTGTATTTTCCTATTGTATAAAAAAATAAGCAAGAAAACTTTAATATTTTCCTACTTTTTGAATTTTTAATTCTAAATAAGCATTTTTTATAGCAGAATCCATTATATTGGTAGAGTTTTTTACTAATCCTCTAATTTTTATATTTTTGTTTTATTTAATAATTCAATCAAATTTTTTCCAATATAGCTTACTTTTATCATGCTTGGTTCACCATTTATATCTCTAATTGTCAAATGATTAGGTCTAGAAACCATTTGATAAGTTTCAAATTTATTGAACATAAGTACAATTTCTTCTTCTTTATGAGTATTCAATATTTCAAAAGGAACATAATATTCTTTATCAAAATTTAATGTTTTATCAACAAATTCTTTAAATATATTTAATTCTATATCATCTATGTTTTTCAATATTTCAATTATCTGAAAGTCTTTATAATCTATATCTTTATACTTATTCAAAATATTCCCAGCATAAAATCCAAGTAAACTGGAACATTTTATAGATCTACTATTAATTGAATAATCTATTGTATTAACTATAAAATCAACATTATTATCTTTTGAAACATATTCTTTTAGTTTATTAACATTATTACTGTCTATAAAATCATTTTCATTTATTTCTTTTGATATAGATTTTAAAAATTCTTTAAATCTTTGTTTCTTTGCAAATTCATAAACTTTTCCAATAGCTTTTAGTGGTTTTATTAATTCTTCTGCAGTATCTATATAATCTCTATAAAATAATTTTTCATCTATAATATTATCAATTATTTCAATCTTGCTTGGAATATTTTTTATAAAATCTACTAATTCATTTGTATCTTTCTCGTTTAGCATATACTTCCTCCCTATTTTATAAATAAATGTTAATTTTTTGAAAAGAGGGCTCATTCGAGCCCTCCCATCAGATAGGAGTTGATTATTGGTTATTCTTTAGACTATTTTGAATAAATATACCCATATTTCGGACCTTTGTCAGTTGGATATTCTACAAAATTCACTTTATTTCCAGAACCATCTTTGAACTGTATAAAAGCCCAAACATTGTAATTATCACTAGGATATACCGTTCCAATTGATGGATATGCATCCTTATCAGGTCCCGCATATACTGTTCTATTCGATGTAATATTAGTCATTCCTATGCCAAGTAAATTCTCATCATCTTGGTACAAAGAATAATTGGCATTATGAGAATAACAATACAAGCAAGAGGATCGAATAAAAGCCCTTTTCCTCTGACCTCCAGATATATTGTATTCAATGTAAGCCCAACTATCATTATTACGTAATACAGCAACATATTCACCGGAACTTACAGAACCTGCATAATGAACTGTAGTTGGAGAATAATACGTACTAGTGGAAGATGTAATTCTTCCAACTGCAGTCTTAGGATAAAGTCTATCGTATACCAAGTTAGATATACTAATAAACCCTTGCTTAGGAGAATTTGATGCACTGTATTCAATGTAGGCCCTATCGCCAGAAAAATACAGCACAGTAACGCCTTCTCCAGCATAAACTGTACCTACACTTCCTCCACTGGAATTCACAATAGTAGATGTGTTTTTTACCTGATTCCAACCACCACTAGAATAATCTTCTGCAGCTGTAGCAGGAATCATCCGACCAATGCTAAGTACAGCAATTAAAGTCAAAATGATACTTAAAAACCGAATACTAATTTTTTTACTCATGAGAAGTCCTCCTTTTGAATAAATTCCTATCTGATTATGAATGACACTTGTGCCATTCATATTAATTTTAACATGAATTATTTATTATTACTAATAATTTTAAGAAAATTAAAATTTTTTTTAAAATTATTAAAAATTTTGAAACTTTTTTTCGTTATTTTCTCTCTTCAAATTAGGGGATTAGTTTAGTTTGAAAGAATTGACTTTTCTTACTATGTGTGCCTTAGAAAGGAATGGAATTTTTTATGGAAAATTTAATGATTATTGGAAGCAATCTAGCTAATATTTATTCTTTAATTAATTTTATTTGTGATAAAATACCAAATATAAGATTAAATAATATAGCTTGTACAGGAATAGAGGCTATAGAAATTATAAAAAGAGAAAATATTGATATAATTATATTAGATTTGGATTTGCCAGATATTAATGGGATAGAAATAATTAATTTCATTTCCAAAAATCATATAAAAAAATATATATCATCTATCATTGTATATACAAATCAAACAAAATTGATAGGAAAAATCATCAAAAATGACAATGTTTTCTGTTATTGTTCTAAAATAAATAGCATAGATTATCTAGTAAAAAAAATAGAAGAATTAATAGATAAAAAGAAAAAAGAACATACTTTAGATAATATAAAAAATCAAATAACAATAGAACTAAAAAAATTGAATTTTAATTTTTCATATATCGGAACAAAATATTTAAGTGAATGTATATATGAATGTTATTTCAAAAAAAATAAATATAATTTTAATTTAAGTAAAGATATATATCCAATTATTGCAAAAAAATATAATAAAAAAATAAGTTTAATAGGAACAGATATTTTTCAGGCAATATTAATGATGTTTTATGATACTGATGAAACCATTTTGTGTAATTATTTTAACAGTACTATTAATCAAAAGCCCAAAACCAAAGATGTAATAATTGCAATACTCCAAAATTTATATTAATATATTTTTATAATATTTTAAAGATTTGATCATTAAATAATTTTAAAAAAATTATAATACAGTGAAACTTTTTTTTAGTTTTTTATCTCTACAATTATAGAAAGGAGGCAAAAATGAGTACTCAAAAAGCACTAAGGAAATTTGAAAAAATATATAATAATACTTATAACAATGTTCGTAAATACATAATATGTAAATGTTATAACTTAAATGATGTTGATGATATTATACAAGAAACATATATGGAATTATATAAGAAATTAAAAGAAAAAAAAGAAATCTCAAACTATCAATCTTATTTAATAACTATTGCAAAAAATAAAATAATTAATTATTTTGATGCAAAACAGAAAATAAGTACAGTTTCTATTTTCCAAGAAAGTGATGAAAAAAATTTTACCATTGATTTAGATTCTCGGTATAGATATAGAATCTGATTTTATAAAAAAAGAAAATATAGATAGAATTTGGAATTACATAAAATCCATAAATCTTGATATTGCAAAAATTTTTTACTTACATTTTATTTTAGATATGACATTTAAAGATATTTCAAAAAAATTAAAAATAAATGAATCATCTATAAAAAGTAGTTTATATAGAATGTTATTAAATGTAAAAAATAATTGTTTTGGAGGTGAAATAAATGAAAAACAAGAAAAAATTACAAAAATACTTTAATAAAAATTATTATAATAAAGATGATAATTTTAAAGTAATTGTATCCAAAATTATTGAAGAAGAAAATATAAATATCAAAACTAATATGTTTTTTAATTTCTTTAAAATTATTGCTACTACCATTATTTCTTTAGTAGCTACTTCTGGTTTAGTTTTTGCTAGTGTAAAAATTTATAATGAATACATTAAAAATAAAGGTGAAATTCAATCAGATGCTTTATATCTTACAGAAGACGGTCTTTATTCAAGCGATTATACAAATGGTATGCAATATGACAGAGAAACACATTTATATTATAAAATAATAACTAATATGGAAGATTACAATAAATATAAAAATATTTTAGATGAATTACCTGAAATGACTAAAGAAACTTTTATTAATAATTTTTTAATTCTAATTTGTGGTACAGGATCTCGTGATCCTCATGAAACTGACTTAGAAATTTCTGAAGTTACTACAAATTCAGAAACAACTTATTTAACATTAAAACAAAAAAGTAATCCTAACTATGAAAAAAATTCCATAACATTATATGTAATGTTAGATAAAGAATTACTTAGAAATCAAGTAAAATTAAAATTATATATACCAAAAATAGAATCCGAAAAATTTATAGCTATTGAAAACTTACCCGATACTTACAGTATTGAAGATGCTTTAAAAGATGGATGTTTTGTTGAAAACGATTTCAAAATATTATCCGAAAATAAATATGAGTTAGATGAATTAATTGAAAATTCAAAAAATAATATTGAATCTTTTGTAAGGATTTATTCTAAAGATGGATATTCAGTTAGAATAATTGATCTACAATATAAAAATAATCTATTTATGGCAAAAGCCCGTAGACTAGGAAAGCCAGATGTCAAAATATTTTCTTTTAAGTTCTTAACAAAAAATTATTCAGAAGATGGATTATATTTATTTGGATATAATAGTGTGGATAGTGCAATTAGTTCAGCTATGCTTTTATTGGTATCATATGAATGAGAAACAACAAGATCATATTTAGTACAAATATTGATCTTGTTGTTTTTTTATTTGCTCTAGCCCGATTTGAGTGTTCTCGACTGAAATAAGCAAAATTTAAAGGAGCTATCAATTCTAGCTTTTTACTATCCAACTTTTGTATTTGCATCAATTGTCATTTCTGTTGTAGTATTCAAATCCATAGAGTATGGTCCATATGTTTTGCCATCTATTGTAATAATTATTTTTATAGTTCCAACACCTGAAACTTGTAATTTATAAGCTGTTTCATTTTCAAGAACTTTCTCATTATTAGTTGTTCTTTGGTAATCATCTACTGTTACTTTGAATGATACTTCTTTTGGTTTATTATCTACAACAGTTTCTACTTTTTCTGTTTTTCCAGAAACTAAAACATCTTCTTCTTTAGTAACTTTATCTTTATACCCTGTTAAAGATTTTACATTAATTGTAACAGTTCCTGTTTTAGTCTCAGCAAGTTTGTTTACAGTTATTGTAATTGTTGTTCCCTCATCAACAGTTTCTCCAGAAGCAATACTTTGTTTTAAAACTGTTCCATTAGGTTTAGTAGTATCTTCCTCATATTCTACTTCAACTACTAATCCAGCATCTTCTAATGTTTTTTTAGCTGTGGCTTCATCTTTGTTAAATACAGATGTTACAACAACTTGCCTAATGCCTGTTCCTATACTTACATAAATTTTTATTGTATCTCCTGCATTTACTTCTGTTCCCTCTTCTGTCTCTTGACTAATTATAATTCCTGCTTCAACAGTTTTGCTTGTTTCTTCAATAATTTCTACATTTAATTTACTGTTTTTAGCTTCATTTTGAGCATCTTCTTTTGTTAGTCCAGTAAATTTAGGTACTGTTGTTTTCTCTGTTCCTAAACTTACTACAACTTTTATTTCTGTATTTTCTTTTACATTTCTATTTTCTACATAAGGTGGGTCTTGTGAAATTATTTTTCCTGCTTCTACTGTTGTATTATATTCAGAACTTGACTCTACATATATTAATTTACTGTCTTGTGCTAATTGTTTTGCTTCTTCTACTGTTTTACCTACCAAATTAGGAATTGCAACTTCTTTAGGTCTAGTCATATTAATAATTCCTATTGTTAATCCTAAACTTAATGCAAATAGTAATATTAATCCAATTAGTGTTGATAATACTTTATGTTTTTGTATAAATTCTTTAAATTTGTTTGGTTTTTTCTTGTTTGATGTTGATTTTGGCTTTTGTTCTTCATCTGTAATTGTAGATATTCTTTGTGTTGGAAAATCAACAAATTCGCTATTATCTACAAAATTTCCATTTGGTTCTTTTAATGCTCTTCTTAAATCTATTAACATTGCTGTTGCACTTTGGTAACGTAAATTTGTATCTTTTTTTAGTGCTTTCATTATTATATCATTTACTGCTATTGGAATTGATGGATTTACTGCTATTGCTGGTGTTGGCTCTTCTTGCATATGCTTTAATGCTACAGATACTGGTGTATCTGCATCAAATGGTACTCTTCCTGTAAGCATTTCATACATTACAACACCTAATGAATATATATCAGATTTTTCATCTGTATATCCTCCACGTGCATGTTCTGGTGAAAAATAATGTACAGATCCAATTGTTGTTCCAAATGCTGTAATTGTTGAATTTGATACTGCTTTTGCAATTCCAAAATCTGTTACTTTTGCAACTCCATCTTCTGTTATTATTATATTATGTGGTTTTATATCTCTATGTATAATATGATTTCTATGTGCAGTTTCTAATGCTGATGCAATTTGAATTGCAATATTTACTGACCATTTCCATGGAAGTGGTCCTTTTTCTTCTACTATTATATCTTTTAGTGTTTTTCCTTTAATTAGTTCCATTACAATATAGTGTAAATTTCCATCAACTCCTACATCATAAATAGAAACTATATTAGGGTGTGTTATACTTGCTGCTGATTGTGCTTCTACTTCAAATCTTTTTACAAATTCTTCATCAGTTGTAAATTCATCTCTAAGTATTTTTATTGCTACATATCTATTTAGTACATGACATTTTGCTTTATATACTGTAGCCATTCCTCCACTGCCTATTTTCTCTAAAATTTCATATCTATTTCCTAACAATCTACCTTTTAAATCCATGTATTTTCAATCCTTCCTAGGTATTTTTATCTTGTTATTATATACTTTTTATAATAATAACAGTTATATTATCCATTCCTCCGTGTTGGTTTGCTAAATCTATTAGCCTTTGTGGTGCTTTCTCTATATTTCCTGTTGCAATTTGAAAGATATCCTCTTGTTTTACCATATTTGTAAGTCCATCAGATGAAATAAGCAATATATCGTCTTTTAAAAATCCTTTAACAGATACATCTGGTTCAACAAAGGCATTACATCCAAGTGCTTTTAGTAACATATTTTTCTTAGGATGAACTTCCGCTTCTTCTTTTGTAATTGTTCCATCTTTTACTAGTTTTTGAACATAACTATGGTCTATAGTTAATTTACGCATAAAATCTTTACGAATTCTATAAATTCTGCTATCTCCTATATGTCCAATATATATCTTATTATTATATATTAAACAAACTTCTAAAGTAGTACCCATTCCCTCAAATTCTTTATCTTCTTTTGATTTTTCATATACAATCATATTTGCATATTCCATACTACTTGCTACTAATTGGATAAGGTTTTCTCTATCTTTTGGTGTGTCTTTAAAATTATTTTCTATATAATTTCTTGTACATTTAATTGCTAAGTTACTTGCAATTTCTCCACCTTTATATCCACCCATTCCATCTGCTAATATAAATAATTTTACTTCACTTGATGAATCAGATATATAATATGCATCTTGGTTCATTTCTCTAACTTTTCCTGTGTCTGACTTTGCGTAAGCAATTATCATATTTCACCTCATATCTTTCTTTATGTTTCTGTTATATCATATATTACTAATTTTTTCAATAATTTCATTTTAAATTTTTTCTTCTTAATTGACCACATGCTGCATCTATATCTGAGCCTAGTTCTCTTCTAATTGTTGCTACTATTCCATGGTCATTTAAATAATCTCTAAATTTTATTATATTTTCATTTGTGCTTTTTGTAAATTCTCCATTTTCTATTTTATTAATTGGAATTAAATTAACATGACATATCATTCCTTTTAGTAAATGTACCAGTCTTTTTGCATCTTCTAAATTATCATTATTGTCTTTTGCTAATGCATATTCAAATGAGATTCTTCTATTTGTTTTATTTATATAATCTTTACAAGCTTTTAATAATTCTTCTATTGGATATCTATTATTTACTGGCATCATACTGCTTCTTTGTTCATTTGTTGTTGCATGTAATGAAATTGATAAAGTACATTGAATGTTTTCTTCTGCTAATTGATAGATTTTTGGAACTAATCCACTTGTTGAAATACTTATATGCCTTGCACCTATATTAATTCCTTTTTGATTATTTATTATTCTTATTGCATTTACTACATTATCATAATTGTCTAGGGGTTCGCCAATTCCCATAAAAACGATATTAGATATTCTTATATTATTATCTTGTTCTACTGCTAGAATTTGTTCTACAATTTCACCAGATGTTAAATTTCTTGCAAACTGTATTCCCGTAGATGCACAGAACTTACATCCCATTTTACATCCAACTTGTGATGAAACACATAAACTGTATCCATGATGATAACTCATTAAT
The DNA here is from genome assembly GCA_944386685.1 of uncultured Clostridia bacterium. GTDB lineage: Bacteria > Bacillota > Clostridia > TANB77 > CAG-508 > CAG-269. The sequence goes on along the minus strand of CALXCA010000002.1, from coordinate 11,938 downwards.
ACTGTTTCTATTGCATTTCCATCTAATATGTCAAATAAATATTTTTTTGTACCATCTGAGGATTCTTGCTTTTTTAGTATTTTGAAATTGCATATTGTATAGTTTTGTTTTAGCTTTTCTCTTAATTCTAAAGATAGATTTGTCATTTCATCAAATTCTTTTACTTTATCTACATATAGCCATTTAAAAACTTGTTCTGCTCTAAATGACTTTTCTCCCATATTAACAAATTCTTCTTTTAAACTATCTAAATTATAATCTTTTATATTTTTCATTTTTAATCCTATCCATCCTTTTGTAACTTTTTTTACAAATGTATGCACTTATATTATTTTTTTAAACTTTCTTTCTTCTTATTATCCAATTTGGCTCACATTTTACTGGTAGATATATTTTTACTTTTTGTCCTTTAACTCCTGGATTTATATAATCAATTTCTTGGTCTGTTTCTAAATCCCACAATTTTTCTATTTTAAATACAATAGGTTCTATTTTGTGTGGCACTATAATTTCCATTGTATCTCCAATTTGTAGTCTGTTTCTTACTTCTATAATTGATTTTTCATTATTGTATTCCACAACTTTTCCACCAAATTGGTATAACTCATTATATTGATGTCCATCATATTCTTGTATATCTTGATTTTTTCTATCATTAAAATAAAAAGTTGTTAATTCTCTTGTTTTTATTTTTTCTATTTCTTTCATATATTTATCTACATCATAATGTGTTGGGTCTTTTTTATAATCATCTATTGCATTTCTATATACATTTACTATACTTGCTACATAATATTCTGTTTTTAAACGCCCTTCTATTTTTACACTATCAACTCCCATGTCTATTATTTCTGGAAGTTCTTTTATTAAACATAAATCTTTTGAAGAAAATATACTTGTTCCATGTTCGTCCATTTCTATTGGCATATATTGCCCTGGATTGTTCTTTTCTTCTGCATATAAATTATATGACCATCTACAACTTTGTGCACAATCTCCTAAATTCGCACTTCTACATGCCAAAAAGTCACTTAAAAAACATCTTCCAGAATATGCAAAACATATAGCACCGTGTATAAAAATCTCTATTTCCATATCTTTTGGTTTATTTTCCATTATGTATTTTAATTGTTCTTTATTTAATTCTCTTGCTAAAATCATTCTTTTAGCACCATTTTTATACCAGAAATTACAAGAGTGTAAACTTACCAAATTTGCTTGTGTACTTACATTTATTGCTACACTTGGGGCATATTGTTTTAATATATCAATTACTCCTCCATCTGCTGCTATTATTCCGTCTGGCTTAATTTCTTCTAATTTTTTTGCCATTTCTATTATTTCAGGATATGTTTCGTCCCATGCATATATATTTAATGCTACATATACTTTTTTACCTATACTATGAGCATATTCAATTGTTTTTATTAAGTCATCATCTTGGATTTCTGCTCTTGACCTTAATGATAATGATGCTGTTCCACAATATACAGCATCTGCACCATATAAAAATGCTATTTTTGCTTTTTCAAAAGATCCTGCTGGAGCTAATAATTCTATTTCTTTCACTTTTATTTCCTCTCTTTTTATAAAAAAATTTTCTCATAATAATATACTACATTATTAGAGTTATGTCAACATTTCAAGCTTCTCTTTTCCAATAAAATAAGTATTGTTGAGCAATTCCTGCTAAATTCCCGAACTTTTCTTTAGCTAATTTTTCTATTTCTTTTTTATTTACTTTATTTTCATCTGGATTTTTTATATAAAGTTCATTCATAACACGTCTAACCCATACATCAATTGGAAATACTTCAAATCTTTTTAATGTTGAAAATAATAAAATGCAGTCTGCAACTTTTGGACCAACTCCAGATAAACTTAATAATTGTTCTCTAACTTCAATTGTATTTGGATTATTTTGTAATTGTTCTAAATTTACTTTTCCGTCTAATATCATATGTGTTGTCTCATATAACCTTATATCTCTAAATCCTGTCCCAAGTTTTCTAAAATCTTCTACAGATACATCTTTTAATTCTTCTGCAGTTGGAAATGTATAATATTTATTTCCATTCCAATCGATTTCTTTACCATATGCTTTTGATAGTCTTTCAATAATTCCTTTTATTCTAGGGATATTGTTATTTGCTGAAATAATAAATGATATTATTGTTTCCCATAAATCTTGGTTTAATATTCTTATTCCTTTTCCATATTCTACACTTGTTTTAACATTTTCATCAATCTTTGATAATTGCTTTTTAATGTCTTCATAATCTCTATCTAAATCAAAATAATCTCTTACAGTTTCTTCTATATCTCCATTACATATCCCTTTAAATATAGCTGTATCTCCTTGTTTTTGTACATTTAAAACATTGTTTTTAAATACTCCTGTATAACTTCCATCATTTTGCTTATTCCATCTGAAACATTGGCCACAATCAAATATATCTGCTAGTTCAAAAGAATCTATATTTTCAATTTTGTATTTTTGTTCTTTCATTCTCTTTTTCTATCTCCTCTTTTAAATTTTTTATTTTTAAAATTTTTAATTTGCTCTTATTAATTTTAATATGAGAAAGGAGATTTTGTCAACTGATAAAGAGAGACTATTACAGTCTCTCTTCTCTAGGGCTATTCTCCAAGCAAAATTGAAATTGCCTTATGATATTTTTCTTTGCGTTCTATATCATTTTTAGTAGGATTCTCCATTCTCGTTACATCACTGTTGTGATATAAATCTGCTAGTTTTACTTTTCGTGCTAGTTGATTGCTTTTTAGCTTTTTAATATAGTCCATGTAATCTACAGATTTATCATGTGTAAGTAATTTTAATGCTTCAATTACAGTATTAGAAAACTCTTTTTCTAACATTTCAAAAGTAATATTAGTATCTTCAACAGTATCATGAAGAAGTGCAACTATGCATTCCTCTTCTGTTTGCATTTGCTCGGCTATGTGAATAGGATGATAAATATATGGTACTCCAGATTTATCAACTTGTCCATGATGAGCATTATATGCAATAATCATGGCTTTTTTTGTTTGATTAGTATATATCATAATGCCCTCCTAAAAAATGTGTTTTCGGACATAATTATTGTATCATTTTTTATTTTAGTTGTCAAAATCTCCGTCCCCATTGACACGGCAAATTTTTGCATATTTTTTTAATTTTTCATAAGCTAAATAATTTACAGTACCTGCTGGAAAATTTCCGTTTTTATCTTTTTTACCTGCTGGAACACCTGTTAGTACTTCTATTCCCTCATCAATTGTTGAAACAGCATATATATGGAATAATTTATTTTTTACTGCATCAACAACTTCATCTTTTAATTGTAAGTTTTCAACATTTTGAACTGGTATCATAACACCATGAGAGCCATCTAAACCTCTCATTTTACATATTTGGAAATATCCTTCTATTTTTTCATTAACTCCACCAATAGGTTGAATTTCTCCTTTTTGATTTACAGAACCTGTTACAGCTATTGATTGTTTTATTGGAATTTCTGATAAACTAGAAAGTAATCCATAAAGTTCTGTACTTGAAGCACTATCTCCATCAACTCCATTATATAATTGTTCAAAACATATACTTGCAGTTAAGCAAAGTGGAATATCTTGTGCAAATAGTTCTCCTAAATATCCAGATAAAATTAGAACTCCTTTTGTATGTGTTGAGCCAGATAATTCTACTTCTCTTTCAATATTTACAACTCCTTGTTTTCCTGTATAAGTATTTACCGTTATTTTAGCTGGTTTTCCAAATGAATAGTCTCCTATTGTCATAATAGTTAATCCATTTATTTCACCAACTCTTGAGCCTGTTGTATTTATTAAAAGTGTATTATCTTTAATCATTTCTAAATATTTTTCATCATATTTTTTTATTCTCTCTACTCTTTCTGCTAATGCTTTATTTACAAAATCTTCTGTAACTACTTTTGATTTTGCAAGTTTTGCCCAAATTGCAGCTTCTCCAACTACTTGACCTAAATCTGTGAATCTTGTTGATAATTTTTTATTATCTCCTGCAATTCTTGATGCATATTCTACAATTCTAGCCATTGCATCTCTATTTAAATGTGGTAATTCTTCTTGTTCACAAAATGAATGTACAAATCGAGCTAACTTATTAATGTTTTCTTCATTAATTGGTGCTGTTTCTTCAAACTCTACTTTTATTTTAAATAATTTTCTAAAATCATTATCTAAAGAAAGTAATGTATGATAAATGTTAGAACTTCCAATTAAAATTACTTTCACATCAATTGGAATAGGCTCTGGTTTTAATGAAATCATTGCTAATGAAGAACGTTGTTCCATTGTATTATCTATTGAAAGTTCTTTTACTCTTAAAACCCTTTTTAATTCTTCATAACATGCTCCATTTGCTAATAAATCTTTCGCTTGGAATATAATATACCCTCCATTAGCTTTTTGTAGTAATCCTGGTTTTAACATTGTATAATCAGTTTTTATGGAACCATAATAATTTTCATATTCTAGTTTTCCAAATAAATTATGGAAAGAATAATTTGAATCCATAATAACTGGTGCACCTTGTGTTTCACTATTATCTATAAATAAATTAACTCTATAATTTAAGCATGGATCTTGTTTCTTTTGCAAAGGATTTTGTTGTGCTTGATTTTGTTGATTTCTGTCCTCTTCTAAAAAATATGGAACATTTTTTAATACATCTTGTTTTACATCATTTAAGAATTGTGTTATTTTCTTATTTCTTTTATATTTTGATTTTATAAAATTAATATGTGCATTTACTGTTAAAAATGCAACATTAGATTGCCAGTCTGATACTTTTTTGTCTGCTTGTCTTTCTATTTGTTTAATTTGTGCTATAGCATCCATTATATATTGTTGTACTATTATAGATTTTTCCTCATATTGTTGTTTCGTTGGTCCATCTAATTTGTCAAACTCATCTTCTGGTATAACTTTTCCATCTATAACAGGCATCATATATATTCCGTTTTGTGCAGATTTTACCTGAAATCCTTGTTTTAAAGAATCTTTACTTAATTTTTCCATTACAGATTCTCTTTTTTCTTCAAATTCTTTTCTTATGTGTGTTTTTTCTTTTTCAAAATCATCTGCATTAAATGTTTTTTTGATGTCTTTTTTTACTTCTTTTATAAATCCATTCATACTTTCTTTAAATTCTTTTCCTTGCCCTGCTGGTAAAGATACTGCTATTGGCTCGTTTGGATTTTGGAAATTGTATATATAACACCAGTCATTTGGAATTTTTTGTTTTGTTGCTATTGAATCTAAGTAATTTTTTGTATACATTGTTTTTCCAACTCCACTTGGTCCTTCAATATATATATTATATCCTTTTATAGATACTTGTACTCCAAATTGTAATGCTTTTATTCCTCTTTCTTGACCTATTCCATCTGTAACTGGCTCTAATTCTTGTGTTGTTTCAAAATGAAACAAATCTTTATTACACATCATTTTTAAGTCTCTATAACTTAATTCATTTTTATTATTCATTTTTTCCTCCGTATCTCTTCTTATTTTAATTAAACATTTTTTAGCAAAATATTTAATTATTTTTATTATATTTTATCCCTTTTTATCTTTTTTATTTTATATTAGTTATCTATTTTTGTAAAGCTATTTTGAGAAATTTCGACAAGAAAATTTTTCATTTTTTTCAGTTCTTTACTATTTATATATTATGAAATTTTTATATCTTATTGCTAGTATATAAAATAATAATTTTATACATTTAAAATAAATTTTACATGTTTTCTTGTAGATTACAAAAATCTATATTTATTTAAAAAATTCTTTAATTATATATGAACAATTTTTTGAAGCCTTAATTAAAAATTCGTCAAAAGTAATAGCATTATTGCCATTTGGCTTATCTGATATACTTCTTATAACTATAAATGGTATATTATCTAATTTACATACTTGAGCAATACTCGCACCTTCCATTTCCACAGCATCTGCATTAAATTTTTGTCTTATTTTATCTTTCATTTTTATTTCTGTACAAAATATATCTCCAGATGCTATAATTCCTAATTTTAACTTAAAATCTTTTTGTTGTTTGTTATTTATTATCTCATTAAATTTCTTTATTAAATTTTCATCACTTTCAATAAATTGACCTATATTACTGATATATCCTTTTGGATGGTTAAATGCTGTTATGTCAAAATCATGTTGTACCAACTTGCTTCCAATTACTATATCTCCAATTTCTAATTCTTCATTACAGCTTCCTGCAGAACCTACATTTATTATTGCTTCTGGATTAAATTTGTCTATCAATATTTGTGTAACTCTTGCTGAATTTACTTTTCCTACTCCTGTTTCTACTAACACAATTTCTGTTGTATTAATTATTCCTTTAAAAAAAGTTAATTCATAAATTTTTTCTTCTTCTATATTTTTCATAATTTTTTTTATTTCTGTCATTTCTTCATTCATTGCTGAAATTATTCCGTACATATTTTTCCTCTTTTCTTATATTATTTTTTTCTTGCTATTATATTGTATATGTGCCAATGTTTTACTCCATTTAAAGCTGTTTCCCCATCTTTTTCAATTTCTTGAAAATCTATTATTTCAAAAGAGCTTTCAAACAGTTTTAACACTTCATCTTTAGATAAAAATATCTTTTTATTTTTATTATCTACCCATGAATCTTTTAGTCCAAAAAAGTTTCCTACAAAATAACCATTTTGTATTATATTTTGTGTTATGCTATTCCATAAATCTTTAAATTTATCTTTTGAGCAAAATGGAATACTAAAATTTGCAACTATCAATTTTACTTTTTCTAATTTTATATTTTCAAAATCTTGACATTGAAATTTAAAATTTTTTCTTTCTTCTTCATTTAATTTTAAGTCTATATATTCTTTTGAGTTTTCCTTGTCTATTGCTAATACTTTCCAACCATTTTTTATTAAATAAACTGTATCTCTACCAGCTCCACACCCCAAGTCTATTGCCTTATCTGGTGTTATTTTCATATTAATAAACTTTTGGGTTAGTTTATGTGGTCTACTTTCTTTTGTAACTTCATAATATTTTTGGGCATCTTTCAAAATTTTTCTTCCTTTCTTATTTATTAATTACTATTATATATAAATATTTTAAATATATCAATCATCAAGTTTAAATTTATAACAAACAATAGTGGGCATTTTTAGACATTATATATATTTATAACATTTTAAAGTCCGCATCATTGTTCGTGCACCAAATTTACGTTAGTAAAATTTGTGTGCATCTGTTTGAGCAAAGCTCTGTTCTTGTATAGGAAAAAAGACCAACTTAGATGTTGGTCTAAAAATTTTTATTATCAACTAAGAAAATACATTTCCTAATAAAATTGCTACAAACCAATGGTATTTGCTTATTTACTACTTTATTATTCATTAAAATTTTCCCTTTTTCATAAGTTTATTGCTCTATATTTTTTATACCATTACTGCATATAAAAGTCAATGCTTATGCGTGAAATTTAACGCATATTTTTTCTTTATCTTTGCTATACTGATTTTATAAGTCTTGAGAGAATAGGAGGGATAATATGACATTGCTAGAAGCAACAAGAAAAAGAATCGATGAACTATGTAAAGTAAATAATATGAATATAAATCAATTAGCAATCGCTTCTGGAATTAATCCCTCTACTATAAGAAGTATTTTTAAGATTATTAGCAAAGCTCCATCTTCTGATACTATTCATTTTTTATGTATTGGCTTTGGAATTTCTTTAAAAGATTTTTATGATAATAAATTATTTGATGATTTAGATGATAATGATTAAAAACAAGAAAATTCCGTAAATATAAGAATTTTTGAAAAACATTTGACATATACTAAAATTGATGCTATAATAATTATAGCTTAAGCAAAGAGAGAGTTCGTAAGGACACTTGTACACAGATGTGTTGACCACACATCTTTTTTTTTGCAAAAAGGCATAAAAAAAGACGGTTGACCAGACCGCCTTTGACTAGAATTGCACTAGTCTTGAGAGTTATGACTATCTTCTTGGTTATCATTACCTAGTAATAATAAAACAATTAGACGCCATTTTTGAAGTATATTCATCAATCCAATTAAAAAATTCAGTATTGACATTTGATATAGAATAAAAAGATATTTCAGGTACTTCATAATCATGTATTTTCTTTATTTTATTTTCTATTTTTTCTTTATCTCATAGTGTTGTTACAATTATATATTTATCCACCAATATTCCCATGGTTAGAATTATTTCCATTTTCATAACCAATATCATGATTAAATCCTAATACAAACAAATCTTGTAATGCATTATCGTCTAAATTATATTCTTTTCCTATTTCAATCATTTTTCTAGAAACAGCTAATGAGTGATTTAATCTATTGTTATCTATCATTTTTTATATTTTCCTCCCATATTTTTCTAGTCCAACTTGTTTCCAATGCTTTATCTAAATCAACTCTTTTATTTTTTTATTTCTTCGATTTCTTTATTTAAATCCATAATTTTATACTCTTTTTATAAAATTTTTATTGCTTAATTATTCTTTTATTTAATAACATATTTTTGATTTCTACTTTTTGGCTTATCTGGAATTGTCATTTGTAATTTGCCTTCTTTTAACAATGGATTTAAGTAATCATACATAAATGTTGGTCTATGTTTTAATCCAATATATTCCATAATTTCTTTTACACTTTTTGGCTCTTTACAAAATTCTAAAATCAAATTAATTTTATTTTCTTTCTTGTTCGGTTTAACTTGTTCGGTTATCTTGTTCGGTTTAACTTGTTCGGTATCATATTTAAAAGGATTTTCTCTATATTTAAAAGATACTCTTAAAAAATGATCCATAAATTTAAAACAACTTTTATCATAAGCATCTAAAATCCTTAAAACTCCAGAGCCAATGTTTTCAATTAAATCAACATCTTTAAATACTCTAATAAGTTCTTTGTTTCTTGGAGCAGTAACTCCTTCCAAAAATTCTTCTTGTGATAGTTCTTGTGGTAAACCACCTGCAGATGTAATTTCAATTCTATCAGAATATAATTCTATTATTGGAGAATTCCCATAAGAATAATCATTATGTACCACAGCATTTATAACTGCTTCTTTTAAAGCTACTTTATCTATCATTTCTACTTCTTTTCTACCTTTATATTCTATTTTAGCATAAACAGTATTTTCTGCATCAAGTCTATCTAATATTCTTTGAGTTGCGGTAATTATACAACGATATCCATATTCTTGATTTTCTACTAAATCCATTTTATTAGTGCCTAAATATTTTACAAGTTTTATTGAAACATTATTTTCATCTGCTAATAAAAATGCATTATAATTGTATTTACCTTCACTTGTTAATAAATCAAGATTTTGTAAAAAGTTATCATTTAATTTTAATCCGTGTTCTTCATAATAAATTTTTAGTTGATTAAATGTTAATTCTTGTCTTGGAGAGTCAATTTCTTTTAATGTATTTTTAATCCTTTTGGAATACATATCATCAATCATTCTTTCTGTCATTCTTTCTTTACTACTACCAACTCTGATATAACAACCTTCTGGTGTTCTTCCTTTTTTTCTTAAATAATATGGTTTTTCAGTTCCACTTGATATTACTACTTTTATTACTTCTTTATTGTCTATTGTTTCCACAACTACATCAAATAATCCTAAAGTTGAAGGCTGTATATTATTTTTTATTCTATCTTTTACTTGTAATTGTGTTAAGTCTACATCTTGAACTCCAACAACTTGTCCGTTTTTTCTAATTCCTACATAAATAATTCCACCTTCTTTGTAGTTAAGAAAAGCTATTACTTCTTGTTCAAAATCTTCATTTAGTTGTTCTTTGTTTTCAATTCTGTTTGTTTCTGTATTTTGCATATAATCACGCTCCTAATTCATTTTCTTCAATATCTTCAAATTGAGATGTTAATGTATTAAATCTTTTTAATCCTTTTTTTGATACCCATCCACTAATACTTATATTATTTTCTTTATCTCTATATTCTACTTTAATCCAATAAGGTTTTATATCTAGTATTTTTACTAATTGTGCAAAATATAAAAATCCAATTACTTTTTCATTACTATTTGGCTGTTTCCTTACTTTTAATTCTTCTAGCTTTACTATTGCTGAATGTTCTCTAAAATATTTATGTTTATCTATATCTTTACATTCATATTTTTTGAAAAATGCATCTTTAAAAAATTCAAGCATATTTCCTCCTACTTGTCCAAAAAATCCGGAAATAATTGCTATAAATATCCATTCTAGATCATTTCCAGACATAAAGAATGTAGCAAAAATTATAACAAAACTTAATAATATTCTTTTTAATACTGTATCTATTTTTATATTTTTATTTTCTTCTATATCTTTTATTAATTCTGTAGAACTTTCTTCAACTTCGTCTTCTGTAAAAATATTTCCTTCATATTCAATAGTTCCATTATCATTGATTTTTAAATCTTTTAAATTAATTTCATTAAAAACATTACTATATGATAGTATTGTACTATAGATATTGGGTGTTACTATTTTAGGTATAATATCATATATTTTTTGCATTTGTTGTGCATATAATTCTAAAGTTGGTTTAATTACATTTTCAATTGTGTTGTTTCTGAAATATTCTTGCACTATTTCATTATGAATAGAACATTGTTGAATAGCAGATTGCATAGAAGTTTTAAAAGCACTACTATTAACCATATCTACTACTGGTCTAGAAATTTGTTGTATTTGTTCTATTAATTTATTTATACCCAAATTAGAAAAATTATATATATTATTGTTCATTTTATCCTCCATTACTTATTATTTACTAACCATTCATACGCTTCATCTTCTGTTAAAATACCATGTTTCAATTTATTAACTCTATCTTTAGCATCTTTTTTCCATTTATCAAAATCTTTCTTCAATTGCTTATTATCTTTATTTCTGCCAAGTGCCATTGATTTTAACTGGTATAATCTTCTGTATTCTGATAGTGCTTTATTTTGTTTTAATCTTTCATTATATACTTGAATTGCACCTTTTTCTCTACAAGTCTTTCCATCAGGCTTTGGATAATCACAGTAAATTTCATCAAGTCTTGAATTAGGTATAAAGTACATTCCACAGTTTTGACATTTCTTTATTGGATTATTTGTTGTTTTTACTAATTCTTCTAATACTGCATAACATATAGCTGATAAATCATTACTTTGGTGTGTATCAATCATAGAAACAAGCATACTATTTTCTTTTAATTTTTGAAGCAATTTTTCTTCGCTATCTCCCATAAATTCAAGATATTTATTTGAGTAACTATCTTTGATTATATTGTCATTTTTATTGTATAAAAAGGCTTGTCCTTTATGTTTTATTAAATATACTGCAAATCTTTGACTATGAGTATATTCTCTTAATTCTTCCTTATCATTGATATTGTACACATAATCTACAAATTCCTTCATTTCATCTTGAATATTTTGAATTTGATATTGTAAATCATTGTAAATTTTTGTAACCTCATTTATATATTCTTCATGTTTAGCATATTTTCCTTTTAATTCAAAAGTATAGTTTTCATCAATTTCTTTTAGTATTTCAAATCCATATGCAAAAAAGAAAGTTTCATATGCTGTTTCAAAATTTTCTAATTTAGCATTTAAAAATCTCAATAAAAACATTCCAAACTTTTCTACATAAAGAAAATACATATTACCTGGATATTTTAGACTATCTTCACCTTTTTCTATTTTGGCTTTTTTATTGTAAGATATTGTCATCAATCTATTTTCATGATTTATTTTTGTTTCAGTTTTATTGTATATAAGAAAACCACGTGCTATGCGCGTGGTTCAAAAAAAGCGATAGCATTGTATGAAAAAACCTCCAATGTT
>CALXCA010000001.1 GCA_944386685.1 uncultured Clostridia bacterium | reverse complement strand
AATGAACCATATAGAATGATGACATCAAGAGCAGAATATAGATTATTATTAAGACAAGATAATGCAGATTTAAGACTAACTGAAAAAGGCCATGAAATAGGACTAATTTCTGATGAAAGATATGAAAAATTTCTTGAAAAAAAGAAAAAAATAGAAGAAGAAAAAGAAAGATTACAAAAAACAATAGTAAAACCAACACAAGAAGTAAATAAATTTTTAAAAGAAGCTGGTACATCAGAATTAACAACAGGATGTAAATTAGCAGATTTATTAAAAAGAACAGAAATAACATATGCTTCACTTGAAGCAATAGATAAAGATAGACCACATTTGCCAGAACAAGTTAGAGAAGAAGTAGAAATTCAAGTAAAATATGATGGATATATAAAATTACAAGAACAACAAGTAGAAAAATTTAAAAAAATGGAGAAAAAATTAATACCAGATAATATAGATTATGATGATGTTAAAGGAATTTGCTTAGAAGCAAGACAAAAATTAAAAAAACATATGCCACATTCCATAGGACAAGCTTCTAGAATTTCTGGAGTTTCACCAGCAGATATTTCTGTATTATTAGTATATTTACAAACAAAAAAACATTAAAGTTTAAATATTGATTTTGAAATTAATTAATAATATAAATATATCATTAGAAAAAGGAGATAAAAAATAATTATGGATGAAAAAGAATTTTTTGATCAAATACAAGAAAAAGGAGAGGTTTTAAACATCTTTTTTTCCGTGGAGCAAAAATCGAAATTTTACAAATATATGCAAATGTTACTTGAATGGAATAACAAGATAAACCTTACAGCAATAACGATTCCGGAAGAAATAATTTTAAAACATTTTATAGATTCTTTAACAATTTATAAAAAATTAACCCGTGGAGCAAAAATAATTGATGTGGGAACAGGAGCAGGTTTTCCTGGAATTCCATTAGCAATTATTGATGAAAATTTAAAAATAACACTTAATGATTCATTAAATAAAAGATTAATATTTTTAACAGAAGTAAAAAAACAATTAAAATTAGATAATATAGAAATAATTCATGCTAGAGCAGAAGAAATTGGACAAAATAAAAAATATAGAGAAAAATTTGATTATGCAACATCAAGAGCTGTTGCAAATTTATCTACATTATCAGAATATCTTTTACCATTAGTAAAAATAAATGGTAAATGTATTTGTATGAAAGCATCAAATATTGAGGAAGAATTAAATCAAGCTCAAAACGCAATAAAGGAACTAGGAGGAGAAGTAACAGATATTGAAAAATTCAAATTACCACAAAGTGATATAGATAGAACAATAATAACAATATCAAAAATAAAAAGTACTCCAAATAAATATCCAAGAAAAGCAGGCACACCAAGTAAAGATCCTATAAAGTAAAAAATGCTCCACATATATTGTGGGGTATTTTCTTATATAAAACACTAAAAAATTAGTTCCAGCTCAGTAGGAAATTTTGATATATTAATAATTGCATAAATTTTTCGACTCAATACGGAAATATAAGAATTTCTAAAATAATTTTATGGCACCCTTTCACTTAGTCCTCGCTGGCGCTCGACGCGAACATTTTCCATAAAATTGATTTAAGAAATTCTAAATTTCCTCCAATCGTATTCAAAATTTATTTATTATTAATATATCAAAATTTCCTACTGAGCTGGAACAAAAATTAAATATTTTTTTTAAAAATATAAAAAAAACATTGACTTATTCTTAAAATTTTTATATCATTATTATGCAAAAGAAAAAAATAAAATAGTGCAAGAAAGAAGGGAATAAAAAATGGGAAAAATAATATCTGTAGCCAATCAAAAAGGGGGAGTTGGAAAAACAACAACAACAGTAAATTTAAGTACTATTTTAGCAAAAAGAGGCAAAAATATTTTATTAATAGATGCTGATCCACAAGGAAATGCAACAAGTGGATTAGGAGTTACAAAAGAAGTTGAACTTTCATTTTATGATGTTTTAATTGGAGAAACTGAAATTGAAGAAACATTGCAAGATACTATAATAAAAAATTTAAAAATATGTCCATCAAACATTAGTTTGGCTGGAGCAGAAGTGCAACTTGTACCAATGATGTCTAGAGAGCAGAGACTTAAAACCAAATTAGATAAAGTAAAAGATAAATATGACTATATTTTAATAGACTGTCCACCATCACTAGGACTAATTACATTAAATGCATTTACTGCATCAGACAGTGTATTAATTCCAATACAGTGCGAATATTTCGCATTAGAGGGATTAGGACAATTGTTAAATACTGTAAATTTAGTTAAAAAACATCTTAACAAAAACCTTGATATTGAGGGAGCATTACTTACAATGTATGATGCAAGAACAAATCTTTCAAATCAAGTAGTAAAAGAAGTAAAAAAATACTTTGAAAACAAAGTATATAAAACAGTAATTCCTAGAAATGTAAGGTTAAGTGAAGCTCCAAGTTATGGAATGCCAATAACAGTTTATGATCCTAAATCAAAAGGTGCAAAAGCATACGAAAAATTTGCAAAAGAATTATTAAAAAATAATTAAAAAAAAAGAGAAAAATGAGTAATAAAAACAAAAAGGAGGCAATAATATGGCAAAACCAAAAATGACAGGCTTAGGAAAAGGATTAGATGCTCTTTTTGGAGGACCAACTATTAATAAAGAAGAAGAAATAAATTTTAATGAAGAAGAAATTAGAGATGATGACAATTTAAGAAACTTAAAAATGACAGAAGTTGAACCTAATAGAGATCAACCAAGAAAACAATTTAATCAAGAATCATTAGAAGAATTAGCAAATTCAATAAAAGAATATGGAGTAATACAACCAATAGTTGTAACAAAAAAAGATGGATATTATGGTATAGTTGCAGGAGAAAGAAGATGGAGAGCAGCAAAATTAGCAGGGCTAGAAGAAATACCAGCAATTATTAGAGATGATGACGAACAAAAAAATAGAGAAATAGCACTTATAGAAAATATACAAAGAGAAGATTTAAATCCATATGAAAAAGCATTAGGAATAAGAAGTTTAATGGATAAATATGGATTAACACAAGAAGAAGTATCAAAAAGACTTGGAAAAAGTAGAAGTTCAGTTTCTAATACAGTAAGAATACTAAATTTATCACCAGATGTATTAGAATTTGTAAAACAGGGAAAACTAACAGAAGGACATTGTAAAGCACTAGCAGCAATAATTGACCCCAAAAAACAATATCAAGCAGCAGTAAGGATGATAGAAAGAGGAGAATCTGTAAGACAAGCAGAACAAAAACATTTAAGGGTAAAAAAAGAAAAATTTTTAGACCCTAAATATAAAATGTTATATAATGATATAGAAGATAGATTTCAAGTATTTTTTGGAACAAAAGTAAAACTAGACCAAGGAAAAAGAAAAGGAAAAATAATAATAGAATATGATGGAAATGCAGATTTAGAAAGAATATTAGGCTTAATTAATAAATAATAAATTACAGTTCACTATTTTTGTGAACTGTAATAAAAAATATTTTAATATCTTAGTGACATGTAGACAAAAATAAGATACAAACAAAATAGAAAAAGTCAAAAGTAACAAATAAAATTCTTTAGCTGAAATTTAAAAAAATATTAAAAATACTATTGACAAAGAGTTAACTATATGTTAATATAAATACTGTTTACTGTGGAAGTTAAGACAAAATGGAGAGGTGGTCGAGTTGGTTTATGGCACCAGTCTTGAAAATTGGCGTGCGTTTGTAGCGTACCGTGGGTTCGAATCCCACCCTCTCCGCCAAACAAAATATAGAGTTAGATATAATATGAAGATATAAGATATCTAACTTTTATTTATATAAAATATATTTAAAAGGTATGTCAAATTATACAATTATTATATAAATAATAGTTAGAAATATTTAGAAATTATAGTAAAATAATATAACAAAAATACAACAAATTAAATATAAAGATGTAGGTGTACCCAAGTGGTGAAGGGGGCAGTTTGCTAAACTGCTAGGTCATGTAAGTGGCGCGGAGGTTCGAACCCTCTCACCTACGCCATAAAAAAGATATAAAGTAAATACGACTTTATATTTTTTTTATTTAATTGACGAAATCAATAATTTATATTATATTGTTTAAATAGTTAATTGCAAAAGATATAAATATATAGTATAATATAAATTGAAGAGCAACATGCTAGTGGTAGAAAGGTAGAAAGGAGAGACAATAATGCTTATCGGATTTTGGAGTATGATAAAGGTAGTCCTTATCATGTTAGTGCTTTCGTGTCTAATTCCATTTCTGTCTCCGTTGTTCCTTGCCATTGCGGTATTTGTTATCGTAGGAACAATAGGGATAATTCCAACGATTTTATTGGGTGTTGCATTGTGGTTCCTTATAAAGGACCGGTAATGTAAGAAAGAGAAGTGAGAGGAGTTTAATTAAAAACCTTTCACTTCTCTTTCTTAATATATATTAATATATTAAAATTAGTTTAATATAGAATATGATAAAATCTCAAAGAGCTAGCGATTGTAGCATTTAATACAATAGGAAAGTATAACTTTCCTATTGTATTAAAAATAAAACATGTTGGAAAAGTGTAAAAATAGGCAAAAAAACTAAAAAATTAAGAAAAAAATAAGAAATTTGCAAAAAAAGTATTGCAATTGAAAAAAAAATATCTTATAATTAAATTGATAAGATGTGATTTTTTAGGGTTAGGAGGGATTATATGAAAAAATATTTAATTAATATAATATTTATATTTATAATATTATTAATTATAACAAACATTCCTAATCAAGCAAACGCATCAGAAAATACTTATATAAATATAAAAATTGCAGAATCAATGGATGGTTCAGGAGGTGGCGGAGGATCAGGAAGTGCTGGAGAAATAAACACAGGAAGTTATAAACCAACAATTTCTAATAACTCAAGAGCCAATTCAATGATATCTAAAATATTTGGGGCATTACAAGTTGTAGGTGGAATTGCAATAGTAATTTCAATAGCAATGATAGGTTTAAATAATATTTTAGGATCTGTAGATGAAAAAGCACAAGGAAAAGGAAAAGCTGTTGGAATATTATTTGGAGCAATAATGATTGCATGTGTTTCTACAATTGCAAAATTAATATTATCAGTTGTTGAGTAATAAAGGGGTGATGAATATGTTAAAACAATTATTAAAAATATTTTTAATAATAATAACAATTTTTATGATATTTAATTTTTTAACATATTCAAAAGTTGAAGCAGCAAGTACTTTAGATGATGTATTGTCAAAAGGTGATGATTTTTTAAATGCTGCTGATCCGAATACAAATACCATAGATGAAGGAGATTTACAAGAATTATCTGGATTTATATCAGGAGTACTATTATCAATAGCAATAGGAGTTACAATACTTTCTGGAGTAATACTTGGAATCAAATTTGTAACACAAAGCATTGAAGATAAAGCAAAAATTAAAGAATCAATGGTGCCATGGATTATTGGAATTTTAGTATCATTTGGGGCTTTTACAATATGGGAAATAGCAGTAAATGTATTCCAAAATTTATAAATTAGTTAATAAAATTTAAATATATATTATAAAGTAAAAATAAAAAGGAGGAATTTGTATGAAAAAATCATTAAAAATATTTGCAATTGTTATGATGGCTTTAGTAATGGTATTTACAGCAACAAATTTTGTATTTGCAGCTTCAGCTGTAGAGGTTATAAATGGAATCACACCAGATGATTCAAATATAAATACTACAGGAATGCAACAAATTGCAGGTAAAGTTTTAGGATTATTACAAGTAATATCTGCAATTTTAGCAGTAATATTAATTGCATATTTAGGTTTAAAAATGTTAATAGGTTCTGCAAATGAAAAAGCAGATGTACAAAAACAATTCATACCATTAATTATTGGTACAGTAATTGTATTTGCTGCAACAAGTATAGCTAAATTATTACTTGGTATTATGACAAATTCATAAAAAAAAGAGCATTTTATGATATTTTTTATCATAAAATGTTTTTTTTTTTTTTATAATATGTTATAATTAAATATATATGACTATAAAACGAAAGAGAGGAATTAAATATGGCAAGATATGCATATACAATACCAAGAAATACTAAAGGAGAAGGTAGAATTTTATTAATATTTACAAAAAAATCATTTATATGGACAATAGTATTTACAGCAATAGGATTAATTGTTGGATATTTCCCAATAGGATATCTTATGGAACATCCATTTATTGGAGTTGCAGTAACATTAGTTTTTAGTGTAATAGGTTTTTTAATATCAACTTTAAAAATGCCTTATTCTAATAATTTTGATATTTTTAGAAAAACAGGAGGCGAAAATATAGACGAAGTTTTTGCAAGATATATAAGATTTAAAAAACAACACAATAGAATATATATATATCACAAAGGAGGAGATGATAATGAGTAATCCAGAAGAATTAATCCCTGTGCTAACTGGTATTGCTATATTTCTAGTAATAATAATTTTTGTACTCATTGCAGTATGGATTTTTATAATATATAGAGAAAAGAAAAAAGAAAAGGAAAAAGAAAATAATAAAAAAATTAATGGTATTTACGACATTAAAAACATAATGGAATTTATGGAATTTGAAAAAGTTGAAGATAATATGATAATACAAAAAAATGGTAAATACTTAATGGTATTAGAATGCCAAGGAATAAACTTCGACTTAATGTCAGAAATGGAAATGACTGCAGTAGAACAAGGTTTTATAGAATTTTTAAACACATTAAAATTTGAAATACAAATATATGTACAAACCAGAACAGTAAACTTAGAAGAAAGTATTAGAGAATATAAACTAAAATTTAGAGATATAGAAGATAAATATAATGTATTACAAAATAAATATTTACAAATGAAAGAAGCTGAACCAGGAATATACTCAGAAAAAGAAATTTATAAAGCATATTTTGAATATGTAAGACAAAGAAATAAATATGAATACACAAAAGATATTATTGCAGACACAGAAAAAAGTAGTTTAAATAGTAATGTATTACATAAAAAATATTATATAATTATTGCTTATTATGAAAGTGAAGTAACTACACAAAATTATTCAAAAGATGAAATTCAAAGTATGGTTTTCAACGAATTGTATACTAGAGCTAGATCAATAATGAGAACATTACAAAGATGTGAAGTAAACAGTAAAATACTTGATTCAAGAGCATTAGTAGAATTATTATACAATGCATATAACAGAGAAGATTCTGATGTATTTAGTGCAAAAATGGCTATGAATGCTGGATTTGATGCACTATATTCTACAGCACCAGATGTATTAGATAAGAGAATGAAATTAATAAATAAGCAAATTGAAGATGAAGGACTAAAAGTAGCAAATGAAGCTATTTCTGAAGCAAGAAGTGATAAAGAAATGATGTTAAGAATTAGAGAAGAAAATGCTAAGAACTTAATATTTGATTTTGCAGAACAATTAATTTCTGAAAATCAAGATTTTATTGGACAAGATATAGCAGAAGATGCAAAAGTAAAAGTAAGAAGAAAACAAAAAGAAGCTACAAAGGAAGGAGGAAAAGAAAATGAGCAAGAAGAAAAGAAAACAAGAAGAGGAAGAACAACAAAGACAAAACAATAAACAAAAAGAACCTGTATATTTAAGGAAAAAGAGTATAAAGGAGCTTATAGCTCCTTCTGGAATAGATGCTTCCAACATAGACCATTTAGAAATAATATCTAGTGTTAAAAGATATGCTAGATCTTTCTATGTAGCAACATTACCTAGAACTTGTATATTCCCAGAATTGTTCAGGTCTCTTTACATGTTTGGAGATATAAATACATCTATATTTATTAAACCAATTCAGGAATCAAATTCACAAAATGAATTAAATAAAATTATAACAGAGCTAGAGACAGAAAGAATTGTTGCAAATGATAGGGGAAATATCAATAGGGAAAGTTTACTTTCTCAAAAAAGATATGAAACAGAACAATTAAGAGATGAAATTGCTGCAGGTTTTAATAAATTATATGAAGCATCAATAGTTTCAACATTATTTGCATATAGTGAACAAGACTTAGATAGATTATCTAAAATGTTAACATCAGAAATGGCAAAATCCCTAGTTGGTATGAGAACTGCATGGGCTATACAGGAAGATGGATTTAAATCTGCATTACCACTAATGGAAGATAAAATCAAAAAAATACATACATTTGATAGACCATCAATGGGAACAATATTTCCATTTACAACATCAAATATTGGACATGATACAGGAGTTCCAATAGGGATAAATAAACAAACAGGAGTGCCAATATTATTTGATAATTTCCACTCAAGTTTAACAAATTATAATATGGTTATATTTGCTAAATCTGGTGCTGGTAAATCTGTAACAATGAAAACACTAATATCTAGATCATCAGTATTGATGGGAATAGAAAGTTTAACACTAGATGCTGAAGGTGAGTATTCAGTTGTAGCCGAAGCACTAGGAGGATTAAATGTAGTAATAAGTCCTACATCAAAGACAATTATTAATTTATTTGATATAGAAGTAGAAAGAACAAAAGATGAAATAACAGGTAGAGAAAGAGATACTTTAAATGTAGAAAGTAAAGTTGAAGACGTAACACAAGCATTAATGACAATGGCAAAAGGTAGTACAAGAACAAAAGAAGTAAATGAGTTAACAAAACAAATAATTGCAGAAGCAGTATCACAAGAATATGCTTCTAGAGGAATAACATCTAATCCTCAAAGTTTATATGAAAATTCAAACTCAAGTAATGTATTTGAAAGAAGAAAAAAAGAAATGCCTACAATAGGTTCATGGTATAAGCGTATTAGACAAATTGCACAAAGTAATGAAAATAAAGATTATGAATTCCATTATAGTTATTTGCTAAAAGTAATGAAACAATATATAAGAGAATATAATGGACAAATGGCATATTTTGATGGACAATCAACATTTGAATTATTAGAGGGAGCACCTTTAATTAATATAGATATATCACAATTAGAGGAACGTTTTGCAAGACCACTTGCACAACAAATATTAATGTCTTGGATATGGGAAAAATTCGTAAAGAAAAACAGTGAGGATAGAAAAAAAGCAAGACAAAAAAGAGTTATAGTAGATGAGGCATGGATGTTATTACCATTCCCAGAAGCCGTAGACTTTTTAAATAAAATGGCAAGACGTGCTAGAAAAAGAAATGTATCACTTGCTATTATTTCACAAAGATTCCAAGACTTTTATGAAAAACCAGAGGCACAAGCTGTTTTAACATCATCAGATACTAAATTATTTTTAGCACAAGATAAGTCTGAAATACAACAATTAAAAGAAGTATTTAAATTAAGTGAGGGTGAAGCATCATTCCTTGTAACTTGTACAAGAGGTGAAGGCTTACTAAAAGTAGGACAAGATACAACAATAATTCAAATAACTCCTACAAGAAAAGAATTTGAATTTGTTGAAACAAATATGAACAAGTTAGTTGCAAGAAGTCAAAAAGAAGATAATGATAATAGTGATAACAGAAAAAGAATAGGATAATAGTGGGGATTGAAATGCAAAAAATAAAAAAAAATTATGAAAAAAATATCAAGAAGGGAGAGATGACATGGTAACAAAATTATATAATAAATTTCTAAAGCGTATTATTGTTTTTTCTTTAGTAATAATAACTATTTTAAATGTATTCTCTCCTTATAGAGTATATGCAAGTAGTTATGATGATTTAAAAAATACACTCATAGAATTAGATAATGAAGACATTTTAGATACAATAATTAGTGAACTTAATGTATTAGAACCTGGTAGACAACCTTCACGTAGTGAATATGGAGATGAATATTATGATGCAACAACAAAATGGCTAGCTTATTCAATGATTCCAGAAAATGAAAGAAGTGAAGAAATAAATAATGCACTTTATATGGGAGGATTTTGGGAATCAAACTTTCCTAAAGATTTAATTACAGAAGAACAATATCAAAACATATCTAATTTAGTAAATAATGCTGTTGAAGAATATAATAATGCTTTAAATAATGGAGCAACGAATGAGGATGCATTAGAACAAGTAGGAGATAAATTAGAACAAACTGTTGAAGATAAAATTGAAAATGATAAAAGACAAGGTGCAGACATTTGGGATGGAGGTGATACACTATCTACATTTGGTGGAATTTTATTTAATGCATTATTTGCCATCGTTGCAGCAATATTTGATGCTATTAATGCAGTACTACAAAGTGTAATGTATAAAGGTGAAGATATGAATGGACCTATTGGTACTATTGCAACTGTAGTAAGTAGTGCATTTGATATTATGACAACAGATAGTTCTGATGCAGAATTTGATAGTGTTGGAGCAAATTCTAGTATTAGTGTACGTATTGTACATGGTATTTGGGAATTTAAGTATCCACATATTCATTATAGTTGTGAAGAAATATTTTCTGGAAAAGTTGGTATTTTAGGAATAGATTTTATTTCAGGTGAAGGACAAACAGAAGGATTAGCAAGTGTAAGAAAAGTTATTGCATCATGGTATAAAACTTTAAGATTAATTGCAATAGTTGGATTTTTATCAATTTTAATATATACAGGTATTAGAATAATGTTAAGCTCTACGGCAGAAGATAAAGCAAAATATAAAGAATGGATTATAAATTGGTTTATTGGTTTAGGTATATTATTTTGCATGCATTATATAATGAGTTTTATAATAACAGTTATACAACAATTTAATGAAGGATTAAGTAATACTATGCAATATATACAAGTTTCATCAACTGTTACTGGTATAGGAGGTAATATAAGTGGAACATTTAATACAAATTTAATAGGTTTAGTTAGATTTTGTATACAATCAGATGTAAGTATATTTAAATTAGGATATTTGATTCTTTATGTAATGCTAACAACATATACGATAAAATTTACTTTCATATATTTAAAAAGGGTTATCAATATGGCATTTTTAACACTAATTGCACCAATAGTAGCATTTACATATCCATTAGATAAATTATCAGACGGAAATGCACAAGGATTTAGTATGTGGATTAAAGAATATGTTTTTAATGCATTATTACAACCAATGCACTTTATATTATATTACATACTAGTAGGTTCATCTGTAGTAATTGCAGCTGAAAACCCAATTTATGCAATTGCAGTATTAGCATTTATGTCTGAAGGAGAAAGATTATTAAGAAAAATATTTGGATTTGATAAAGCATCTGGAGGAACAGTTAAAGGAATGCAAGATGCATTTGCAGCAGCAGCAATTGCAACAAGCTTAAGAGGATTAATGAATAGAGGAGGAAGAAATGGCTCAAATTCTTCTCAAGGAAGAGTGAATTTCCCAGGTGCAACTAATAGAGACTATAAAACAGGAATTACAATGAATGAAAATATTAATCCAGGAAATGTTTTAATAGGTGATTCTGGAGGTAATGGAAGTTCCGGAGGAACTGGAGCTGGAGGTATTGACCCTGGAGGTTCTGGAGGAGGCAATGGTCCTGGAGGCTCTGGAAGTGGAGGTTCTGGAGGTCCAGGTGCAGGAAGTCCTACAGGAGGAGCTGGAGCTAATATAGATGCTTCAAGTGTTAATAATATTGGAGCAAATGCAACATTAGTTGGAGCTGGAGCTACTGCTCAAGGGTTAACAGGTAATAGTGTACAACAAAGACAAGGAAATCAACCACTATCAATTAGGCAAAAAGCATTTAGGGGAGTAAAAGCAGTAGGTAAAAGAGCTATAAGACCAATTTGGGATTTTGATAGAACAGGAAAATATAACAAAAAAAGATTTGTTAGAAGAATTGCAAGAGGTGTTGTTGGAGCTGGAGTTGGAATAACAGCAGCAGCAGTACAAGCTGGTATAAGTTTAACAGATGGAAAATACAATCCAGCAGAAGGTGTTGCAGCATTTGCAGCAGGCTATGGTTTAGCTGGTAGAAGAGTAGATGGAATAGCAGATACATTTGAAGAAGGATATAATGATGGACTAACTAAAGAAGAAAAAATGTCTGCTTATCAAGAAGACTTTAGAAACAGAGATGATGTAATACAATTCTGTAAAGATAATTGGGGTGATGAATGGAAAGAATATCGTGATAGAATGGCAGATAATTATGTTCCTAGAGGATTTACAGATTTAAAAGAAATGAAAGAAATGATTAAATACTCTAATGCAATTTCAGGAGATACAAAAAATCTAACAGACAGTCAGAAAAAAGAATTATTAGGAAAGAATGATATATCTGCAATGTCTATAAAGAATGTACAAAGAAGAAAACAAGCAGAAAATTCATTAGGAACAGTATATGATAGAGATAAAGAAAATACTTATATTACAGCAAAAACTCAAGGATTAAAACCAGCTGAAGCAGAAGAAAAAGCAAAACAATATAGAGGAGAAGATGCAGCAATTAGATATTATAATAGCATAGTAAAAGACTAAAAAGTGATTTTTAGGAATTACACTCCTTTTATATAAAAGGAGTGTAATTAAAAAAGTTACTTTTGAGAAAAAGAGGTGATGTAATGAAAAATAAAACTTTTAATAGAATATTAACAATTTCAATTATTACCATTATCTTACTTAATTGGGTTTTTAATTATATTGTTTTTTCTGCAAGTACTAACGAAACTTTAGAAGATATTGAAATTACAATTGGAAATGTTGGGCAACAATATTACATAGATATAAAAAGGCAAGCAGTAGAGGCTTTAAGAAGTCAATTAGAAGAAAAATATAATTATAAAGGTACAGTAGAAGAATTAGCAGAAATTTGTGAAATAGATTTAAATAATGGAACAGCAATTGAGAATATAAGTCCATCTGGTAAACAAATAAAAATAGATGAAGATACAACAATTATATTAGGATTTGATATGAGTATTACAACAGGTGCAGATAAATCTCATTCATCACCATTAAATCCAATAGGAGCATATACAGTAATTACAATTGGAGATATAGATGTTATAAAAAATACAGGAATAGATAATAATGAACAAAACAATCAAGATGCAGCAGATTCTAATAATGTAAGTTCAGTAAATGAAATAATTGTTAATGGGCAAGTATATGAAGGAGATACAGACTGGGATATAGGAGGAGTTTTATTAAAACCATTTTTCTTCTTAGTAAATTGTGTTGTAGACACTCTTTTAGCAGTATTACAAAAAGTAATGTATTCAGATGTAACAGATCAAAATAAAATAACTAATTATGTAAAAACTAATTATATAGATAAACTTAGAGTAGTAGATAGTAGAAATATAGATACAATGTTTGATTTATCTACAAACCAAATAGATTGTAATATAGGAATAACTGCAAAAATTGGAAGTACAGAATATCCACATATACATTATAGCCCTGAAGAGATCTTTTCTGGACAGATAAGTTTATTAAATATAGATTTTATATCAGGTGTTGACCAAGCAGAAGGTTTAGGAGTTGTAAGAAAAACAATAGCAAGTTGGTATAATGCATTAAGGATAATTGCAACAGTAGGATTTTTATGTGTACTAATATATATAGGAATAAAAATAATAGGTTCTTCAAATGTAAAAGATAAATCTAAATATAAACAATGGATAATTGACTGGATAATAGGGTTATTAATATTATATACAATGCATTATATAATGGCATTTATAATAACAATAATAAATCAATTTAATGAAAAAACTATAACTGTAATGCCAATTTTAAGAGTTGCAGCAGGAAATGGATATGAATCATTTAGTACAAACCTTATAGGACTAGTAAGATTTTGCACACAATATGATTTAATTGCTTTAAAAATTGGATATGAAATAATGTATATAATGCTTGTTGTTTATACATTTAAATTTACATTTGTATATGTAAGAAGGGTTATATATATGGCATTTTTAACAGTAATTGCACCACTTGTTGCATTTACATATCCAATAGATAAATCTTTAGATGGAAAAGCACAAGGATTTACAATGTGGTTAAAAGAATTTTTCTTTAATGCTTTACTACAACCAATGCATTATTTACTTTATTATATAATGGTATTTTCATCAATTCAAATTGCTGTTGATAATCCATTTTATGCAATTGCAGTATTAGCATTTATGACAGAAGCAGAAAGATTAATTAGAAAAATATTTGGATTTGATAAAGCACGAGAAGGAACTGTTGGCGGGCTTGGAACAGCATTTTCTGGACTAGCACTTGTACATGGTGCAAAAAGATTGTCTGGAAGTGGAAAACAAATTGCTAATTCAGGAGCAACAAGTTCTGTATCATATCCAGGAGCTATAAATAAAGATTATAAAGAAAATGGTAATGATTTTATCTCTGCAGGAGAAGATATATCAAATATTAGTGATAATAATAATGTAATTGATAATTCAAGTAATAATATTATTATACCAAATAATTATGTAGGAAATAATAATCAAACAGTAAATATTAACCCAGTAGTAAATACAGTATCTGAAGATCAAGATGGAACTATTTCTCCAATGTTTACTATGGGGGGATCTGGTAGACCAAGATTAATTGGAAAATTAAACGAACCAGAAAAACCAAAAAATCCTATAATTAATCAGATTGAACCAAAGTTACAACCAATAAGGAGATTAGCAAGAAATATAAATAATTCAAAACCTGCACAAACAGCAATATATTTAGCAAATACAAAAGTTGGTAGAGGAACAAGAGCAATTGGCAAAAGAATGGTAAAACCAATATGGGATTTTGATAGAAGTGGAAAATATAATGGAAAGAGACTTATAAGAAATGTAATAAAAGGAACTGTTGGTATAACTGTTGGAGTTACAGCAGCAGCAGTACAAGCAGGAATAAGTTTAACAGATGGAAAATATAATCCCGCAGAAGGAGCTGCAGCATTTGCAGCAGGATTTGCTTTAGTAGGTAGAGGAGTAGATGGTGTTGCTAATACTTTTGAAGAAGGATACAATGAAAGTTTAACTAAACCAGAAAAAATGGAAGTATATAAAGAAGAATTTAAAAATAGAGAAGATGTTATACAATTTTGTAAAGACAATTATGGTACAGAATGGAAAGAATATAGAGATAGAATTGTAGACAATTATGTAACAAGAGGATATATAGACTTAAAAGAAATTAAACAATGTATAAAATATTCAAATGCAGTTGCTAATGAAGTAAATAATAATAGAACATATTTAAACACTACACAGAAAAAGAAAGCATTAAAACAAGAAAAGAAAAAACAAGATGTTATTGCAATGTATATTATGTCTCAAAAAAGAAAAAGGGCAAAAATACACGCATCTGCAGCTTCTTATAATAAGAGAAAAGAGGAAAGATATATACATTCTTTAACACAATCACTTGGTAATCATCCAGGATTAGGTCCACAACAAGGAATGACAGCTCCTCAACAAGGAGTTGGAACTCAAGGAAGTAATGTTTCTCAACGTGGATTAGGACCAATGCAAACAACAAGGCAAAATCAAGTTCAAAGAATAAGAAGACAAGAAATGAATATAAGTGCAGCAATTAGAACATTTGATAGAATAACAAATGGATAACTAAAAAGAGAAGAGGTGAGAAAGTGCTAATAAATAAATTAAAAAAAGTTTTAGTATGTACGATTTTAATTTGTTTAATATTTCCATACTTTTATATAAATATTACATATGCATATCCTGTAGATAGTGAAGGAAATCCTATAGATCAAACAGAACAATTACCAAGCGAAATTGAAGAAGTAATTGATCCTGATGATGCATATACTAATGAATCTGATGACAATTTATCTTCAGATGTTGATGATGATACAGGTACAATATTATCATTATTATTGGAAATGTTAATGGCAGTTGGAGATGCAATAATGTCTGTTTTAAGTAGTTGCATGTTAGGAACAACATTTGAATATGTAATGCCTAAATGGGGAGAATTAGATTCATCAGATGTAGCAGAAGCAAATACAACTAAAACTTTTACACAAGAAGAAATAGATAAATTTAAAAACAATAAAGGTGTTGTTCCAGAATTAAGGTATCCAGAATTTAAATATAGTCCAGAGGAAATTTTTAAAGGTGAGATAGATTTATTTGGAATAGATTTTATTGGTGGAAAAACGGTAAAAGATGGAGAAGAAGTTGATAATTCTTCTGAAGGATGGAATGCTTTAAGAGGAACAGTTGCATCTTGGTATAGAACATTAAGGCTTGTTGCAATTGTTGGATTATTATCAATATTAATATATATTGGAATTAGAATTATTCTTACTTCTAGTGCAGGAAAAAAAGCAGAATATAAAAAAAGTTTCATAAATTGGGTTATTGCAGTATTTCTAGTTTTTACAATGCATTATATAATGTCATTTATAATATCTGTTATACAAAATGTAACAACACTGGTAAGTGCTACAGTAGGAAATGTAAAAGTAGTATTCCAAGATAAAACTTTTGTAACAAATTTTATGGGACTTGCTAGATTTGAAGCTCAACAGAATTCATTAATAAATAAATTAGGATTTGTTGTTATTTACTTTGCTTTTATAACATTAACATTTAAATTTACACTAATATATTTCAAAAGGATGATTAGTATGGCTTTCCTAACAATAAGTGCACCACTTATTGCAATGATGTATCCTTTAGATAAATTAGATGGAGGAAAGTCTAGAACATTTGGATTTTGGTTAAAGGAATACATGTTTAATGCATTATTACAAGTTGTACATTTACTTTTATATAATATTTTAATAGGTTCAGCTGTACAATTAGCCGTGGAAAATCCTGTATATGCAATTATAGCATTATTCTTCTTAGCAGAAGCGGAAAAATTAATGAAGAAAATATTCGAATTTGGAAGAGCAAGTGGAGGAACAGTTGGAGGATTAGCAAAAACAGTAGGAAGTTTAGCGGTTATGTCTTCAATATCACATAGTTTAAGAGATATAATTCATCCAAGACAAAATCCAAGATTAAATACTGCATCAAATTCAAAAGATGGTTCTAAAAATGACTTTACTAATAGTGATGATTCAGGATATGATACAGATAGAGAAGATGAAGCTTTTGAAAAGAGATTTGGAAAATTAAATTTTTCTAATTTATCTAATACTTCTAATCCGTTAAATTTAGATAAAAATATTTATAATATAAGAAGTAATTTAAATGATATTGATTTAGCAAAAGCAAAAGATGAAACAAAAGATTTTGAAGAGGCTTTTAATGAATTAAAATTAAATGGAATTCAAGTTGGAACAAATGGAGGATTTAATAATAAAACTAAAAAGAGATTAGATTATATGGAAAATTTCATAAAACGTAATGAAGAACCTTTTATAAAAGCCAATATTCCACTTCAATATACAGATTCACTTTCTCATTTAAATTCTAATCAAATACTAGAAAAAATGAGAGACAGCATAAAAGCTGGAGATATGAAAATGGCAGAATATTATTTTAATATATTAAATAGAAGAATAATTGAAAATAAATTCTTTAGAATGCATAAAGGACCACAAGCATTTTTAAAGAGAAAATATTCTAATTTAACAGATGATGAATTAAAAGAAATGTATGAAGAGGCAAAAAATAGTGGAAATAAACAAGATATATTAGAATGTGAAGCAGAAATGGCATTAAGAAATAAAGATTATAAAACTTATGATTCTAAATTAGATGAAATTGAAGAAGCAAGACTTGGTGTAGACCAAAACGGAGTACAACAAGATGGAGGCTCAGCTTTAGTATCTGGAGGAGGTACTAATTCTCAATCTTCACAACAAAGTCAACAAAACCAAGGAAATGGAAGTCAACATGATGGAACACAGTCAGGTGATGATATAGATCAAGACCAAGATTCACAAGATCCAGATAAAAAGCAACAAGGATATCAACGTAAACCAGTTAGAACAAATATTAATTATGATAGAGCAAAACAAAGAGGAAAAATTGGTTCATTAGCTAGAGGCTTAGGAGCAGTTGCACAAAGTGCAGTAAGTCCTATTTGGGATACAGATAAAACTGGAAAAGAGAACTTAATGAGAGCAGGAGGAAATATTGCAAAAGGAGCTGTACAAATTCTAGGAGCAGTTACAGTAGGAGCTGTACAAGCAGGAATTAGTGCAACAGATGGAAAATATGGACCAGGAGAACTAGGAGCATCTTTAGCTGCAGGATTTGCGGTAGGAGGAAAAGTTTATAATAAAGGTGCAAGAGCAGTAAAAGATATGATAAAAGATACAAGATATTCAAAAAAAGAAACAAGAAAAGCTCAAATTGCTAAGGATTGGTCAGAAAGAGATGACGTACAAGAAAAATATAAACAAAGATATGGTTCTAGATCTAATGAAATGATACGTAGAGCAAGAGATAGATTTGCTAGACAAGGAATTACAGATGTTGAAGAACAGAAGAAATTATTTAGATATTCAAATTACTTAAGAAAACAACATAACACATATACAGAGGAATCAGCAGATAATATGGCGGTACAAGTATTTAAATTTAGAAATAAAATGAATGATACATACGGAATACCAGAGACAAAGCAAGGAAGAAAAGCAATTATAGATGAAATGGTACAACAAAACAGGTCAACTAAAACAGCTAAAGAAATAACAACATATTATAATGGAATGTTTAAAAATGCCCAAGACTTTGAAACCGTAGAAGATAATGAACAATATGATTATTTTAATTGAAAGAGGTGAGTAATATTAATAGTTTAAAAAGTTTTATAAATAAAAATCAAAAAACAATAATTTATGTAATAATAGGTGTGATATTTGCATTGATAATAATTTATAGCTTAAATTATTATTATGCAAAAAAAGAAGAAGAAAATCAAAAAGAACTAGAAGGAAGTAATATTACTACAGGAAGTGTATATACAAATGGTCAAAATGTAACTATGGACAATATTAATGATGATGGTGTTACAGATTTATCTACTAAAACAATAGAAAATACAATGAAATTATTTGTTAATTATTGCAACAATGGTGATGGAGAAAAAGCATTTAATTTGATTACTGATGAATGTAAGACAGCATTAAAATATTATGATGCAAATATATTTAAAGAATATTATATTGATTTAAGATTTGCTGAACCACAAGAATATTCTATATCTAGAGTTTCTCAAGATGGAAATAGTGTTTTATGCAAAGTTACTTTTAATGGAGACATGTTAGCAACAGGTGGAGCAAAATTTACTGCAAATGATGAATATTATACTTTTGTAAAACAAGATGATGGAAATTATAAAATAAATGTAAATAATTACATATATGGTGAAAATAAAAATACAAGATATGTATTTGATGATATAGATGTAAAAATAAATACAATAGATACATATAGTAGATATGTAGAAATTACAATGGAAATACAAAATAATTCTGATAAAACAATAGCTTTTACAGGTTATGAAGAAGATAACAGTATTTATTTAATAAATGAAGAAGAAGTTGTATATAGTTCTATGAATAGTGAGTTTGATGAAGGAGATGTTTTAGTACAGCCTGGTTCTGTAAAAAAAGTTACTGTAAGATTTAATAAAGTTTATAGTGAATCTAACAAACCAACAAAAATGATATTTAGTAAAGTCATTTTGGATTATCAAGATTATTTAGATACACATAATAGAACGGCATATTCAAATTATACATCTATACAAGTTAATTTATAATTAAAGGAGGGATTTATATGAAGAAAAAATTAAATAGAATAGTAAAAAAATTAATATTTATAGCTCTTTTAGTTATAATAATGCTCTCATCAACTGGAAATGTTTTTGCAAATAATTTAAAAATAATAAATTCATATAAATTAAGTGATGCAATGGATTGGGCAGATCCAGGAGGAGGAATAATATCAACACAACCTGTTTCGCCAGAAACATCTTCTACAGGAGGTTCAACAACTGATGAAGAAGAGCAAAAATCTAATATTGGTTTAAGTAATTCAACAAGTGTTACTAGTGGTTTTGAAGCATCTTCTTCAGATGTATTAGATATGGTTTCCATTACTGAAAATGGGTACGAAATTAATGCAAATTATGCACTAAGAATTTTAAGAACTTTGGAAGAATACTCAGTAGATACATTAGCATTAGGACTAAGAGATGAAGATTATGACTTTATGGCATCAGATGATGAAAGCCAAACATATAAATCTGATGAGGAATTAACAAATATTGTTGACAAATATATAAGAACAGAATTAAAAAATATGTTACCAGACATTGGAGATTATGCTAAAACTGCGATAAATGGTAATGTTGTAGTAAAAAGGTATACTGCTAAATTTGGACGTTATAATGCACAAGATGAATATGAAGTTGTAGAAGAAGGCGGAACTGATTTTGAAGATGGTATAACATTAGAATATATACCATATGATAAATTAGTAGAAATGTCAAAAGAAACTGTATATTCTCATGAGCAAACAGAAGAATATTTAAAGTATTTTTCTATAAATCCTAATGGGTTAAAATTATGTGTATTAACATCAGAAGAAAAATATACATGGAAATATAATAACCCACCACCAGAAAGAGCAATAGATGATTCTGGAACAAATGACCCTGCAGAAGTAGAATTATTACCAAGTTATTATAATACAGCAGATATAGTAGAAAATACATTTGAATTAAGACAATATGAATATTTAAATTTACTAGAACAAACTGCAGCACCATTAAATTTCTTTTTAGCAATGCATATGATGACACAAGATGTTGACTTTATGAATGACTTACTAGAAGAATGTAATAAAGAAAATACATATATAGAAGTTGCTTTATTAGAAGCAACAGAAAGTGAATTTGAACATTACAATTATGGTACAGATGAAAAAGATGCAATAAGAGGTGGAACAATAAGTAGTTACTTAGTAGAAATCTGGCAGAGATGGCAATGTTGTAATGATACTACATCAACTTCTACAGATCCAGAAACAGGTGAAGAAGTTCCAGAAACCACACATAATCCTCATGAAGGTGGTCCTGAAATGGTTGGAACTAATGAAGGAACTTATTTAAATAATGTAGAAGAAGTATATGAAACATGTTTAAAATATGCTGGATATGTATTAAAAGATTTTTTACATGTCGAGATAAAAAATACTGGTGATTTATATTTAATAGAAGCAGATACTTGGAATATTGATTATAAATTAATTCCAAAAGTAGGAGATGTAGAAAGACCATTTGATGGAATACAAAGTGTAACAAGAATAAATCCAACATATGTGCCATATGTTGACAGGTTAACACCAGCTCCGCCAACTCGTATTGGTGAACACTGTGAGGCAAATCACTATTCAGATTTAATTGAGTGGAGAAATACACACTTTTTCATATATGAAAATTATGCTACATGGAAAAATGAATATCATGTATATTCTATAATTAATGGTAGTTATAAAATAGATTTTATAATAAATTTAATAAAAGAATATCCTCAAGTAGAAAATAATTTATCAACAGCATCTTACTTACTATTTGCTTTATTAGAGCAAAATGGAAATACACAAGAACTGGAAAGATATATGAGATATACACTGGCAGAATTAAGTGGATATCAGTATTTAACAGATAATAGTAAAGAGCTAGAAATAAACTTTGCTGTAGGTTTATCTTTAGATTCACTTTATAGTTACAATTATGATGGTTCAACAAGTGGATATACAGTAGATGTAGACTCATATGCAACAAGTTCAGCTTCTGGAAAGAAGTCAGGTGGTTCAGGAAGAACAGCATGGCATTTAGAGAAACTAACAACAATTACAACAACAGATCAAGATGGTGAATTAATTGTATCTAGAGAATATCACTACTTTAAACAAGAAAAAGGAACAAATATATGTGGTAGAACATCTTTAGCAACATGTTTAAGTGGACTTGGTGTAGTAAATCCAAGTACAGGACAACCATATACTCCAACGGAAATTAGTCCTGAAAATACAAATATGTGGTTTTCTTGGGCACAGTCAGTTGCTGGAGTTTCTGCAACTAAATATACAAATAATATTAGAACAAAATTAACAGAACATCTAACTGCCGGAAATCCTGCAATAGTACATATTAAAGCAAATTCAGATCCTTATAATCCATATAATACAGGTGGTGGACACTTTATAGCAGTTGTTGGTATAAAATTTAGTGGAGATACACTTGTATATGTATTAGATCCAGGTAGCTCAAGAACAAATAGAACAGAGAATTATATTAATATAAATACTGTACTAGAATATGCAGATGAAGTAAGACTATTTTCAAAATAATAAAAAAGAAAGGTTGAATATATGAAAAAAAATAATATACTTAAGTTTTCAATAATATTAGTTATAATAGTATTTTTAATAATATTATTTATATTGCTAAGACTAAATAAAGATACAACAGAAACAGGAAATAATATAAATGAAGAAGAGCCATATAAGGAAGAAGAAATGGCAGAATTAGAAATAGATGAAAGTATAGATGAAGTAAATGAATTAAATTCATTTTGTATGGCAGAAGATGTAATTAATCAACATCAAGATAATGGAAATAAATTTTACGCAAGTAAAATTTATTTCCAAGAAACAGATGTTGTAGTATCATATAGATTATATATATTTGGAGAAATATTTAATACTACAAATAGAACATCACAAAATGCATTTTATGCTATAGATTTTGATACAACAACAGGAACATATAAATATAGTCAACAAAAATTAGATATAGATCAAACAGAATTTGAACAAATTGCAACAACAGGTGAACAAAAATATGTAATAACAGAAGAAATTACAGGAGAATTTTTCCAAAATGATATAGCAGATAATGCAACTGTAAAAAGATATTTCGAATATTATAAAATGTTAATTTTAACAAATCCAGAAAAAGCATATTCATTAATTGATGAAAAATATAAAAATTTAAGATTTGAAAATAATTATGAAAATTTTAATAATTATATTCAACAAAATTTAGCAGAATTTGAAAACATGGAATTTTCTAAATTTACTGTAAATTATTTTAATAGTAATAAACAATATGTTGCTTATTCAAATTATGAAGATTATTATATCTTCACAGTTAATAATAATATTATGGACTTTACTGTTTTATTAGATGAATACATTGTAGACTTGCCACAATTTGTTACAAAATATGAAGAATCAGATTCTAGAGTAAAAACAGGACTTAATATTAGTAAATTTATAAATGGATTAAATGATAAAAACTATTATTATGTTTCTACATTAATTGCAGATAGTTTTAAAACAGCAAATAATTTAACTAATATTACAGATTTAGAAAATTATTTAAAAACTAATTTTTATGACCAAAATGAAGTAGAATATTCAATATTTACAGAACAAGGTAGTTATTGTATATATGATGTTACATTAAAAAATAAAAATGGAACAGAGACCAAAAGTATGAAATTTGTAATGGAATTAGGAGATGGAACAGATTTTAAAATGTCTTTTAGCTTCTAAAACTAGTTAGGAGGTGTAATATGGACGAAGAAAATAACCAACAACAACAGCAACAAACAGATTTAGATAATAATCCTGTTTCACAAATGGAAAGAAAAATTGCAGATAAAACTGTAGAGCAAATTAGTGATGTTGCAAACAACCTAATGGCTAAAGCTAAACAGATGGCAATGGAAGCACTAAAAAAATTAGCTAAGATAATAGCTAAAGCAGCAATGCATTTATTTAAATTACTAGTGCAATTAATAATATATACAGCTCCTGTTAGTTTAATTGTAATAGGAGTAATAATTTTAGCTTTGATATTCGTAGCATTTTATTTAGCTACATTTGGAGCAGTATCAAATATATTTAAAAATGATGTAAAAGCAGGGGATGTAAGTACTTCTGAAATGGGTTCTATATATGATGATAGTTATATTATTCAAAGTGATAATAATTTTACAATTTCTGCTTCTGATGATTTAATACAGATTTCAGAAGAAATTCATGACTATATTGCTTATTATAAATTTTGGTATAGAAATGGTAATATAATGGACTATCCAGAAATATTAAGATCTCAACGGAATGATAACAGATGAAGGTTATGCTCAACAAATGTCAAATAATAATACAAGAGGAATTGATTGTAGTGCTTTTGTTACATGGGTTTTAATACAATATGGATATACTGAATTTATAGGACAAGTACAATTATCAACAAATGACTTTTTATGCTGGATTTTGGGCTCTCCTGGAGCAAATTATGATTTATCACAATATGGCTGGGAATGGGCAACAACAGCAACAGAAACTCCACAACCAGGAGACTTCTTATTAAAAGCTTCACAATCAAGACATATAGAAGTTTTTGCTGGAGATGGGGTAGGAACATATGGAGCAGGATCAACAAATCAAATAAGAAAAGAAATTAGTTATAAAAATTGTTCAACAAGTAGAATTATAAATGAAGGACATTTTGATTATATAATAAGAGTAACAAAAAAATAGAGAGTAAATAAAAAAAAGAAAGAGTATGTTTATAAAAATTCATATTAAATAAACCTTATAAACATATTATATGAGGATAAAAAATATGAAAAATAAAAAGCTATTAATTGCTATTATTTCTTTAATTATTCTGGTTATAATTATATTAACAATTATTTTGATTTCTAGGAAGAAATTTTATGAAGAAAATATTGTAGATAATGATGGAAATATAGTAATAGAAGACGAACCTCAAGGTGATATTGAAGAACAAGCAATTAAAGATAGAGAAAAAGTGATAAATGCAACTTACTTTTTTAGTGTAGAAGAATGTATAAATAAATATTTAAGTGCAATAAAAATGGGAGGGGCAGTAGAAGTATTAGATTACTTAGATGAAAATTATATACAACAAAATAATTTAACAAAAGAGAATATATTAACTAATATAGAACAAGGGTATGATTTCTTGGCAACAGAAATGTATGAAAAAAGAGATAAAACTTTATACTCATTTATTGTAAAAGGTGTAGTTGATGATGATATATATAATCAAGAAAGATTTTATATAGTAGATTTAGATTTAAGTGATAATGCATTTAAAATTACACCATTATATAATAATAATTATACAGATGTAAGCCAAATACCAGAAAAAACAAAATTAAATAATATAGAAGTCTCAAATAATCATAATAAATTTGAATTTTTAAGATTAGATGACGAAGAAATATATACTAAATATGCAGAGTATTTTGTTAATTTATTAAAAAAT
Source organism: uncultured Clostridia bacterium (assembly GCA_944386685.1). Taxonomy (GTDB): domain Bacteria; phylum Bacillota; class Clostridia; order TANB77; family CAG-508; genus CAG-269. The sequence goes on along the minus strand of CALXCA010000001.1, from coordinate 139,767 downwards.
AATCCAACGAAAGCATATGATATGCTTGATGAACAATATAAAGAATTAAGATTTAAAAATGATTTTACTAAATTTACTGAATACATAAATTTAATGAATAGTAATAATAAATTAGATACAGAAATAAAAGAAATATCTAAATATGATAATAATAAATTCATAGTTAAAACTAAAAATGATAATAGATATATAATATCAGCAACTTATCCAATGGAATTTACTGTACAATTAGATGAATATACTGTAATAACAGACTCTTTTAAACAAACATATACTTCTGCATCAAATGTAAAAAAAGTTTCAACAAATGTTGATAAAATTATGAAAATGATTAATAATTACGATTACGAAAATCTATATAATTTATTAGATGAAACATATAAAATAAATAACTTTGGAAATATAAATGATTTTATAAATTATATAGGAAATAAATTTTATAATTCAAATTTTTATGAAATTATGTCATTAGAAGAAAATGAAGAAAATACAATAATAGAAGTTAAAGTATATAAAGATAATACTGCAAATACAGAATATAATATAAATAAAATTGTTATGGCATTAAATGAAAATACAAATTTTAAATTCTATTTTGAATAAATTAAATAAATACTAAAAATAATATTAATGAAAAAATTAAATAAGGATAAATATATTCTTATTTAATTTTTTTTAAATTTATTTAAGTTTTGTTCTAAAATTATTTTAAGGAAAATATATTTCAATATGATAGTACAAGATAACCTATATAATAAATAAGATGTTATCTAAAAATACATAAGGAGGGCTAGATATGAAAAAAAGAAAGAGAGTTGTAGCTATAATTATTTTTATTTTAATTATTATAGGAATATTTTTTATATTTAAAAATATTGAAATAAAAAAAATAGAAGATGAATATCAAGATTATACGCCACAAGAAGAAATATCTGAAGAACAGGAATCACAAACAAAAATTAGCCTGTATTTTGAAAATATAGAAACAGGAGAATTAGAAGCGGAAACACAATTAATTAATGCAAAAAATTTATTAAATGAACCATATAAAGAAATGGTGAATTTATTAATAAAAGGACCACAAAGTAGTAATCTAAAAAAATTAATTCCAGATGGTACAATATTAAATGACATAAAAATAGAAAATGGATGTGCAATTTTAAATTTATCAAATGAATTTTTAAATTTTGAAAATGAGGAAAAAAAATTTAAAATAATTAATAGCATAGTAAACACATTAACAAATTTGAAAGAAATTAATTCAGTATCTTTTTTAATTAATGGAGAAAAAAATGAAAAATTATCAGAAATATATTTAAAAAATAAATAAATAAGTTAATAAAACGAACAAATAAATAATAAATAAAATAAAAATAATAAAACAAATAAATAATAAAACAAATAAATAAATAATAAATAAAATAAAAATAATAAAATAAATAAATAACAAATAAATAAAAATAATAAAACAAATAAATAAATAATAAATAAAATAATAAAATAAATAAATGATAAATAAAATAAAAATAATAAAACAAATAAATAAATAATAAATAAAATAAAAATAATAAAATAAATAAATAAATAACAAATAAATAAAAATAATAAAACAATAAAATAATAATATATAAAAAATAAATAAAAAGCTAGAATAAAGTATAAAAATATATAATCTATTTTTTAAATAAATTATATATTTTTATATATTTTTTTGTTAAAGTAATTTTATTTAAAAAACATTCTACTTCATTTAATGAGGAAAATGTTTTATTTTTAATTAAAGTAAAATTCAATTTATTTTTTTTATCACAATTATTATAATTTAAACAATTATTTTTATCTATAAATCTATTATTATTAAAATAATTATAATTATTTCTATTTTCCATATTTATTCTCCTTAAAAAAATGTAAAAATATAATAAAATATAATATATTATATTATAAAAAAACAAAAAATGTTAAAAAAACTAACATTAAAAACAAATAATAAAAATAAATAAAATAAATAATAAATAAATAATAAATAATTAATAAAATAATAAAAATAAATAAATAACAAAAATAAATAAATAACAAAAATAAATAAATAACAAAAATAAATAATAATAATAATAAATGAAAATAATAAATAAAAATAATAAAAATAAATAACAAAAATAAATAATAATAAATAAAAATAATAATAAAAAAATAATAATAAACAATAAATAAAATAATAAAAATAAATAAATAACAAAAATTAATAATAATAAATAAATAATAATAATAAATATAAAAAAATAATAAGTACATATTTAAATTTTTTATAAATTATGATAATATATATATGAAAGGAATGATAATATGTTAGGAAAATTATATATAGTTGCAACACCAATTGGAAATTTAGAGGATATAACATTAAGAGCATTAAAAATATTAAAGGAAATTGATTTAATTGCAGCAGAAGATACAAGACAAACATTAAAATTATTAAATTATTATGATATTCATAAACCATTAATAAGTTATCATAGACATAATGAAGATGTAAAAAGTGATGTTTTAATAGAAAAATTAAAACAAGGTAATAATATAGCATTAGTTTCTGATGCTGGAACACCAGGAATATGTGACCCTGGAGAGGAAATTATAAGAAAAGCCATTGAGAATAAAATAGAAGTAATTCCTATTCCAGGTGCCTGTGCAATGATAAACGCATTAGTTGCATCTGGTATTGATACAAAAGAATTTATTTTTTTGGGATTTTTACCTTTAAATAAAAAATTAAGATTACAAAAATTAAATGAAATAGAAAACTCTGATAAAACAATTATTTTATATGAAGCACCACACAAAATGGAGCAAACACTTAAAGACTTAAAACAAATATTAAATAATAGACGCATAGTTTTAGCAAGAGAAATAACGAAAATACACGAAGAATTTATTAGAAAAGATATTAACGAATTAATAGAAAATATTGAAAATATTAAAGGTGAAATGATATTAATAATTGAAAGAAATTTAGATAAAAAAGAAGAAGAAAAATTTTTAAATAAATTAACATTAGAAGAACATTATGAATATTATAAAAATATTGGATTAACTAAAAAAGAAATTATAAAAAAAATTGCAAAAGATAGAAATTTAAATAAAAATGAAGTTTATATGAATTTTCTAGACAAATAAATATTGTTTCTTTTGAAAATAAAATTTTTATATTTAAAATTTTATTTTCATTTTGAGTTGTGAAATCTAAAGTTTAATATTGTTTCCTATTCAAGAAAAAAGAAGTAGAATTTTATTCTACTTCTTTTAGTGTAGCTTCTAGTGTAGTAATTTTTTCTACACATTTTGGACATAATAATCTATCCTTAAAAGTAACTAGATTTTTTGAATTACCACAGAAAATACAATTTGGTTCATATTTTTTTAATATAATAGAAGTTCCATCTACATATATTTCTAAAGGATCTTTTTCGGCAATTTCAAATTTATTTCTAATTTCTCTTGGAATAACTATTCTTCCTAATTCATCTACTTTTCTAACAATACCAGTTGACTTCATAATTTGCCCTCCTTAAACATTTTTTTCAATTCATGTATATAATATCATAAATTTTGAATAACGTCAATTATTTTTTTGAAAATTTGTTATATTTTTACAAATTTTTTAAACCTAAAACATAAATATAGACTAATTTTAAGTACTATTTATTTTTTTCTATAATAATTATTATTAAATATGAAAGGAAAAATATGTTAAATATATTATGGCCAATATTTATTATTTTATCAATTTCTTTTTCAATAGTAAATGGAAATTTAGAAGATTTAAATAAAGCGATAACAGCGTCAACAGAAAGTGCTGTAACATTAACACTTACATTAATAGGAAGTACTTGTTTATGGAGTGGAATAATGGAAATTGCATCTAATACAAAAATTGTAAATATTTTAAGTAGCCTATTAAAAGTAATTATAAATAAATTTTTTCAGAATATTAATAAAAATGAAAATGCAGAAAAGAAAATTATTATGAATATTATAGCAAATATATTAGGGCTTGGAAATGCTGCAACTCCACTTGGCTTGGAAGCAATGAAAGAATTACAAAAAGAAAATATAGAAAAAGAAAAATTAAGTGATAATATGATGATGCTTATTATATTAAATACAGCTTCATTGCAAATTATTCCTACAACAGTTATTGCAATAAGAACAGCTTTAAACTCTGAGAATCCAACTAAAATAATTTTCCCTGTATGGATTTCCACAATTTGTGCAGGAGTTGTGGGAATTGTAATGACAAAATTGCTTATAAAGGTAGATAAAAATTAAGAAAGAGTGTGATTAATATAAAACTAATAAATTATATTTCAATATTGGCAATGCCATTAGTAATACTTTTAATTATTTTATTTGGTTTTAAAGAAAAGAAAAATGTTTTTGACTTATTTTTAGTTGGAGCTAAAAAAGGTTTAGAAATAACAATTACTATATTTCCAACATTAATAGGACTGTTTTTTGCCATAGGTTTATTAAATAATTCTGGAATTATAAATTTTATTACAAAACTAATTGAACCAATTTTAAGCTTTTTTAATTTCCCAAAAGAAATATTGCCTCTTGCTTTATTAAGACCTATATCTGGTAGTGCGTCATTAGCTCTTGCTACAGATATTATAAAAAATAATGGTGTTGATTCTAATATAGGTTTAATTGCTTCTGTTATAATGGGTTCTACAGAAACAACTTTATATACAATTGCAGTGTATTGCAGTAGTATAAAAATTAAGAATACAAGGAAAATTATAATTCCTGCATTATTAGCAGATCTTACAGGGATTATTGTATCCATTATTATATGTAATATTTTATTTAACTAATATTTCATATAGTGATGCAAATTGTCGAATTGTGTCGAACGATTTTTGTTGACAAACATAGAATTATGAGTTAATATATAGCTAAATAATAAAAAAAGTTTTTTAAATTTATTCAAGTTATTTAGTTTGTAAAGGGAATATATAAATTTCCCCCATAAATCAATGATTAATAAAAATAAAAGATTCCTTATTTAAGTCAAAAATTTTTTTCTTCAATAATAGGCCCCTATTTAATTATTAAAGAAGATTAATTATTATTAATTGTTCCTATATATTCTCTTTACAATTATATATATAATTAAAAGACATAGGAATATTAAAAATCTAAAACCTATGTCTTTTATAAATTAAGTATTAAAAAATACAAAAAATAAATAATTATCATTTACTATAAATTAATGATCTAAAATAATAATTTTAATTTTTTAATTTAAAAAATTAAAAATTTAATAAACAAATTAATTTTTATTATATATTTTTACAAAGTAATATAATTTCCAGGAAAATCCCTGTTAGCAACGGATAAATTAATATTATCTGTATTGCAACCTGTACTAATAAGCTCATCAACAGTTGTTTGATAAGCAAGTTCTGGAAAATTACTTTCTTTGCTTAAATGTCCTAAAATAGCAGTATGTAAATTACTATTTTTTAATAAATAAGAAATTGTTTTTCCTGCAATTGTATTAGATAAATGTCCATTACTTCCAGCAATACGTGCTTTTAAATTAAATGGATATTTACAACACTTTAAAACTTCTACATCATAATTTGATTCTAATAAAATTAATTCACTTCCTTCAAGATTATTTACTATATCTTTGGTCATGTGTCCAATATCTGTTGCAATACTGATTTTATGAGTTTTATTACAAATATTGAAACCACAAGGGTCAGCAGCATCATGAGGAATTGAAAAGGGTTTTATTTTTATGTCTTTTATGTCAAAAGAATCATTTGTATTAAAAAAATAACAATTTTTATTTATTAATTCTTCTGTTTGCTCAGGCATTGCATCAAAAGTTTTTTTTGTTGTATAAACAGGTATATTATATTTTTTTGATATTGTAGACAAACCTTTTATATGATCAGAATGTTCATGAGTAATAAGAATTGCATCAATTGTATTTATATTTTTATCAATTGATTGTAAAGCTTCTTCTATTTTTTTGCAGCTCATTCCAACATCAATAAGTAATTTGGTATTTTCGCTTTCAACGAACATACTATTGCCACTACTGCCACTATATAAACTACAAAAATTTAACATATGTATTCTTCTTTCTTTTATTTTTGTGTATATTACTATTCAGAAACTCTTTCTATTTGTGCTCCAAGATTTCTAAATTTTTCTTCGATATTTTCATATCCTCTATCAATATGTTCTAAATTATAAACTTCTGTTTTGCCTTTTGCAGTAATTCCAGCAATTATTAGTGCTGCACCAGCTCGTAAATCTGTACAATATACAGGAGCACCATATAATTTGTCAACTCCTTCAAAAAATGCAGACTTACCTTGTGCAGTAATATTAGCACCCATTTTGTTTAGTTCATCAGTATATTGAAATCTAGATTCCCATATGCTTTCTATAATTCTGCTTGTTCCATCAGCAATAGAAAGAACTACTCCCATTTGTGGTTGTAAATCTGTAGGGAAGCCTGGATATGGTAATGTTTTTATAATAGCTTTAGATGGACGTTTATTACAAATTACTCTAATACTATCACCATAATCTTCAACTTGTCCACCAATTTCTGTAATTTTTGCAGTTACAGATTCTAAGTGTTTTGTAATACAATTTTTAATTAAAATATTACCCCTTGTTGCAACAGCTGCTAACATAAAAGTGCCAGCTTCTATTTGATCTGGAACAACAGAATATGTGCTATTTCCAGTTAATTTTTTAACACCGTTTATTTTTATAACATCTGTTCCTGCACCACGAATATCTGCACCCATTGTATTTAAAAAGTTTGCAACATCAACAATATGTGGCTCTTTAGCAGCATTATCAATAATAGTTGTTCCTTCAGCAAGAACTGCAGCAAGCATAACATTAATAGTTGCTCCAACAGATACAACATCCATATAAATAGAAGTTCCAACTAATTTAGAAGCTTTTGCTGTAATTTTCCCTTGAGCTGTATCTACTTTTGCTCCTAATGCTTCAAATCCTTTTATATGTTGGTCAATTGGTCTAGCACCTAATTTACATCCACCTGGCATTCCAACAGTTATGTTTCCTTTACGACCAAGCATGCTACCTATAATGTAATAAGATGCTCTAAATTTTCTTGTTAATTCCTCTGAAGCGACTGTTTTTTCTATATTTCTAGTATCAATAGTTATTTCATTTGCATTATTCCAAGTTATTTTTGCACCTAAACTTTCTAATATTTTACAAGACATTTTAACATCACTTATATTTGGAAGATTTTCTATAGTGCATATACCATCAATTAAAAGTGTTGCAGGTAAAATGGCAACAGCAGCGTTTTTGGCACCACTAATAGAAACTTCACCTTTTAAGCGAGTTTGTCCTGTTATTACTAGTTTTTCCAAATGTATTCACCCCCATAATGTGTATAAATATCAAATAAAATATAACATAAAATAGTAAATATTACAATAGTTTTTTAATTTTTTGCAGTGAATAGTCCGTATTGTGCAAAAAATTCTATAATTTTAAATTTGAATTTTATACTAGAATTATTTTCACTTTGGGAAATTACTTTATAAGATTCTTCATCTACATTGCTTTCTAATTTTTCTTTTCCGCTTTTATCAATTACTCCAGAACTTATATCAATAAAACATAGAGATGGAAACATAACACACCACCAATTTTGACCTTTTGCCTCACCAATTTCTACTCTTAAAGCATCATAATAACCAGCAGGTAAAGAGATGTCTCCATAAGTTTTTGTTGGAAAATAAAAATTATTTATATTAACTTTTACTGAATAATTAAAACCGTTTTCTTTAATTGTGTCTTCTGCAATTTTTTGAAATATTTCTTTATTTTTGTTTGCAATTTTCATAGCTTCTTCTTTTGTCTCACAATTAGAACAAATATTATTCATATAGTTAAGTAAATTATCTCTAACTTTTAGTTTTAAGTCTTGATCTTCTTTAGAGTCACTATTTGCTATAACATGTAATCTAAAAACTGCATCAGATAAATCTGAAGAAATTGCGAATGAATAACTTTGAGCAGAAAATAATATATAAACTATAAGCAAAAATAAAATGAGAAAACTATTTTTAAAAAATTTTTTCATAATTAATTTAATTCCTTACACATATATTTAGGTTTTTATAAAGGCTCCACCTATAAACCCATAATAAAATTGTAAAAATTTTGATTAGTATAAATGTAAAAAAATTTCTTTAAAATAATTTTTACCCAAAAAATATAATTTATACAAATTATTAATTAACTATTGACAAAAAAATTAAAAGATGGTAAAATTTACCAGTAATCAATAAACATCAATTGAAAGGATGGTAAAAAAATGATTATTGAAAATAAAAAGATAGAAAAAATATGTAATTTTTATGTAAGTGACTTTCATTTAGAAATGATTTTATTGCCATATTTAAATGAAAAAATACAGGAGAATGAGCCAATTAATATAATTAGTGAAAAGAATTTAAATCAATCAATAAATGAACTTATTTCAAAAGTAAATTTAGATAAAAATATGAAAAACAATATTTTAAATTTAAAATGGAACTCATCAGATATAAAAAACATTCAAAATAATTCAAATGTAATACTAGTAGGAACAAAAGATTTTATAGAGCAAAAGACAAATAAATTAATGGATATGGATATAGAAAATTTAAAAATTATAGATTGTTATAACTTACAAGAAGTTGAAAAAGAAATTCCAAAAATTGTATCAACACATGACAAAAACCTTAATTCTCTAGGGATTACTAAAGTTTAATGACAAAATTCTACAATAAATAAAAAAATTTTTATAAACTATTGATATTTTCGACCAAATAGTGTATATTTATCTTATGTAACTAAGAAAGGATGAAAACTATGGACGAAAATTTAGATGAAATCAAATGGACTCTAAAAAAATACTCTCAAGAACACCTATTAAATGGATTTGAACACTTAAATGAAAAAAACCAAAAAGAATTAATACAACAGATAAAAGGTATTGATTTTGACCTTATGAAAAATCTATATGAAAATACCAAAAAAGAAACCAAAGTAGAAGATTTTAATATAAAACCAATAGATTATGTAGATAAAGATAAATTATATGATAATTATAAAAAATATCAAGCGATTGGTGTTGAAGCTATAAAAAATAGAAAATTAGTAGCAGTAACAATGGCTGGTGGACAAGGGACAAGATTAGGACATAATGGTCCAAAAGGAACATATGATATTGGATTAGAATCACACAAATCATTATTTGAATTATTAAGTGATGGATTAAAAGAACAAGGACATAAATATGGTGTTACAATTCCATGGTTTATTATGACAAGTAGAGAGAATAATGATGACACAATTGAATTTTTTGCAAAAAACAGATACTTTGGATATGAAAAAGATAAAAACTTATTCTTCTTTAAACAAGAAGAATTACCAATGATGGATATGGAAGGAAAAATCTTAATAGGTGAAGATGGCTTAGTTAAGGAAGCTGCAAATGGACATGGAGGAATTTATCAAGCCTTAGTTAAAAATGGAATGACAAAAAAGATGAGAGAACTTGGAGCTGAATGGGTATTTATTGGTGGAGTAGATAATTGTTTAGTAAAAATGGTAGACCCAGTATTAATGGGTATAGCAATTGATAAAAATGTTACAGCCGCAGGAAAATCAGTTGTAAAAGCAAATCCTCAAGAAAAGGTAGGAGTATTTTGTAAAAAGAATGGCAGACCATCTGTTATAGAATACACAGAAATACCAAAAGAAATGGCAGAACAAGTTGATAATAATGGTGAACTTGTATATGGAGAGTCTCATATTTTATGTAATTTATTTAATATTGATGCAATAGAAAGAATGGGAAGTAAACCATTACCATACCATACAGCATTTAAAAAAGCAACATATATAGATGAAAATGGAAAAAAGGTAGAGCCAGATGGACCAAATGCATATAAATTTGAAGCTTTTCTTTTTGATGCTTTTGGAGAATTAGATGATATGGCAATAATGAGAGTAAAAAGAGAAGAAGAATTTGCCCCTGTAAAAAATGCTACAGGAACAGATAGTCCAGAAACAGCAAGAGAACTATATAGAAAATTCAATCATTTATTATAAAGTATATAATATTGCTACTGGTGAAAATCAGTAGCTATTTAAATTTAAAAAACAAAAGAGTTTTGTAAAAAATAAATGACAAAACTAGAAAGGAAAAGAATATGAATTATTTAGAAGAATATGAAAAATGGTGTACAGATCCAGCATTTGATGAAGAAACAAAAAAAGAATTATTAGGAATAAAAGGTAATGAAGAAGAAATTAAGGACAGATTTTATAAAGAACTTGAATTTGGAACAGCTGGACTTCGTGGTGTAATTGGAATGGGAACAAACAGAATGAATAAATATACAGTTGGAAAAGCAACACAAGGATTAGCTAACTACATAATAGAACAAGGAACACAAGAAAAAGGTGTTGCAATAAGTTATGATTCAAGAAAAATGTCTGATGAATTTAGTTTACAAACAGCGTTAATATTAAATGCAAATGGAATAAAAACATATTTATTTGAAAGTTTAAGACCTGTTCCAGAACTATCTTTTGCAGTTAGAGAATTGCATTGTACATCAGGAATAATGATAACAGCAAGCCATAATCCACCAAAGTACAACGGATACAAGGTTTATTGGGATGATGGCTCACAAATAGTAGAACCTAGAGACAAAGAAATAATTGAAAAAGTAAGAGCTATAAAAGATTTTAAAGAAATAAAAACAATAAGTAAAGAAGAAGCTGTTAAAAAAGGATTATTTAATATTATAGGGAAAGAAATAGATGACAAATATATAGATACATTAAAAAAACTTGTACTAAATCCAGAAATAGTAAAAGAACAAGGTAAAAAATTAAAAATAGTTTATACACCATTACATGGAACAGGAAATACTGTTGCATCAAGACTTTTAAAAGAATTGGGATTTGAAAATGTGTATGTTGTTCCAGAACAAGAAAAACCAGATGGCAACTTCCCAACAGTAGATTACCCTAACCCTGAAGATAAAAAAGCATTTAAATTAGCACTAGAATTAGCAAAAAAAGTAGATGCAGATGTTGTACTTGCTACAGATCCTGATGCAGATAGATTAGGGATATATGCAAAAGACACAAAAACAGGTGAATATATGACTTATACAGGAAATATGTCTGCACTTTTAATTGCAGAATATAGAATTTCTCAAATGAAAGAAAAAGGATTATTACCTAAAAATGGAATGTTAATTACTACAATAGTTTCTTCAGATTTAGCTAAAGCAATAGCTGATTATTACGGATTAGAGTGTATAGAAGTTTTAACAGGATTTAAAAATATAGGAGCAGTTATAAAAAAAGCAGAAGAAAATAAAGATAAAACATATGTATTTGGCTTTGAAGAAAGTTATGGATGCTTAATAGGTGATTATGCAAGAGATAAAGATGGAATTTCAGCAGTAATGTCTTTATGTGAAGCAACAGCATACTATAAATCTAAAGGGATGACATTATGGGACCAAATGATGAAAATTTATGAGAAATATGGTTATTATAAAGAAGATCAAATATCAATTGTACTAGAAGGTGCCGATGGTGCAGAGAAAATAAAATCTATGATGACAAATATGAGAAATAAAGACATATTAAAAATAGGAGAATATAAAGTAAATATTTTTAAAGATATAAGTAAAGACTATGTAAAAAATATGAGTACAGGAAAAGAGAGTAAAGCAAATTTGCCAAAATCTAATGTTCTTTATTATGAATTAGAAGATAATTCATGGTGTTGTGTAAGACCATCTGGTACAGAGCCAAAAATTAAACTTTATATGGGTGTAAAAGGCAAAGATGAAGAAGATGCAACACAAAAATTAAATAATTTAAAAATTGAAATGGATAAATTAGTAAGAAATGCATAAATAACTACAAGAAGAATCTAAATTATTAGACTTTAATAATTTAGATTCTTTACTTAATTATCCGCTTCTTTTTTCCAGGCTGGAAGATTTCTTGAAATTGCTCCAAAAATATTAGCTTTTATTGTAGGGATATCTTTTTGCCAAGTAAAAATTTCTTCTTTAATTTTTTCTCTTTTAGTATTTTCATCCATTGGGCATACTTTTGGAAGTACAGATTTATTATATTTTTTAACAAAATGATTTGTATCTTTTTCTGTTAAAAAAATTAATGGTCTAATCATTGTAATTTTACTTCTATCCATATAACTTTTTGGAGAAAATGTTGAAATATTACCTGCATATTTTAAATTTAATAAAAATGTTTCTATAACATCATCCATATTATGACCAAGTGCTATTTTATTACAGTTTTCTCTGATTGCAATAGTATTAATAATTCCTCTACGTAAATTTGCACATAATGAACATGGATTTTTTTCTTTTCTAATATCAAAAACAATTTCTTTAATGTGGCTATTTTCTAAAAATAAAGGAATGCCAACCTCATCACAATTTTTTTCAATAATAGTTGTATCAAAATTTTCAAAACCAGGATTTATTGTTATTGCTATTAAATCGAAATGCTTAGGGTAGAAGCGTTGCAATGCTTTTAATCCATTTAACATTGTTATAGAATCTTTACCACCAGATAAACAAACAGCAATTTTATCTCCATCTTCAATCATATTATATTCTTCAATTGCTTTTCTCATTTTACTTAAAATGTGTTGCATAAAAATTTTATGATTTATTTAAGAAATTAAATAATCATATACTCCTTTCTGATATTATATACATATAAAAATTGTTCTAATATAAAAAGTAAATTAAAATATTATTTATATAATAATTATTATAACATATTTGTCAATATTGTAAAATTAAAACTAAATTACTAATATTTATTCTTGCTTTTTTTGAAGTGTTATATTATAATATTTTTTGAAAAAATTGATTTGTTCTCATAGCTCAGCAGGATAGAGCAGTCGCCTCCTAAGCGACCGATGGTGGTTCGAGTCCGCCTGGGAACACCACTTTTACAGAACTATAAAATAAATTAGGCGAAATATAAGCGAAAAACAGGCAAAAATAAAAATTATTTAAAAAGTTACACAATATGTGAGGAAAAAATGCAAGAAAAGTTTATGAAAGAAGCTTTAAAAGAAGCCAAAAAAGCATATAAAAAATTAGAAATACCAGTTGGAGCAGTAATTGTTAAAGATGGTAAAATTATAGCTAGAGGGCATAACTTAAAAGAAACAAAGGAAGACACAACTAAACATGCAGAAATAATAGCAATTCAAAAAGCAAGTAAAAAATTAAGTGCATGGAGATTGATAGATTGTGAAATGTATGTTACATTAGAACCTTGTGCAATGTGTGCAGGAGCAATTATAAATTCTAGAATAAAAAAAGTATATATAGGCACAATGGACGAAAAAACAGGTGCTGTTGGCTCAGTTTTAAACTTATTTGAAGATTTTACATTTAATCATAAAGTAGAAGTAGAAAAAGGAATTTTGCAAGAAGAATGTAAAAACATGTTAAAACAATTTTTTAAGGAGTTAAGAAAAAGTAAGAATGTATAATAAAAGTACAAAGAAAAAAGTAATTCATGCAATTATAATAGTTATAATATTTTTTGCAATACTAAGTGCAATAGGATTATACATATTAAGATATCAAGTTAAAGGAGAATCTAATTTACCATTTAATATTACAAAAATTATTATTGCACAAAGTGTAGAAGGAACAGAAAAAGAAAATCAACCAGAAAGATGGAACCTTTTGGTATCAGAAAATAATGATATATATATTTATTTAGAGAAAAATTCTAAATATAATAAAACAGAAATAATAGAAAGTATTGATATAAATAATATAATAATTAATAAAAATAATACAAAAGGAGAAGCTAACTGCTATAGACCTATAAAAGATGAAAATACAATGTTCAACAATTTAGAAGAAAATAAAATTACTCAAATTACATATACAGGAGATTTAGAATCTAATATTAAAGAACAAAAAATTTCTAATCAAGGTGGAATTGTTGCATTTAGATATGGAATTAATAATTTAGCAAATTATATTTCAAATGATGCTCAAGAAATTGATTATAGCAAATTATTGCAATTAACAAATATATCTGAAGAAGATATAAAAACAGCAATATCTTTTGATATAATTATTAATTTAACAACTGGAAAAAAATATCAATCAAATATTAATATAGATATTCCAGCTAAAGAAGTGATAGAAAAAGGTACTAATGGTATAGAAATAACAGATTTAAGTAACTTAGTATTTAAAAGGATTGATAACTAATTAAAACTATAACATAAAAATTTTACAGTTTAGTGAGAAATTTATGTAATTATTAAGATATTAAAATTTATTACTGAACTTTAGCAAAAAATATTTAACTATAGCAAAAAAAATAATATTTTACTTGCAAAATTAACTAATGCAGTATATAATAGTAATGGTATGATCACTGACCTCTGTATGGAGAGCAAACTCAATAGAAGCCTATGAATCTTGTCAGGTCCGGGAGGAAGCAGCAATAAGTAGATACTTTTATGTGAGAATTGCTTTCCATAGAGAGATTAGGAATCACACCATTATTTATTATAAAGGATGTGATATATAATATGGGGTACACAGCTCTTTATAGAAAGTTTAGACCACAAACATTTTCAGAAATGGTAGGTCAAGAACATATTACAAGAACTTTAAAAAATCAAATTATAGCTAATAGAGTAGGACATGCATATTTGTTTAATGGTGTAAGAGGTACAGGAAAAACAACTTCAGCAAAAGTTTTAGCAAGAGCAATAAATTGCTTAAATCCTAAAGATGGGGAGCCATGTAATGAATGTGAAATATGTAAATCTGCACTTTCAGGCTCATTAACAGATATTGTAGAAATGGATGCAGCTTCAAATAATAGTGTTGAAGATATACGTTCTATTAGGGAAGAAGTTAATTTCTTGCCAACAAAAGCAAAATATAGAGTATATATTATAGACGAAGTTCATATGTTATCACAAGGAGCTTTTAATGCACTATTAAAAACATTAGAAGAACCACCAGAACATGTTAAATTTATTTTAGCAACAACAGAGCCACAGAAATTACCAGCAACAATTTTATCTAGATGCCAAAGATTTGATTTTAAAAGAATATCTAATGAAGATATAGTAAAAAGACTTGAGCAAGTATGTTTAGAAACTGATGTAAAAGCTACAAAACAAGCATTAAATATTATTGCAGAATTATCAGAAGGAGCAATGAGAGATGCTTTATCAATATTAGAAAGATGTACACAAGATGGAGAAAATCAAATAGATGAAAATAAAATAAAAGAACTTGTAGGAATTCCAAAATTAGAATATATTCATGGAATTACTCAAGGAATTATTGAATATAATATAGATAAAGCAATGGAAGTAATTACAGCAATAATAGAAGATGGAAAAGATATTAGTAATCTTCTATGGGAAATGATAAAATACATAAAAGATATTTTAATGGTAAAAACAAATCAAAAATTAACAATTTATAATGAAGAAGACTTTTCTAGATTAAAGGAATTAGCAGAAAAAATTTCAAAATCTAGAGCAATAAGGTTAATATCAGAACTATCTTTGCTAGATACTAAAATGAAATCATCAACACAAAGAACAATAGTTTTTGAAGCAGGAATTATAAAACTATGTGATAATGAAAGTTTTGATAATGGTAATAATCCAAATGGAAGCGGAAATACTTCTAGTAATGGAAATCAAGATATTTATGCTAGGCTTGATAAAATAGAAAATTATTTAAGAAGTACTAGTGGTAGACCTAGGGCACAAACAAGTTATATAAGTAAACCACCAGAGACAAAAAAAATAGAAACATCTAATAATTTTAATTCAACAAATAGTAATAAATCACACAACTGGAAAGACATAGTCAATCACTTAAAACAAGATGGAAAAATAGTTTTATATACAAATTTAATAAACACTAATGCCGTAGAGATTAATGATATGACAATAGGAATTCAGTTCCCAGGAGGAATAACATCATTTGGAAAGACAGTTTTAGAAAAGCCAGAAAACAAACAAGAATTAATAAAACAAGTTTCAATGGCTTATGGTAAAGAAATGAATATAAAATATATAGAGGCAAAACCAAAAAAGCAAGAAACAAATGAAGAACAAGAATTAACTAAATTTGCAGATGGATTTGATATTCCATTTGATGTTGTAGAATAAAAATTTAAATAAGGAGGAAATTAAAAATGTCAAAAAGAGGAGGATTCCCAGGAGGTATGGGAGGATTTGGAGGAATGAATATTAATAGCTTAATGAAAGAAGCAAAAAAAATGCAAGCAGATTTAGAGAAATCTCAACAAGAACTAGCAACAAAAGAATTTGAAGCTTCTGCCGGTGGAAATGCTGTAAGCGTAAGGGTTAATGGACAAAAACAAATATTAAATTTGAATATACAAAAAGAAGTTGTTGACCCTGATGATGTAGAAATGTTACAAGATTTAATAGTTACATGTATTAATCAAGCATTTAAACAAGTAGATGATGCACAAACTGCATCAATGGGAAAATTTAATATACCAGGTATAATGTAAAAATTATTCATATATAATGGAGGCTTAAATAAATGTCATTATATTCACCATCAATAGAAAAATTAATAGAAAGTTTTGAAAAACTTCCTAGTATAGGAAATAAAACAGCTGCAAGATTAGCTTTTTATATATTAAATTCTTCACAAGAAGAAACAGATGAATTTGTTAATGCGATTATAAATGCCAAGAAAAATTTAAAATATTGTAGTAAATGTTGGAACATTTCGGATACAGATCCATGCCCAATATGCGGAAATCCCAAAAGAGATCAAAGCCAAATATGCGTAGTAGAAGATGTAAGAGATATTGTCGCAATGGAAAAAACACATGAATTTAAAGGAGTTTATCATGTTTTACATGGTTCTATTTCTCCAATGAATGGAATAGGACCAGATGATATAAAAATAAAAGAATTATTATCAAGACTAATGGATGGACATGTTAAAGAAGTTATTTTGGCTACAAACCCTAGGGTAGAAGGAGAAGCAACAGCAATGTATTTATCAAAACTAATAAAACCTTTAGGTGTAAAAGTAACTAGAATAGCACATGGAATTCCTGTAGGTGGAGACTTAGAATATACAGATGAAATAACACTTACAAAAGCATTAGAGGGAAGAAGAGAATTATAACTTTTCCTTGAATTGTAAAAAGTGCAGAATTAAAATTTTTAAGTATGTAATGTACCCAAATTTTAATTCTGCATTTTAACTTAAGTTTTATCAAATAAAATTTTACAAATATTATATGTAGAATTTGGTTTTGCAATAAGTTTTGCATTTCTTTTCATTTCATCTAATTTTTTTGTATCCAATAAAAGACTATTTACTATAAAATTAATATTGTCATCTTTTTTTATCCAAATAGCAGAATGATTTTTTACTAAATATTCTGCATTTTCTTCTTCTTGCCCAGGGATAGGATTTATAATTACAATTGGTAAACCAGAAGCAAGACTTTCTGAAGAAGTTAAACCGCCTGGTTTTGTAACAACTAAATCTGATATACTCATTAATTCTGGAACTTTATTAGTATATTCAAAAATTTGAACATTTTGCTCTGTATGTTTTTCTAATACAATACTCTGGAAAGCTAATTTTAATTTTTGATTTTTCCCAGAAATTGCAATTATTTGGACATCATTTGAATGCTCTACAAAAGCTTTAAATACTTCTAATGTAAAGTTTTTTCCTAAACCAAATTCTCCTCCACCAAAAAATAATATTGTTTTTTTATTTGGACTTAAATTAAAATCTTTAAAAAGTGTTTTTTTATCATAGTTAAATAAAAATCTATTTGAAATTGGAATTCCTGTAACAAAAACTTTATTTTTTGTTATACCTTTTTCATAAAGCTCATTTTCCATTTCGTTACATGCAACAAAAAAATAATCAATATAATTATTATATACTAACCATTGGTCATGTGAAGCAAAATCTGTTATAACTGTTGCAATTTTACAATTTATTTTATTATGTTTTTTTAAAAATCCACATATTTGACTTGAAAAAGGATGTGTAGATATAATTAAATCTGGACCTTTTTCTGTTATAAGTTTTTTTAATTTTATAGATAATATTTTGTTTGAAGTTGTGCTAATATGTGCTAGTGGACCTTTTTGAGATTCCCAATATAAATGTCCCCATGTTTTTGGTGCTTTTTTTGCCATTTCTGAATAAGCTCTTGTTGTAATTTTATTAAATTCTTTACTAGCATATTCCATAAAATCTATTAATTCAACATCAATATTTTTAAAATTTTCATTAATACAAGATTCAATAGAGCGAGCAGCAGATAAATGCCCTCCACCATATTTTGCATAAAAAATAAGTACTTTCATAATAAATTCTATTCCTTGTATGAATATTTAGGTTTTTAAAAAGGATTTACCCATAAACCTATTATACATATTTTATAGCTATTCTTTATTTGCAATTATTTTATCATAAAAAAATAAATAAATGTATAATTTTTTCAAAAATTTGCAAAAATAAGAAAAACTTAAAAAATATTAAAATTGAAGAAAGGAAATGTTATTATCTGTGAACACAAAAAAGCACAAAAAGGGACCCACCCCAACAGAAAAGGAACAGCTCAAACTAAATAAAACAGATAATATGGTGGTAAAAATGAGTAATATAAAAGGAATGAATAAAATTTGGAGTGCAATAACAATTGTATTAATTATAGTTTCTATAATACTTGCAGTTAATTTATACAATAAAAATATTTCTTATGCAACAGTTGTAGAAAATGATAATAATCAATCACTATATGAAATTGTAGATAGAGTACAAAACACTAAAATATACTTAGCAAAGGCATTAATTTCTAAAGATGCAACACATGGTTTAAAAACACTTTCTCATGTATGGAGAGAAGCAAATTTAGCAATGTGTTATTTAGTTATGCTTCCAATTGAAAGTCAAGAAATAGAAAATACTGAAAAATTTTTAAATCAAGTAAGTGAATATAGTTATTCGCTATTTAATAAAAATATGAATGGAGAAAACTTAACAGATGAAGAAATGGCTAAAATTCAAGAATTATATAATTATGCTAACGATTTATCTAATACATTAACAGAAATGTTGGAAGAATTAAATAATGGTACATTAAATTGGGAAGATTTAAAAAATAATTCAGAAGATTCTGATATATCACAAGTAAGTAATTTTAATTTTGTAGAAGAAAATTTCCATGAATATACAGGATTAATATATGATGGAGCTTATTCTGAACATTTAACAAATAACGAACGAAAAGGATTAACAGGAGAGGAAATAACAGAAGAGCAGGCAAAACAATTAGCAGAAGAATTTGTAGGAAAAGATAAAATAAAAGAAACTAAAAACAATGGTTTTGTAGAAAATGGAAACATTCCAGTATATAGATTTGAAATAATTACAAACGAAGATAAAACAATTGGTATTTCTATTTCTAAAAAAGGTGGACATATAGTTTTTATGAATTATGATAGAGATATAAATGGAGAAAATATTACAGAACAAGAAGCAATTCAAAAAGGAAAGGATTTCTTAAATTCAAAAGGATATATAAATATGCAAGAAACATATAGTCTAAAAAATAGTGGCTTTATAACAGTAAACTATGCATATAAACAAGGAGATATTATTATATATCCAGATTTAATAAAAGTTAAAATAGCATTAGATAATGGAGAAATTATAGGAATAGAAACTACAGGATATTTAAACAATCATTGTGAAAGAGAAATTCCAACAAAATTAATATCAGAAGAAGAAGCAACAAAAAATATTTCTAAATCAACTCAATATGAAGTAAAAAGACTAGCAATTATACCAACAGAATTTAATACAGAAATTTTATGTTACGAAATAAAAGGAAATATTAATGAAATAGAATTTTTGACATATGTAAATGCACAAACAGGTAAAGAAGAAGATACACTTATATTAACTAATACAGAAAATGGAACTTTAACTGAGTAAAATTGCAACAAAAGTGAAAAAAATTTTTATTATAAAAAAATTTTTTTTGAAGATAATATAATTGAAAATATTAAATAATATTTTCAAAAACGGTCCGTAAAAAACAGATTGAAATTTGAAAGGAGACTTTAGATTATGTCAAGAAACAGCAAATTAATATCTGAAAACTTACGAACAGAAATAGCAAAAGAATTAGGTGTTTATGATCAAGTAAAAAAAGATGGTGGAAGCTGGGAAAATGTTTCTTCTAAAACATGTGGTAATATTGTTTCAAAAGCTATAGAAATTGCTAATAGAGCAGTAGAAAACAAATAGTTTTTAGATAATAAAAATATTGTAAATTAAAAGATTATTGGTTAAATTATAAATATATTTAACCAATAATCTTTTTTATACACTTTGCAAGGAAATGTTTTGAAAAAAGTTGCATTATTAATCTTTAAATAATATAATATTATGGGAGAAAGGATTAAGAGTAATTATGAAAGTAGAAGAAATTTTAAATGTAACAAAAGGAAAATTAATTATAGGAAATTTAGAAAGTGAAGTGGAGAATTTTTCTAAAGATACGAGAACAATTCAAAATGGTGATATATATATTGGAATAAAAGGAGATAAATTTGATGGTAGTGACTTTTGGAAACAAGCATTAGATTCAGGAGCAAAAGCTGTAATTATTTCAAAAAAGAATATTACTGAAAACGAAAAAAAAGAATATAAAGATAAAATTATAATAGAAGTAGAAGATACTTTAAATGCATTATACGAACTTGCTAAATATAAAAGAAAACAATATAACATACCTGTAGTTGCAATAACAGGAAGTGTTGGAAAAACAAGTACAAAAGATATTGTTGCAAATGTACTTAGCCAAAAATTTAAAACACTAAAAACAGAAGGAAATTTTAATAATAATATAGGTTTACCAATGACAATTTTAAGACTAAAAAATCATGAAGCACTAGTTGTAGAAATGGGAATGAATCATTTTGGAGAAATTAGATTATTAACACAAATTGCAAAACCAACATTAGCAGTTATTACAAATATAGGAACATCACATATAGGAAATTTAGGTTCAAGAGAGAATATATTAAAAGCCAAACTAGAAATTCTAGAGGGAATGGAAATTCCTAAAATAGTAATTAACAATGATAATGATTTACTACATAATTGGTTTGAGAAAAATAAAAAAATGATTGAAATACATACATATGGAATAACAAATAAAAGTAAAATTATGGCAAAGGATATTCAACTAGGCGAAGAAAATAGCACATTTTTGGCAAATATAGAAAATAAAGAAAACATAGAAATTGATGTACCAATTGGAGGAGAACACTTTATATATAATGCATTATGTGGAATTATGGTTGGAAAAATATTTGGTTTATCGAATGAACAAATTCAAAATGGAATATCTACATTTGAGTTAACTAAAAAAAGAATGGATATAAAAGAGTTAAAAAATGGAGCAACAATAATAAATGATAGTTATAATGCAAGTTACGAATCTATGAAAGCAAGTTTAGAATATCTAAGGAAACGTACAGATGTAAGAAAAATTGCTGTTTTAGGAGATATGCTTGAACTTGGAGAATTTTCTGAAGAATTACACCAAAAAGTAGGAGAAGAAGTTGCCAAAAACAAAATTAATATTTTAATATGTAGAGGAAAGTATTCAGAAAAAATAATAGAAGGTGCAAAAGAAAACAAAAATTTACAGATTATAAAAGTACAAACTAATGAAGAAATTCTAGACAAATTAAAAGAAATTTTAAGAGAGGGAGATGTTGTATTAATTAAAGCATCAAATGCAATGAAATTTTACGAAATTTGTCAAAAACTATAGATTTTTTGAAAAAAAATTGGTATAATAAGTGTACCAATTTTTTATTGTATTGGGGGATATCAAATGAAATTTAAAGACTACTACAAAATACTAGAATTAGAAGATAATAGAGTTACATTAGAACAAATAAAAACAGCATATAGAAAACAAGCTAAAAAATATCATCCAGATGTTAATGTTGGAAATAAACTTGCAGAAGAGAAAATAAAAGACATAAATGAAGCATATAAAATTCTTTCAGAAACATCAACAAAGCGTAAGTATGATAGAACATGGAATTATGCAATTGGAAGAAAGAAAAATCATGTAAAAACAACAAGCCAAATGGCTGGAGAATTTTTTGGAATGTTTTTTGGAAATAATGATACAAAAGAAGAAATTGGACAATCAACAATACCAGCAATTAATGGAGAAGACATTGAGACTGAAATAAATATTACTATTGAAGAAGGCTTTTTTGGAGCAAATAAAACAATACTTTTAAAAGATATAGAAAATAATAATAAAAAAATCACAATGAAATTGCCAGAAGGAGTTAAAAATTCAGAAAAAATAAGATTAGCAGGTCAAGGAAAACCAGGTAAAAATGGTGGTAAAAATGGAGATTTATATATTAAAATAAATATAGAAGATAGTAAAAAATATCAACTAAGAAATAATGATTTATATACAGTAATTCCAATTACACCATGGGAAGCGGTACTTGGAACAAAATTAAAAGTTAAATCAATAGATGATTCTGAAACACAAATTTATGTTCCAAATGGAGTACAATCTGGAGAAGTTTTTGAAATTCCAGGTAAAGGATATAAAATGAAAAATGGAGAAAGAGGAAAATTAATAGGAAAAATAGAAATTGTTGTTCCAGATAAAATTTCTAAAGAAGAAAAAGAAATATTTAAAAAATTAAAAGAAATATCAAAATTTAATCCTAGAAAAGTTTAAAGATGTAAAAAGCAAATAAATTATAATAAATATATATGTTAAAACCAAAAATATTTATTTTACAGTTAAATTTAAAAATATAAAATTAAAAGAACAACTAAATAATTTAACATAAACAATAAAAAATATTGACAAAGCCAGTAAAATAAGATATAATTAATATTGGCAATTTGCTTTACAAAAGATAATTCTATGGATTAACATGGAAAGAGAGGAAAATAAAAATGGATATGTTACAAGGAAAACATTTTAGTATAACAGATCCACAAGGTGTTAATACAGTTATTTATCAAATAAATAAAACAGAAAAAGACTTTTTGAAAGAATATCCTAAATATACAGTTGAAAGACTAGACTACACAGAGGAAATAAGGGGAAACTCAAGAAGAAAAACTTTTTATGTAGATAATCCACAACCACAAGGAAACCAACTAGCAATTCTTTCGTTTGCTGGAGAAAAGGTTATTATTAATTCTGGCATTTTGATTGATGATGAAGTAAGAATTGCCAAAAATCCTTCAGCTTTTAAATTTGATACATTATATTCAGAAGAAGAACAGGAATTTAAAGATTTTAACTATACCCCTAATTTAAAAAGGGACATATGTGTTATTGATCCTGAAACTACAGAAGAAATTAAACCAAGGCTTTATTTTGATGAAAAAGAAAATAAAGTAAAGGGAAAATGTAAATTAAAACCATATAAATCTTATTTCGCTTTTGAAGTAAGAGGTGAATAATTAAGGAGGATATTTTACTATGGGGAATCACACAGTAAAGAAAAGACCAGCAGGTTTAAAAGATAAAACAATTATAGTAGGAATGCAAATAAATCAAACTGTTAAAGAAATAGGAGCAAAGGCTGGAGAGGAAACAAAACAATTATTTGAATTAGAAGCAAAAGGAAAACTATATAGAGAAGTTGTACCAACAGAATATATGGTTATAAAAGCATATTCTAATACAGAAAAAGATAAAACAGCTAAAAAAGATAATAACACAAGTAAATCTAAAAAAGATAGAGATATTAAAGGAAAAGAAGATGACCCAATAAAATAAAACCAAAGAGAAGGTGATTTATAAATGAATTACAAAATATCTGGTGCAATCAGAAGAACAAGAAAATATTTTATTATTTTTGCAATACTATGGTTATTTATATCCATAGTATTAGTTATGCCTGTAACAATTGCAATACATGAGGCACAAGTACAAAATGATATAACAGCTGGATTTGATGGACTTGTTAATTCAATGCAACACATATTCCAATCTTTTGGAACACTATTTACTGAGGGAATTTTTTTACAATATTTAAAAAATATTGGACTATTTACAATTATATATGCAATTTTAATGGTTATAGGATTAATAAAATCATCACCAAAAAATGAATATACTGATATGGAACATGGTTCAAGTGATTGGAGCAGAAATGGAGAGCAATATCAGGTTTTAAGTAATAAAAAAGGAATAATTCTTGCAGAAGATAACTATTTACCAGTTGATAAAAGAGGAAATGTAAATGTATTAGTAGTCGGAGGTTCTGGATCTGGTAAATCTGCTTCATATTCAATACCTAATGCTTTTCAACAACTAGGGTCATATGTATTTACAGATCCTAAAGGAGAATTATATGATAGAACAGCTGGATATTTAAAACAAAATGGATATGAAATAAAAGTTTTAAATTTAGTAAAACCACAAAATAGTGATGGTTATAATCCATTAATGCATATTTCTTCAGAAATAGATGTAGATGTTATAGCAAATACAATAGTAAAAGGTCAAAAAACAGATTCTGGAGGATCAGATCCATTCTGGGATGACTCTGCAGAAATGTTATTAAAAGCATTAATTTACTATTTAATGGCAACAAGACCAGAAGAAGAGCAAAACTTAGCAAGTTGTGCAGAACTTGTAAGAGCTGCAAATTCTAATGGTGGAAGTAACTTATTAACAGAATTAATGAGTAAATTACCATATGACCATCCTGCAAGAATGAACTATAAATCAATAGAAATTGCCCCAGAAAAAACATATAGTTCAATTTTAAGTACATTACAATCAAAATTAGGTAAGTTTGACTCAAAAGAAATTGCAGAATTAACATCAACAGACACAATTAAATTTGAGGATATAGGAAGTAAAAAAACAGCTGTATATGTAATATCTTCAGATACACATACAGCATATGACTTTTTACTAACAATTTTCTTTGCACAGATGATACAACAACTATACAATTTTGCAGATGATAATGGAGGAAAATTAAAAGTTCCAACATACTTTATATTAGACGAGTTTGCCAATATAGGGAAAATTCCAGATTTTGATAAAAAAATATCAACATCAAGAAGTAGAAAAATATCATTTAGTGTTATATTACAAAACTTAGACCAATTAGAAGCAATATATGATAAATCATATGAAACAATAATAGGTAACTGTGACACACACGTATTTTTAGGAAGTAACTCTTATAAAACAGTAGAATATTTCTCAAAAGCATTAGGGGAAAAAACAATTGAAAGAGAAAGTATATCTATAAATAGAGATAAACAACATCATAGAACAGGAACAAGTGATTCAGACCAAGTAATGGCAAGAGCACTTATGACACCAGATGAATTAAGAAGATTAGATAATGATTTATGTATTATTTTTGAAAAAGGAATAAAACCAGTAAAAGCAAATAAATTTTATTATTTTAAACATAAAAATATGGAAAACAGTTTAAGAAGAGCAGAAATAAGTCATAATGATATAGGTCAGATAGACCGTGGAACATGGAGAAAATTTAATCCATATAATCCATGGACTGAAGACAAAACAGAAAATCAAGTTAAAGATATGAAAATAGAATCATTAGATGATTTATTTGATGATGAACAATCAGAACAAAAAGAAGAAGTACCAAATAAAGTACAAAAAATAAAAGCAGAAAACAATAACTTAAATGTAAATTCAAGAAATGAAGAACAACAAAATACAAATAATATTGCAACAATTTCTGAAGATGCATTTGGAGATATAGAACAAGAAGAAATTCCAAAACAAGCACCAATTGTTGATGAAGAAGATACATATGATTTACAAAAAGAATTAGAAGCTAAATTTGATGAATTATTTGGACCAATTGATGATGATAATGAATAAGATATTAATCTAAACTAAGGCTACTGTAAAGTAGCCTTTTAAAAAGCTTAATTTTATATAAATTTATTACTAAATATTGAAAAAACAGAACAAATGTTGTAAAATATAGCTATAATTTTTTATAAAAAATTATATATTTCAGATTAATTGTGATAAACAATAAAATAAATATAATTATAAACAAAAGAAAGGAGAAATCGTATAATAAAATTTTTTATAAAAATATTACATACAAAATATTTCTATATAAAAATTTATACGAAAAAAATAAAAAATGAATTTTGTACATATAGCAGATATGCATTTAGATGCACAATTTAAAATGCTTTCAGATAAAAATGGTATAGGTGAACAAAGGAGATATGACCAAAGAAAAATATTAAAAAAAATAATAGAATATATAAAAGAAAACCATACAAAATATTTTTTTATATCTGGAGATTTATATGAACATGAATATGTGAGAAAATCAACTATCGAATATTTAAATGAATTATTTAAAGAAATAGGCGAAACACAAATTTTTATTTCACCAGGAAATCATGACCCATTTTTAAAAAATTCTTTTTATAATAATTTTATCTGGAATGATAATGTACATATATTTACTTCAGAATTACAAAAAGTAGAAACAGAAGAAGCAGATATATATGGATTTGGATTTAATGATTTTTATTGTTCTGGTTTAAATTTCAACCAATTTAATATAGAAAATAAAAATAAAATTAATATATTAATTATTCATGGAACTTTAGACGGAGCAAATCTAGAAGATATGCAATATAATTCTATGAGTAAAAAAAGTCTTGAAGGAAAAGGTTTTGATTATATTGCATTAGGACATATTCATAAAAATAATTTCGAGGAACATGGAAAAATAATATATCCAGGTTCAACAATTGCAATGGGATTTGATGAATTAGGTGAACATGGAATGGTTGTTGGAGAAATAACAAAACAAAAAAATAAATTGAAATTCATAAAATTAGATGATATTCAATTTGAAAAAACAGAAATAAATTGTACAGAAATAAATTCTATAGAAGAATTAATTGAAAAAATAAATTTCTTAACTTTTTTAAATAATAATTTATATGAAATAATATTAACAGGAAAAAGAAATTTTGAAATAAATATTAATGATATATATAAATATCAATTAGATGAAAAAATAATAAAAATAAAAAATAAAACAACAATTAATTATAATATAGAAAAAATATCAAAAGAAAATAATTTAAGAGGATTATTTGCAAAAGAAATATTAAAAGAATTAGAAAATAATCCATATAATAAAAATATAATTAATAGAGCATTTGAAATAGGAATGGAAATTTTAGAATAAAAAAATATTATAATAAAATATGGAGGGATTTATTTTGAAAATAAATAAAATAAAAATAAATTCATATGGAAAAATAAAAAATAAAGAAATTAATTTAGAAAATCATTTAAATATTATTTATGGAAAAAATGAAAGTGGAAAATCAACAATAGTAAATTTTATAAATAATATTTTATTTGGAATTTCTAAAAATAAAAATGGAAAAGAAATTTCTGATTTTGAAAAATATGCACCATGGGATAGTACAGAATATTCTGGAAAAATAATTTATGAATTAGAAAATAAAAATAAATATGAAATATTTAGAGAATTTAATAAAAAAAATCCAAAAATATTTGACGAAAAAGGAAACGAAATTTCTGATGAATATAATATAAATAAAAAAAATGGAAGCGAATTTTTTTATGAGCAAACAAATTTTAATCTAAATATGTATTTATCAACAGCTGTTTCTCAACAACAAGAGGTAAAAATTGGGAGAGAGAATCAATATATGATGATTCAGAAAATTTCAAACCTATTGGGAACAGGGGAAGATAATGTATCATACCAAAAGACGATAGACAAATTAAACAAAATACAATTGGAAAAAATTGGAACAGAAAGAAGCAGAGAAAAGCCAATAAATATAATACAAAAAAAATTAGAAGAAAATAATAAAAAAATAGAAGAATTAAAAAATAATAAAAATATTCAATTTGAAATTCAGGAAAAAATAAATGAAATAGAAAATAAAATTAATAAAGAAAATATAAAAAATAATTTATTAAAAGAAATAAAAAATATTTATGATAAAACAGAAATAAATGAAGAAAAAATGAAAATAAAAGAAAAAATTAATGAAGAAAATAATTATAAAAAAATAGA
The DNA here is from genome assembly GCA_944386685.1 of uncultured Clostridia bacterium. Classification (GTDB taxonomy): domain Bacteria; phylum Bacillota; class Clostridia; order TANB77; family CAG-508; genus CAG-269. The sequence continues at coordinate 111,443 of CALXCA010000001.1, read as the reverse complement.
TTTAAATAAAAAAATAAATAATAAAAATTTAGAAAATAATGATATAAAAAATAATAATGATTTATTAGAAAAAAATAAAAAAATAAAAAATAAAATATTTAAAAAATATAATTTAATATTATTTATTTTAATCATATTAAATATTATTAGTTTTATATTTATTCCAGAAAAAATAAATTATTTAAAATATATTTTGTTTTTGCCAATTTTAATAATTATTTTTATATATTTATTTAAAATAATAAATATAAATAAAAAAATTAAAAAAATAAAAAATAATATAAATAATAATTTGGAAAATAATCAAAAAGAAATTAATGAATTAAATAATCAATATAAATTAATTAATGAAAATTTTGAAAAAATAAATAATGAAATAGAAAAAGAAAAAAATAAAAATATATTTTTATTTAATTCAGAAAAAAATAATTTAATAAAAAAATATTCAATAAAATTAAATAAAGAAGAAATAAATGAAATAATAAATTATAATAATATAGAAAAAAATACTATATTAATTGAAAATAAAATTGACAATTTTAAATATGAATTAAATAAATTAGAATTTAAAAAAGATAATATAGAAAAAGAATTAGAAAATTTATCAAATTTAGAGGAAGAACAAGAAATATTATCACAACAACTATCAGAATTAAATGAAGAAAATGAATCAATAGAACTTGCAAAAAATTTATTTGAAAAAGCATATGAAAAAATGAAAAATGACATTAGCCCAGAATTTACAAATAAATTATCTACTATAATTTCAAAAATAACTAATAATAAATATAATAGATTAATTTTTAATGATGAACAAGGTTTAATTGTAGAATTAGATAATGGAAATTATATTCCAGCAGAAAGATTAAGCATAGGTACAATTGACCAATTATATCTTTCTTTAAGATTAGCAATGTTAGATGAAATTACGAAAGAAAATATGCCAATAATTTTAGATGAAACATTTGCATATTTTGATGATGAAAGATTAAAAAATATATTATTATTTTTAGATAAAGAATATTATAATAAGCAGATAATTATTTTTACATGTACAAAAAGAGAACGAACAATTTTAGAGCAAAATTTAATTAATTTTAAATTTATAGAATTATAAGGATTTCTAAAAATACTTGAAAAAAATGATATTTTATTATATAATATTATATGTTAAAAAAAGGAAAAGGAGAATATTTATGTTTGATAAACTAGAGGCAGTAGAAAAAAGATATGAAGAATTAACAAAATTAATAAGTGATCCAGAAATTATTGCAAATCAAGCTGAATGGCAAAAACTAATAAAAGAACATAGTTCAATAGAAGAAGTTGTACAAAAATATAGGGAATATAAAAAACAAAAACAAAGAATGGAAGAAGCTAAAGAAATGATGGAAGATAAAGAACTTAAGGAATTAGCAGAAGCAGATTATTATGAAGCAAAAGAAAATCTTCCACATATAGAAGAAGAACTAAAAGCATTATTAATTCCAAAAGATCCAAATGATGATAAAAATACTATTTGTGAGATTAGGGCAGGAGCAGGTGGAGAAGAAGCAGCATTATTTGCAGGAACATTATTTAGAATGTATTCAATGTATGCGGAAAGAAAGCACTGGAAGATTGAAATTTTAAATGAAAATGAAACAGAATTAGGTGGTTATAAAGAAATATCTTTTATGGTAGTTGGAAAAGGAGCATATAGTAGATTAAAATTTGAGAGTGGAGTTCATAGAGTGCAAAGAGTTCCTGATACGGAAAGTAGTGGAAGAATACATACTTCTACAGCAACTGTAGCCGTATTACCTGTAGTAGAAGATGTAGAAATAGAAATAAATCCAGCAGATATAAAAATGGAAGTGTTTAGGGCATCAGGTGCTGGAGGACAACATGTAAACAAAACATCTTCCGCCGTAAGACTTATACATGAACCTACAGGAATTGTAGTAGAATGTCAAACAGAAAGATCACAACTACAAAATAGAGAATATGCTATGAAAATGTTACGTTCTAGGCTTTATAATATGGAAAAAGAAAAACAAGATTCAGAAATAGCAAATGCAAGAAAAAGCCAAGTTGGCAGTGGAGATAGAAGTGAAAAAATTCGTACATATAATTATCCTCAAGGACGTATTACAGACCATAGAATAGGAATGAGCATTTTCCAAATGGAAAATTTTTTAAATGGAGATTTAGATGAAATGATAGATAATCTTATTGCAGCAGATAGAGCAGAAAGATTAAAAGGAGAAGAAGAATAAGATTATAAAAAATTTGAACTACTTTTTGTAGTTCAAATTTTTTTATCTATTTACAAAAATTCCAATTAAAAAACCTAAAATATTTGCAATTGTTGATAATTTACCAGTATACAATTTATTTGATTCAGGAACTAATTCACCAGAAACAATATAAAGCATAGCACCAGCTGCAAAGCCTAAGCATGTAGCAATAATTGGATAATAGATATTTCCAATTATATAACCTATAAAAGCCCCAAAGCCTGTTGCAATTCCAGATAAAATAACATAAAACATTATTTTATAAATTTTCATTCCACCTGCTTTCATAGGGAGAGCCATAGAAATTCCTTCTGGAATATCATGAAAACAAATTGCTAAAGCAAGAGAAAAACCTAATTTTGTTGAAGCTTCAAAACCAGAGCCAATAGCTAAACCTTCTGGAATATTATGTATTGCTAAACCTATACTAACAACAATACCTGTTTTTAATAAATTATTTGTCATAGAACTTTTTATATTTTTATTTGAATTAAATTTTTTATCAACTAAAACTTCAAAAAATATCATAGTAAATAATCCTACTATAATACCTATAATTACATTAGTTAAACTACTTAAATTTAAAGCTTCTGGAATTAAATCAAAACATATAACAGACATCATTAAGCCAGCAGCAAAAGATAATGTAAAACTTAAAAGTTTGTTAGAATTATTTTTTAATAAACAACCTATTATTCCACCAACTGTTGTACCAATTGTTCCAAAAAATAATCCAATAAAAATTGAATTTAACATATTATTCATAATAAATTCTGTTCCTTTCTCGCAAATAATAGTTATTAAAATTATATTAAAAAAAATGTGAAAAATGATAATATAACTCTTGTCAAAATAAAAAATATATAGTATAATCACAAACAGATATTCGAACAAAATATAAATAAAAAAACATATCAAAATTGTTATAATTAAATAAAAGTATATGTAGTATTATCAAAATACATATAAAATTATAAAAATTTTATATGGGAAAGGAGCAAATGATATATAAAATATTAAATATATCATAAAAAGAATAATGGAAGAAGAAATACTTAAAGGATTAAATAATAAACAATACGAAGCAGTTATAAATACAGAAGGACCATGTTTAGTAATAGCAGGAGCAGGAAGCGGGAAAACAAAAGTATTAACATACAAAATAGCATATTTAATAAAATCTAAAAATGTATTACCATGGAATATATTAGCTATTACATTTACAAATAAAGCAGCAAATGAAATGAAAGAAAGAATAGCAAACCTAGTAGGAGATTCTGCTAAAGATATATGGATGGGAACATTTCATTCAATATGTGTAAGAATTTTAAGAAAATTTATAGACAGAATTGGATTTGATTCATCATTTATAATTTTTGACACGACAGACCAAAAAAATTTAGTAAAAAGATGTTTAAAAGAACTAAATATAGATGAAAAAGTCTTAAATGAAAAATCATGTTTATATGAGATTAGTAATGCAAAAAATGATATGCTAGAACCAGACCAATATAAAGCAAAAGTAAAAGGAGACTTTAGAAGAGAAACAATATCAAAAGTATTTGATTTATATCAACAAAAATTAAGAGAAAATAATGCAATAGATTTTGATGATATAATTAATTATACAATAAAGATATTACAAGAAAATGTAGATGTATTAGAATATTATACAAATAAATTCCAATATATTTTGGTTGATGAATATCAAGATACAAACAAATCTCAATTTACACTAGTTACAATGTTAGCTTCAAAATATGGAAACATTACAGCGGTTGGCGATAACGATCAAGGAATTTATAGTTTTAGAGGAGCTGATATAACAAATATATTAAATTTTGAAAAAGACTTTCCTGGAACAAAAATTATTAAATTAGAGCAAAATTACAGATGCACAGGAAATATATTAAATGTAGCAAATGAAATAATAAAAAATAATGAAGTAAAATATGAAAAAAAGTTATGGACAGAAAATGAAAAAGGAGAATTACCAAAAATATATTGTTCAGATAATGAATATGATGAAGGAAGATATATAGTTGAACAAATAGAACATTTAAGAAGACAAGAAAAATATAAATATTCAGACTTTGCTGTATTATATAGAATGAACACCCAATCAAGAGCAATAGAAGATATTTTAAGAAGAGAAATGGTACCATATAAAATTGTTGGAGGATTAAAATTCTATGAAAGAAAAGAAATAAAAGATATTATATCTTATTTAAGATTAATACAAAATCCATCAGATAATTTAAGTTTTAATAGAATAATTAATGAACCAAAAAGAGGAATAGGAAGAACAAGTATAGAGGCAATAGAGCAACTAGCAGGACAAAATAACACATCTATGTATGAAATAATAAAAAATGCTCAAACTTACGGACTAAATAGAGTATATTCAAATTCAAGAGAATTTATAAACTGCATGGAAGAATTCTTCAAACAAAAAGATAATTTAAAATTATCAAAATTAATCGAAAAAGTATTAGAAAATACAGGATATTTAAAAGCATTAGAAGTTGAAGATACAGAAGAATCTAAAAATAGAATAGCAAACTTAGAAGAATTTTTAAATGTAGCAATAGAATTTGAAAAAGAAAATGCAGAAAATACACTAAGTGAATTTTTAGAGGGAATAACATTATCAAGTGATTTAGATAATATGGAAGAAACAGAAGATTCTATTACATTAATGACATTACATAGTGCAAAAGGACTAGAATTTCCTGTAGTATTTTTAGTAGGAATGGAAGAAGGAGTATTCCCAGGATATAGAGCTATAGGAGAAGACAAAGAAATAGAAGAAGAAAGACGTTTATGCTATGTAGGTATAACAAGAGCAAAAGAAAGACTATTTTTAACAAGAAGTAAACAACGTACAACATATGGTTCTACAACATATAATCCACCATCAAGATTTTTAACAGAAATTCCAGAAACCATGTTAGATGGCTATGAAGAAGCTATTGGAAAGAAAAACAATAAAGAAAGTGAAGAATTTAAAGAAAGCAATTATACCTGGAGTTATGGAAGCAAAAATAATAATTTTGCATTTAGAACAGCAGAAAGCTTTTTAAATAGTCTAAATAAAAAGCCAGAAAAACAAGTTGTAAACTTTTCTGAATATAAAACAGGAACAAAAGTATATCATAAAAAATTTGGAGAGGGCATTATTAATTATGTTGAACCAGAAGGTGATGACTTAAAAGTAGACATTAATTTTAACAAATTTGGACATAAAAGATTAATGGCAAAATTTGCGAATTTAGAAATTTTAGAATAAAAGAATAAAATTTGAGAATAATAAAAAAAGAAGTTGGAAAAAGATTAAAAAATTTTTGAATTAATAATGTTTTTTCAACTTCTTTTTTATTGAATAGGAAAAATCGCTTTTTTCTATTCAAGAAAAGAGCTTCGCTCAAACGGATGCACACAAAAATAATATAAAATTTAGAAAGGAATATTTTTTTATGACAGATTTAACAAAAGTTGAGTTACAACAAATAAAGCAAATTGTTTTAGAAAATGAAAATAAATATCAAAAAGTTAATTTTTATTTAACACAAATAAAAGACGTGCAGATTCAACAATTATTAAATAATATAGCACAAGATTCATTAAATGCAAAACAACAATTTATTAGTTTTTTAAATAGTTAGAATATGAATAAATACTTTAGTATTAATAATATATTTAAAAAAATTATGCAAACAAATAGGTTTATAGATATATCCTTGTTTAAAAATCTAAATATATTATAAAGGAAATAATAAAAATGTATAATTAGAGCCTTTTTATAATTTATAAAAAATTTAAAAGACTCAAAAAAGTTTTTATTAAAATGGAAGATATGGAAGAAAAAATAATGATTAATGATTTAATTTTAAATTTAAAATCTGATATAAATATGTATGAAAATACAATATGTGAAGCGGAAAATATAGGAATAAGACAAATAGTTCAACAAATAAGAAATAATAATGAAAGTATGCTATATGAATTAGTAAAAATAGCAAAACTAAAAGGATATATAGTAACAAACGAAAAAGCAGAAATAGGAGAAATAGAAACAATAAAAAAACAAATACTATAAATAGAAAAAAGAGAAAACAAAAGAAAAATAGAATAAAAAAGAGAAAATAAAAAGTACAAAGTATAAAATAGCAAAAATAATAAATTGAAAAAAATATAAAAATTAGTATAAAATACAATCAAATGTAAAAAAATGAACAGGAGAAAAAATTAATGGTAAAAAATATATTAGTATTTGCAAGAAAATCTATGAAACTTACAATTTTGCTATTTATATCTATATTATTAATAATATGTGCAGTAGTTTTATTTTTTAAACCTATATATACTGTTTCAATAAATGGTGAACAAGTAGGATATAGTAAAAATAAAACTAAATTACAAAAAAATATAAATGATTATATGGAAAATGGGGATGGAGATGCAAATTTAGCATTTGTGCAAATAGAAGCTTTACCAGAGTATAAGTTATGTTTGCTAAAAAGAAATGTTGTCACAAATGATGACGAAATACTAGAAAAAGTAAAACAATCAGGAGTAAAATACTATAAATATTATGCTATATTATTAGGAGAAGAAGAAAAGGCATATGTAGCAGACTTTGCAAAAGCAGAAGAAGTAGTAAATAAACTAAAAGAAAAAGAAAGTACAAATATAGACCAAATAACAATTACAGAAATTTACGATGTAGAGTTAAAAGAATTTACAGAAGTAGATACAGTAGTAGCAAATTTATATGTTAAAAAAGTAGAAGAACCTAAAAAGCAAGTAGTAACTGCAAGTTCTGGAAAAGTTAATACATCATTTAATATATCATATAAAAAAGTCCCATTAGGAATAGATTTAATAAAGCCAATATCAGGAGTAATAACATCTAGATTTGCAGCAGATAGTAGAATAAGGTCAAATTTACATACAGGATTAGATATTGCAGCACCAAGAAATACACCTATAAAAGCAGCAGCATCAGGAACAGTTACATTTTCTGGAACAAAAGGTTCATATGGAAAACTTATAGTAATTTCTCACGGAAATGGTGTAGAAACATATTATGGACATTGCAATAAATTATATGCAACAGTTGGTCAACAAATAAAACAAGGAGAAGTAATTGCTGCTGTTGGTTCAACAGGAAATAGTACAGGAAATCATTTGCATTTAGAAATTAGAGTAAATGGAGTTGCATATAACCCACAAAACTATTTATATTAAAAAAATAAAAAAGATTTTCTATATAATTTAAATATAGGAAATCTTTTTTTGAATAGGAAAAATCAATTTTTCTTTTGAAAATAAAATTTTTATATTTAAAATTATATTTTCACTTTGAGGCTAAGTAACTTAAAGTTTTATATTGTTTCCTATGTTAAAAATAAATTTATACAATTATTAATAGCATCAGTATTAAAAAGCATTTTTCCATATTCGTTTAAAAATCCATAAAAACCGTTGAGAATACTTATATCTTACACCAAATTCGCTTAATACCATATGGAATTCTTTAGATAAATTATAATCTGTTACTAAATAAAAAGAATCATTATAAATATATAATTGGAAATTTTGGAAAACCGACCAATTCATATTTTTTATATATGTACAAAAAGCTATAAAATTATTAAAATTTTCAAATTTATAAAAAACATATGTATTACTATCAAAATTAGAATCAGAGATTATACGAGTAATTGTAAATACAAAACCATTATTTAAACTTATAACTTCAACAAGTAAATTTTCCTCATCTACTGTAAAATTTAATTCTTTTTCAGCTTTCTCCAAAAAAAGTTGCAATAAATTTTGTGCTATATAATTATCAGAAAACAATAAATCTTTAGATATATGGCAAGAATTCATATCTTCAAAAGTAAAATAAATTTTTATTTTATTATTAGTAATTTTTTTTAATCTCATCAGTAGCAAAATCCTTTCTTATAGATAAATAGATATATATTTATTATACAATAAAAATATATTTATTAGAAAGTGAAATTATTCCCAGTTAAGTAATAAATTATAATTTTAAGTGATAATTAATATTTTATTATATAATAATACTTGAAAAAAACACAAAAGCAATGTATAATATAAACACAATAATTGGGGAAATCCGTAAGGAACATAAAAAATAATTGACATAAAAATGAGGAATAAAAAGGAAAGGAATTATATTTAATATGTCAATTAAAATGAAACATTTACCAATTACAGAAAGACCATACGAAAAATTAGAACAAAATGGAGAAAAAACATTAACAAATGCAGAACTATTAGCAATTATAATAAAAAGTGGGACAAAAGAAGAATCATCAATACAATTAGCTCAAAGAATATTAACATTAAGTGATAAGAAAGATAAAAATAATTTAAGTTTTTTAAGAGAAATAACAATAGAAGAATTAACCAAAATAAAAGGAATAGGAAAAGTAAAAGCAATACAAATTAAGGCAATATGTGAACTAGCTTCTAGAATGAACGGAACAGACAAACTCATAGGAACAAGAATTTTAAAAACACAAGATATTGGAGACTTATTATTTGAAGAAATGAGATATGAAACACAAGAGATATTAAAAGTTGCAATATTAGATAATAAAAACAAATTACTTAAAATCAAAGACATTGCAAAAGGTGCAAAAAATTTTGTAAATGCAAATATACAAATTATATTTCACGAAATTTTAAAAACACAAGCTTTAAAATTTATATTAATTCATAATCACCCATCTGGAGACACAATGCCAAGTAAAAGTGATATAGAATTTACTAAAAGAATAATTCAAGCATCTAAAATACTTGAATTACAATTTTTAGACCATATAATAATTGGAAATTATAATTATATAAGTATTTTTGCGAAAATAGAGGAACTAGGAAGGAATGTTTAAAATGAGTTTATTATCATTTAACTCTAAAGATATAGGGATAGACTTAGGCACTGCAAATATATTAGTTACAATTAAAGGAAAAGGTATTGTATTTAGAGAACCATCAGTTATAGCAATAGATAATAAAACAGGAGCAGTTATTGCCGTAGGAACTGAAGCTAAAGAGATGTTAGGCAGAACTCCAAAAGAAATTAGTGCAATAAGACCAATAAAAGATGGAGTAATAGCAGATTTTACTGCTACAAAATTATTATTAAAAAATATAATGGAGAAAGTATGTAAAAAATATAATGCAATAAGACCTAGAGTTATTGTAGGTGTTCCATCTGGAATTACGGAGGTAGAAGAAAGAGCAGTAGAAGAAACTATTATACATGCTGGAGCAAGAGAAGTATATTTAATAGAAGAGCCTATGGCTGCAGCAATTGGGGCAGGAATACAAATAGAAGAACCAAGTGGTAATATTATTGTAGATATTGGCGGAGGAACAACAGAAGTTGCAGTTATATCTTTGGGAGGCACAGTATTAAGTAATTCTATAAGAATTGCCGGAGATGAATTAGACGAAGATATTATTAATTACGTAAAAAAAGAAATGAATATGATAATTGGGGAAATAACGGCAGAACAAATAAAAAAAGAATTAGGATGTGCAATGCCATTAATGACTCAAATGACTATGGAAATAAAGGGGAGAGATATTTCTACAGGCTTACCAAGAACAGATGTAATAACATCTAGCCAAGTGGAAGTAGCAATAAAAGAATCAATTGCACAAATTGTTGAAGTTATAAAAATAAGTTTAGAAAAAACACCACCAGAATTAGCTTCTGACATAATGGAAAAAGGAATTGTATTATCTGGTGGAGGAGCATTAATACAAAATTTAGATAAATTAATAAGTTTAGAAACTGGAATGCCCGCATATGTTGCGGAAGATCCTCTAGATTGTGTTGTTAGAGGAACAGGTAAAACATTACAAGAAATAGAAAAATTAAGAACAGTTTTAAAAAATGCTAGAAAAAGATAAAGAGGAAAAAGGTTGGAAAAAGTTTTTTACAGCCTATTTATGCCTTGAGAGAGGAATGATTATTTAGTATGGAAAAAAACAAGAATGTTGGTGCAATAGGAGTAATAATAACAATAATAATATTAGTATTACTTGTTATTTTTACAAATAAAAGTACAGAAAACACTTCTATAATTGAAAACATTGCAAATGTTGTAGTTGTGCCTATTCAAAATGGTTTAACATATTTAAAAAACAAAATAAATAATAATGATAAATTTTTTGAAAATATTGAGACTTTAAAAGCAGAAAATGAACAATTAAAGCAACAAAATAGTGAATTAGAAAAAAGTTTAAGAGAATTTGAAGTAATGAAAACAGAAAATGAACAATTAAAGCAACAATTAAATTTGGCAGAAAAATATACAGAATATACAACTATACCAGGAACAATAATTTCAAGAGATATAAGTAATTATTCTAAAACACTATTAATAAATATAGGGTCTGATAATGGTATAAAAGAAAATATGACAGTAATAGCAGAAGAGGGTCTAGTAGGATATGTTGTTTCTACAACACCTACAACAGCCAAAATACAAACAATAGTAGATAGTGCTAGTTCTACAAGTTGTTTAACAAGTACAACAAGAGAAAATATGATATGTAAAGGAACAATAGAAAACGAATCAACATTAAAAGCAACAAACTTAAGTATAGATGCAAATGTAATTCAAGGAGATAGTGTAGAAACTTCTGGTATGGGAGGAATATATACCAAAGGAATATATGTAGGAAGAATAAAAAGTGTATCTGATGGAACTAATAAAATAGATTCATATGCAATTATAGAAACAGCAGTAGATTTTGATAAATTAGAAACAGTTCTTGTAATAGTACAATAAAAAATAATTATAAGAATTAATTATAAAACAATAATACTATTTAAATAAAATTTTATTAAAAAATACTTTAATAGTAATATATGCTTAGTAATGGAAATAAGAAAGGAATAAAATTTAAAATGAAAAAATTATTAATACATGTGTTTCTAATTTTGGCATTTATTTTTATATATCTATTACAATCTATATTTTTTACAAACTTTACAATTGCAGGAGTAAAACCTAATTTGTTTGTTATATTAATATTATTTATAGGACTATATACAGGCAGAAGTATAGCAACAATTTATGGGATTTTATATGGAATTTTAATTGATTTATGGATTGGAAAAACTATAGGTATAACATCAGTATGCCTAGCACTTGTTGGAATTATAGCAGGAATTTTTGACAAAAATTTTTCAAAAGACAACAGATTAATTATTGTTTTTGTAGGAGCATTAAGTACAATAATTTATGAAATTGCAGTATATACTCTACAAATATTTGTTTTTGAAATGAATGTTGAAATATTAGCATTTATAAAAATACTTTTATTAGAAACAATTTATAATATATTTATAATAATTATACTATATCCACTAATACGTAACTTTGGATATGAAGTAGAAAGCGAAATAAAAGGAGATAAGATTTTAACAAGATATTTTTAATTTAAATTGTGATTGTAAAACAAAAACAAACTATAATTTGAAAGAGGGTGAATAGTTGAACAAGAGAGTTAGTTTTGATAAAGATACAACATGGGAAAGAGAAGTTGGTGTTGAACAAATTAATTTAAGATTTAATATAATTGTAATTCTTGTATATGCAATTGGAATAATTCTTATTGCTCAATTATTTAATTTGCAAATAGTAAATGGAGAATCTTATAGAGAACAATCAAATACTAGATTATCAAGAGTTATAAAGATAGATTCATCTAGAGGTTCAATTTTAGATAGAAGTGGAAATGAGCTTGCTGGAGTTAGGGCTGTAAATAATATAGAGCTAATAAAAACTAATATTTCAGATGAAGATTTAAATAAATGCATATTAAATTTAGTTAATTTACTAAATGAACAACAAGTTAGTTATAAAGATGATTTTCCAATAAAAATAAATCCATTTGAATATACTATTTCTGGAGAAGAACTAGAAAATTGGAAAGAAAAAAATAAAATAGAACAAGAAGCAACTGCAGAAGAAGCTTTTAATAAATTTAAATCAAAATACCAAATTACAAATGATAATGTAGAAGATATAAGAAAAATAATTTCAATAAGATATTTAATTGCAACCACAGGATATAGTGCAACAAAGTCAATAACTATTGCGGAAGATGTAAATGATGTAGTTGTTGCTCAAATAAATGAAAGGAATAGTGAATTTCCTGGAGTAAGTATAGATACAAAATCAGTTAGAACATATAATAATGGAACACTTGCTGCACATGTTATAGGATATACTAGAACGATAAGTGATGATGAATATAAAGAAAGAAAAGATACCTATGAAATGGATGATATTATAGGGAAAACAGGTATAGAAGCGGTATTTGAAGAATATTTAAAAGGGACAAGTGGAGAAAAACAAGTAGAAATGTCTGTAGATGGAACAATTACAGGTGAATATACAACAAAAGATGCAATAGCAGGAAGTGATGTTGTATTAACAATAGATGCAAATTTACAAAAAGTAACAGAAGAAGCATTAGCTAATTGTGTAGAAAAAATAAAATCTGGAGGATTTGCAGAAACATATGATGCAAGAGGAGGATCTGCAGTTGTTATGGATGTAAATACCGGAGATGTATTAGCAATGGCAAGTTATCCATCATATGAGCCACAATGGTTTGTTGGAAAATTAGAAACAGATAAATGGAATTACATGAATGATAGTAAAACACACCCATTATTAAACAAAGCAATACAAGGAACATATGAACCTGGTTCAATATTTAAAATGATAACAGCAATTTCAGGACTAGAATCTGGAACAATTACACCAAAAGAAAAAATAAATGATACAGGAGTATATAGAAAATATGGGCTAGAAATGAAATGTTGGTATTATACAAGTTATCACAGAGGACATGGATATGTAAATGTAACACAAGCATTACAACATTCTTGTAACTACTTTTTCTACGAAACTGGAGATAGAACAGGAATAGATGCAATTTCTAAATATGCATTACACTTTGGATTAGGAAAGAAAACAGGAATAGAACTACCAAGTGAACAAACAGGAACATTAGCACAAAGAGAAGAGGGTTGGGGACCAGGAGATACATTAAATGCATCAATAGGACAAGGTGATAATAGCTTTACACCTGTACAAATTGCTAAATATATATCTTCAATAGCAAATGGAGGAACAATTGTACAACCAACAATTGTAAAAACAATATTAAATGCAGATGGAACAGAAGTACCAAAAGAAGAAATTGATAATTTTGTAAATCAAAAACTAGGAATAGATAATACTGATGATGGAATTCAAATAAATCCAGAAAATATACAAATTGCAAGAGAAGGAATGAGAATGGCAACAAGTGAAGCAGGAGGAACAGCATATAGTAGATTTAAAGATTTTAAAGTAGAAGTTGCAGGAAAAACAGGATCTGCAGAAGCAGGTGTTGATGAAAATCAAAAAGATATTGTAAATGCATGGTTTGTATGTTTTGCACCATATGAAAATCCAGAAGTGGCAGTAGTTGTATTAGTAGAAAATGGTGGACATGGAAATTATGCTGCAGAAGTAGCAAGAGATGTGCTAGACCAATATTTTGGAATGAATGAAACATCATCTGTAGAAGAAAGTTTAACAGCAATTCCTTATACAGAACAAATGAGATAAGACATAATATTTATGGAGGAAAATTTAATGAGTTGTATTAGTATAAATTTAAAAAAAGAAGAAACTCTGGTTAAAATAGAAGATAATGCAACAAAAGAAGAAATAATAAATGAATTAGATGAAAAAATGGTGGAATTAGCAAAATTATATAAAGACGAAAAAACTCCTATTAGGGTAACAGGAAAAATATTATCTGATGATGAATTACAAGAAGTAAAAAGCAATATTACAGAACATTTAAATGTAACAGTATCATTTGACACACCTACAAGTTTAGGGTTACACAGCATAATAAGGAGTTATAAAGAAAATATAGAAAATTCAGAAACATTATTTCATACAGGCTCATTACGCTCTGGCCAAAGACTTGAATTTGATGGAAGTATAGTGATAATAGGTGATGTAAATGCAGGAGCAGAGGTTGTAGCAGGAGATAATATAATAGTACAAGGAGCATTAAGAGGATTAGCACATGCTGGAGCAAAAGGAAATAAAGGAGCAATTGTTACTGCTGGACTCTTAGATGCAGTTCAAGTAAGAATATCAAACATTGTTAGAGAAATAGATAAAAATGAAGAATTATCAGTTCATAGAGCATTTATATGTGTAAAAGGTAATAAAATAAAAATAGAAACTTGGTAATGTAAAATTATTATAATTAATTATATTATACAAAACTAAGTAAATCTAAAATTATTATAATGATTACATCAAATAAGCATATATAGAAACTAGCTAATGAGCAACAAAATTAAAGCTAAAAATAATCCTTCATCTTTAACATCTTCTTTATACAAAAAAAATAGTAGACCTAAAATTAAAACATCATCAAAATATAAATGCAATCCAAATAAATCTAATACAAAATCAGAATTAGGGGGTAAATTCTTAGAGAATTTACCTTTTTCTATATTTTCATTATTAGAAAAAGAATTAGATTTTAAATTTTCACAATAATATGATTTTTTAGTATTATCTAAATTGCTAGACGTATTGTTATTGTTGATATTACTGTTTATATTATTTATGTTATTACTATTTTGAAAATTGTTAAAAGCAGATCCTTTATTCATAAAGGATCTTATGTTTTGATGTTGATTTGGGTAATATGCAATTTTTCTATAAGGTCTATAATTTTGAAAAGGTAAATGAAACCTATAATAATTTGGCATATAAACTCACATTCCTTTCCTAAGCAAACAAAGTAATGAAAGAAATTCTTTCAAACTAATAACTTTATTTGTTTTGTTCAAACCATAATATAAAATTTATTTCTTTTTATCATCATTATTATTCATAAATTCAGCTATTTTTGTTATATTTAACATATTAACATATTGGTCAACTTTTTCTTTTTTACTATCACGTAAATATGGTTTTAGAGAATATAATAAATTAGCTCTAGGGTCATCATTATTATTCATTTTTTCCATAATAGATTTCATTTTCATTATAGTATTTATGTCTATGTTAAAATTATTGTTATTACTAGAACTATTTTGAGAATTATTATTATAATTCTGTGCAGTATTTGAACTGCTAGAATTACTTGAATTTAACATAGAACTTAAATTATTAAGCATATCAGGCGGAATTTGATTCATAAGAGAACTGACATCAAAATTACTATTTGTAGGATTAGAATTTTGATTTGCAGAGCTATTTTGAACTGAATTTTTGTACTCTTGAGAAACATTATTTGGTTGGCTCTGAAAATTATTTATCATTTGCTGTAATTCTGGTGGGATATTCCCATTATCAATCATCTTTTTTACATTATCAATTAAATTATTCATATTTTTGTCCATAATAAAAATCATTCCTTTCTTAGTTAGTCCGTAAAGCAAATATAGATATAAAAAATATATTTAAACGGTTGGCCTTTTATTTATACAATAGGAAAGTTATACTTTCCTGTTGTATAAAAAGCTACAATCGCTAGCTCTTTGAGATTTTCTCCTTGCAGTCGAAAATTCAAATCGGGCGAGAACAAATTAAAGAAAATCAAAGATTTTCTTATTTGTTCTAATAGTTCTTATTAAATATATTATGAAAAAACTAAAAAATTCGTTACTAGATTATAAAAGACTTATATTCATTAACAAAAAGTCCTAAAATATTCAAATTTCCATTGACTTTTATTGACAAAATAAAGTATAATATATTATGTATGAAACTAGCTATATTTTATAGAAAATATATAAAACATATAATTTTTTTGAAACACTAAGTTTAAATAAAGTTAAAAACATAAAAATTTTATTTTAAAATAAAATATAGTTTAAGACATTAAGAAAGGAAGAATTGATTATGAAAAGAAAAATCTGGCTTTTTGTAGCAATAATAGCAATATTATGTGTATCACTAACATATGTAATAAGTTATGCCAAAAATGATGCTACAATATATGTAAACTTAGGAAAAGCAAATGATTCCGGAATAGGATATGGAATTGGAGACCCAATCCAAATAAATGGAAAATATATATGGGAATTAAACCAATATAATTCCAATAATATTACAGATAAAGTAACAAATCCAAGAAACTTATATTGTATTAAGGCAGATTATGGAGAAACATGGGATAATGGAAGAAATCCAGAAGGAATTGTAGAATATAATTTATATTATGATTTACAAAAAGAAAGACAAAGCTTATTAGATAGATTGGTGGATAATGGAAATAGCGACTTAATAAAAGAGCTTTTAGACCCAAGTGGACCAGTATATAGAGAATTATTATGGTTATTAGATAATTTTTATATACCAGGAGAGAATATTACAGATTATTTAACAAAAGCAGGTATAGATGCAAATTTCTATGCAATGTATAATGAGCCAACACCACTTTCAGAAACAGAAGTAATAGCAGTTCAAAAAGCTGTAATATGGTATTTTACAAATTATTTATTAGGAAATGAAGAAATATATAATAATTACACAGAAGGAGTTACTCCAGACGGAACAAGATATACAGGTTGGATGACAAAAACAGAAGATTCTGGACTTACATATGAAGTATATGCAGATAATGGATTCCTTGGAGATAAAGGAACATGTTTAAACGATCAAATAGTTAAATTATATAACTACTTAGTAGATTCTGCAAAAGCTGGAGCAAGTTTATATACAGATGCAAATAATTATACATTACAATCTGGAGTTAGTATAGATACATCTGGATTAACACAACAAGATGGAAAATATAAACTTACAATGATCTCAAAAGATACAAATTATATAGTAGGACCAATAAAAATCTTAAACAATGGAGCAACAGATTATGATGTAGAACTAGTAGTACAAAATGGCTCTGGACAAAATGTTGACTACAAATTTACAGATGTAAATGGAAATGAAATTGCAACAGACATAAACGAACTAATAAAAAATGACCAAGAATTTTATTTAACATTTGATAAAAGCAATAACAATAAGGTAAACATTTCTGTTAGTATTACAAACACAACAACACAAAAAACATTATGGCTAAAAGGAACAGAAACAGATACAGAAATAACACTTGATGGAGAACAACCATTGGTAGAAATTAATAGAAAACCAGAAACAATAGAAGTAGAATTTACAGCAGACACAACAGACTTCGATTTAGCATTACGTAAAAATATAGCAGAAATTACAAGAGATGGACAAAAAGTAACAATAGATACAAGAAAACCTGTAGTTACAGTAACTCCATTAGATACAACATCAACAACAGCACATTATGCACATAGAAAAGACCCTGTAACAATAAAAACAGGAGACATAGTAACATATTCTATAACAGTATATAATGAGGGACTAATTGATGGATATGCAAGTAAAATAATAGACCAATTACCAGATGGATTACAATTTATAGAAGAAAATGGTGGAGTATATACATCAACAAGAAAAGATGGAAAAACAAATACATACAAATCATCATATAATCCAACATCATCAAGCTTAGTAGTTGGAGGAGAAACATTAAAACCAAAAACAATATTATTCACAATAGATGATTCTGTAGAAGTAAATGACCTAAAAGCACATACAGTTGTTGGAGAAGAACTAGATTGGGAAACAATAACATTTAAATGTAGAGTAACACAAGAAACACCAGTTATTTCAACAGGTGATGAAAGCGAAATAAAAGAAAATACAGTAACACTAACAAATGTTGCATGGATAGCAGAAGACTCTAACGACTCTAATATTGATGATAGAGATTCACAACCAGACAACTCTCCAAATGTAAATAATAGTTCATTAAATACATCAGGAGAAGATGTAGGATATACAGGAAAAGATGATTACAAAAAAGACGAATTAGGAGATAGTAATAAATATTATGAGGGTGAACAAGATGATGATGACTTTGAAAAACTAGAACTATTACCAGAGAAAAAAATATTTGATCTAGGCTTAAAGAAATTTATAGCAGCAGTAAGTCATGATGGACCTACAATAGAAGATGATGAATATTTACTAGAAGCAGATGGAAAAACGTTTACAAGAGCACCAATAGTAACTGGAATTTACCATAGAGACCAAGTTGGAACAACAGTAAATGGAGAACAAATTACAGATACAGTAATGTTTAAAGACCATGATAAAACACCAGTACTAGTACAAACTGGAGATTATGTATTATACACAATAAGAGTATATAATCATGGAGAAATAAATGGATATGCAAGCCTAATAAAAGACTCAATTCCAGAAGGATTAGAATATGTAGTAGATAGTAGTATAAATGCAGATTACTTATGGAATGTAGAAAGTTATCAAGACTCATTAGGAAAAACAGTAATTACAACAGACTACTTTAAAAAAGACGGAATGGCAGAAGAAAAAGGAGAAAAAGCTTTATTACAAGCATTAAATCCAGATGGAAATATAAGTGAGCAAAACCCAGATTACATAGATGTTCCAGTACTATGTAAAGTAGTAGAACCTCAAACATCAGATAGAATATTAACAAACTATGCACAAATATCTGATGATACAGATGAAAATGGAGAAGAAATAGATGATATAGACTCAACACCAGATGAATGGTTAGGGGAAGACGATGAAGACATAGAAAAAGTAAAATTACAATATTTAGACTTAAGTCTAAGAAAATTCATTACAGCCGTAAATGATAAAGAACTAAAAGAAGCAGATGGAACATATACAAGAGAGCCAGATGTAGATGTAACACCATTAATAGATGGAACAGATACAACAGCAATATATAATCACACAAAAGAGCCTGTACAAGTAGATATAGATGACCACGTAATATATACAATAAGAGTATATAACGAGGGAAGTATAGATGCATATGCAAGTGAGATAACAGACTATTTACCACCATATTTACAATTTGACGAAAATAGCCAAATAAATAAAGACTACGGATGGACAGTATCACAAGATGGAAGAAAAGTAGTAACAAATTATACAGCAAATACAGAATTAAAAGCATTTGATAAAACTACAGGAGAGTTAGACTATACAGATGTAAAAATAGAATGTATAGTAACACCACAAGTAAAACCAAATGATAAATTAACAAATATAGCAGAAATATCTGAATACAAATATGATGACACAATAGTAGAAGAAGACATAGATTCAGAATCAGACAATATGGAAGAAGATAATTATTTACCAGATGATAAGGATTTACCAGATTATAAAGACAATGAAATAGGAAAAGATTATGTACCAGGAAACGAAGATGATGACGACTTTGAAAAAATATATATTCCAACATTAGATTTAAGCTTAAGAAAATTCATTACAGCCGTAAATGATAAAGAACTAAAAGATAATGACGGAACATATACAAGAGAGCCAGATGTAGATGTAACACCATTAGTAGATGGAACAGGAACAACAGCAATATATAACCATACAAAAGAACCTTTAAAAGTAAAAGTTGGAGACCATGTAATATATACAATAAGAGTATATAATGAAGGAAGCATAGATGGATATGCAAGTGAAATAACAGACTATTTACCACCACATTTACAATTTGATGAAAACAGTCAAATAAATAAAGACTACGGCTGGACAGTATCAGAAGATGGTAGAAAAGTTATTACAACTTATACAGCAAATACAGAACTAGAAAAATTTGATAAAACTTCAGGGGAATTAGACTATACAGATGTAAAAATAGAATGTATTGTAACAGAAGAAGTTCAACAAGGAGATAAATTAACAAATATAGCAGAAATATCTGAATACAAATATGGAGAAACAATAATAGAAGAAGACATAGATTCAGAATCTGACAACATGGAAGAAGATGGATATTTACCAGAAGACAGTGACTTACCAACATATAAAGATGAAGAAATAGGAAAAGATTATGTACCAGGAAACGAAGACGATGACGACTTTGAAAAAATATATGTACCAGTATTTGATTTAGCACTAAGAAAATTCATCACACAAGTTGGGGAAACTGATGTTACAACAAGAGTACCACAAGTAAAATACGAAGATGGTAAAATAACATATGAACATACAAAAGAACCTGTTTTATTACATGTTGATGATGTTGTAACATATACAATAAGAGTATATAATGAAGGAGAAACTTCAGGATATGCAAGTGAAATAACAGATGATATTCCAGAATATTTAGAATTTTTACCAGAACATGAAACAAATATCCAATACTTATGGAAAATGTATGATGCTGATGGAAATGAAACAGAAAATGTAGATGAAGCAGTTAAAGTAAAAACAACATATTTATCTAAAGAAAATGAAACAGAAGATGGAGAATTTTTACTAAATGCATTTGATGGAAATATAGATAACTTATCATATCATGATGTACAAATAGCATTTAAAGTAAAAGATCCTAACTCAAATTCTTATATAATAACAAACCATGCACAAATATCTGATGATACAGATGAAGATGGAGAAGAAATAGATGATGAAGATTCAACTCCAGATGAGTGGAATGAAGGAGAAGATGACCAAGACATAGAAAATGTTAAAGTAGAATATTTTGATTTAGCATTACTAAAATATGTAACAAAAGTAATTGTTATAGAAGATGGTCAAGAAAAAGTATCTGAAACAGGATATGATGGAACAGAAGATCCAGAACCACTTGTAAAAGTTGAATTACACAGAAAAAAACTAAGTGATGTTGTAGTAAAATTCGGATTTGGAATAAAAATAACCAATGAAGGAGATATTGCAGGATATGCAACAGAAATAACAGATTATGTACCAGAAGGCTTAAGATTTGAAGCAGCAGACAATCCAGGATGGACAGATGAAGGAAACAATGTTATTTCTACAAGACTACTTGAAGGAACATTATTACAACCAGGAGAAAGTGCAACAGTAGAAGTTATATTAACATGGATAAATGGAGAAAATAACTTAGCACTAAAAACAAATACAGCAGAAATATCAGAAGATGATAATGAACATGATGTTCCAGATAAAGATTCAACACCTGATAATCAAGTACCAGGAGAAGATGATATAGATACAGCACAAGTTATATTAGCAGTTTCAACAGGTATTGCAAAAACCTTCTTTGGATTAGGTTTAGGATTATTAGCAATTGTATTAGTAGGAATTGTATTAATTAAGAGGTTTGTATTATAACATTGAAAAAATACAATAACTAAAAAAGTTGATAAAATAACAAATAATAAAAAATATGGAGTCTAATAAATAGATTCCATATTTTTTTTGCCTTGCCTTAAAATTTTTACTAATAATATATCATAAAAATTATTAAATTCTATAACTTTTTGTGAAGAGATTGTAAATTTTAAATGACATTTTAACTAGTATTCCCTAACTGTTTTAGAAAATATGGGATATTATTTTGTCAAATTGTAACAAAAAATTAATAAAAATGTAATAAAAGTTGGTAAAATGTACTTCCTTAAGTGAATAGAAAAAATCGGAAATAGTCGAATGTTGACATGAACTATAATATGTGTGACAATGAAGTAAAGTAAAAAAATAATAGTTAAATGTAGTTCTAGTAACTATAAGTTCACAAAGGAGGTTTAAGCAAATGCAAACTAAGAAAAAACATAATGCACAAATTATCAAGAAAATGTGTGCAATTTTATTGCTTATTGCATTATTTTTAAATACTAATTTTTTCACAATTGCATCACTTGCAGTTGATGCTTTAGCAAGCTCAAATTCAGCAGAAGCAGAAAAAATTAGTATGAATTTAAGTTATAATCAGCTTACAAATAAAGTACAAAACGAAGTTGTTATAACAGGTGTGTTGGAAACAGACACAGAAGATAGTAAGTTGTTTGAAAATCCAACTGTATATTTTGAATTACCACCAGAAGTAGAAAAGGTAATAATAGAAGATGTTAAAGTATTATATGATGAAGAATTAACATTAGGAGAATATACAGTAGAAACAAATGAAAATGGAAACCAACAAATAAAAGTTTCTTTAAAAGGAAAACAAACAAAGCATCAAACAGATGGAATAATAAAAGGAACAAATATTAGAGTAGTAGCTAATATAATGTTAAAACAAGACATAGAATCTGTTGATACAAATATAACAATGAAATGTGGAGAAGCAATATATGAAGAAAAACTAGAAATAGTAAACTCTGCAGAAATAAAAACATTATCAGAAGTAGATAATTTAGAAGGAACAAAATCATATGCTAATGGTCTTTTAATAGAAACAAAAGCTATTAGAGGAGATACAGTATTAAATAATGACGATATCATTTATGAATTAGAAATAATTAAATATGAAATAAATGTAACAAATACTACAGACCAAAGAATAGATGATATAAAAATTGTAGTAAATATTCCAGAACATATGGGGTATGTTTCTCTAAAACCAGGTGATATAGGTTATGGAACTGCTCCAGATTCAAGTGTAAAGCAACATGAAATAGAAGTTGGAAGTATAGAACCAGGTGTAACACAAGAATATTCTTTTGAATTACAACCAACAGATGACTTAGATACAAGAGATTTTAAAGATAAAGTAATGGAAATATATGTTGATGAATTAGATGAAAGAGTTACAAATGCAGATGGTTTCGATACAATGACACCAGATGAAAGATATGAATTTAGAAAAAACGTTGTTAGAGAAATTGCATTAGAAATTGACCCAAATTCAACAGAAGAACAAGCATTAGAAGCATTTGAATATATTAATGAAAAAGTATATGATCCAAATTCAGACAAAATAGAAGTAATACGTGATACAGACATAAACCCAGATTATGTAGAAAAGGTAGAAGTAGAAATAAATACATTAATAAAAGATGAAAATGTAAGTACATATAAAATTACACATGGTATAAAATTAAATGAAATTAATATAAGAATGTCATGCTCAGAATCAACAGTAGCAAGGAACAACTGGAACTGTTATTTAACTTTATATAGAATCAATAAATTATTTGGTTTAGAAGAATTAGAAAATGTAAATGCAACAGTTACTTTTCAATTACCAGAAGTATTTGAAATAGAAAAAATATATTCATTATTAGATCATATGGAAGAATTACCTTATGAAATAAGTGAAGATGGATTAGTTACAATGAAAATTGAGGAAATGAATGAAACATATCCATTATTAGTTTCTTTTAAAACAAAAAACTTAATGGAAGATACTGATAATTATTCTTATAAAGTAAGACTTTCTGCAAATGTTTCAGTAGATGGAGGAAGAGGAAATGAATATAAATCTAATGAAGTAGTAGTAGAAGGTTCAAGGGAAGCAGTAAAAATAACACAAACATCAGAAAAAAATGGAGAAAAATTAGAACCATTAGATGAACTAACATATGTATATACAATAGAAAATATAGGTTCAGCACAAGAAAGTTTTGGAGGTTATACAGCAGTTAATTTTGAAGACTATATTCCAAATATATTAGAAATATTAGAAGTACAATATAATGATAATGATGTTAGAAATACAGTTGAAGAAGAAGGCAGTAAATTTGTAACAACAGTAACACCAGTTAACAGAGTATGGAATGGAATCCAATTAAAAGAAGCAAATGAAAAAGATAGTAGTAAAGAGCCTAGAATAACCATACCATTAAATATAAAAAATGGAGAAAGTATAACTTTAACAATAAAAACAAGAGTAAAATTAATTGAAGAAGAGGAATATAATGAAATAATAGAAAACCAAGCAACAGTATCTGGAGAGGAAATAAAAACTAGAGAATCAAATATTATTACAAATACAGTATTTAAAGAATCTGGAGAGAAAGAAGTTGTTGTAAATCCACCAAATCCTGATTTACCAGATGACCCATCAACAGATCCTACAACTCCAGAACAACCAGAAGATCCAAATCAACCAAATGAACCTACAACAAATACATATTCAATTACAGGTTTAGCATGGCTAGATGATAATGAAAATGGAAAAATAGATGATGGAGAACAATATGAAAAAGGATTAACAGTATATTTATATAATTTAGATACACAACAATTTTTACAAAACTCAAGAGGAGCAATAATTACAAAACAAACAAATAATGACGGTAGATATACATTTGAAGATGTACCAGAAGGAAGATATTATGTAATAGTAGAATTTGATACAACTCAATATACAATTACAGATTATCAAAAAACAGATGTAAGCGAATTAACAAACTGTGATTTTATACAAAGACAAGCCAAATTACCAGATGGACAAAAAATAGTAGGTATTACAGATACAATAGAATTAAATAAAAATACAGAAAATATAGATATAGGTTTAATAAAAACAAAAACATTTGACTTAAAAATGGAACAATTTGTTAATAAAATAACAGTAACAAATAGTAAAGGAACAAAAGAATATAATTTTAATGATGAAAAATTTGCAAAAATAGAAATCCATTCAAAACAATTTGTTGGTTCTACAGTTGTAATAGAATACAAAATAAGAGTAACAAATGTTGGAGAATTAGCAGGAAGTGTAAATGAAATTGTTGCACAAATACCTGAACAACTAGATTTCCATTCAGAGTTAAATACTGATTGGGTAAAATCTATGTCATATAATTTAAGTAATGTAAGTTATAGAACACAAGAAATACAACCAGGTGAAAGCTTAGAAGCAAAATTAATATTATCTAAGACATTAGATGATAAATCAGCAGGAACATTTACTAATGTAACAAAAATAGAAATAAGTGAAAATGCAAAACATATAGAAGACAAAAATACAGAAAATGATACAGATAGTACACAAGTATTAATTGGTGTATCAACAGGAATAAAACAAGCTATGGGAATAATTGCTGGAATAATAGGATTTATAGTAATTTTAACAATTATCTATAAAATTTTAAGCAAAAAGAGCGGAATTAATAAAAAAACATTCTTAATTATTTTAATGATGTTTACTGTTTTAGGATTTAATTCAAGAGCTTTTGCTGATAATGTTCAAAGTGCTGTTCCAAACCAAACTATTACCAATATAAATCCAGCTACTGGCGAACCAGTAACTGGTTGGGGATGGGATGCTTTTGGTAATGACCTTGGTGCATTAACTCCAGAGGGAATGGCAGAAATTGCAGAATTAAATGCTAATGGTTGGATTGCAGGAAAACAACCATGCCCACTGGGACATGGAGTTATATCAAGTACTTCTACAACTAAGTGGAATGAATATCAAGACTTTATTAATGACGATGGAACGCCAAAAGGAGATATAAGTATATCTGCAACATTAACAATAACAGGACAATCAACATTTTTAGCAAATGTAACAGTAAATGATTGGACAGGAGCACCAGGAGATACAGTTATAACAGTAACTTGTACAGGTGGAGGAGGAACTGGAGTTGTACCTGCAGGAGGAGGCACAATTTCAATACCTTGCTCTGGAGCAGAATTTATATTAGGTGCGACAATAGATGCAGTAAAAACATGTGATACAACATATATTGAAGTAACTCAAATAACAACAACTGCTGAATATCAAGCGGCTGTACATTTTACTGATATACATAGTCCATCTCCATATGGTTGTACAGCATCTAATGAAGTTCATTGGTGCCATTGTGCATGTTATGAAGAATGTGAAGATGTAGAAGTAGAAAATGATGATGGAACAACAGGTACAAAACAAGAATGTCATACGAACCATGATAATGATCATCCTTATTATGATTTTTATGGATTACCTTTAGGAGGAACTTCATGTAGTTCTACATTTAGAATAACAAAACCAATAACATATATATGGGATGACAGCACAAGTTTTGGACCAGAAAACTTTCCTAAAAAAGTTCAAATAAATAAATATGATTATGACACAGGAAATGTTTTACCAGGATGTGTATTCGAAATAGATGGAAGAACAGTAGCATCTGGTGAAAAAATAGACATGATATTTGTAGGATCACATACAATAACAGAAATTGAAGCACCATATGGATATAACTATGAAATTGGAAAAACATACACAGTAGATATATCAGCTAATGATACTTTAGTTACAGTATCAGTAACAAACAAAAAGGTTACAGGTAACTTATACTTCAAAAAAGTTGATATGGTAACAAAAGAACCATTACCAGGAGTAGTTATTGAAGTATTAAATCTATTGCCGGAGGACAAGCATGGCTCAAATGGAGTAGTAAGATATACTACTGATGATAATGGAGAAGTAAGAGTATATGACTTATTACTAGATGAAGGAACAGAAGAAAGAACATTCTACATAAGAGAAGTTTACAACCCAGCAAATGGATATGTAGTAGATGATGCAGATTACGGAAAAATAATAGATAGTGAAGGAAACGAACTAAAAGCTATAAATCATCCAGATTATGGAGTTGTTTATGAATTAAAAATAAAAAGACAAGTATCTGATGAAACAGGAAAAGTTTTAATACAAGCTGTAGATAAATCTACAGGACAAGGAGTTTCGGGATTAACATTTGATGTTACTGGATTCATGAGACCAAACTCAAGTACAACAAGTGGAGGAGCAACATATACAACAGAAGTAGCTGTTCCTACCGTTACTTATACAACAAATGTAAATGGACAAATTATAGTACCAGACTTCTTATATACATCAGACCAAACAGTTACAGTAACAAATACATCAGGAAGAGATGTAGAAATAAGAGACCAATTTGGAAATGTTATAACAGGGAATTCAGTTGTTGTAAAAGCAAATGATCCAAATGAAGAACAAATAGGAAGTAATATATTCCAAACAAATATATTCACAATAGAAAATGAAATGAAATATGCAAAAGTTTCTGGTACAGTTTGGGATGATGGACAATATAATGCAAGAAATAATTTACTAGAAGATTCTGATATAAGATTACCAAAAGTAAAAGTATATTTACATGACCCAGTAAACAATGTAGTACACGAAACATGGACAGATGATAATGGAAATTATGTATTTGGTATAAGAACAGACAAAACATACGACTTTGGTACAACACCAGGATCAGATGATGCAAACTACAAAGATACACATGTATTATTAAGAAGAGCAAGTGAATATTGGGTAGAATTTGAATACAATGGTGTAAAATACAGAAATGTAGATTTAAATTCAGATCCAAAACTATATGATGTATCAAAAGCATCAGAAGAAATATCATCAGGAAATTCTGATGAAGATGCAACACAAAGAATACAATTAAATGAAAGATTCTCAATAATAGATGCAAAAGATCAAATAAATGGTAATGGAGAATCAACAGGAAAAGTAATAGATCCAGCAGGAACAGAATATCCAGACCAAATAAGTTATCAAAGTGAAGAACAACATAGATCAAGTATACAATATGGAAAAAATATGCAAACACCAGAAGGAAATCCAGAAGCATATGGAGAAGACATATATCACATAAAAGCAACAACATATAAAAATTATGACTTTAAAACATATTATGACCCAATAAGAAATACAACAGGATATTCAGATGAAATAAAAGCAGTAAACTTAGGATTATACTTAAGAGAACAAGTAGACTTAGAAATAGAAAGTGATTTAGCAAGAATAGATTTAAATGTAAATGGATATAACCATGTATATAAATATGGAACATTAATTGTACAAAGTGATGATACAAACTTAGAAGAAAGATTCCAAAACATTAAAAACATGTATTATCAAAGATTAACACATGAATCTACAATAGTATATAGTGGAAATAATGGAACAACAGGAGAAAATGGAGATGTATATGCAGATGTAACATATAAAATATACTTAGAAAATAATTCAGATACATTAAAATCAAAAATAAATGAAATAACAGTAAATTACAATAGTGAATTAGAAGCTATTTCATACAACTTCGAAGGCGAACCAGCAGTACAAACAACAGATGGAACAAATATAAATGGTACAATGAAAGAATTAATATTAAATTTAAATAATTTACCAAATAAAACAATAAATAATAAGAGCCAAGAAGTATTAGAAGTAACATTTAGAGCAAAAGCAGATGTTATAGCTACAATTTTACAAGATAATATAGTATTAAACTTAAATGGAGAAACATATACAGGATTAAAACTTGACTTTATGGCAGAAATAAAATCATATAGTACATATTCAAATAATGAAGAAAAATTACAAGGAAGAAATGATACAACATTATATGAATATGCAAGTATAGACCAAGATTCAGCACCAAGAAATGCACAAGTAGAAATAGATGACCAAAACAGATTTATAACAGATACATTTGAAGATGACACAACAATAGCACCAACAATAATATTTACAACAGGAAGTCAAACATCAATATCAGGAACAGTATTTGAAGATAAAGCAGAAGAAGAAAAATTAGCAGAAAACCAAAGACTTGGAAATGGTATATATGATGATGGTGAAAGTGTAATGTCAAATGTAAAAGTAGAATTATTGTTAGTACCAGTAGGAGCAAATGAAATGTATGATTCTACAATGGCAAGAGATAATGTAACATCAAAACACACATATGAAGTATCTAAATTATATAAAACAGATGGAACGGGAAAACAACCATTAATAGAAGATGCAGTAACATGGACAGATGAAAACGGAAATTACACATTTGAAGGTGTAGTAGCAGATAACTATGTAATAAGATACACATATGGAGAAAATATAAGTGGAGAAGGAAAGAGTACATTAATCTTCAACAATGGAACACAAGTTAAAAATGACCCAATAAAAGCAAGAGAATATAAATCTACAATAATAACATCAGATTATATAAGAAAAGCAATAAATACATCAAATGATGGAATACCACACTTAAATGGAGATTGGTCAGAAGGAGATACAGAAACATCATGGTTCTTAAATGACAATTTAGGAACAAGATATTCAGATGGTGTTGATGATGTAGAATATAGAGCATATCATGAACAATCAGCAAGATTAAATAATGAAAACGTAAATGATAGTTCTAAATATTCATATTCAGAAATGGAAGCATATACACCATATATTCAACTAGGTGTTGAACAATTTAATGATCAAAATATAGATTCAACATTAAGTTCACAAGAAAATGGAATAATAGACCATGAATTCAAATTACAAAACATAGATTTTGGATTAATAGAAAGACCAATTGTAAATTTAAGAGTAGATAAACAAACAACAGACTTAGAGTTAACATTAGGAAATGGTCAAGTATTAATAAAAGGAGATCCAAGTAATCCAGATTCAGACTTACCATATGTAAGACCAGGAATAGAAGATTTTGTGCCAATAGAAATGGATACAGAGTTAATAAATGGTTCAACAATAAAACAAGAATACACAATTTCTATAACAAATGATTCTGAATTAGATTATCCAATTTATGCAATAACAAATGATACAGATGTAGCTAATGAAAGAAATTACTATTATTACGGAGAAAAAGGAAGTATGCCTGTAGGTGTAAGAATAGGAATGTTAGGAGATTACTTAACACCAGATATAGATGTAGACTTAGATGAATTAAAAAGAGGAGGATGGGACGTAGTTGAAGTAAAAGACTTAACAGAACATAAAGTAATGGAAGCAACAGGAGAAAAAACATATAGATTAATTACAGAAGATGTTGAAAAGGCTTTAGTAGAGGGAAAATATATACTATTTACATCAGACTCATTCTCAGATCCAAATGATTCATTAGTACCAATAGGAGAAACAAAAGCAATAAAATATGATGTAAGTAAATTACTTTCAGCAAGTGATGAAATGAAATATACAAATGATGTAGAGATACTAGAATATATAGGATATAGCCAAAATAAAGACAAAAATGAAAATACGTATAATAGAGTAAATGATACAACACCAGGAAATTTAATACCAGAACATGCAAAAGAGACAGATGAGGATAGTGTAAGAACAACAATTACACCACCAACTGGTGTGATAATATCAAATATCATATATATAACAACAATAGGAATAGGATTAATTGTTCTAGTAATAGGTGTAATATTTATTAAAAAGAAAGTGCTAAATAAATAATCTAAAGAACAAGAAACTTAAGAAAAAATATTAAAAATACAAAAGAAAAAAATTGATAAAAAATTTAAGAATAGCAAGGAAAAAACCTTGCTATTCTTGTTTTATAGAACTCAAACATAAGTATTCCCTAACATTTTTAGAAAAATAGACCAATTATTTTGACAAAATGTAACAAAAAAATAATAAAAATGTAATAAATTTTGGTAAAATGTACTTCCTTAAGTGAATAGAAAAAATCGGAAATAGTCGAATGTTGACATTAAAAACTTTATATGCAAAAATATGGTTAAAAGTGTTATATTTATAAGCTTAGTTTTTTAACAAGCTTTTTGAAAGGGGTAAAAACAAATGATTAAACAATTAGACAAAAAGAACAACTTAACAATTATCAAAAAAATATGTGCCGTTTTATTGTTAATTGCGATGTTCTTTAATACTAATTTTTTAACAGTAGCATCTATTGCAGTTGAAGTTACAGAAAACCAACAATCAACAGCGACAGAAACTACAGAAAAAATTAGTATGAGTTTAAATTACAATCAATTTACTAATAAAGTACAAAATGAGGTTATAATAACAGGAGTTTTAGAAACAGATACTGAAGATAGTAAATTGTTTGAAAATCCAACAGTATATTTTGAATTACCTTCAGAAGTAGAAAAGGTAATAATAGATGATGTTAAATTATTATATGAAGATGAATTAACATTAGGAGAATATACTGTAGAAACAAATGAGAATGGAAACCAAGTAATAAAAGTTTCTTTAAATGGAAAACAAACAAAACATCAAATAGGTGGTATAGTAAAAGGAGCAAATATTAGAATTGTAGCTAATATTATATTAAAACAAGATATTACTTCTAAAACAACAAATTTAATTATGAAATGTGGAGAAGCAACATATAACCAAGAAATACAAGTTGTAAACTCTACAGAAATAAAAACAATAGAAAAAATAGATGAAACAGAAGGCACAAAAAATTATGCTGAAGGAATTCTAGTAGAAACAAAAGCTATTAGAGGAGATACAGTATTAAATAATGATGATATTATTTATGAAAATGAAATAATAAAATATGAAGTTAAAATTACAAATACTTCTGATAAAAAAGTAAATGATATAAAAATTGTAGCAAATATACCAGACTTTTTAGAATATGTACCTATGAAACAAGGTGAATTTGGATATGGATATAATTCTGATTCTGAATTAAAAAAATATGAAATTGATGTAGATATATTAACAGCAGGAGAAACTAAAGAATATTCTTTTGAATTACAAGCAATAGAGGGGTTAGATACAAGAGAATTACATGATAGAGTTATGACTACTTATTTAGCTGAAATGGGAGAAAGAGTAACAGGAACAGAAGGATATGAGTCTTTAAAAGATGCTGAAAGATGGGAACTTAGAAGAAAAGTTTTAAGAGAAATTACATTAGAAGAAAAACCAGATGCAACAGAAGAAGAAATAACAGAGGCAATTGAATATGTTATAGATAAACTTTATAATCAATATGCTGGAGAATCTGTAGATAAAGATGTAAATCCAAATTATATGGAAAATATAGAAGTAAGTATAGATACATTAGTTGATGATGAAGTTATAAATACATACAAAATAACTCATAATTTAAAATTAAGTGAAATAAATGCTGTACTTACAAGTAGTGAATCAGGCACTGGAAGAAATAAATGGAAATATCTATTAAATTTATATAGAGTAAATGATTTAAAGGGATTAGAAGAATTAGATCCTATGAATGCAACAGTAACAATTAAATTACCTGAATTCTTTGAAATTGAAAGTGTTTATTCTTCAGAAGGGGAAAATATAGAATATCAAAGAAGTGAAGATGGAGTATTAACAATACCAGTTGAGGGAATGGGAGAAGTATATCAAATAGGATTTACTACAAAAGCAGTAAATTCATTAGAAGATATAGATAACTATTCTTACAAAGTTAGAGTTTCTGCAAATGTTACTACAGATAGTGGAAATGTTTATAAATCAAATGAAACAATAGCAGAAGGCTCAAGAGAAGCTGTTAAAATAACACAATCTTCAGAAAGAAATGGAGAAACATTAGAATCTTTAGATGAATTAACATATGTATACACAATTGAAAATGTTGGAAAAGCACAAGATTCATTTGGTGGATATACAGTTGTAAATTTTGAAGATTATATTCCAAATATTTTAAAGGTGGAAGAAGTTGAGTATAATGACAATGAAGTAAGAACAACAACTAATGCAGAAGGTAAGCCAGAGTTAACAGTTACCCCAGTTAATAGAGTATGGAGTGCAAATCAAATAAGTGATGCAAACCAAAAAGATAGTAATGAAGAACCTAGAATAAAATTAACAATGAACATAAAAAATGATGAGGTAATTACTCTTAAAATTAAAGCTAGAGTAAAATTGATTGAAGAAGCAAATTATGATGAAATAATAGAAAATAAAGCAACAATTGCTGGAGAGGAAATAAAAACAAGAGAATCAAATATAATTACAAATAAAGTATTTAAAGAAACTGGAGAAAAAGAAGTTGTTGTAACACCAGAAAATCCAGATTTACCAGATAACCCAACAACAGATCCAACAACTCCAGATAATCCTAGTAATCCAGATAACCCAAATCAACCAGAAGAACCAACAACAAATAAATATTCTGTTACAGGTTCAGCTTGGCTAGATGAAAATGAAAATGGAAAATTTGATAATGAAGAGGGATTTAAAGAAGGTTTAACAGTTTATTTATATAATTTAGATACACAACAATTTTTACAAAATGAAAGAGGAGCAATAATTACTAAAAGAACAGATAGTAATGGAAAATATCAATTTGATGATGTACCAGAAGGAAGATATTATGTATTAGTAGAATTTGATACAACTCAATATACAATTACAGATTATCAAAAAGCTGATGTAAGTGAATTAACAAACTGTGATTTTATTCAAAGAATAGTTAAGTTACCAAATGGTACAAAAACAGTTGGAATAACCAATACAACGGATATCACAAAAGATACAAATAGCATAGATATAGGCTTAGTGGAAATAAAAACATTTGATTTAAAAATGGAACAATTTGTTGAAAAAATAACTGTAACAAATAGTAAAGGAACTAAAGAATATACTTATAATGACAAGAAATTTGCAAAAATAGAAATACATTCTAAACAATTTATTGGTTCTACAGTAACAATACAATATAAAATAAGAGTAACAAATGTTGGAGAACTTGCAGGAAATGTAAATGAAATAATTGCACAAATTCCTGAACAATTAGACTTTAAATCAGAGTTAAATACTGATTGGGTAAGATCAATGTCTTATAACTTAAGCAATTCTAGTTATAAAACTCAGGAAATACAACCTGGACAGAGTATAGAGGCAACACTAATTTTAACAAAAACATTAGAAAATGAATCTGCCGGAACATTTAAAAATGTTACTAAGATAGGAATAAGTGAAAATGCTAAACATATTGAAGATAAAAACTCAGAAAATGATACAGATTCTACAGAAGTTTTAATAGCTGTATCTACAGGTATTAAAACAGTTTTAGGAATTATTGGTGGAATTGTAGGAGTTATTATAGTTCTAATTATAATTTATAAAATAATGAATAAAAAGAACAAAAAATCAAAAACAGAAAAACCATCTGAAAGTTCAGATTCAGAAGAAACAAAAGAGAAAATAGAAAAAACTAAAAAACACAAAACAAAAGAAAATAAAGAAGAAAAAGCTAAAGAAAAAGTAAAAAAAGATAAAAAGAATAAAACAGACAAATCTAAAAATATAGATAAAAATACTGATAGTAAAAAACTAGTATTAGTTATTATGGTATTACTTACTACATTAGCATTTAATATAAAATCATATGCAGTTCCTGTTTATGATGATTCAGATTATGGAGACAAACCATATAACAATGTATATGAAAACACAGACCACCATTTTACTTTTGAACATACAGAAAGTGATGGAACAACACAAAACCATGAAGGTGTAATATATGACCCAAATGGAAATTATGCAGGAGAATATACTGAAGAGTTTATGCAACAAATGCATGAATTAGATAATTTAGGATATATTGAAGATGCTCCTGTACCTTGTCCTGGTGGACATGGGGTTTCTGTAAGTGGTTCTTCTTCAACATCATGGAATATATACCAAGATTTTATTAATGATGATGGAACACCAAAAGGAGATATAAGTATATCTGCAACATTAACAATAACAGGACAATCAACATTTATAGCAAATGTAACAGTTGATGACCAAACAGGAGCACCAGGAGATACTGTAATAACAGTTACATGCACTGGTGGAGGTGGCTCTGGAGTTGTACCTGCAGGTGGAGGAACAATATCAATACCATGTACTGGAGCTGAATTTATACTTGGTGCAACAATAGAAGCTGTAAAAACATGTGATACTACATATACAGAAGTAACATCAATGAGTACAAGTTATGATTGGGTACCAGCAGTACATTTTGATGATATACATCACCCAAGTCCATATTCATGTACAGCATCTAATGAAGTTCATTGGTGTCATTGTAAATGTTTTATGGAACCTGTTTATGATACAGTAACAGATTATGATGAGGAAGGAAATGAAACTGGTTCACATCAAGTACAAGTCGGAGAGCAAATGAACCATGATAATGACCACCCATATTATGAATTTGCAGCATTAGGACTAGGCTCATTAGGAACAAATACAAGTACATTCTATGTAGAGATTCCAATAACATATACATGGGAAGATGATGCAAGTTTTGGACCAGAGAACTTCCCTAAAAAAATTGAAATTAATAAAACAGATTATGATACAGGAAATGTTTTACCAGGATGTATATTTGAAATAAATGGTAGAACAGTAGCATCTGGTGAAAAAATAGATATGCTATTCCCAGGAACATATACAATTACAGAAATTCAAACACCTCATGGATATACTCAAGAAATAGGAAATACATATGAAGTAACAATATCTCCAAACGATACATTAATAACTGTAACAGCAACAAATAAGAAAAATACAGGAAACTTAATGTTCAAGAAAATAGACACAGTAACAAAAGAGCCATTATCAGGAGTTATTGTAGAAATTTTAGATTTATTACCAGATGATAAACATGGTTCAAATGGATCAGTAAGATATACAACAGATCAAAATGGTGAAGTAAGAGTATATGATTTATTATTAGATAAAGATACAGAAGAAAGAACTTTCTATATTAAAGAAATTTACAATCCAGCAAATGGATATGTAGTAGATGATGCAGATTATGGACAAATCATAGATAGTAATGGAAATGTAGTAAAAGCAATGAACCATCCAGATTATGGAGTCGTATATCCAATAACAATTAAAAGACAAGTATCTAATGAAACTGGAAAAGTCTTAGCAGAAATAACTGATAAAACAACTGGACAGGGAGTACAGGGATTATCATTTGAAGTATATGGACTAATGAGAGAAGATTCTAGCACAACAAATGGAGGAGTAACATATACAACAGAAGTTGTAGTAGATTCAGTAACATATACAACAAATATAAATGGACAAATTATTATACCAGATTTGTTATATGATACAGATAAAACATTATTTATAAAAGATAATGGAAATACAGATATATTTGTAAAAGATGTAAATGGTAATGTAATAAGTTTAGTAGATAACCAAACTTATGGAAGTGTATATCCAGTAATTGTAAAAGCGACAGATCCAAATGAAGAACAAATAGGAAGTAATATATTCCAATCAAACTGGTTTACAATCGAAAATGAAATAAAATATTCAAAAGTATCAGGTAGTGTATGGAATGACGGATTATATAATAATTATAATAGCCAAAAAGATGATTCAGAAACATCATTACCAAAAATAAAAGTATATTTACATGATCCAGTAAATAATGTAATACATGAAACATGGACAGATGATAATGGAAATTATGTATTTGGTACAAGAACAGATAAAACATATGACTTTGGAACAACACCAGGTTCAGATGACACAAACTACAAAGATACACATGTATTATTAAGAAGAGCAAGTGAATATTGGGTAGAATTTGAATATAATGGAGTTAAATTCAGAAATGTAGAATTAAACCCAGATCCAAAAGATACAGTAGGTTCAAAAGCATCAGAGGAAATAGCTTCTAAAAAGCCAGATGAAGATTCAACAGAAAGAGTACAATTTAACGAAAGATTTACAACAATAGATGCAAAAGATCAAATAAATGGAAATGGAGAATCTACAGGAAAAGTAATAGACAAAGCAGGAACAGAATATCCAGACCAAATAAGTTATCAAAGTGAAGAACAACATAAATCAAGTATACAATATGGAAAAAATATGCAAGATCCAAATGGAGATCCAGAATCATATGGAGAAAACATATATCACATAAAAGCAACTACATATAAAAATTATGACTTTAAAACATATTATGACCCAATAAGAAATACAACAGGATATACAGATGAAATAAAAGCAGTAAATTTAGGATTATATGAAAGAGAACAAGTAGACTTAGAAATAGAAAGTGATTTAGCAAGAATAGATTTAAATGTAAATGGATATAATCACACATATCAATATGGAACATTAATAAAACAAAGTGATGATACAAACTTAGAAGAAAGATTCCAAAATATTAAAAATATGTATTATCAAAGAATGACACATGCTTCATCAATTGTATATAGTCAAGACAATGGAACAACAGGAGAAAACGGAAATGTATATGCAGATATTACATATAAAATATACTTAGAAAACAATTCAGATACATTAAAATCAAAAATAAATGAAATTACTGTAAATTACAATAGTGAATTAGAAGCAATTTCATATAATTTCGAAAGTGAAGGAGCTGTAAAAACAGCTGATGGTACAAATATAAATGGTACAATGAAAGAATTAATATTAAATTTGAATAATTTACCAAATAAAACAATAAATAATATGAGCCAAGAAGTATTAGAAGTAACATTTAGAGCAAATGCAAATGTAATTGCACAAATGTTAAAAAATGCAGTTGTTCTAGAATTAAATGGGGAACAATATAGTGGAATCAAATTTGATTTCATGGCAGAAATAAAATCATATAGTACATATTCAAACAATGAAGAAGACTTATTAGGAAGAAATACTAATACATTATATGAATATGCAAGTATAGATCAAGATTCTGCACCAAGAAATGCAAGAGTAGAATTAGATAATCAAAACAGATTTATAACAGATACATTTGAAGATGATACAACAATAGCACCAACAATAGTATTTACAAAAGGAAGTCAAACATCAATATCAGGAACTGTTTATGAAGATAAAGCAGAAGAAGAAAAATTAGCTCAAAATGAAAGAATAGGAAATGGTATTTATGATGAAAATGAAAGTGTAATGGGAAATGTAAAAGTAGAATTGTTACTAGTACCAGTAGACGCAAATCAAATGTATGATTCAATTAGTGCAAGAGATAATGTTACATCAAAACATAATTATGAACTAGCAAAATTATATAGAACAGACAGCAGTGGATCTCAAGTAGATATAGTAGACGCAGTAACATGGACAGATGAAAACGGAAATTACACATTTGAAGGTGTAGTAGCTGATAATTATGTAATTAGATACACATATGGTGAAAATATAAGTGGTGAAGGAAAAAATACTTATATATATAATAATGGTGTTCAAGTAAAAGTAGATCCAATAAAAGCAAGAGAATATAAATCTACAATAATAACATCAGATTATATAAGAAAAGCAGTAAATACATCAAATGATGGAATACCACACTTAAATGGAGACTGGGCAGATGGAAATACAGATAAATCATGGTTCTTAAATGACAATTTAGGAACAAGATACTCAGATGCAGTAGATGATGTAGAATATAGAGCATTTTATGAACAATCTGCAAGAGTAAATAATGAAAATGTAAATGATAGCTCTAAATATGCATATTCAGAAATGGAAGCATATACACCATTTATTAGATTAGGTGTAGAACAATTAAATGACCAAAATGTGGATTCAACATTAATAACACAAGAAAATGGAACAATTGATTATGAATATAAACTACAGAACATAGATTTTGGATTAATAGAAAGGCCAATAGTAAACTTACAAGTAAATAAACAAACAACAGACTTAGAATTAACACTAGGAAATGGTCAAATATTAATAAAAGGTGATCCAAGTGATCCTAATGCAGATATGCCATATATTAGACCAGGTATAGAAGATTTTGTACCAATAGAAATGGATACAGAGTTAATAAATGGATCAACAATAGAGCAAGAATATACTATTTCTATTACAAATGATTCTGAGTTAGATTATCCAATATATCAAATAACAAGTGATACAGATGTAGCAAATGAAAGAAATTACTATTATTATGGAGAAAAAGGTAGTATGCCTGCAACTGTAAGAATAGGAATGTTAGCCGATTATTTAACACCAGATATAGATGTAGATTTAGACGAATTAAAAAGAGGAGGATGGGAAGTAGTAGGAATAGAAGACTTAACATCACATAAAGTAATGGAAGCAACAGGAGAAAAAACATATAGATTAATTACAGAAGATGTAGAACAAGCTTTAGTAGATGGAAAATATATATTATTTACATCAGACTCATTCTCAGATCCAAATGATTCACTTGTAGCAATTGGAGAAACGAAAGCTATAAAATATGATGTAAGCAAAGTATTATCAGCAGAAGATGATATGAAATATACAAATGATGTAGAAATACTAGAATATATAGGATATACACAAAATAAAGACAAAACAGAAAATAGCTATAATAGAGTAAATGATACAACACCAGGAAACTTAATACCAGAACATGCAAAAGAAACAGATGAAGATAGTGTTAGAACAACAATAACACCACCAACTGGTGTATTGATATCAAGTATTATATATATATCAACAATAGGAACAGGATTAATTATTCTAGTTGTAGGAGTAATATTTATTAAAAAAAGAGTTTTAAATAAATAAAACTTCTAAAATAAATAAAAACTAAAGAAACAATAAAAACTAAAGAAAATAACTAGATATTTAAAAATACAAATGAAAATATTTAATCAAAACAAAGAATAGCAAGTTTTCCTTGCTATTCTTTGCATTGTAGAAAATGCGTTTTTATATGATGTAAAAACAAAAAACTACAAAAAATATATAAATAAAAAACTTGAAGCAAGACATAAAAAAACGTTGTAAGTCAAGTTTCCCTAAATGCCTACAGACAGCTAAAAAATATGCAAGTTAGTTAAAATAAAAAAATTAGAAAAAAATGGCAAAAAGCTTGTGTTTTATGTAAAATTGTGATAAAATATTAATAGTATTGTAAAAGTGGGAGGGATTTTTATGTTAAGAAAATCAATAAGTATTTTTCTTATTATTTTGTTTTTGTTAAACAGTTCGTTATTAACTGTTGTTTCGACTGCTGTTGAAGACACCCAAACATTTATTGAAGAAAATATGACAAAACTCACAGAAGTCGAAAATAGTGCAACCCAGACCAACTCGAATGATAAAAAAGAAAAAATAAGTCTAAACATAAATTATACAAAATTAACAAATAGAATACCAAATGAACTTATTATTACAGGAATATTAGAAAAAGACACAGAGGACTGTGCCTTATATGATAATCCTGTTGTTTATTTTGAGTTCCCAGAAGCAGTAGAAAAAGTAGTAGTAAATGATATAAAAATTTTATATGATGATGAATTAAAATTAAAAAATTATATTATTGAAGATAATTCTACTGGAAACAAAGTATTAAAAGTAGAACTAGAAGGAACGCAAACAAAATATTCAACAGATTCAATTACTAAAGGTACAAATATTAGGGTTTCAACTAATATTATTTTAAAACAAGATATAGAAACTGGAGCAGATTCGATAAAAATGTCTTGTAATAGTGCAAGTACAAACCAAGCTATATTATTAGTAAATTCAACTGATGATGAAATTATTAATGATTCAACAACAGATGACGAAGAAGGAACAATTGTATATGCAAATGGATTAATGATTAACACAAAAGCTATTAGAGGAACAGAATTACTAGAAGATGGAAGCATAATCCATTCAAATGAAATTATTAAATATGAAGTTTCAGTGACAAATACAACTGATAAGCAAATAGATAATGTAAAAATTCTTGGTCATATTCCAGAAAACATGACATATGTAGAATATGATGAAGAAGCATTTAGTTATTATGCAGAAACATATACATTTTTAACAGATAGTAAAGAAACAAGTGAAGATTGGGCAACATCTTTATACCAAGATGATGACTTACAATATATTTCTAACCCAGATTTAAAAACAAAAGAATTTGATGTTGGAACAATATATTCAGGAGAAAAGAAAACATTTTATTATGAAGTAGAAGTAAATAAAGTTGAAACAGAGAATGTAGAAGTAAATACTCAAATAGAAACAACAATAAATGGAGATAATATTTCAACTTATAATATTAAAAACTATATAACAAATGCTAATTTTGAAACTAGAATAAGAACATATTTTAGTTTAACAGAGAAAAATGCATATGAATATAGCATAATTGTTAAAAACATTTCTGACGAAAAACATGATGCAACTATAACAATGAAAATTCCTTCAAATATAGAAGTTACAGAGGTAGCTAAATTAGTTGAAAAAAATGAAGGCGATTTAGATTACAAATTAGAAAATGGAATATTAACAGTTAAATATAAAGATATAGAAGCAGGAGATTATAGAGCATTTGAAGTTAAAGCAAAAGTAAACAATATTTCTATTAATGAAGAATATAAATATGAATATGCTTTATCTGCAGAAACAGAAGATGAGGATGGAAATATCTTTACTTCAAACCAAAGTGTGTCAAAAGGTGGAATTGAAGCAATTTCTATAACTCAAAGTTCAGATAAAAATGGTGAAATATTACATGGATATGATGATGTTACATATGTATTTGAAGTAGAAAATGTTGGTTATGTAAGTGAAGAAGAGGGTGGATATACAGAATTTGCATTTGCATTTGAATTACCATATGATTTAAAAATTACATCTGTAACTTATAATACAGATGATGTAGTTGTAAATTCAAATGAAAATAAATTTGAATATGAAATTACACCAAAAAATAAATATTATGAAAAAGATGAATTAGATAAAGCAAATACAGATGATCCAAACTCAGAAACAGGTAAATTAGGAATTAGATTTGCTCTACCAATAAGTTTAAGAATGAATGAAAAAAGTATTATAACAATTAAAGCAATGGTAAATTCTTTAGCTGGACAAGATGATGATAAGACAATAGAAAGTAGAGGAGCTGTAATTGGTGATACATTTATCCCACAATTAGCAAATACAGTAACTAATACTTTACAAAATAATGAAGAGCAAACAATAATAATTAATCCAGATGATAGTGAAGCAAATAAAGACCAAGACAATAATGACGGTAATAATGGAGATAATACTCCATCAACATCAACTCCTACAGAACAAGAAAATAAAGTATGGACACTTTCTGGTTTAGCATGGGTAGATAATAATTCAAATGGAAGAAGAGACGAAGGAGAAGATTTAAAACAAGGCATAAAAGTATCTTTATTTGATGTACAAAATAATACATTCTTAAAAGATGAAAATGGAAATGTTATTACAGAAGAAACAAACGAAGCAGGTAGATATTCATTTACAAAAGTACCTACAGGAAGATATTATGTAGTATTTGAATTTGATACAGATGAATATAAAATAACAGATTTCCAAAAAACAGGTGTTGTAGAAACAACTAATAATGATGCAATAGAAAAACAAGCTAAAATTGGAAATGAGATAAAAACTGTAGGAATAACAGATACAATTGTATTAGATTCTACAAAAACAAATATAGATTTAGGTTTAGTAGAAAACCAAATATTTGACTTAGAAATGCAACAATATATTACAAAAATTACAGTAAGCAATAAAAAAGGAAATAAAGAATATACATATGATGACAAAAAATTTGCTAAAATAGAGATTCATTCAAAAGAATTTGTTGGATCAACAGTTGTTATAGCATATAAAATTAAAGTTACAAATGTTGGAGAATTGCCAGGTTATGTATATGAAATGATAGATCAACTTCCACAAGGCTTAGATTTCCATTCAGAATTAAATAGTGGATGGTCAAAATCATTATCAACATTAAGTACTGCTAAATTTTTAAATACAGAAATTAAACCAGGTGAAAGTATAGAAATACCACTAACTTTAAGTATAACATTAGACGAAACATCTGGTGGTACATATGAAAATGTTTCGCAAATTAAATTAACAGATAATAGTAAACATATAGATGAGGCAAATAAAGAAAACAATATAGATAGAACAACTGTATTAATTGCAGTATCTACAGGTTTCCAAATTGCACTAAAATATTTAGCAACATCAATTGCTTTAGTTGCAATAGCAGTATTATTCTATATTGCTATAAGAAAAATTAATAATTTTGGCGGAAAAGCAATGTTTATGTTTATTATGATTTGTGCATTAGTTGTAACATTTGATAGAATGCCAATAAGTAATGCTGGTCTTTTTGATGAAGTAAAGGATGTAGTGGATGCAGTAGGAGATTATGCTCAAGGTGCTGTTGACGACTTTAAAGAAGCAGGTCAACAGATAGCAGATGCTGTTTCAGGTGCATTATCAGGTGGTTCAGATAGTAGTTCATCAAGCAGTTCGTCATCAAGTAGTAGTGATAGTAGTAGTAGCAGTAGTGCTAGTGTAGATGAATCTGGTTTACCAACAGTAAACTATGACCCACAAGAGGGTGAGACACAAGAAGACTATGATGCTAGAATTGCAGCTGAACAAGCAGCAAGATTACAAGCAGCAAAAGATCAAGCAACAGCAAGATATGGAGCATATGGAATAGATGTAAGTCAATGTGGATCTATAGATGATGTTAATGCAATGATAGACTCTTGTGTAACAAATTATTTAAATACTACTTATGGAGAATCTGGATTAACTATTCCAGAGGGTTCAACTGCAGATGAAGCAATTGCAGCATATAATCAAAAGAAAGAAGAAGATCTTAATGCTCTTAAAGACAAAATTACAAGTAGTGATGCATTAAAAGATGTTGATGTAGATAGTTTAAACTTAGGAGATATAGACTTAAATGCATTACAAGATTTAGACGAAGATTTAAGCACAATAATTTCACAATATCCAGCAGAAAAACAATTTAAAGGAGATCCAGATAGCTATTATGTAGATCCAAATGGTAAAGGACACTTCCAAACATTCGTAG
This sequence comes from uncultured Clostridia bacterium, assembly GCA_944386685.1. Classification (GTDB taxonomy): domain Bacteria; phylum Bacillota; class Clostridia; order TANB77; family CAG-508; genus CAG-269. Next base: position 67,625 of record CALXCA010000001.1, on the reverse strand, counting down.
ATGAACAAGGAAATGAAGTTGCAGCATGTATAAGTAAAGGTAAAGCTCAAACAAGTCAAACATTTTTAGACTATGAATTAACAGAATCAGACCTTACATTAACAACAGATGGTGATGGTACATTAAAATGGCAATTTGAAGCAACATATACACCTACAGAAGATTGGTGTGGTAGAGAGGTACAACAAATGAAAGTTACATTAGGTGATGAAATTGAAAGTAGCGATTTAGACATTCCATCAACAGATAAATTCCCACCAGAGGAAACACCACCAACAGTAATTATTCCACCAAAAGAAACACCACCAAGTGATGATGGAGGAGGAGATACACCAGATGAACCAGACAATCCAGATAATCCACCAGATAACCCACCAGATAACCCACCTGATATAGATATACCAGAAGATGGTAAAGCACAAGTTACAATTGTTAAAAAAGATGTTGATACAGAAGAAGAATTTACAGGAGGATTTAGATTTAGAGTTGTAGAAACAGGACAAGAATTTGAAGCAGGTGAAACAATTACTCTAGAACCAAATCAAACATATCACTTAGAAGAAATAGATTCTCCATTTGGATATGATATTTATGAAGAAGATGGAAGTTATAAAACATTTGAAATTAAGCTACAAGAACACTTAATTAAAACAACTATTGAATTAAGAAATGCATTATCTCATTTAAGATTATCAGGATATGTATGGGAAGATATGCTTGATGGAAAGAGCAACGAGTTTGATAATGTATTTACAGAAGGTACAGACAAAGGTGTAGAAGGAGTTAAAGTAATATTATACAATGATGGAAACGTTGTAGGAGAGACTTGGACAGATTCAGAAGGTAAATATACATTTGGTGATAGGACAGCAGATTTACACTATACTCCAGACACTATTTTAATAGAAGATTTATTCGCAGGAAAATATCATGTAGAATTTGAATATAATGGTATTAAATATTCAAATGTAGAACCACAATTAGATATTGAGACAGGATCAAAAGCAATTGAGGGAGATACAGTAAGAACAGACTTTAACAATAAATTTACAGTAATTACAACAGACAAAACTGCAATAGATGGTAATGGACATACTTCAGGAGGATTTGCAAAAAACGGTGCCGGAGAAGTAACTGCAACAGATATTACATATCAAAGATCTGGAGATTATGCTTCAAGTGTAATATATGGAGATTCTACAATATATGATGGAACAACATATGCAGGAAGTACAACAGATTACTCATCATATGGATTTGAAAAATACCATATAAGAGCATCAACAGATGTTGAAGACTTTAGATATAAATTTGAAGATACAGTAGAATTAGTTCTTGAAAATGAAGTATATCAATCAAAAGAAATTAAGAATGTAAACTTAGGATTATATTCAAGAGAACAAGTAGATTTAGCACTAGACAGTGATGTTGCAAGATTTGACTTAGTAATAAATAATTATCATCATATATATAAATATGGCACAATAGTTGATCCAAATAAAGTAGAAGAAATGGGAGTAAAATTAAAAGCATTACAAGAAAATTATTATCAAAGACCATTACATGAGGCATCAGTTGTATATAGTGCAGATGATGGAACAACAGGAGCTAATGGAAACTTATATGCAGATATAACTTATAAGATATATTTACAAAATAAATCTAATACATTAAGTGCAGTTCTTAATGAATTAACATTAAATTATGGTAGTCAATTAACATGTATTTCATATAACTTTGAGGGCGAAACTGCAGTTGCAGTAACAGAACCAGCTCAAACAGGAGAAATTAAAGAAATAGATTTAGACTTAAATGCAATAGGAAATAAAACAATAGAAGCAAAAAATAGACAAGTATTAGAAGTAACATTTAGAGCAAATGCAGATGTTATAGCAGAAATATTAAATGATGAAGTAACACTTAAACAAGGAGATACAGAATTAAAAGGAATTAAATTTGACTTCATGGCAGAAATAAAATCATATAGCACATATTCAGATGGTAATATATATGCAAGTATAGATAGTAATTCTGCACCAAGAAATGCAAAAGTAGAAACAGATGATCAAAATAGATTCATAACAGATACATTTGAAAATGATACAACAATAGCACCAACATTTATCTTAACAAAAGGTAGTCAAACAGTAATATCAGGAACAGTATTTGAAGACAAACCAGAACAAGATAAACTTTCTCAAAACGAAAGATTAGGTAATGGTATTTATGACACAGGTGAAAGTGTAATGGGAAATGTAAAAGTAGAGTTATTATTAGTACCAGTAGATGCAAATGAAATGTATGATTCTACAATGGCAAGAGATGAAGTAACATCTAAACATAATTATCAATTAGCTAAATTATATAAAACAGATGATACTGGAACTCAAACAGCAATTGAAGATGCGGTAACATATACAGATGAAAATGGTAACTATACATTTGAGGGTGTTATAGCAGACAATTATGTAATTAGATATACATATGGTGAAAATATTGGAGGAGAAGGAAAGAATACTTATATTTATAACAATGGTACACAAGTAAAAGAAGAGGCAATAAAAGCAAGAGAATATAAATCTACAATAATAACATCAGATTATATAAGAAAAGCAATAAATACAGCAGATGATGGTATACCACATTTAAATGGAGATTGGGCAGAAGGAAATACAGATGTATCATGGTTCTTAAATAACAACACAGAAACAAGATATTCAGATGCTGTAGATGATGTAGAATATAGAGCATATTTTGAAGAATTTGCAAAATTGAATAATGAGAACTTACATGATAGTTCAAAATACGCATACTCAGAAATGGAAGCATATACACCATTTATAAGACTAGGTGTTGAAGAGTTTAACGACCAAAATGTAACACCAACATTAACAACACAAGAAAATGGAACAATAGATTATGAATATAAATTACAAAATGTAGACTTTGGATTAATAGAAAGACCAATTGTAGACCTAAAAGTAGATAAACAAACAACAGATGTATCTGTAACATTAGGTAATGGTCAAGTACCAATTAAAGGAAACCCAAGTGATCCTAATGCAGATATACCATATGTAAGAACAGGTATAGATGACTTTGTACCAATTGAAATGGATACAGAATTAATAGAGGGTGCAACAATTGAGCAAGAATATACAATATCTATTAATAATAATTCTGAACTAGATTATCCAATTTATCAAATTACAAGTGATACTAATGTAGCAAACGAAAGAAATTACTACTATTATGGAGAAAAAGGAAATAATCCAGTAACAGTAAGAGTAGGAACATTAGCAGACTACTTAACACCAGAAATTGATGTAGACTTAGATGAGATGAAGAGAAATGGATGGGAAGTAGCGGAAATAGAAGACTTAACAGCACATAAAACAACAGAAGCTACTGGAGAAAAAACTTATAGATTAATAACAAAACAAGTTGAACAAAAACTTAGAGACGGAAAATATATAATATTTACATTAGATTCATTTGCAGATGAAAATGACTTACTTGTAAAAATTGGAGAGACAAAATCTATTAAATATAATGTAAGTAAATTACTATCAGCAAGTGATGAAATGAAATATACAAATGATGTAGAAATACTAGAATATATAGGATATAGCCAAAATAAAGATAAAACAGAAAATGTATATGATAGAAAGAATGATACAACACCAGGTAACTTAATACCAGAAAGAGCAAAAGAGGATGATGAAGATAGTGTAAGAACAACAATAACACCACCAACTGGTGTAATCATATCAAAAACTTTATATATAATTACAGCTGGTTTAGGACTTGCAATTCTAGTAGTTGGAGTATTAATTATCAAGAAAAGAATTTTAGCTAAATAACTTGAAATTATATAAATATTATAAAAATTCATAAAATTGATAGTTATATAAAATAAAAGCTGAGATGGAAAATCTAAAAAGTTTTCTATCCCAGCTTTTTATGTTTTTGTATGATAGTAGATAATGGTCATTTGAATTGTTTTGCTAAAAACGATGATATTATAATATCATCGTTTCTTTATTTTCTATTTTATTCAAGACCATAATCTAGTAACTATTGATAAGAAATTTGATAAAAATGTTGAAAAATAAGGTAATATATGGTATAATAAAAGTAGTGTTTATTAATAAAATTAATTAGGAGGTAAATGTTTATGACTAAAAAGATATGTAGTATTTTAATATTAATAGTATTGTTATTAAACAGTTCTTTACTAAGTTTAGTGTCTTTAGCTACAGAAGCAACTAGTGATACTAGTTCTGGAACACAAGGCAAAATTAGTATGAGCTTAAGCCGTACACAATTTACTAATAAAACTCAAGGAGAATTGGTAATAACAGGTATATTAGAAAGAACTTCGGAGGATTCTATATTATACGAAAATCCTTTAATTACATTTGAATTTCCAGAAGAAGTAGAAAAGGTAGTAATAAATGACCAAAAATTACTTTATGATACAGAATTAAGTATTCATACTTGTATTGTAGAAACTAATGAAAGTGGAAATCAAGTAATAAAAGTTCAATTAGCAGGAAAACAAACTAAAACAAAAGTAGATGAATTAACAAAAGGAACCAATATTGTAATTTCTGCAAATGTTATTTTAAAACAAGATATAGAAACAAAAGATACATCAATTAAAATGACATGTACAGATGGAGCTGCAACTCCAACACCATTAAAACTTACGGTAGATGTTCCAATTAAAGTTGTAAATCCAACTGAACTTGTTCCATCTACACCAACAGATGATGAGAATCAAATGGTTGTAGAAAGAAATGGTATTAAATTAAATATTAACCCAATTCATGGAGACAAAACATTAGAAAATGGTGAAACTATTTATTCTAATGAAATAGTAAAATATGAAATAAATATTACAAATATATCTCAAGATGTAATTAATAACTTGAAATTAATGGCAAACATACCAGATGGAATGGTATATGTAGATTATTTAGAAGAAAATTTTGAATTTTGGGATGAAACATATACAGCTGTTGAAACTTTAAAACCAGATAAAAATGGAGTATATTGGCAAGATGATACATATCAATATACTGTTGATGAAAGTATAAAAGATATTGAACGTACCGTAGAAACACTTCAACCAGGAGAAACTAAAACAATATCTTATGAGTTAAAAGCAAATACAGATACAGAAATTGATGCAGAAACTAATATAGAATTTTTAGTTAATGATAATTATATTTACACATTTAATATGAGAAATACACTTAAACCAAGTGATATTGAAGTTAGAATGAGACAATATCAAAGCAGAATGGAAAAAAACAATTTTGAATATAATATTATAATTAAAAATTTATCTGATGAAGCAAAAAGTGGAACAATTAATTTTACTATTCCAAATAATGTTGAAGTTACAAGTGTAGATGCTATATATGCAGGAGAAGGTGCAGTAGCAAATTATGAAGTTAAAGATGGAAAAATTTCTATTGTTGTAGACAATATTGAACCTCAATTTTTTAGAGCTTTTACATTAAATTTAAAAGTAAATATTGCTGAGGAAACAACAGAAAAAATGTATGAGATTAAAGTTAGTTCAAATTTTGAGAATTCAGATGGAAATATTTATAGAGCTAATGAATGTATAGCAACAGGTGGAATAGAATCAGTAAGTATTACACAAAGTTCTGAAACAAGTGGTGAAAGAATAGAAGAATTTAATGAAATAATATATACTTACGAAATTACAAATACAGGTTATACTATAGATGAATGGGGAGGATATACATCAGTAGTATTTGAAGATTATCTTCCAAATGAACTTTCTATACAAGAATTAGAATATAATAATTTTAAAGTTACACAAGGAACAGATTTAGATAATTATTTTATAATTAAATATAATTTAACAGAAGAAAATGTTGTTTGGGGAACAGTAGAAAAAGGTCAAGCAAATGGTAAAGATAATACTGGACCTGCAAGAATAAAACTTAACTTAAATATAAAAAATGGTGAAACAATTACAATAAAAATTGTAACAGAAACTAGAGCATTTGACGCTAAACAAGATAATATTGAAATTGCAAATTCAGCATTAGTAAGTGGAGAAGGTATTAAGACAAAACAATCTAATATAATTCAAAATACATTATATCATCCAGATACTACAAATATAATTGATGTAGATTCAGATGGAAATGTAACAGATGGAGAAGATAAACCAATAGTAACACCTCCAGAAGATGATAATAATGATCAACCAAATAAAACATATTCTATATCTGGTTTAGTTTGGAATGATGATAATGAAAATGGAATTAAAGATAGTAATGAAAGTAAAATAGAAGGTGTAACAGTATCTTTATATGATGTAACAAATAATAAATTTGTTACAGATGATAAAGGTAATAGATTAAAACAAGTTACACAATCAGAAGGAACATATGCTTTTACAAATCTTCCTAAAGGAGAATATTATGTTGTATTTGAATATGATACAGAAAAATATAAAATCACAGATTATCAAATTATAGATTCAAATCCATCAGAAAATAATGACGCAATAGAAAAAAGTGTTAATATTGATGGAGAAGTAAAAAATGTTGGTATTACAAATACAATAGATTTAATTACAAATTATACTAATATAGATATGGGATTAAGTGAAAGAAAAACATTTGACTTAAAAATAGAACAATTTGTAGAAAAAATAACTGTAAATAATAGTAAAGGAACAAAAGAATATAATTTTGATGATGAAAAATTTGCAAAAATTGAAATTCATTCAAAACAAATAGTTGGTTCAACAGTTATTATTGAATATAAAATAAGAGTTACAAATGTTGGAGATTTAGATGGAAAGGTATATGAGATATTAGAAGAAATTCCATCAACATTAGATTTCCACTCAGAATTAAATGATGGTTGGACAGTTTCTTTATCTAATACATACAGTAATGTAAGTTTTGCAAATAAAAATATAGCACCAGGAGAAAGTATAGAAGCAACATTTATATTAAGTAAAACATTAGATGCAGATTCTGCTGGTAAATTTGTTACAACAGCAAAACTTGGAACAACAGAGAGTTCAAAATATACTGAAGATATGAATTCAGAAAATAATTCAGATTCAGTAGAAGTATTAATTGCAGTTGCAACAGGATTCCAAATTGCATTAAGAATTATGGGAAGTACAATTTTAGGTGGAATTTGTATAGTATTATTAGTATTATTTATGAGAAAAATTATTGTTAAAAAGAGATTATTTGTATTATTTATGGTAATTTTTGCAACATCAATGTTTGCATTTAATACAAAAGGCTTTGCATATTCAATAGATGGAACAATTGCAGATGCACAAGCACAAGCAGAAGCAATGGTACAAGATGCTGTAATGGATGCAACAGCAAATTTACATGGAGCTACATTTAGTGCAATCTTATCTAATTTCCAAGGTTCAGGAACAGGTGTATTTAAGATATATGACCATTCAGGAAATTTAGTTGGTGAAGGTAAATGTGGTAAACCAGGAGCTCACTTCCATACTGATGAAAACTGTCATCCAGTAGATGAAAATGACCCAACAGGACCTCAAGAATGTGATGGTAGATATTATGAATGGAGTGAAATATCTGTACCAGTTGTATATAATGGACCAACAGGTATATCTATAACAAGTACAACAGTTACAGTTTCTGGAGATGACTTCCCAGAGGGAGCAAATTTGAGCTGGACTAATGAAGGATTAGATTTCTCTATTGATGGAGATATTCCAGGCTCATTTACAGATGCAGAATCAGAAGCTGTTTGGAATGCAATTGCTGGTCATGTTGATGCTTCTAATATGACATCATTTGATGGAGAAGCAATTGAGAGTATAATTTCAGGTGGAGCTGGTCTTGATTGTAGTGTTACAGCAGTACAATTAGAAGGTAGTGCAGGTGCAACATCATTAAGTGTTACAATTTCTAGAACAATACATATTTCAATTACAATATGTTTCTCATGGACAGATCAATTTGTTGTATCACCAGAATATGTTTGTCCAGGATGTGGTCAAGGTCAAAGTACTAGCCAACCAATAAATGTTCCAGAAAGTGCTTGTAGTACATTAGATTTAGAAGAAACATTTTCTACTACAATTACATTCACACCACCAGAACTACCAAAAAGTTTAACAATTTTTAAATATGATGAAGATACTGGAGAGATATTATATGATCCTTCAAACCCAGGAGGTTCTGGATTTAAATTTAGAGTTGAAGGTGATGGTCAAACATGGGAAGTTGGAGTTGGAGAAACAATAACAGGATTACATGCAGGAACTTATACAATTTATGAAATAGAATCACCTTATGGTTATGGTGTTTGGGAAGATAATTATAATACAGGTGCAGGAAATAAAAAGGTTGCGGAAGTAACAATAAATTCTGGAGATATAATTTGTATTGTAAAAGTTGCTAATAAGAAAGAATTTATTAACCTAAAAGGTTATGTATGGGAAGATATGCTAGATGGAAAAGACAATACAATAGATAGTGTTTATACAGGTGGAACAGATAAGAGAGTTGAAGGTGTTAAAGTAACATTATATGATACTGTAAGAGGAACAAGTTTTAGCACATTTACAGATGCAAATGGAGAATACTCATTTGGATCAAGAAATGCAGACTTATCTTATTCTGAAGATACATTAAGAATAGAAGATTTAGCAAGCTATTATGTTGAATTTGAATATAATGGTGTAAAATATAGAAATGTAGAATTAAATAAAGGTGGAGCTTTAGATTCATCAAAAGCAGCTGAAGAAGATAGTGTAAGAGAAAGCTTTAATAATAAGTTTGAAACAATAACTTCTAATACTCAAATGGATGCTAGTGGAAATTCTACAGGAACAGTAGTAAATGCTTCAGCAACTATTAATTATAATAAATCTGGAGATTATGAATCAAAAGTAAATTATGGTAGCCCAGAAGCTTATGGTGATGATGTTTACCATATAATTGCAACATCATTAAACAATTGCAATATTGCAGATTTATTATCAGCAACAATGTCTGGTAGTGGCTCAAACATTTCTAATACAACAACAATAGAAGGATTAAATTTAGGATTATATGTAAGAGAGCAAGTAGACTTAGCACTAGATAGTGATGTAGCAAGATTTGATTTAGCAGTAAATAATTATCATCATATATATAAATATGGTACAATAGTTGATCCAAATAAAGAGGAAGAAATGGGAGTTAAATTAAAAGCATTAAAAGACAGTTATTATGAAAGACCATTACATGAATCAACAATTGTATATAGTGCAGATGATGGAACAACAGGTGCAAATGGAAATGTATATGCAGATATTACTTATAAAATTTATTTACAAAATAAATCTAATACATTATCAGCAAAAATTAGGGAAATAACAATTAATTATGGAAGTCAATTATCTTGTATATCATATAATTATGAGGGAGAACCTGCCGTAGCAGTTACAGATCCAGGTGGAACTGGAGAAATTAAAGAACTTACTTTAGATTTAACACAATTAGGTGATAAGACAATAGAAGCAAAAAATAGACAGGTAATAGAAATAACCCTAAGGGCAGATGCAAAAGTTATAGCAGAAATTTTAAATGATGCAACAGCATTAAATACTCCAGATGGAGAATTAAAAGGAATTAAATTTGACTTTATGGCAGAAATAAAAACATATTCAACATATGCAGATAATGAAGTAGTTCCTTTACAAACATCTGGCGGATTAAGACCATATGCAAGTATAGATAGTAATTCTGCTCCAAGAAATGCTAGAGTAGAAACAGATCCAAATGATAATAATAGATTTAAAATAGATACATTTGAAAATGATACAACAATAGCACCAACATTTATCTTAACAAAAGGTAGTCAAACAAGTATAACAGGAACAGTTTATGAAGATAGTGCTGATAAAGATTTGTTAAAAGATAATGAAAGATTAGGAAATGGAACATATGATGAAAATGAAAGTGTAATGTCAAATGTTAAAGTAGAACTATTATTAGTGCCAGTAGATGCAAACGAAATGTATGATTCTACAATGGCTAGAGATAATGTAACATCTAAACATAATTATCAATTAGCAAAACTTTATAAAACAAATAATGATGGAACACAAACAGAAATTGGAGATGCAGTAACTTGGACAGATGAAAATGGTAACTATTCATTTGAAGGTGTAGTTGCAGACAATTATGTAATAAGATATACTTATGGTGAAAATATTGGTGGAGAAGGAAAGAATACTTATATCTACAATAATGGAGAACAAGTAAAACAAGAGCCAATAAAGGCAAGAGAATATAAATCTACAATAATAACATCAGATTATATAAGAAAAGCAATAAATACAGCAAATGATGGTATACCACATTTAAACGGAGATTGGGCAGAAGGAAATACTGATGTATCATGGTTCTTAAATAACAATACAGGAACAAGATATTCAGATGCAGTAGATGATATTGAATATAGAGCATATTTTGAACAATATGCAAAACTAAATAATGAAAACATAAATGATAGTTCAAAATACGCATACTCAGAAATGGAAGCATATACTCCATATATGAGACTAGGTGTAGAACAATTTAATGACCAAAATGTTGATGCAACATTAACAACACAAGAAAATGGAACAATAGATTATGAATATAATTTACAAAATATGGACTTTGGATTAATAGAAAGACCTTTAGTTGAATTAGAAGTTGATAAACAAATTACAAATTTAACAGTAACATTAGGAAATGGTCAAGTACCTATTAAAGGAAACCCAAGTGATCCAAATGAAGATATTCCATATGTAAGAACAGGAATAGATGATTTTGTTCCAATTGAAATGGATACAGAATTAACAGAAGGTGCAACAATAGAAGAAGAATATACTATTTCAGTAAGTAATAATTCTGAATTAGATTATCCAATATATCAAATAACAAGTGATACAGATGTAGCAAATGAAAGAAACTACTACTTCTATGGAGAAAAGGGTAATAATCCAGTAACAGTAAGAATTGGAACTTTAGTAGATTACTTAACACCAGAAATAGATGTAGACTTAGATGAATTAAAGAGAAGTGGCTGGGAAGTTGCAGAAATGGAAGACTTAATAGCACACAAAACAACAGAGGCTACTGGAGAAAAAACATATAGATTAATTACTGAAGAAGTAGAAAAAGAACTAGAAGATGGTAAATATATAATGTTTATGACAGATGCATTCTCTGATGAAAATGATTCTTTAGTAAAAATTGGAGAGACAAAATCAATTTCTTATAATGTAAGTAAATTATTAACAACAAGTGATGAGATGAAATATACAAATGATGTAGAAATACTAGAATATATAGGATATACACAAAATAAAGATAAAACAGAAGTTGGTTATGATAGAGTAAATGTTACAACACCAGGTAACTTAATACCAGAATATGCAAAAGAAACAGATGAAGATAGTGTAAGGACAACAATAACACCACCAACTGGTGTAATAATATCAAAAACTCTATATATAACAACAGCAGGATTAGGCTTGATAGTTCTAGTAGTTGGAGTACTATTTATTAAAAGAAAAGTTTTAATAAAAAATACTAAATAATAGGATAGGTGGTCAAAAAATAGCAAGTTAAACTTGCTATTTTTTGCTTTTTAAGTTAAAATCATATTATGAAAATTGAAAACAATACTTTAAGCTACTATTACTATGTGTGCCTTTAGAGCGAAGCGAGAAAGGAATGGATTTTTAAATGAACATTAGAATAGGAACAGATATTATAGAAATAAGCAGGATTAAAAAAACTATAGAAGATACAGATAATAAGTTTATAGAAAGAATTTATACAAATAAGGAAATAGAATATTGTGAAAGTAGAAAATCACAAAAATATCAACATTATGCAGTCAGATTTGCTGGAAAAGAAGCGGTGTTTAAGGCAATATCAAGTATGCTAAAAAATAAATTTGAAATTGATTGGAAAGATATAGAAATATTAAATGACTCTTCAGGTAGACCATATGTAAATATTTTAAAATCAAAAATAAGTGATAAAATAAATATTGATATTAGTTTATCACATTGCAAAGAATATGCAGTTGCAAATGTTATTGCATATATAGAAATGGATGTAGATTAGTTTGAATGAATTGACTTTCATTACTATGTGTATTTTAGAAATGGATAAAATTTAGTTTGAAAGAAATTCTTTTATTTTATGCATTTATTTGAAGAGAGAAAGGATTGTGGTTAAATATGGAATTTTTTGATTCACATTCACATTATAATGATGAAAAATTTGATGTAGATAGAGAGCAAATTATAAAAGAAACATATGAAAGTGGAATAACTAAATTTGTTTGTGCAGGGTATAATATTAAATCATCAATATTTTCATTAGAATTATCAAAAAAACATGAATATATTTATTCAATTATTGGAATATCACCAAATGATATTCCACAATCAATGGAAGAATTGTGGAAAAGTATAGAAGAAATTTCTAAAATGGCGAAAAATAATTTAGGCAAAAAATTAGTTGCTATAGGGGAAATTGGGCTAGATTATTATTGGAACACAGAAAATAAGGAAATGCAAAAACAAGCCTTTATAAAACAAATAGATTTAGCAAATGAATTAAATTTACCAATAGTTATTCATTCAAGAGATGCATCAGTAGATACCATTGATATAATTAAAAATCATAAAGTTAATAAAACTGGAATTTTTCATTGTTGTCAATTAAACCAAGAAATGATTAGGCAAGCTTTAGATTTAGGATATTATATTTCTTTTGCAGGTCCAATAACATTTAAAAATGCAAAAAATGCTATTCCAGTTGTAAAGATGGTTCCAATAGATAAAATGTTAATAGAAACAGATAGCCCATATTTAAGTCCAGAGCCTTTACGAGGAAGAAGAAATGATTGCAGAAATGTTAAATATGTTGCTCAAAAAATTGCAGAAATAAAAGAAATGACTTTAGAAGATGTAGCAAAACAAACTTATTTAAATGCAATGAAGATATTTAATATTTAAGATTTTCTCCTTTAAAATATTAAAAGTTTATGATTAATGGAAGTGATAAATAAAAATGTTTAATAATTGGGAAGAATTAGAAAGAGAAGCTAATACATGTAAAAAATGTAGATTATGTGAAACAAGAAAAAATGTTGTTTTTGGTACAGGAAATAAAGATGCAGAAATAATGCTTATAGGAGAAGGTCCTGGGGCAGATGAAGATGCACAAGGAGAACCTTTTGTAGGAAAAGCGGGCAAACTTATGAACATGGCTTTTCAAATGCTAGGAATAAATAGAGAAAATTTATATATTGCAAATATTGTAAAATGTAGACCTCCACAAAATAGAAATCCATTAGAAGATGAAGCTACAGCATGTCTTGATTATTTGAGAAACCAAGTTATATTAGTAAAACCTAAGATTATAGTTTTACTTGGAAGTGTTGCACTAAAAAATATCTTAGGTCAGGAATATGGAATAACTGCTAGTAGAGGAAAATGGGTAGAAAAAAAAGGAATATTATATATGCCAACTTGGCACCCAGCAGCACTTTTGAGAGATGAAAATAAGAAAATAGATTTTATAAGAGATTTAAAAGAAGTAATGAAAGTTTATAATGAAAACATTAAACAAATTTAAACTTTTGAAAGACTTACAGTTGCAGACTAAAATTATAATATGACAAATAATTAAAATAAGGAGAATTAAATAAAATGGAAGAAATAAAAGAAAAAGCTAATTATTGTTTAAACTGTCCGGTAAAACCATGTTCTAATAAAGGATGTCCATTAAATAATAATATACCAGAATTTATAAAAGCAGTAAAAGAAGAAGATATTAAAAAAGCATATGAAATTTTATCAGAAACAACAGTATTAGAATCTGTTTGTGGTAGAATTTGTCCACATATGAAACAATGTGAGGGATCTTGTGTTAGAGGTATAAAAGGTGAACCTGTAAGTATAGGTGATTTAGAAGCCTATGTTGGTGATGTTGCGATTAAAAATAATTACAAAATTTCTGAAATAAATAAAGAAAAGAAAGATAAAAAAATTGCAATTGTAGGTGGAGGTCCTGCGGGTATTACTGCTTCTGCATTTTTATTAAAAAAAGGATTTTCTGTTACTTTATTTGAAAAATATAATTACCTTGGAGGTCTTTTAGTTCATGGAATTCCAGAATTTAGATTACCTAAAAATATTGTAAAAAATACAATTCAAAAAGTAATAGATCTAGGCTTAGAAGTTAAATATAATTATGAACTTGGAAAAAATTTAAGTTTGAATGAATTGGAAAAAGATTATGATGCAATATTTTTAGCATATGGTGCAAATATAACAACAAAAATGGGAGTTGAGGGTGAAGAACTAGATGGTGTTTATGGAGGAAATCAACTACTAGAATATAAAAATCATCCAGACTATAAGGGAAAAAGTGTTGCAGTTATAGGTGGAGGCAATGTTGCTATGGATTGTGCAAGAACAATAAAAAGACTAGGTGCTGAAAATGTAAAAATAATTTATAGAAGAGCAGAAGAACAGATGCCAGCAGAAACTAAAGAAATACAAGAAGCAAAAGAAGAGGGGATAGAATTTTTATTTCAAAATAATATTGTTAAAATTATTGGAAAAAATAAAGTAGAAAAATTAGAATTAATTAAAACAGAATTAGTACAAAAAGAGGGAGAAACAAGAAAAGTTCCTATTAATATTGAAAATTCAAATTATGTAATAGATATAGATTATGTTGTTATGGCATTAGGTTCTATGCCAGAAAGTTTTACAATGGATTTAGGGCTTACTTTAAATAAATATGGATATATTTATATAGATGAAAATTATCAGACTTCAAATAAGAAAATATTCGCTGGTGGAGATATTGCAGGATGTAAAAGTACAGTAGCATGGGCGGCACGTTCAGGAAGAGAAGCAGCAAATAAGATTACACAATTTCTACTTAGCTAATTGAGGTCGGCTCCATTTCTTGCCTAGTGGTGGCTATTGGGGTCGGTCCTTTTCTGTGCTATGGTCGGTCCTTTTCTGTGCTAGGGTCGGTCCCTTTTTTGTCTGGGGTCGGTCCCAAATCAAACCAATATATAAAGTGTTTTGCAATACCGCGTAAGCGACCAAATGAGCGTAGCGAATGCGACTTGGAGCAACCTACTTATTAAAATTCTTTTGTAGGTTGCGACACACAAGGTATAAAAAACACTTTATATATTGGTTTGATTTGGGACCGACCCTAGCACCAAAATTCTCAATAAAAAACCCAAACTTTAATTTATAATCAAAGTTTGGGCTAAAAAAGATAGGGATATCTTTTTGTAGAAAATTAATTATCTTTAGTATAAATTCATATATAAATTTTATCTTTTGTAAAGTTATATGCCTATCTAGCACATAGACAAGTACATAAACAATTCTTATAAACTTCATCTTTTGTGAAGTCATATGTATATTAAAATCATAAGTATATAAAAAGCTTTTGTATAATAAAATCATTTGTACATTATTTATTTCTTAAGTGTTTTTATAAATCATTGGTACAAGTTCTTTAGTATATACAAATCTTTAGTATTAACATTTTTAACACAACTATCTTTTGTTAATAATTAAAAAATCTTTAGTACAATTATCTTTGGTACAAATCTTTTGTTAATAGTTTTAATAATTCTTTAGTAAAACTATCTTTAGTGAAAAATCTTTTGTTAATAATTTTTTAATTCTTTAGTATAAACATCTTTTGTTGAAATTATTTATATAAAACCTTAATGATTTTATCTTTAGTGTATAAAAGTCTTTTGTATATATTAAAAATTTTATCTTTTGTAACTTAAAATCTTTTGTTAATTATTTATTTTATCTCCTGTTACGAATTTTAGGAGTGCTCTGAACCAAGAAACAACCTTATTAGGTTTCTTTACTTCAAGAGCAGTTTCTATGCCACCATTTTCAAGTACGTTAGATTTATGTTCTAATTGTGACATTTTTTCTGTATAATAATCATCAAAGAAAGTATAAGTATCAGTTTTTCCTATTAGCTCTCCATAATGATCTAATTTTTTTCTATAATTATCTAATTCTTCTAGATTAGTAATTGCTTTAAAAGCTTTATCAAAATACCCTTTCATGATAGTATTTTGGGCTCTTAAATAATATTCAGAAATTTTTTCTTTCAAAGATTCTTGTTTTATAACAATTTTATCTACTTTTGAGCTTCTTTCATCATAAGAATTAAATTTATTATTTAATCTTAAAATTTCTTCTTCTAATTCTAAAATTTGATCACAACATAATTCAACTTCATGATAAGTTTTAGAAGATGTTAATTCAGAAAAAGCTTCTTTAAATTTATCATTACTTGTAAAAGTGCTATCAAATAATATTGTATCACCTGTAAAATAAGCTAATTGTTCAATTAAATTACATTCTAGTGGATAATATGATGGGCTTGTTGTTTCAAAAGAAACTCCAAAATATTTTACAGCTTCTTTTTTTATTCCAATAACTTTAGATGTAGCAAATTGTACTGCTGCTTCATTTAATCCCATTCCTACAATTTTTAACGCATCAAAATTACATAATCCCATTCTGATTAAATTATTTTTTTTATCTTTAATTTCTTGTATGTAATGGATACATTCATGAATTGCAAATTCTTCTAAATCCTCAGTATCAACTTTTGCATTAAAATATATAGATGTATTTTTATAAAAATAATTAGCTTCTGCCATTCCCTCTGGCATAGTAGCTCGATACATTGTTAAACTAGATAGTTTTGAATATAAGTCAGCTTCATTAAAACAAAGTTCTGGAAATGTTTCACAAAGCTTTGACGCAATGTTGTGAGCTATTTTATTAACAGTAACAGTGTCTAATATATCAACTATTTTTATACCATCTTTTCTTAAGTCAGATTCAATGCTCATGCTTTCCTCCAGTTCTTTATTTTGACATATCTTTATCAATTTCGTCAAATTTATTATACAATAAATTGTCTCAAAAGTGTATTACAATAATATTAAGTTTGTGTTACAAAAATATTACAATTCATGATATAAAAACAATTTTTATTGAGAAAAAGCTATATTACATAATTACATTATGTTTTGTAATATAGTAATAATTTCTTGAAAAGAAAATAATATTTTTAAGTAAAAAAAGATAGCTAGATTTTTTTGTAAAAAATCTAGCTTCTATTCAAAGTTTAAATAACTAGTGATTACTGTTTAATCTTGTTCTACTTCTTTAAAAATATCATCTTCAAAAAATTCTGTAATAGTAATCTGGAAACCTTCGCAAATATGAAGTAGAGTATCAAGTTTAATAAGTTCAGTTCTTTTACTCATAAATGCAGCAAGTGTAGACATTGGGACTCCAGATGATTTAAATAATGCCCATAGACTCATTCCGTTTTTTCTTTTGGTAATATTTAATCCTTTCTCTTACAGCATCAGATAAATACATTTTTAATCACCTCTATTAATTCAATTTACTTGAGTATAGCAAGTTTTTTGTAAAAACTAGTCTATCCACATACACTAAAAATATACGAATATTGGAGATTTTTTGTGTAATAATTAGTTACACTATTTGAATAAACTAGAAATAATTAGAATTATAAAATTAGATAATTTAAAAAAAATTTTGTTAAAAAAATTATTTAATTAAAAATTTATATAACTTTTTAGAATATAAAAAATAAGTTAATTAATTATAAAAATATAAAATTTTGGTAAGCAAAAACATTGACTTATTATTTAGCAATTGTTATAATAAAATTATAATTTTTGTAGATATAATATGTTATTGTATAAGATTAATTAAAATAGACAATTTACAGAAACTTAATTCTATAGAATAAATTTATTAATTTAAAACTTAAATTAATTATTTGAAAGGATGAATTAAAATGGAAAGAAACAACAGAAAAAATCAAATAACACATAAAAGAGTTGGAATTTTAAAAGGGAGACTTGATTCTGCAATAGCTAAAGAGGAAGCAAAAAGAGGAAGAAAATTAACAAAAAGAGAAATAGATAGAATAAAAAATAAAGTATTAAAAAAATTAACAGTAAGATTAATAGCTGGAATTGGTGCAACATTTATGTTAGGTAGTACAGTATATAAATTAGGAGAAGGTTCTGGAAAAGTAGAAGGAGTTACTCAAGGAGATGGGCAAGTTGTTGTAGATACTTCAGAACTTGAAAATGGTAATGAATTACATGTTAATGGAACAAGTGATAGAGAAATGTTTGTAAATGGTTTAAAGGTAGATATAGGCTCAATAGAAGAAAAGGCTAATGAAAATGCAGAGCAAGAAGCACAAGCACAAAAAAGAGAAGAAATGATTCAAAAAATAAAAAATGATATCTCAAGTTTTCAAACAAAAGATGATGTTCTTAATTATATGAAAAATTTATATCAAACAGAATATACTAAAGAAACAGGACAAATTTTAAATGATTTTGGAATTATTTTTACTCAAGATGGAACAATTAAAACAGTTGATAATCCAACAAATTCTATTATTGAACAGGTTAATAATGGAGTAAATGTAAAATCTGATAATAGTTGGTATTTGGCAAAAGAGAATAGTGAAGTTTTACAAGATTTATATAATCCAATGCAACAACTTGAAAATTTAAGAGAAGAATATAATAAAGAAAGTGGAAAAGAATATTTAGAAAAATATGTTAATCCACAAGTGGTTGATTCAATTGTAAATTATTACGATAATCAACAACAAAAAGAAAATGAATCTAAAGGAATTGAACCTGGAGAATAAAAGTTGTACAGTGGGTAATGATAGGGCTGGTCTATTTGTGATTGGTCCTTTTCTTGCCCAGTGGTGGTTATTGGGGTCGGTCCTAAAATCAAACCCAATATATAAATTGTTTTTTATACCTTGTGTGTCGCAACCTACAAAAGAATTTCAATAAGTAGGTTGCTCCAAATCGCATTCGCTACGCTCATTTGGTCGCTTACGCGGTATTACAAAACAATTTATATATTGGGTTTGATTTTAGGACCGACCCCAAGCAAAAAAGGGACCGACCCCAGACCAAAAAAGGACCGACCCCAATAACCACAGCAAGTTTTTATGCTTTTTTCGATAATAGAACTAGTCCTTTTTTTATTAAATCTTCAATAGATAAATTATCTATATCTAAATGTTCAAAAGCTTTTTCAATATCTTTTCTAGAATAACCTAATACCATTAATCCAGAAATTGCTTCATTAATATTTTCGCTATTATCTTTTTGAGCTGAAGAATTAGAATATGTTTCTTCAAGCTGTTCTTCTTTTAATTTATCTTTTAATTCTAAAATGATTCTTTGAGCAGATTTATTTCCTATTCCAGGAACTTTTGTTAAAACTTTTACATTCCCAGAGATAACTGCAAGAGCAAAGTCTGATGGTTCAATACAAGATAACATAACTAAAGCACTTTTTGCACCAACACCACTTACAGAAATTAAAAGTTCAAACATTTTTAATTGCTCTTTTGTTAAAAAACCATAAATGCTAATATCATCTTCTCTAACTCTAACATAAGTATATGCTTTAACCACTTCTCCAATATTACCAATTGAATCTATATTATTTTGAGACATAAAAATTTTATATCCTAATCCATTTATATCTATAACAACATAATTATTTTCTTTTTCTTCAAGAATTCCTTTTATATAAGCAAACATAAAATACCTTATATGATAAAAATCATATTTACCTTTCTAAAGCTTTATTTTTATTGAATAATAAATAATATTAAACTTTATGCTTTGAAACTCAAATTGAAAATAAAATTCAGTATTTATAATTCTATTTTCAAAAAAAGTTATACGTTTCTAATATATGAAAAAATACAATATCAATAAAAACTTATTTGATTATATATTAGAAAAATTTTAAAATCAAGTATTAAAAAATAAAAACCAGGATAAAGACATGAAAAAAATTTTATATATGCTTATTTAATATTGTAATAAACAAAAAAATTATGATATAATGAAAAAAGCAAAATATAAGGGAAAAAATATAATTATTTATAAAGGTTTATAGGAACCCTTTGAAAAAACTAAATATATTTAAATGAGGAAAGTGATATATATGAAAAAATTACCATATGGAATAAGTGATTATCAAAGATTGATAGAAAATGAATATTATTATGTAGATAAAACTAAGCATATAGAAAAACTGGAAAATTTATCAGAACCATATATAATTTTTTTACGACCAAGAAAATTTGGAAAAACATTATTTACAAGCACATTAGAAAATTATTATGATATAAAAAAAGCAGATAAATTTGATGAGTTGTTTAAAAATACATATATAGGAAAAAATCCAACAAAACAAAAAAACAAATACCACATATTAAAATTTAATTTTTCAGGAATAGATACTACAAATGAAGAAACAACCATCAAAGGTTTTAAAAATGAGATTGCATCATCAATAAAAGTATTTGTAGAAAAATATGGGATGAATTTTATAGTCAATACTGAAGATGAGGCAGAAGGAATTCTAGATAATCTAGTAAAAGCATTTAATATCCAAAGAAGAAATGAAAAAATATATGTAATAATAGATGAATATGATCACTTTGCAAATGAATTATTAGGATTTAATACAAATCAATTCAAAAATTTAGTATCAAAAAATGGAAAAGTACGAAAATGGTATGAAATACTAAAAAAAGGAACAGAAAGTGTAATAGATAGAATATTTATAACAGGAGTAGCTCCAATAACATTAGATAGTTTAACATCAGGATTTAATATAGGATTAGATATAACTCAAGATAGAGACTTTAATGAAATGATGGGATTTACGAATTCAGAGTTATTACAGATGATAGAAGATTTAGAAATAACAAAAGAAGAGCAAAAAGAAATATTACCAATAATGAAAGAAAATTATGATGGATATAGATTTTCATTAAAAGCAAATGAAAAAATATATAATTCAAATATGTGCTTATATTTTTTAAATAAATATGTAAGATTTAAAGAAATACCAGACCAGTTAATAGATGTAAACATAGCAAGTGATTACAGTAAATTAGGAAGCATGTTAGACTTGTGCAAAGGAGAAGAAAGAGAAAAAATAATAGAAAAAACAGTATCAGAAGAAGGAATAATAGGAGAAATAACGGCAAAATTTAATCCGGCAATAGAATTTACAGAAAAAGATTTAGTATCAATGTTATTTTATTTAGGGTATTTAACAATAGGAGGACAAGAATTTGAAATGACAGAACTAAAAATACCAAATAAAGTAATGAAAGAAATATATACAGAATATTTTATGAAGATATTAAGTGCTAATACAAACATGCAAATAACAGATAGTGAATATGTAGAAATATTAAGAGAAATAGCAATAGAAGGAAAAATAGAAAAATTAGTAGGATTAGCACACAAATATTTAGAGAACTTATCAAATAGAGACTATGTAAAATTTGATGAAAAATATGTAAAACTAATATTTTACTGTATATCAATGAATTTTAAAGTATATAGATTAAAATCAGAAATGGAAGTACAAAGAAAATATCCAGACATATTATTAATACCAAAAGACAGAAGTAAAAATTATAAAGCAGTAATGATAGAATTTAAGTACTTAAAAAAAGAAGAAGAAAGCAAATTACAAGAAAAACAAGAAGAAGCTAAAAAGCAAATAGAAGAATATGCAGAAATGGAAGAAATAAAAGAAATACCAAATATGAACAAATATACAGTAGTAGCAGTAAATGATAAGCTATATATAGAGAAAATATAAAATACTAAAATTGAAAGGACGATTCTAAAAATGAACTCAAATGAACCATTAGCTTTTAGAATGAGACCAAAAACACTTGAAGAATATGTTGGGCAAGAACATGTAATTGGTCCTGGAAAAATATTATATAGAACAATAAAAGCAGATAGATTATCAAGTATTATATTATTTGGACCTCCAGGTTGCGGAAAAACTTCTCTTGCTAAAGTTATAAGTGAAACAACAAAATACAAATTTTATAAAATTAATGCAGTAACAGCAGGAGTTGCAGATATAAAGAAAATAGTAGAAGAAACTAGAAATTATATGATGAATCCAGCTGGAAAAAGTATATTATTTATTGATGAAATTCATAGATTTAATAAATTGCAACAAGATGCACTTTTACCTTATGTAGAAAATGGAACAATAATATTAATAGGTGCAACAACAGAAAATCCATATTTTGAAGTTAATAAAGCATTAATTTCAAGGTCTATGGTAATAAAACTTAATCCATTAACAGAAGAAAATATATATCAAATATTAAAAAATGCTCTTATAAGAAAAGATGGACTCGGAGAATATAGTATAAAAATAGAAGACGAAACTTTAAGGAAAATTGCAGATATTGCGAATGGAGATGTTAGAACAGCATTAAATGGTCTTGAAGTTGCAGTATTAACAACTAATATGGACTCTGATGGATATATTCACATTACAGATGAAGTTATTAAAAATAGTATTCAAAATAGAAAAGCAATATTTGATAAAAATGGAGATACACATTATGATAATATAAGTGCATTTATAAAATCTATGAGAGGGTCAGACCCTAACGCAACTTTATTTTATTTAGCAAGAGCATTAAATGGTGGAGAAGATCCAGTATTTTTAGCTAGGAGAATTACAATTTGTGCATCAGAAGATGTTGGTCTAGCAGATCCACAGGCACTAGTTATAGCAACTTCTGCAATGCAAGCAGTACATATGATAGGTATGCCAGAAGCAAGAATTATACTTGCAGAAGCTGCTGTATATGTTGCAAATTGTAAGAAATCTAATGCAACATATTTAGGAATAAATAAAGCTTTAGATGATGTTGCAAATAATGATACAGGGGAAATTCCAATGCATATACGTAATGCACCTGTTGAAAAGATGCGTGAATTAGGATATAGTGAAGGATATTTATATCCACATGATTTTCCTGGACATTGGGTTGAACAACAATATTTACCTAATGAGAGAGTTGGAACAAAATATTTTGAAAAAGATGAGAATATAAAAATATAAATTGGAAAAGATAGAAAAGAAAGTAAAAATTTTCTTTTTTATCTTTTTTTGAAAAGAAAATTATACTTACTTATTATTTATATGTTTTTAAGAAAGAAAAGTATTTAAAATGAAAGTTAAAATAAATAATTACTGTAAAAATAGTATAAAAAAAATATTAATTGGATTATTTGCAGGAATAATTTGTGGCTTGTTTGGAACTGGTGGTGGAATGATATTAGTGCCATCTTTTATATATTTATTAAAAATAGAACCCAAAAAAGCAAGAGCAACATCTTTATTTTGCATGCTTATTATGGTTATAGCAAGTAGCTTTTTTTACTATAAAAATAATTATATAAAATGGGATACTGGTTTATTATGTGCAATTGGTGGGATTTTTGGAGGATATATTGGTGCAAAACTTTTAAAGAAAGTGCCAGATTATATTTTAAAAATTATTTTTATTATTTTTATTTTATATTATGCTTTTAGAATGTTGTTTCTTTAAAATATTATTGATTCATAGTTAATTTATACAATGCTAAAGATATACATATCTATTGTATAAAATGCAACGATTGTTAT
Organism: uncultured Clostridia bacterium; assembly: GCA_944386685.1. GTDB lineage: Bacteria > Bacillota > Clostridia > TANB77 > CAG-508 > CAG-269. The sequence continues at coordinate 43,939 of CALXCA010000001.1, read as the reverse complement.
TTCAATATGAATATAAAAAACTCAAATTAGAAAAGAATAAGTATAAGATATAACAATAAGTTTTTGAGGTGGAAAGGAATCTAATTTAATATGTTAGAAATTTTAACAGGAGCTTTTTCTGGAATTTTTAGTGGAATTGGAATGGGTGGAGGTACTATTTTAATTTTTTTACTTACTACATTTGTTAATATTGAGCAACATATTGCACAAGCTACAAATTTAATATACTTTGTTCCAACTGCAATTTCTGCAATAGTTGTAAATTATAAAAATAAAAATCTTGATTTAAAAATAGCTTTTAATATTTCTTTTTGGGGAATTGTTGGAGCAATTATAGGCTCTATTATATCAGTAAATACAGATGTAAGTACATTAAAAAAGTATTTTGGAATATTTTTGCTTATAGTTGCAATTAATGAAATTTACATGTTATTAAAAAAACGAAAATAATTATATATAAATTTATATATTAATTTTTTTGTAAAAATTTATAAGCTAAAATTTATTCTTTTTATCAAATTTTAAATATTCATATATATACTTTTAGCATATATTTTATATAGTCTAGTTCGAGAAATTGAAATATTTTACGTAAATTTCAATTGACCGAACTAGTTTTTGATTGAATTCTTATATAATTACATTTATAGCAAAGTGAAAGGATTGGTATAAATGCAATTATCAGAAGCAATTCGTAAAAGAGTAAAATATTATATGAAAAAAAACAATATGTCAATGTGGGCATTATTTAAAATGTCTGGAGTACCAATGTCAACATTATCAACTTTTATGAGTGGAAGAACAGATTTAATAAAATTAGATACTTTACTTCATATTTGTGAAGGTTTTGGAATAACTTTATATGATTTTTTTTCTGATGATTTATTTAACAATGTAGAAGATGATTAGTAGTTTATAAAAATACAAAAGAGAAGAAAGGAGACGATAAAGATGAAACTACTAATAACAGAAAAACCTTCAGTAGCAATGGAATTTGCAAAAGCTTTAAAAATAAAAGCAAATAGAAAAGATGGATATATAGAATCAGATGGTTGGATAATAACATGGTGTGTTGGACATTTAGTTACAATGAGTTATCCAGAAGCATATGACGAAAAACTAAAATTTTGGAGGTTAGATACACTTCCATTTATACCAACAGAATGGAAATATGAAATAATTCCAAATGTACAAAAACAATTTAATATTGTACAAAAACTTCTTCAAAGAGAAGATGTAGAAGAAATATATAATGCAGGAGACTCTGGAAGAGAAGGAGAATATATTCAAAGGCTAGTATATATGATGGCAAAGCCAAATCCAAAAGCAAAGATAAAAAGAGTATGGATAGATTCTCAAACAGAAGAAGAAATAAAAAGAGGGATACAAGAAGCAAAAAGTGAAAGTGATTATGATAGTCTTGCCGATTCTGCTTATTTAAGAGCAAAAGAAGACTATCTTATTGGAATTAACTTTTCTAGATTATTAACAATTATATATGGGAAAAGAGTAGCTTCTAAAATAAATGAAGATAAAGTTTCTATTTCTGTTGGAAGAGTTATGACATGTGTTTTAGGAATGATAGTTTCTAGAGAAAGAGAAATTAGAAATTTTGTAAAAACAAAATATTATAAGATTCTTGGAGAATTTTCAAAAGATGAAAATTCAATAAAAGCAGAATGGAAAGTTAATGAAAAATCTAAAGTATATGAAAGCACTAAATTATATAATGAAAGTGGTTTTAAAACAGAAAAAGAAGCAAAAGAATTTATAAAAAGTTTAGAAGGAAAAAAAGCAATAATAACTGAATTAAAAAAGACAAAGCAAAAAGAAAATGCACCATTATTATTTAATTTAGCAGAAATTCAAAATGAATGTACAAAAAGATTTAAAATAAAGCCAGACCAAACACTTGATATAATACAAGAATTATATGAAAAAAAATTAGTAACATATCCAAGAACTGATGCAAGAGTTTTATCAACAGCAGTTGCAAAAGAAATATCTAAAAATTTAAATGGACTTGCTAAAGGATATAAAAATGTAGAGGTACAAGAATATTTAAAAAAGATGGTTGAAGAAAAATATTCAACAAATTTAATAAAAACTAAATATGTAAATGACAGTAAAATAACAGACCATTATGCGATAATACCTACAGGACAAGGTTTTGAAAATTATGATAAATTGCCAGAATTAAATAAAAAAATATATCATGTTATAGTAAAAAGATTTATTGCAATTTTTTATCCACCAGCTGAATATCAAAAAGTAAATATGACAATAAATGTTGAAAATGAAACATTTATTGCCAGTGGAAAAGTTTGCATTGCTCAAGGATATTTAGAAGTTTTGAAAAATACAACAAATAAATCCACAGCAAATGAACAAAATGTGGAAAATAATGATAAAAAACAAGACGAAAAAGAATTAAATGAAGAAAATAATTTGGAAGTATTTAAAAATTTAAAAAAAGGACTAGAATTGATAGTAAAAGGATATGAACTTAAAGAAGCGGAAACAACACCACCTTCTAGATATAATTCTGGTTCATTAATTTTGGCTATGGAAAATGCAGGTAAACTTATAGAAGAAGAAGAATTAAGAGAACAAATTAAAGGGGCAGGAATTGGAACCTCTGCAACTAGAGGAGAAATTATAAAAAAACTAGAGAAAATAAAATATATTGATATAAATACAAAAACTCAAATTGTAACCCCAACTCCAAAAGGAGAGGTTATTTATGATGTTGTAAAATATTCAATGCCAGATATGTTAAATGCAAAACTTACGGCAAGTTGGGAAAAAGGATTAGACATGGTTTGGAAGAAAGAAATAAAACCAGAAGAATTTATGGACAAACTTACAAATTATATCAATTCAAAATTTAATAAGTTAATTGTAAAAACATAGGAGATGAATAAACTACAGAATGAATAATGAATTTAATATATGGTTAAAAAAAGCAATGATATTATCAAGAAAAACAAATGGAATTATGAGTTTAGAAGATTTTGATAATACATCAGAATTAACAAGAAAAATAATTTTAAATCTATATAAAGATAATCCATTTTTAGACAAAGAAGATGTTTTGGATGAAATGAATAATTTGATTAAAGGTCTAACTCGAAGCATGATAGATGTAACAGACTTTAGATGTGATGTTATTAGAAGAAATGCATTTAAAGCTTTAATAAATAATAGAGATTTAATGGAAAAAACATATAATGATATTGCTTTAGAAGAAAAGAGAAGTGGGAAAAAGATAAAACAAACTGATAATATTAATTATAGTTCAAATTTTCAAAAAGCAATAAAGCAAGCTATGTTAGAAGCAATTATTTCTGTTAGGGCATATGTTTCTAATGCTACTAAAGAAGAAATTAAAACTATTAGAATAAGCACAGGAAATAGAGAAAATCTTAGAAGATTGCATTTAATTATGGGACAGCAAAAAGAAGTAAGAGACCAAATAAAAGATATTAAAGGACTATATTGTGCAAGAAATGAATTAGAGCAAGTAAGATATTATCTAGAAAAAATGAATAGTGTAGAAACTATAGATAAAGAATTAAAAGAAGAATATATTAGTGCAATAATACATATAGGAGAAGGACTTGATAAATATGGAATATTAGAAAAATACATAAAACAACAAAATAATGAAGTAGCTAGATTAAAAATTAAAGAACTAACTCCAATAAAAGAAGATAATGCATTTAATACATTATTTAGTGAAGAAAAATTAAAAAAGCTAAATATATACCAATTATCTGCATTACATGCTTTTTGGTCTAATAGACTAGCAAAAGAAACTGTTAAAATGTATAAATCATATTTTATAATGTATGAATTAAATTTAGATGATTTTAAATCTGTACATAAAGGAAATTTATCATCTTTAATAAATCCAGATGTTTTTGAGGCACTTAAGTTAAAATTTAATGCAATTCATATAAAAACAGCAGAAATATATCAAAAATGTAGAGAGTCAACAAGAGAAAGAGCTGTTGTTAATGTTGCAGATAAAGTAAATGAATTAGAAAAAAAGTTTGGAAAACAATATAACAAATATTTTTCTGGAATTGGTGGATTAAAAGGACTAGAAAATATTTTTTCTAATGATTTTCAATTATATATGTTATTAGAAAATGTAGATAAAAATTTATATAATCAAAAAGACAATAGTATTTTAGCTTTATTGAATTTACTAAGTGATGATGAAAGAATGTCAAATAATTGGGGTGTAATAGAAGAAAAGAAAAAATCTGATTATATATTAATTGGTGCAGATATTTCTGGTTTAAATATGCCATTAAGATTACACATAAAAAAAGAGGTATTAGAAAACTTTATACAATCACATCAAGGAAATAAAATTATCCCACTTTATGATGGAAAAGATGACTTTATTGTAAATGGAAGATATATTGGAACACATGTATTAACACCGTTTACAGATACTCAAAGAGAAGAAATAAAAAAAGGTTCTTTAGAAATAGAAGAAACAGATTATAGAAATAAGATAGTTCAACATATTGCTTTTCTTGTGGATACACAAAAATTTCCTGAACATTTGCAACAAAAAAGAATTACTGTAAAAAAAGGAAAAACTAAAATAAAATTTGAACGAATTAGAAAATATATTGATATTGGAACAAATAAAAAATATACAAAATCTAAAGATGGAGAGCTTATTGAACAAGATGAGCGGAAGATAAGTTAAATATTAATAAATAATTTTTAATTTATAACTGATAATTATTTTATAAATATTTATATATTAATATTATTTAAATTTTGAATGCGATTGAAAATATTTTAGAATTTGTTATATGATTTATTGAGGGATGTTCACGGTACTCGAGTTTACGAGAGGGTCTGAGTGAAAGAGGCTCAATAAATCATATTACAAATTCTTGAATATTGTAATGAGCCGAAAAATTTATAAAATATTAATATATAAATATTTATAAAATAGATTTCTGTTGGGTTTATAGGTAAAGCCATTTTAAAAACCTAAATATTTTATATAAGGATTATCAATAAAAAATGAATACTATATTAGGAGAACTAGGAAAAAATCCTAAATTTAAAGAATATATTAATTCAATAGAAAAAAATACAAGCCCGATAGCTTTATCGGGCTTAACAGACGTTGGAATGGTACAAATGATTTCTGCAACAAGTGAATTTACAAAAAGACCAATTTGTATTTTAACTTATAATGAAATTCAAGCAAAAAAAGTTTTAGAAGATGTTAAATATTTTACAGACAAAGTTTATTATTTACCAAAAAAGGAAGTTGTAACATATGATTATGTTGCAGAAAGCAAAGATTTACCTTATGAAAGAATTGAAATATTAAATAAAATTCAAGAGATGAAAACTGGTATAATAATAACAACAATTGAAACGGCTCTTCAAAAAATGATTAGTAAAAAAGCATTATATAAAAATGTTTTAAAACTTAAAGTTGGAGATATTTTAAATCTAGAAGAATTAAAAAAAATATTAGTTGATTTGGGGTACTCAAGATGTGATTTAATAGAAGGAAGAGGACAATTTAGTGTAAGAGGTGGAATTGTTGATATATCTCTTACAGAAAAAGAAGGAATTAGAATTGAGTTTTGGGGAGATGAGATTGATTCTATAAGATATTTTAATATAATTAGTCAAAGATCTACTGAAAATATAGATAAAATTACAATTTATCCAGCTCATGAGTATATTTTAGAAAAATCAATTGATTCTGTAATTTCAAAAATTAGAAAAACAGTATTTAATGAAAAAGTACAAAACCAAATTGAACAAGATATAGAAATAATTAAAATAGGAAATTATATAAACAAAATTGATAAATACTTTGATGCTTTTTATGATGAGCAAGAAACTATTTTAGATTATTTATCAAATAAATTTTTGGTTGTTTTGGATGAAATTACAAAAATAAAACAAAGAGCTATAAATGTAAATAAGGATAGTCAAAATATAATTCAATTATTAATGGATAAAGAAAAAATTGTTCCAGATGCAATTAAAAACATATGTAATTTTGAACAAATTCAAGAAAAACTAGAAAGTAAACATATTATTTATATAGAGAAATTAGATAATGATATTAAATTACAAGCCGAAAAATACAACTGGGTTTATAAAGAGAAGAATTTTGTAAAAACAGAGATAGAAATATTTTTTAAAGAAATTTTAAAAGCACAAGAAAATAAAACTAAAGTTTATATTTTAGCAGAAACAAAAGAAAAAGCAAAAAAAATATGTTCATTATTAGATGAACAAGAAATTTTATATAAATTTGAAGAAAAATTAAACCAACAAATAATAGCAAAAAGTGAAGAAAGTTTTGCTACAGTTAGTATTGGAAAATTATCTTCTGGCTTTGAATGTTTTGATACAAATCAAATTGTTATAACATCACAAGAATTAATTGAAGGTGAAAAAAGAAAAAAATATAAATCATCAGCATTTAAAGAGGGAGAAAAAGTTGTATATGCAGATTTAAAAATAGGAGATTATGTTGTACATAAAAATTATGGTATAGGAATTTTTATAGGTGTAAATACTATTACTGCTGATGGAACAACAAAAGATTATATAAAAATAAAATATTATGGAGATGATATTTTATATGTTCCAACAAACCAATTAGATAGTGTTAGAAAATATGTTGGTGGAGATGAGAATGGACTTAAAATTAATAAATTAGGTACAAAAGAATGGCTAAATACAAAAGCAAAAGTAAAGAAGAATTTAAGGCAAGTTGCAAGAGAATTAATAGAATTATATGCAAGAAGAGAAAAAGCAAAAGGATATGCTTTTGCACCAGATACACCTTGGCAAACACAGTTTGAAGATAGTTTTCCATATCAAGAAACAGATGACCAGTTAAGATGTATTGAAGAAGTAAAAAAAGATATGGAAATGGATAAACCTATGGACAGACTTCTTTGCGGAGATGTTGGATATGGAAAAACAGAAGTTGCAATTAGAGCTGCATTTAAAGCAGTTATGAGTGGAAAACAAGTTGCATATTTAGCTCCAACAACAGTATTGGCAGAACAACAATATAAAGAATTTAGAGATAGAATGTTGAATTTTGGAGTAAAAGTTGAAGTTTTAAATAGATTTAAAACTAGAAAGCAACAAACAGAGATTATTAAAAGATTAAAACTTGGAGAAGTTGATATAGTTATTGGTACACATAGAATTTTAAGTAAAGATGTAGAATTTAAAGATTTAGGATTACTAATAATTGATGAGGAACATCGCTTTGGGGTAAGAGATAAAGAAAAAATAAAGCAATATAAAGAAACTATAGATGTTTTAACAATGACTGCAACACCTATTCCAAGAACACTACATATGTCAATTGTAGGTGTTAGAGATATGTCTGTAATATATGAGCCACCATATAATAGAAAACCAGTTCAAACATATGTATTAGAATATGACCAAGAAGTTATTAGAGAAGCAATTACAAAAGAATTAGAAAGAAATGGTCAAGTATTTTATTTGTTTAATAATGTAGAAAAGATTATGCAAAAAGCAAATGAAATATCAAATTTAGTACCAGAAGCTAAAGTTGTTTATGCACATGGACAAATGACAGGACATGAAATAGAAGATATTATGGGAGAATTTGTTGATGGAAAAACTAATGTATTAGTATGTACAACAATATTAGAATCTGGAATTGATATTCCAAATGCAAATACAATTATTGTAGAAAATGCAGATAGAATGGGGTTAGCTCAATTATATCAAATTAGAGGAAGAGTAGGAAGATCTGATAGGCAAGGATATGCATATATAACATATAAAAAAGACAAATTATTATCAGAAGTTGCAGATAAAAGATTAAAAGCAATAAAAGAATTTACAGAATTTGGTTCTGGTTTTAAAATTGCTATGAGGGACTTAGAAATAAGAGGTGCAGGTAGCTTACTTGGAGAAATTCAAAGTGGGCATTTAGAACAAGTTGGATATGATACTTATTGCAATTTATTAGATGAAGTTGTAAAAGAAATGAAAGGTGAGGAAGTTAAACCAGAAATTGATGTACAAATAGATTTAGATGCAACATGTTATATACCAGATGAATATATATCTGATTCAAGTCAAAAAATTGAAATATATCAGGATATTGCATTATGTAAAAATGAAGAAGATATTCAAAATGTAGTTGATGAAATGATAGATAGATATGGAAATATGCCTAAAGAAATTGAAAACTTATTAGAGATTGCAAGAATTAAAATTTTATGTAAAAAACTAAATATTGGAAAAGCTCAAGGAAGAAAGAATTTTGTGGTATTAATGTTTGAAGCAGGTGAATTAAATTTAGATGTAAATGAATTGGCTAAAACTTATAAAAATAAAATAAGATTTTCTCAAGGAGTTAAACCTCAAATTACACTTGTTTTAGAAAATTCGACTGGAATGAAAATGTTAAAAGAAGTTAAGAATTTTTTAGAATATATGATTTCTATACAAAAATAAATAAAAAGATTAATAAAAAAGGAGAAAATGATGCATATTATTACAAGTAAAGATAATGAAATTATAAAACATATACGTAAATTAAAGGAAAAAAAATATCGTGATGAATATAATGAGTATGTTGTAGAAGGTGTAAAAATTGTTGAAGAAGCAATTAAAGAAAATGCAAAAATAAAACAAGTAATTGTATGTAATGATACAACTAAAACTTATGAAATTCCTACTCATATTATGTTAGAAATTGCTAAATTTGATTGTATATATGTTTCTGATAAAATATTTAATTATATAACTCAAGTTACAAATCCACAAGGAGTTATGGCAATTATAGAAAAACAAGATGAAAATATGCAAATAGATTATAATCAGGATATAATTGTAATGCTAGATGATGTGCAAGACCCAGGAAATTTAGGCACAATATTAAGAACAGTAGATAGTATTGGACTTAATCAAATAATAGTTTCTAAAGGAACTGCTGATTCATTTAATTCTAAAGTGGTACGTTCAACAATGGGAGCAATTTTTAGATTAAAAATTATAGAAGAAGATGATTTAATAAAAACAATTAAAGAATTAAGAAAACATCATTTTAAACTTTTAGTAACATCATTACAAACAGAAAATAGTATTTATGATATTGATTTTAGTAAAAAAATAATAGTTATAGGGAATGAAGCTAATGGGGTTTCTAAAGAAATTCAAGATTTAGCTGATGAAAAAGCAAAAATTCCAATGTTAGGAAGAACAGAGAGCTTAAATGCATCTGTTGCAGCAGGGATTGTTATGTATGAATATGTTAGACAGAAAATAACAAGAAAGGGCTTGTAAAATATATGAAAATTTATTATGTTAGACATGGTCAAACAGATTTTAATTTAACAAAAAAAATGCAAGGTGGAGGAACAGAAAAAGACTTAAATGAAACAGGAATTATGCAAGCAAACAAAACAAGTGAAATACTAAAAAATGCAAAATATGATATAATAATATGCTCACCAATGAATAGGGCTAAACAAACTGCAGAAATTATAAATAAAGATAAAAATATACCAATTATAATTGATGAAAGAATGAGAGAAAGGAAATTAGGAAAATTTGAAGGATATCCAGTTACACCAGATATGGAAAAACAAATTTGGGATTGTAATTTAAATTTTGATATTCCTAATGGAGAAAATTTAAAGGAATTTAAAGATAGAATATTAGGTTTTATAGAAGATTTAAAGCAAAAATATGATGATAAATCAATTCTAGTTGTAGCACATGGAGGCATAGCGAAAGTATTAAAAGCATATTATTGCAAAATGCCAGATAGTAAAAATTTATCTGATATTAGAATGGAAAATTGTGAAATATTAGAATTAAACTTATAAAAATAAAAACATTGTTATTAATTTTTTTATTAAATAGGAAACAATATTAAACTTTAAACTACATAGGCTTAAAGATAAAATAAAAAAAAATTGTTTTTTTCCTATTTATTAAAAGTGCATCGCTCAAATAGATGTTAATAACAGTGTTTTTTTGGTTTTGTAATTTAATATAAATTCTTGAATTATAGACTTTATAAAAATTCATAAGAAAAATATGCTTTTGTATATTTATTTGAAAGTAGTATTTCCCTAACATTAAGTATACATAATGTTGACAATTTAAAAAATAAGTATTATAATGGGAATTAAAGGTAAACATAAATATGTTTGTAATAAAGGAGAGTGATAAATATGATAAAAAGAAAAATAATATTTATTGTAATTACAATATTTATTATTGCTTTTGTTTTTGCTACTGCATGTTATGGCTTTACACCAGCGACAACAGAATTATACAATGGACTTTATGATGGTAAAGTAATAGCGTATTCGGAAATGAGAGCTTTTAGATTAACTCTTGCAAATGGTGCTGTACTTGCTTATTCTACAGTATCTGGTGATACTTATCAGATAGTTACGGAACAAGGAAGAAATGTTCAGGTTGTAATTATACTAGATTTATCTTCTAGTATGACTGGAGATGTATTGAAAGAGGCACAAGAAGCGGCAAAAAATTTAGTGCAATCATTAATGGACAGACTTGGAGTGGATACAGAAATTGGATTAGTTTCATTTGCTTTAGATGCAGAAACAAATGTTGGGTTGACAGGTTCTGGTGATGAAATTATAGGAGCAATAGATAGTACAGAAGTTATGGATAATTATACATATATGGCTCCTGCAGTAGGATTAGCAGATGAATTATTAAGTGGTGGAAAAAATGATCATACATATCAATATTGTGTTATATTCTCAGACTTTGCGTTGGCTGATGGTGAAGAAACTAATAATGCACTATCAAGTATGGAAGCAAGTGGAGTTGGAGTGTGTAGAGTGCAGGTTTCTAGTAGTGGAGTAAATGGCGGAGATGTTTCTAATGCTATAAGTACAATAGAGGGAGAAGTGGTAGACAATGTAGTTACAGAATTTGAATTTTCAGATGAACCACCAAATTGTATGATATTAGATGACAAAGTTGTTATTACATTAGATAGTGAGTTAATGCAGGGGGCTAAAATGGAAATAGAATATGAAATTAATATAAAATCTTCTTATGCTCTTGATGGTGTACAAATAGAAGATTTAACAAATGGTAATTTAGCATATAACCCAGATGCAAAATTATTAACAGAAGATAAGACAAATGCAGACTATGGGTGGACTCAAACAGGAGATTCGGAATTATATGAAGATGGAGATAAGGATGTAGTATATTCAACAGCATCTTCAATTGCTAAAAAAGGCTGTTTGTCAAAAAAGATTGTTTATTCAAAAATTTTATCATCAGCAGAAAATGCAAATTTTGAACATTCAACAACTTTTTTATTAGGTGGAGACACAGAAAATGGAGCGGCAACGATTCCTTCTTATTCAATAGTTGTAACACCTCCATATGGAGGAGAAAGTATAGTTAATTTGAGAATAGTATTATTTATACTTACATCTATTATAATAACAATTATACTTACTTATATATTAAAGAGATTAATTAAATAATAATAAAAATTTAGAGCCAAATTTATCAATTAAATAAAGTTATTGAATTGAAAAGATTAGGCTCTATTTTTTTGCTTACAAAGAAAAATATTTTATTAAAATATATAAAAATACATAAAATTATGGTATAATATATTCGAAAAAAAGATGGAATTAATTGATGTATTAGATGAAAATTATACATTTATTAATTGGCAGAATGTTAAAAAAATAGTGCCTGAATAAAAACAGTTAAGAGATGAAAATTGTTTAAAAATATAATTTTAATTTTTATAATATTAATAAATATTAAAAAATAAATTAAATTGTTTTAAAAATAAAGTAATTATTAAAGAAAGGTAAGTATAATATCTTAAATTTTATTATATTGTAAAAGGTATAAATATGATACATGAAATGAAATTAAATGAAAGTCCATTTGAAAGAATAAAAAATGGAACTAAAACAATAGAATTTAGATTATATGATGAAAAAAGAAAAAAAGTAAAAATAGGAGATAAAATTGAATTCTCAAAATTACCAGATTTACAAGAAAAAATATTAGTAGATGTATTAGATATATACAGAGATGAAACATTTGAAAACTTATTTAAAAAGATTTTTACAGATAAAAATGAAATAGCAAGAAAAACGAAATCAATGTATCAATTTTATTCAAAAGAACAAGAAAAACAATATGGTGTTGTAGGGATAAGAATCAAATTATTAAATTATAACTACAGATATGAATACAATAAATTAGTAAGGGATAAAATACCAGAAGAAATCAACAATGAACTAGGAAGAAAATGTAAATATAGAATTCTTGATGATACAGAATATTTGAAAGAATTAAATAAAAAAGTTTTAGAAGAGGCTAATGAGTTTATAGAAGAAAATAGTATTGAAGAACTTGGAGATTTAATGGAAGTTATAAATGCTATAATGAAATTGAAGGGCTATAATATGAAAGACATAGAAAGAGTAATGAAAGCCAAAGAAGAGAGGAAAGGTGCATTTAATAATAAAATTTTTTTAGAATATGTTGATGAGGAAAAAAGAAATTTAGAAGAAGAAAAAGAATTAAATAAAGAATTTAGAAAAAATTGAGTTTAGTACAAAACTAAGCTCTTTTTTTGAATAAAAAAATAAATGAAGCATAAATATTAAATATCATAAGCAGGAGGTTAAAGATGTTTTTGGTATTTAGTAAAGATAAAATTCAAACATATGTTGTATCTGTATTAACAGTAGTATTGTTAATATTTTTGGCAAATATAGATAAAAATGATGTAATACAAACATCAGCATTAGAAAAAAATTTGCCTATTTATAATGTGCAAACAGAAGAAAAAAAGATTGCATTTACAATGAATTGTGCATGGAATGCTGATGATATAGATAGTATATTAGAAACACTAAGGGCAAACAATGTAAAGATAACTTTTTTTATAGTAGGAGAATGGGCAGATAAGTATCCAGAAGAGGTTAAGAAAATTTCAAAAGAGGGACATGAAATAGGAACACATAGTAATACTCATCCACATGTAAATAATCTTTCAGCAGAAAAAAATTTAGAAGAAATAAAAATAAGTGTAAACAAGTTAGAAAAATTAACAAATCAAAAAATAACTTTATATAGGACACCTTATGGGGAATATAATGACATTGTAATAGAAACATCAAGAAATAATGGATATTTTCCAATACAATGGAATATAGATACATTAGATTATGAGGGACTAAATTGTGAAGAAATGTGGAATAGAATAAAAGGAAAATTATCAAATGGTTCAATAATATTAAGTCATAATGGAACAGAACATACTGCAGAGAGTTTAGACACAATAATAAAAAATATAAAAAAACAAGGATATGATTTTGTAAAAGTGTCTGATTTAATTTATAAAGAAAATTATATAATTAATAGTAATGGAACACAGATATTACAAGATATTGAATAAAAATACATATAAAGGGAATAATAATTATAAATTTATTAGAATAAAACGAGAAAATCTTTGATTTTTCTTTAATTTATACAATAAAACTCAAATTGAATATTTGTACATATTAAAATTAAGGAGAGAAAAAATGTCTCTTATAGGAATAATTGCAAAAAAGAAAGATATTAAAGAAATAAAAAATAATCTAGATATAGTGTATGAAGTTATTGAGATAAATAATAAAAGTATAGAAAATTTAAAAAATATTAAATTTGAGCAAATTATTATAAATAAGGATTTAGTATTAAATAAACAAGAAGAAGAATATATAAAAAAATTAATTAATACAACCAAATACATTATTATAAATGCAGATATAAATATTCAAATACTTAATAATATAGAAATAGATAAACCTTTAAAAATTATAACATATGGTTTTAACTCAAAATCAACAATATCAATTTCTAGTGTAAAAGAAGATTATATAATTTTGAGTATACAAAGAGAAATAGAAAAACTTAATAATGAAAAAATAGAAAATCAGGAGAAAAAAATAGATTTAATTAAGGGAGAAAATAATAATATTTATATAAAAATAATAAAATTTATAATAAAAGAATTGCATAATTTTTAAAAATGAATGCTAAAACACCTAAAAATTCAAAAAAATAATAAAAAAATTACAAAAATTTAACTTTTTATGTAGACAAATCCAAAAAAGTGTAGTATAATAAGTAATGTAGAAAATTTAAAAATAAAAAACGCAAGAAGATTATTTACAATTGATAAAATAAAAAAGATAGGGAGGAAATAAAATTGGATACAAATTATTTAGAAAACAACTATTTAACATTAGTTGGAAGAGTTACAGGCGAAAAAACATTTAGCCACGAAATTTATGGGGAGAAATTCTATAGATTTTCATTATCTATAGCACGTTTAAGTGGAAATGCAGATATTATCCCAATAACAGTATCAGAAAGACTAATTTCTGATGATACATTATCAGAAGGAAAAAAATTATTAATTAAAGGACAATTTAGATCATACAACAGCTTTGAAAATGAAAAAAACAAATTAGTATTAACTGTTTTTGCTAAAGATGTTCAAGAATTACCTGAAGCAGAAACACAAGCACAAGAAGGAGAAAATAGTGAAGAAACTCCAAAGAAGGATGAAATGACAAATGAAGTTGTACTTATTGGATTTGTTTGCAAAAAGCCAATTTACAGACAAACACCATTTGGAAGAGAAATTGCAGATTTATTATTAGCTGTAAACAGAGCATATAATAAATCAGATTATATCCCAACAATTGCATGGGGAAGAAATGCAAGATTCTGTCAAAACATAGAAGTAGGAGCTCAAGTAAAAATTGTAGGAAGAGTTCAATCAAGACAATATGAAAAGAAACATGAAGATGGAAGTGTTGAAACAAAAACTGCATATGAAGTTTCTGTATGTAGCTTAGAACTATTAAGTGAAGATGGAAAAACAGAAAAAGCCGAAACAGAAAATACTGAAGGACAACAAGCTGTATAATATATAAATATTGTTAGGGTCGGTCCCTTTTTATTGGGGCTGGTCCTTTTTTGTGTTGTGCTACTGGGGTCGGTCCCTTTTTGTGCTGGGGTCGGTCCCTTTTTGTGCTGGGGTCGGTCCCTTTTTGTGCTGGGGTCGGTCCTAAATTAAATCAATATATAAAGTGTTTTGTAATACCGCGTAAGCGATCAAATGAGCGTAGCGAATGCGATTTGGAGCAACCTACTTATTGAAATTCTTTTGTAGGTTGCGACACACAAGGTATAAAAAATACTTTATATATTGGTTTAATTTAGGACCGACCCCAGCACAAAAAAGGACCGACACAGTAAATATTACCTTAAAATATTGTAATAATTTAAAATTTATGATATATTATAGGCAGTCAAAACATAGATAAATAGTTTTGACAAACAAATTTAAGAAAGAGGAAAATTATGAGTAGAGGAAAAAGATATGAGACAGAAGGAAAATTAAATTATCAAAAAGTATTTGCTGTTATAATTGCAATAGTAGTAATTATCATGTTTGTATTAATAATAAAAGATGTATTAGCACAAAGAAGCAAATTAAATAAAGAATATGATTATTTTGCAGTATTTTCAGCAGACAAATGGGGAGTAATAAATCAAGATGGAGAATATGTAATAAATCCATCATATCAAGAGATGATAGTTATTCCAGATAAAACTAAAGATGTTTTTATATGTACATATGATGTTGATGATACAACAGGAACATATAAAACAAAAGCTTTAAATAAAGATAATGAAGAAATATTTACTCAATATGAACAAATACTTCCTATAGAAAACTTTGACGAAAATGAGAACTTATGGTATGAACAAGATGTATTAAAAGTAATGCAAAATGGAAAATATGGACTTATAAATTTAAATGGTAAACAAATATTGCCATGTGAATATGACAATATTACAGTTATACAAGGTATAGAAAATAGTTTAATAATAGAAAAAAACGGACAAAAAGGTTTATGCAATGATTCTGGAAGTGTTTTGATAGAACCACAATATACAGAAATAAAAAATCTAGGAGAAACATATAAAGATGGATATATAACAGTTAATTCAGAAGGGAAATATGGTGTAATAAGTGCTACAAAGCAACAAGTTTTAGAAAATAAATTTGATGAAATAAAACAAACATATTTAGGAAGCAACTATTTAGTAATTGAAGGAGGAAAAGAAAAATTAATTAATTCATCTGGAGAAACTTTAATTGAAAATGGCTTTGATGATATAAAATCAAATACAACAAGAGGAGTTATATTTGTTTTAAATAATTTATATGGAGAAATGAGCACATCAGGAGAAATACTTATAGAAGCTAAATATCAAGATTTAAAACAAGTAAAAGAGGGAATATATATTGCAAAACAAAATGATAAATATGGAATTATAGATGAAAGTACACAAGAAAAGTTACCATTTTCATATACAGGAATTACATATAATGATAAAGCAAATTTATTTGTAGCAGAAGATGAAAATTTCCAAACATCAATAATAGATAAAGATTACAATGTTAAACTAATAGGAATTTTAGTTGATATTACAACAGATTATATAAGAATGAGAATAAATGATGAATATAAATATTATAATCTAAATTGTGAAGAAATTTCAAGTACAGAAGCACTAAAAGACAATACATTATTTTTGAAAAAAGAAAATGATAAATATGGTTATGTAGATAAAAGTGGAAATGTAGTTGTAGATTATGTTTATGATGATGCTACAGAGCAAAATGAATATGGATTTGTAGCAGTTAAACAAAATGGTTTGTGGGGGTCATTAGACAAAGATGGCAAAATTGTTATAGAACCTAAATATAATTTAGATAATTATTTAAATATTAATTTTATTGGAAAATGGCATTTTGGATTAGATTTAAATATGAATTATTATTGTGAAGATTAGATGAAAAAAGAGGAGAAACAAAAGATGGAGTTAAAGATGAAATACCAGTATACATATTTTATATATCCATATGTTATAAAAGAAAACAGATATATAAGATATATAATGAAACTATTAAGAGACAAAAATTGTGAATTAAAAATCTTTAAAAAAGACAAAGATTTAGATATATATACATATTTTTCAAATAGAGCAAGAAATTTTTTGTTTGGAACATTTAATTTAAACAAAGCAAAATTACAAAAATTAGAAGAACTACCATTAGAAACAAAAGCAGCTCTACTTGCAAAATATAATTGTACAATTTTTGAGTATACAATTAATAGAGATATTCAAGGAAAAGTACAAGAAAAAAGTGGAATATTTTTTAAAATTCCTAAAATACAAATTATATGTTTTAATACAGGAATATGCTTTTTATGTATAAAAACACATATAGAAGATAGCAATAAATTTTCTGATTTATTAAATTTTAATTACAAAATGAGAGATATTACACAAGAATTTAGTAATATAAAAAACTATGATAAAATAAAAGTTCAAACAGATTGTTTTGAAGATGTAAAATCATTTAAAGAATTTATAGAAGAAATAACAGGTCCATCTATAGAGACAATTAAACTGGATATAGATACAGAAAGATCATTAACATATTCTTATGCTTGTATTGATGAAGATGGATGGAATAATGCTAATGATTTTGAAAAAATTAAAGAACAATATTATAAGTTTATAAACATATTGCCAAGTGATAATAGTGTAAGCCATGCAAAAGATAATATGAAAATTCTTTCTAGATGGAAATATGCTAAACTTGCAGTAACAAAAGAAAGTATATCACTTTTTAGCTCTAGTTGTGATATAAATAATTATACAGTATTTCCGCAAGAGTTTGAAGAACAATATTTTTACACATATATATTAGCATTATATACTAGATTTTACTTAAAAAAAATTAATTTAAAGTTTAGACAAGGAATAAAATTAAAACAAACGAGGAAAGAATTTATAAAATTCACTAAGAATTTATGGATAAATGAAGTTACAAATGAAGATATAGGTACAATATTTTATCATCATTTAAAAGAAATATTAGAATTAGACAATATTTATTTTGACACAAAGAACAAATATGATATTTTATATAAAGAGATGAATATAGAAAAAAATAATAAAAATAACATATTTATTGCAATATTACTTTTTGTAAGTTTTGTAATAAATATAATAAATATAATATATCTATTAAAAAAATAAAATAATGTATCATAAAATGTAAAAAAATTTTTTGTAGTTATTTACAAGAAAAGACAAAAAACACATAAGACAAGTATTAAAATATTACATGAGGTGTTAAAAGATGATTATGAACAGTAAAGAAATACTAAAAAATTTATTTAGTATAAAAAATATAATCATATATGTGTTGGCATTTATGATATCTATTGTTGGAATGGAACAAGATGTTTCTCCATTTAGTATTGCAATTGTAGGTGCATGCTTTTCTAATGGTATACCAGCTATAGTAGTTGTTATATTGGGGATGATTGGTAATTTAATAGGTGTTGGAGTAATTGGAGTTTTAAATTATATATTGATATTATTAATGATGTTAATAATTTTATGTTTAAGACCACCAAAAGAAAATGATGAGTATAAAAATGAAAAAATGCAAATATCAAAACATATATTCTTCAGTATAATGATAGTTATGATTGCAAAAATGATATTAACAGAATTTACCGTTGGAGATTTACTACTACATATTACTCTTGCAATAATGTCTGTTATATTCTATAAAATATTTGTAAATTCATTATCCGTAATACAAGGAATTACAGATAAGCAAGCATTTTCGATAGAAGAGGTAATAGGAGCTTGTTTATTAATTTCTATTGCAATTTCAGCGTTTGGAGATTTTTCTATATTTGGATTATCAATTAAAAATATTTTATGTATTTTTATTGTTTTATTACTTGGTTGGAGACATGGAGTTCTTGTTGGAACAACAGCAGGAGTAACAATTGGAGTAACATTGGGAATAATTTCACAAAGTGAACCTATTCTTGTTGCAGGATATGCAATTTCTGGAATGATAGCTGGTTTACTTAATAGGTTTGGAAAAATAGGGGTGATAGCAGGTTTTGGCATAGGTAGTGGAATATTATTTTATGTATCTAATGGAGATACAAGCAATTTTGTTTTATTTAAAGAAATTTTAGTTGCTTCTGTGGGATTATTAGCTGTTCCAAAATGGATAAAAATTAATATTGAAGGATTAACAGAAAAAGAAGAATATTTACCAAATATTCCAAATAATAGACTAAAAGCTAGTAATGACACAATAGAACAATTAAATGTAGTATCAGAAACAATTAAAGATATTGCAGAAACTTATGTACCAGTTTTAAATAAAACTCAAGATGAAATTAAACAAAAAAATAAAGAAACTTTTAAAAATGAACTACTAAATAATTTAGATGGATTAGAAGATAACATTTTATATGAAGACTTTACAAAAATAGATGAAAAAATATTTGATGATATATTTAATCTTTTACTTGAAAAACAAGAGATAGACAGTAAAGATATTATAAATATTTTTGCAAAAAATAATCATTATATTATAGCTACAGAAAATAAAAATGTAAAAACAGATGTTGAACAAATAACTAAAGCTATAAATTATGCTTATAAAACAAGCAAATCAGATTTTATTTGGGAAGAGAAAGTTAAACAAAACAAACAAAGTGTACAAGCCCAATTAGATGGTGTTTCTAAAGCAATTTCTAGTATTGCTGTTAAAATGGAAAATGAGACAAAAAAAGATGATGTATTTGTAGATAAAAAGAAAAAAACTATTACAGCTTTAGAAATAAAAGGAATACTTGTTGATGACTTAGTGGTACAGGAAAAAGAAAATAGAATCTTTATTGATATTTATTTAAAAGAAGATAGCAAAACAACAGAAAATAAAGATATAGATAATATTAAAAACGTTTTAGAGAAAACATTTAAAGAAAAATTAGTTATTAATGAAGTAAAAACAAAAAAATTCAACAAGCAAGGAAAAAGAGTTTTTTCTTATATGGCAGAAGACAAATATTTATTGCAAATTGGACAAGATGTAAGAGTAAAAAATGGAAGTCCTGTTTCTGGTGATAGTTGTTTACAAATTAGATTAAGTGATGGAAAATATTTATTAGCAATAAGTGATGGAATGGGGTCAGGACCAGAGGCAAGAAAAAGTAGTCAAATTGCTATAAAAATGTTGGAAAGACTATTAATGTCAGGATTTGATAAAAATACATCTATAGACTTAATAAATACAACAATAATGAACACAAATGAAGAAATATTTGCTACACTAGATATTGTAATAATAGACCTGTTTAATGGAAAAGTTGAATTTATAAAAAATGGAGCATGTCCTACATATATAAAAAATGGTAAAAATGTTCAAATTGTTAAATCCTTAAGTTTACCTGCAGGAATATTAAAAGATATAAATTTAACTGTTTATGATAAAGACATTATAAATCAAGATATACTAGTAATGTGTAGTGATGGTATAATAGATTCAAATGTGGAATATAAAAACAAAGAATTATGGGTTAAATATTTGTTAGAAGATATTGAAACAACAAGTGCACAAAAAATTGCAGATTTAATTATAAATGAATCTGTTGATAATAATTATGGAATGATTAAAGATGATATGAGTTTAATTGTTTGTAAAATTTTAAAAATATAAGAATTTATAAATTGTATAGAAAGTATTAAAAAAATATTGACACTTATAAATCGTATTTAAAAATATATTTTGTAAATTTATACAAATCATCTAAAAAATATAGAATGTGCAAAAAGGTTTATAGGTAACCTTAAAAACCTAAATATATTATATAAGAAATGGAGTAAAAGATGGAGAAACTAAAGAAAAATAATGGAATGGCTTTAATTGCACTAATAGCAATTGTATTAGCAATAATAATTGTAGTAGGAGTAATAATAACATTTTTGGTTATCAAGTTTAAGGATGATAATCATGAAGACATTGGAAATAACCAAATTTGGTCAGATGACCCATATGCAACAAATATATTTGCTACATTATATGAAGATGGAACATTAACATTTTCTACAACAGAGCAAGATGGAAATGGAATAGTATTCCAAGAAAATATTAGAAATAAAACATTTGGAGCTTCTATATTACCTCCATGGTATCAATATAGAAGAAACATTACGAGTGTAAATGTAATTGACCAAATAGTGCCAACAAATACAGATTATTGGTTTTATGATTGTAGATATATTACAAGCATAAATTTAGAAAAAATGAGTACTAATAGAGTAGTTAGTATGAGTAATATGTTTTATGGTTGTAGTGGACTAACAGACTTAATATTAGGTGAATTTAATACAAGTAGTGTTGTTAATATGATGGGAATGTTCTACAATTGTAGTAGCTTAACTAACTTAGATGTTAGTGGATTTAACACAAGTAATGTTGAAAATATGTCAGAAATGTTTTACAATTGTAGTTCTTTAACAGAATTACCAATAAATAATTTTAACACAAGCAAAGTAACTAATATGAGTAAAATGTTCTTTGATTGTAAAAATTTATCTGAATTGGATGTAAGTAGTTTTAATACTTCAAATTGTACAGATATGAGTTATATGTTTGGAGGATGTAATAATTTAACAGGTTTAAATTTAAGTAGTTTTAATACAGCAAATGTTACAACAATGATGAATATGTTTAGTGAATGTCATAATATTGTAAACATTAATTTATATAGTTTCGAAACGGGTAAAGTAACAGACATGAGATACATGTTTTACAATTGCAAGAAATTAGAAACAATTAGAATGAGCAAAATAGACACAAGTAAAGTTGAAAATATGAACTATATGTTTGGAGGATGTAGTAGTCTTACAGAATTAGATTTAAGCAATTTTGTTACTAGAAATGTAGAAGGAATGAAATCTATGTTTGAGGGATGTACAAATTTACAAAAAATCAATTTTGATGGATTTACAACAAAAGAATTAAAAGACATGAGTTCAATGTTTCGTGGATGTTCAAGTTTAAAAGAACTTGATTTAAGTAGTTTTAACACTCAAAATGTAACAACAATGTACGAAATGTTCTATAATTGTACAAGTCTTGAAAAAGTATATGTAGGAGCAGAATGGTCTATGGATAAAGTAACAAATTCATTAGATATGTTTACAAATTGCATTGCAAAAGATGTTACAACAAAAAGTCCAACAGAAAATAATGTAGAAAATACAACTGAAAGTAATACAGATAGTACAATAGAAAATACAGCTGAAACAAGTACAGAAAATACAACAGATAGTACAGTAGAAAATACAGATGAAAATTAAGAAAAAACAACAAGGTTTACAATTGAGAATAATAAAAAAAGCACAAAAGAGGAAACAGTATAAAACAAACTAAACAACAGCTTAGCAAGATATAATTATATTTTACGGCTAATTAAAACCTAAGAGGTGCAAAAAAATGATAAAAATAGTTGAACTTACTAAAGAAAATGAAGAAAAGTATCTAGATAAAATTGTTAGATTAGAACAAATAAGTCTAGAAGCGATGAAACAAGAAGGAAGAGAAGATCAATTATTTGACACAGGAAGAGAAGGAATATCAGAATATGTACATTCAGAAAATAATTCAGTATTTGTTGCAGTAGATGAAAAAGGAGATGTAGAAGCAACAACATATATAACACAAGGACAAAAACCATTTACATATAATGATATTACAAAATATTTTAAATATGGTGAAAATTATAAAAAATATGTTAAACAAAAATATCCAAATGAACAAGAATATAAAAAAGATTTGAGAAAAATTTATATAATAAAAATACAAGCATTTGAATATGCAAAACAAAGAATATTACAAGAATATAACAAAAAGAATAATAAAAATCAAACAACTTTATATGAATATTTAAAAAGCGAAATAGAGCAAAATGGATATCATGAAAAAAGCGAATTAAGAGAAAAACTAAACAAATATATGGCAGAATATATTCAAGAAAATTACGATAGTACAATTCAAAACAAATATGAAATGTTTTATTGGATTACATTAGATGATTTAGAAAAAGAATTTGGTAAAAAACAATGTAAAGAAAGTGACCAAATTCAAGATTATGAACAATTTATGACAGATGAAAAAGAATATGCAGATTTAATACATAAAGGTTCATTAAAAATCTATGAAAGCCCAGAATTTGAAGAAGAAAAATATTACACAGCAAATACAGCAAATTCTGTTGAAATTGATACATATTTAACAAATCCTCATAATAGAAGTTTAGGCATTGCAAGAATAATTGTTTATGAAGGAATAAAAAAACATATATTAGAACATTTTAAAAACCCTAAAAATCAAGAAATATTTTTATGCTCAACTTTGCATAGGGATAATTTATCATCAAAATATGTTTCCGAATTTTTTGGATTAACAGATAGTTTATATGTAAATCGTAGACAAGGAAGAGATAGAGAAGTGCATATTTGCAAAATTAATAGGGAAGAAGCTATAGAATATTTAACAAATATGTATAATAAATTAGCTGTTTTATATAATTACAATCCAGATGGAAAAGTAATAAAAGATTCAGTTACTTTAAAAGTTTTACAAGAACAATTAGAATATGAAGAAAAAGAAAAAGTTAGATTAATTAGAGCAAAAACAATTGATGGAAAATTAAAAGGAATTAACCATAAATTCATTCCTCAAAAGGAAAGAAAAATCTCAAAATTAAAAAAACAAATAAGTCATATACAAAGTCAAAAAGAGCTTCAAAAATAAAGTAATAAAAACAGAACAACGAACACATTGTTTTGACTGTTATAATTACACTAGCCCTTTGAGATTTTCTAATTACAGTCGAAAACTCAAATCGGGCGAGAACAATGACGCGGACTTTAAAATGTTATAAATATATAAAATGTCCGCTATTGTTCTATATACAGGAAAAAAGAAAGGACAATAAAAAATGTTTAAAGAAGAAAGAGTATTTTTCCATACAAGAGGGAATGAATTAGAAAGGTTTTGCATAAGAAAACTAACTATACAAGATATTGATAAAATTGCTCTAGCTAGAAAAATGCAAGAAACAGAAAATGGGAATGGGGCTAGTAATAAATATATATTAGAATATAAAAAAGTATTAAAAAAATTATTTGAAGAAAATAATATTATAGGGGCTGGAGCTTTTCATGATGATGATTTAGTATCTGTTGCTTTTTATAATTTAATTAATTTTGGAAGTGATAAAAAAATACCATATTTATGTGGTGTTTGGACAAATCCACAATATAGAAAAAGAACATTAGCAACTCAAGTTTATAAAAAACTAATGGAAGGAGCAAAAGAAAGAAAAGAGGAATTAAAAACAACATCATTAGTTACTGTTGAAGGGAATGAAGTTGCTCATAAATTATATAATAGTTTAGGCTATGAATTAGTTGATGATGAAATGACTTTTTTAGGAGATGTAAAATCGCCTAAAGGAGAAATAGAAATTGATAATATTAGATTATCAGAATATGATAATTTACAAGAAGATATTTATTTAAAAGATAAAAAACAAAAAATGCTTATAAGATATTCTACAGAACAATTTTTTCCACATCCTCATAATATAAATGGAATAATGAATAGAATGTTAGAAATTAAACTAATTGATAAAGAAATTACTTTTAGAGAATTTGTAACATATTTACAAAAATTTTTTAGTAAACATAGATTCTGCAAATTTAGTATGAAAGAATTAATGCAAAAAGAAAATTTTGGAAAATTATTTGAATTTCCCAAAATTGATAAAAATTATTTGAGTTTAATGAGTGCTTTTGAATATTTAAAATTTGAAGGAACTGATGGGAAATTTAAGACTATTCAAAAAAGTAATAATGTTATGGAAAAAAATTTAATAAAAGATTTTGAAGATATGGATAGGTGTTTAAATGAAGATAGATAAAAAGATAATTGAATTAAAAAAACAAATGGAAGAAGATAAAACCTTTTTCTGGCATCATCCAGAAAAAGGTTTTGAAGAAATAGAGACTTCAAGATATATTATTGAAAGATTAAAAAACTTAGGCTATGAAATAAAAACAAATATAGCAAAAACAGGAGTAATGGCTATTTTAAAGGGAAAAAAAGAAAAGCCATGTGTATTATTTAGATGTGAAATGGATGCAATAGAAATGGACGAAAAAGGTAAAATGCAACATGCATGTGGACATGATGCACATATGACAATAATGCTTGCATTAGCCGAACTTATAATTAAAGAAAAAGAAAATATAAATGGTACAGTAAAAATTTTATTCCAACCAGCAGAAGAAACAAGTGGTGGAGCAAAAAAAATGATTGAAGAAGGTGTTTTAGAAAATCCAAATGTAGATTGTGTTTTTGCATTACATGTTTGGAGTGAATTAAAAAAAGGAACTATTGGAATAAAAGCTGGTCCAGTAATGGCATCAACAGATCCATTTAATATAACTGTATATGGAAAAGAGGGGCATGGTGCAATTCCAGAAAAATGTATAGACCCAATTTACATAGCAAGTTCTATTGTTATAGCTCTACAATCAATAGTTGGCAGAAATATAAGCTCAAATGAAAATGTAGTCCTTGGAATTACTGCAATAAATGGAGGAAATACAAATAATAAAATTCCTGACAAAGTTGAAATGAAAGGAATTTGTAGAACATTTAATAATAATTTAAGAGATTATATAAAAAATAGAATAAAAGAAGTCTCTACAAATATTGCAAATTCTATGAATGGAGAAGCAGTAGTGTTTTTTAAAGATGATAAATATCCTGCACTTGTTAATAGTGAAGAATATGTAAATTTAGTCAAAAATGTTTCTAAAGAAATTGTTGGGGAAGAAAACATTATTAAAGATTATTCTACAATGTGTTCAGAAGATTTTTCTTATATTTTACAAGAAAGAAAAGGAGCATTTTTCTTTGTTGGATGTCAAGATGGAGAAAACTTTTCACAACATAGTGAAAACTTCCATGTTGGAATAGATGAAATTTTATTAGGCACACAAATAATGTATGGAATTTTTGAAAAAACTTTAATTAATAATTGATGTTTGTTTTTAAAAGTAATAAACTAAGTATTTTGAAAATGATTATGTGAGCTACAGAAAGACATAATTTTAGATTTAATTAGAAATATTATATAAAATTGTCTAGATAAGAGAGAAGTGAAAGTTGTATGAAAGATTTATTTGAAAATATAAAAAATGCCAGAATATGGGTAGTAAAAGATTTAAGATGCAAAATATATAATACAAATGAAGAAATAGAAATAAAGCAATATTCAAAAGGAAAAATTATTGATAATTATAATAAAAAAATGGTTATTGTTTTAATGGAAAATGGTAAAGAGATATTAATAGAAAAAAAATATATTTTAATTAATTTACCAGATATTATGCAAAAAGAAGTTCAATATGAAATAACAAATGCAAAATCTTCAATATATAATATTCATGGAAATAAAATACCAAATGTTTCTGGAGAAAAATTATATACCAAAATGGGTGAAGATTTAAAAGTTCCATTAATGTATTATACAGCTATGAGATTATATTTAGCAGAAGAAAAAGCATTAAATCAAAATTTAACTTTAAAAATTTATGATACATATAGACCGTATTCAGTAACAAAATATTTATATGAAAATACATTATTAGTTGCAGATAAATATAAAGAATATTTTAATGCAGTAGTAAATAATTTTGAATATAGTCAAAGATGGTTTTTAGCAGAAAATGCTTCATCACACAATTATGGAGTTGCATTAGATTTAACTTTAGTTGATTTAAGCACAGGTAAAGAACTAGAAATGCAAACTAAAATACATGATTTAAGTGTGTATTCTGTTATTGATTATAATAATGAAAATGCAAAAATCCTTGCAAAAATTATGACAAAACAAGGATTTTCAACACTAAGGAGTGAATGGTGGCACTTTCAAGATAATGACTCTAAAGAATGTGTGTTAGATTTTCAAGTTGAGTAGTATTTTCCCTGCCAAAGATTTTCAGCTTTTAATTTTTTGTCCAAGCCATTTAAAATCCACTTTTTGTGAAGATTCCAATCTGGAGCAACAAGTAAATCTTTTGGAGCATCACCAGAGACTTTATGAATTACAATATTTGGACTAATATGTGTTAAAATATAACAAGTATAATTTAAATATTCTTCTAGTGTTAGAGGTATATATAATCCTTTACTATACATATCAGCTAATATAGTATTTTTTACAATATAAGTAGAATGAATTTTTAAACCTTGAATAAAGTGTTTATTAATAAATTCTACTGTATTTTTTATATCATTAAAATTCTCATTTGGAAGACAAACCATAATATGTGTTACAATATCAATATTATATTTATTAAGTAAATTTACAGCATAAGTAAAATCTTTAGAATAACAACATTTGTTAATTAATTTAGAAGTTATATCATTAGAAGTTTGTAATCCAAGCTCTACCCATACATAATATTTATTTTGATAAGATTTTAATAATTTGCAAATATCTTCATTAATACAATCAGGTCTGGTAGAAATAGCTAAAGCAACAATTCTATCATCAATTAATGCAGAATCATATTTCTTTTTTAAAATATCAATTGGACCATATGTGTTTGTGAAATTTTGAAAATATGCAATAAATTTATTTGCTCTTTTACTTTTATAACTATTAAAGTAATTTTTTACTTGGTCAGTAATAAAATCAAAATTATTAGAACTGTTTTTATTTGATTTTATATGTTCACCAGAACCTTTCTCACTACAAAAAATACAGCCTCCTAAACTTAATTTTCCATCTCTATTAGGACAAGTAAAATTGCCATCTATACATATTTTTAAAGTTCTTTCTCCAAATTTTTCTTTTAAATAATTGTTTAAATGTTTATATCTTTCTTCCATAATGATTATAGTATAACAGAAATTGTAGAAAATAACAAGTTGTTACTAAATAATGGTCTCTTAAAGTGTTTTGTTAAAAACGATGATATTATAATATTTAAAAGTTCTCCTGTTCATTCCATTCAAAAAGAATTCATAAGGCTTTTTCATGCGCCTCTTTCACTCCGACCCTCTCGTAAACTCGAGTACCGTGAACATTCCTCATGCAAAAGCCAAATGAATTCTAATTTTCATTTCAATCAAGCGTCGAAACTTTAAAATATTATAATATCATTGTTTCTTTATTCTATTTTATTTAAAACAATTATCAAATAATAACAAGTTTAGAAAAAAACACATAAATACTTGCG
Organism: uncultured Clostridia bacterium; assembly: GCA_944386685.1. GTDB lineage: Bacteria > Bacillota > Clostridia > TANB77 > CAG-508 > CAG-269. Next base: position 15,616 of record CALXCA010000001.1, on the reverse strand, counting down.
AAATTTAAGGTTTTAATGTAGAATATAACAAGATGGAGGAGATGTTGGATTAAACCAAACATAAGAAAAAGTATGAAAAATTATTATGAAATATTAGAAGTAGATAAAAATGCTTCAAAAGAAGTAATTGAAAAAGCATATAGAACACTTGCAAAAAAATATCATCCAGATTTAAGATCATCAGCATATAGTCAAGAGAGAATGATGAAAATAAATGAAGCATATGAAGTATTATCAAATGATTATAAAAGGAAAGAATATGATAATCATTTGCAAAGTAAAATAATATCTATTGATGAATATAACAAATTAAAACAGGAAAATATTCAATTAAAGAATAATTTAAAAAAATTCTCTAATCAATATAATATAAATAATGAAAATGAAGAAGATTTAGGAAGTGTGCCTGCAAACTTTATAAGAAATTTATATAAAGGAATTACTAGAAAAAGAGATACAACAGAGCAAGTAACAAATGATCAAGTAAAAACAACTCCAAAGAAAAAAATAAAATTATCTAAAGAAACCATTCAAAAAATAGTTATAGGTGTAATAGTTTTAATTATTGTTATTTGTATTTTGGCAATAATACCTACAACAAGACAATTTTTTGTTAATTTATATAATGAAAATGAAGTTGTAAAAGTAATTGTAAATATATTTAGAGATACTTTTACCAAAGGTTTTTAGAAAGGAAGTAAAAATTTGAAAGCATTAGTTACAGGTGCATCTTCTGGTATAGGAAGAGATATTGCAAAAGAATTAAGTAAAAGAGGGTATGACCTAATTTTAGTTGCAAGGAATGTAGAGAGATTAGAAGAAGTAAAAAAACAAATTCAAACAAAAGCAGAGATTGTATCAATGGATATTTCTAAAGAAGAGAATTGCGAGAAATTATTCCAAGATTATAAAGATATAGATATACTTGTTAATAATGCAGGGTTTGGAGATTGTGGACATTTTGAAGAGACAAGTTTAGATAAAGACTTACAAATGATAAAAACTAATATAATAGCATATCATATTTTAACAAAATTATATTTAAAAGAAATGATAAAGAATAATAGTGGAAAAATTTTAAATGTTGCATCAATTGCAGGTTTTATGCCAGGACCACTTATGGCAACATATTATTCAACAAAAGCATATATTGTAAGACTTTCAGAAGCTATAAGAACTGAACTAAAAAAACAGAAATCAAAAGTTAGAATAAGTATTTTATGTCCAGGACCTGTTAATACAAATTTTAATAAAGTTGCAGATGTAGAATTTGCAATAAAAGGTTTAAGTAGTGAATATGTGGCAAAATATACTGTAAAAAAATTTTTAAAAGGAAAGTTTTATATTATACCAGGCTTATCAATAAAATTTGCAAAAATAGGAGTTAAAATAGCGCCAACTAATTTAGTTTCTAAAGTTTCTTATAAAATGCAAAGGAGAAAATTAAAATAAATAATTTACTAAAGTAGATAAATATTATAATAAAAATTGCTAATTTATAAAAATTTTTGAACATAAACGAAATTGAAATTATTATAAAATATTAAAAAGGTTTATAGGCTAATCCTTTAGAAAAAACCTAAATATATATAATACAAGGAATGAAATAATTATGCAAGATGAAAAAATAGAAAAGGTAATAAAGCACCATTTACCAAGATGGAACGAATTACCTGAAATTGACTTATATCTAGACCAAGTAGTAAATTATTTAGAAAAATATTTAGGCATATTAAATGTAAATGGAGACGAAAAGATAATTACCAAAACAATGATTAATAACTATGTAAAACTTGGGATAATGCCTGCTCCAGAAAAAAAGAAATATAGTAAATCACATATAGCTTATTTAATGGTAATATGTATATTAAAACAAGTATATAGTATAGGAGATATAGGAAAATTAATTTCAGAAACAATAGCTTATTTTGAATTGAGTAAAGCATATAACAGATTTTGTGCAAATATAGAAGTATCTATAAAAAATGTATTTTTTCGCAAAGAATTTCCACATATTGATAAAATGACAGAAGAACAGTATTTATTAAAAAATGTTGTTCAAGCAGTTGCAGATAAATTATATGTAGAAATGAAATTTTTAAATAAAGATAAAAATTAGTAGTGATATTTAAAAACATAATAATTGAAAAGGAATGAAATTAGAAATGTTAGAATATATTGTTTCTAAGCAAGAAGCTGGAAATCGTTTAGATATATATATTACCCAAAAGGATAAAGAAATTACTAGAACATCAGCACAAAGGCTAATTGAGGAAGAAAATATTCTAGTAAATGATAAAAAACAAAAAGCATCATATAAAGTTCAAGAAAATGATAAAATAACCATTCAAATCCCAGAAGCGAAACAAATAGAATTAAAACCACAGGACATTCCAATAGATGTTATTTATGAAGATTGTGATATAATAGTTGTAAATAAACCTAAAGGAATGGTTGTACATCCTGCAAATGGAAATCCTGATGGAACATTAGTTAATGCAATATTATCAAAATGTAAAGACAGTTTATCTGGAATAGGTGGAGAAATAAGACCAGGAATTGTACATAGGTTAGATAAAGATACATCTGGTTTACTTATTGTAGCAAAAAATGATAAAGCACATGTAAAAATGAGTGAACAAATAAAAAACCATGAAGTAAAAAAAACATATATTGCTTTAGTTAGAGGGATTATTAGGGAGAATGAAGCAACAATAAATATGCCTATAGGTAGAAGTAAAACAGATAGAAAAAAGATGGCAGTTGTAAAAAATGGGAAAAAAGCAATAACACATATTAAAGTTTTAAAAAGATATGATAAATACACATTATTAGAAATTAATATAGAAACTGGAAGAACACATCAAATACGTGTACATTTATCATATATAGGTTTTCCTGTGGTTGGAGATTATACATATTCAAATGGAAAAAATGAGTTTGGAGTAATTGGGCAGTGTTTACATGCAAAAGCACTAGACTTTAAACATCCAATCACACAAAAAGAAATGCACCTAGAAGCACCTTTGCCACAATATTTTAAAGAGATATTAGAAAAATTAGACCAAAAGGAATAAGAACAAATAAGAAAATCTCAAAGGGCTAGGCGATTGTAGCTTTTTATACAATAGAAAAGTATAACTTTCCTATTGTATAAAAAACCGGCAAGAGAACCTTGCCGGAGAAATCTATATAAAGCCTTTTAGAAAAGTAAAAGGAATTAATATATAATATGCAAAAAACGTTAAAATAGTACTGGTTAGGATATAAATAATTAAAAAAGTGAGGTCTATTGAAAACAGAATTTTAAAATAATAATTAAAAATATATTAATATAAAAAATGAAAAGAAAGGCATAAAAAAATGGAAGAAAGACTTCAAAAATATTTGGCAGAATGTGGAGTTGCATCAAGAAGAAAATGCGAAGAATATATTTTACAAGGAAAAGTAAAAGTTAATAATAAAATAATAACAGAATTAGGAACAAAAATAAATCCAGAAAAAGACAAGGTTACATTTGAAAGAAAAGAAGTAAAAAAGGAAAACAAAAAAGTATATATTTTACTAAACAAACCAATAGGATATGTTACAACAGCAGAAGAACAATTTGGAAGAGATAAAGTTTTGGATTTAGTAAAAGTAAAAGAAAGAATTGTTCCTGTAGGTAGATTAGATATGTACACATCAGGAGCATTAATATTAACAAATGACGGAGAATTTGTATATAAAGTAACACATCCAAAACATGAAATAACAAAAACATATACAGTAACAATACATGGAATTATAACAAAACAAGAAGTAGAACAATTAAGCAATGGAGTTAAAATAGATGATTATATAACAAAGCCAGCAAAAGTAAAGATACTTAAAACAGATGAAGAAAAAAATATATCAAGAATAGAAATAACAATACATGAAGGAAAAAATAGACAAGTTAGAAAAATGTGTGAAGCCATAAGTAAAAAAGTTATAGCTTTACATAGAAGTAAAATAGGAAATATAGGTGTAAAAGACTTAAAATTAGGACAATGGAGATATTTAAAAGAAAATGAAGTAAAACAATTAATAGTTGAAAAATAAAAGAAAAAGCTGTATAATAAGTATGTTAGTATTATTTAAGACAAAAATATGTCTTAATAAAAGGAGGAATAAAAAATGGTTGAAGATGATCAAATAAAAGCAAAAGTATCACCATTTGCAATAAGAGAAGGAGAAATAAAAACATTTGATGGAAAAGATGGATATGTATCTATGAATCAAATAGTTCATAAAATAAATATAGGACATATAACAGATATACATTATGCAATATTAGAAATAGTAAATGAATTTGAATTTATAACATCAAGACAAATATACCAATTATTAGAATTAAAAGGAATAAACCCACAATCTCAAGATAAATTAAACAATAAATTAGATCAACTTGTTAAATCAAAAATTTTGACAAGATATTATTTTACATCAGATGAAGGAAAAGGAATATATAGAATATATTGCCTAGAAAAAATGGGCAAATATCTATTAACATCAAGAGAAATTGAATGTAAATGGCAACAAACAGATAATGTTAAACCTGTTCCAATGATAAAGAAAAGACTAGCAGGAAATCAAACATTAATTGCTTATATGAGAAAAGTACAAGCATATGATAGTTATACTGTAAAACCTGCAATACAAGCCAAAATATCTGGAAAAACTTTTAAAGCAACAGGTGGAGCTATAAAATTAAAGAAAAATAATAAATCAATAGACTTTTTATTTGAGGTTATTAGAAGAGAGCCAGATTGGCAGAAAAAATTAGTAGATAAAATGACAATGTATAAAGAATTTTACGAAAACTTTATACCAGGAGATTCAGGTTTTTCTGCAATGCCACAATTAATTTTAATATGCGAAGATGATAAACATACTGCAGAAGCATTTAAAGAAATTGTTAAAAATCAAGTAGAAATTTCTAAAATTAGATTATATTTTACAACAGATTTAAGACAAAATAATGAAACATTAGAAAATACACTTATAGAATTTAGATTAGATGAAACAACTAACAAATATAAGATGTATAATGTAGAAGCTAAAATTTTGGGCATGTAAAAGGAAAAAAAGAGGGAAGAAAATGTTTGGACACAGATCAGATGGAAAAAAAGTAAAAAATTTAGAACCACTTTTTAGAATAATACCTAGTATTATGCTAGAAAGAAATGATGCACAAGTATATTTTAAACAAGATATTCCATTAAAAACAATAGATGAGTATATAAATAAAAAAGCAGAAGAAGGAATTAGAATGTCATATATGAATATCATATATGCAGGATTAGTTAGAATTATAAAAGAAAGACCTAAATTAAATAGATTTGTAATGAATGGAACCACATATCAAAGAAATAAAATATTTGTTTCACTTTCAATAAAAAAGAGTTTAACTGATGATGGACAAGAAACTGTTATAAAAATTCCATTTGATGGAACAGAAAATATTTTTGAAATAAAAGAAAAATTAGATGCAACAATAGAAAAAAATAAAGAAAAAGAAACTGTTAACAAAACAGACAAAGTTGTAAAAATCCTTAACTTAACTCCAAACTTTCTAATTCTTTGGTCAATAAAAATACTGAGATTTTTAGATAAATATGGAATTATGCCAAAGGCAATTATAAATGCAAGTCCATTTCACACAAGTGTGTTTTTAACAAATGTAGGGTCACTTGGAATTGATAGTATTTATCATCATATTTATAATTTTGGTACAACTAGTTTATTTTTCTCTATGGGAAAGAAGAAGAAAAGTTATATTTATGATGAAGATGAAATAAAAGAAGAAAAATGTATTACTATAGCATTTGTAGGAGATGAAAGAATTTGTGATGGTCATTATTATGCTTCTTCTTTTAAACAATTAAATAAATATTTGAAAAAACCAGAGCTACTTGAAAAGAATTATGTTGAAAATGAAGCTCAAAAAGTAGATGAAAGTGAAAAAGAATTGGTCTAAGTAAAGAAGCTTTAGAACTAGAAAAATCAAAATTAATGAATTGTAAAAGCTAAAAATTTGTTACTTGATAATGGTCTTTTAATTTGTTTTATCAGAAACGATGATATTATAATATTTTAAAGTTCTCCTGTTCATTCCATTCAAAAAGAATTCATAAGGCTTTTTCATGCGCCTCTTTCACTCAGACCCTCTCGTAAACTCGAGTACCGTGAACATTCCTCATGCAAAAGCCAAATGAATTCTAATTTTCATTTCAATCTAGCGTCGAAGCTTTAAAATATTATAATATCATCGTTTCTTTATTCTATTTTATTCAAGACCATTATCAAAAGTAACAAAATTTGCAAAAAATTTAATAAAATTATTGACTTAGCACATAAAATGTGGTATTATATTTAAGTGTTAAGTTAAATGAGTCAGTAGCTCAGCTGGATAGAGCATTTGCCTTCTAAGCAAAGGGTCGGGGGTTCGAATCCCTTCTGGCTCACCAAAAATAAACCTCTGTAGTATTGAAATATCAGTACTTTCAGAGGCTTTTTAATTTGTAATTAATGCAATATAGAAATACCGTGCCCGGTACATGTACCAGACACGGCAGAGAGCGATTTAGATGGCGAATATGTATTTCAGCCAATCCTGAATTGGCTGAATGATGTTAAAAGGAGATACCGGGGCATTGACAGAAATGCCAAGGAAATCCCTAATTACTGCGAAAACCCAGTCAATGAGCCTCACAGTAGAGTCCACCATCCACTTAATTGATGGCACTTCATCAAGATACCCATTTGTGCTCAAATAGTACAAAAAGCACAGGCACAAAATGCTTGCCCAGCTAAGTTTCAAGGTGTGAATCAAGACTTCGCAAAAAGCCTCGACAGCCGGGTAAATGTAGTTCCGAATGAACGGAACCCCTTTGCTGTTCCACCACTTCCATGCGGTACCAGCAGTCTTCTTCATCATGTTTTCCATAGTTTTTCCTCCTGTTGTCAAAATGTTGCTCTCTTTTTTGAAACTCCTAACAATTGGATTTGAGTTTCAAAAAAATACGGTATACATATATTATAACATATTTTGCTCAAAATATCAATATAACTGGATTTGAACAGTAGTGAGGAGTAAAAACGATTTTAGAATTAAACATATAATGTAGAAATTCACAAAAATTATTAAAAAAATTTTATAAAATTAGCACTCTACTATTGACAGTGCTAAAATTAAGTGATATAATAGTCTTTGTAAAAAATATTACAAGAGATAGGAGGTAATATTTATGAATATACAAAAATTTACACAAAAATCATTAGAAACAATACAAAATGCACAAACAATAGCAACAGAAAATCAGAATGCACAAGTAGAAGAAGAACATTTACTATATTCCTTACTAGAGCAAGAAAATAGCCTAATAAAAGAATTACTAAAGAAAATAAGTACAATAGAAGGATTTGAAAAAGAATTAAAAACATATATAGATAAAATGCCAAAAATGACAGGTGGAGCAATACAAAGTGATAGTATATATGTATCACAAGATGTAAACAAAATATTAGCAGATGCAGAAATAACAGCAAAAAAAATGAAAGACGAATATGTATCTGTTGAACACATAATGTTAGCAATATTTGATAATGCAAATAGCAATATCAAAAATTTATTCAAAAAATATGGAATAAATAAAAACGAATTTTTAAAAGTATTAGCTGATGTAAGAGGAAATGTAAGAATAACAAATGACAACCCTGAGGACACATATGATGTATTAAAAAAATATGGACAAGACTTAACGGGCTTAGCAAGAGAGCAAAAACTAGACCCTGTAATAGGAAGAGATTCAGAAATTAGAAATGTTATAAGAATTTTATCTAGAAAAACAAAAAACAATCCATGTTTAATAGGAGAGCCAGGTGTTGGTAAAACAGCAATAGCAGAAGGATTAGCACTAAGAATAGTAAGAGGAGATGTACCAGAAGGCTTAAAAGATTGTACTATTTTCTCATTAGATATGGGATCTTTAGTTGCAGGAGCAAAATACAGAGGAGAATTTGAAGAAAGACTTAAAGCTGTATTACAAGAAGTAAAAAAGAGTGAAGGAAGAATTATATTATTTATAGATGAAATTCATACAATTGTAGGAGCAGGAAAAACAGATGGTGCAATGGATGCAGGAAATTTATTAAAACCAATGCTTGCAAGAGGAGAATTACACTGTATAGGAGCAACAACATTAAATGAATATAGACAATATATAGAAAAAGATCAAGCTTTAGAAAGACGTTTTCAACCAGTAATGGTAGATGAACCATCTGTAGAAGATACAATATCAATTTTAAGAGGATTAAAAGAAAGATATGAAGTATATCACGGTGTAAAAATATCAGATAATGCATTAATTGCTGCAGCAACATTATCACATAGATACATTTCAGACAGATTTTTACCAGATAAAGCAATAGACTTAATAGATGAAGCTTGTGCCATGATAAAAACAGAACTTGAATCTATGCCAACAGAATTAGATGAAGTATCTAGAAAAATAATGCAATTAGAAATAGAAGAAACAGCATTAAGTAAAGAAAAAGATGAAATTTCTAAACAACGTTTAGCAGATATTCAAAAAGAAAAGGCAGAACTAAAAACTAAATTTGATGCAATGAAAGCAAAATGGGAAAACGAAAAAGCATCTATTGGTAAAGTTCAAAAACTACGTGAAGAAATTGAACAAGCAAATGCACAAATGGAACAAGCAGAAAGAAATTATGACTTAAACAAAGTTGCAGAATTAAAATATGGTAGAATTCCAGATTTACAAAAACAATTACAAAAAGAAGAAGAAATTGCAGAAAAAAGTAAAGAAGATGGATTATTAAGACATAAAGTAACAGAAGAAGAAATTACAAAAATTATCTCTAAATGGACAGGAATTCCAGTATCTAAACTAATGGAAGGAGAAAGAGAAAAAATACTTAACTTAGACAAAGTTCTTCATAAAAGAGTAATAGGTCAAGACGAAGCAGTTGAAAAAGTATCTGAAGCAATAATGCGTTCAAGAGCAGGTATAAGTGATCCACGTAGACCAATAGGTTCATTTATGTTCTTAGGACCTACAGGTGTTGGTAAAACAGAGCTTGCTAAATCTTTAGCTGAAGCACTATTTGATGATGAACACAATATGATAAGAATAGATATGTCTGAATATATGGAAAAATATTCAGTATCTAGATTAATAGGAGCTCCTCCAGGATATGTTGGATATGAAGAAGGTGGACAATTAACAGAAGCGGTTAGAAGAAAACCATATTCTGTTGTATTATTTGATGAGATAGAAAAAGCACATCCAGATGTATTTAATATTTTATTACAAGTACTAGATGATGGACGTATTACAGATTCTCAAGGAAGAACTGTAGATTTTAAAAATACAATAATAATATTAACTTCAAATTTAGGCTCTGATTATATATTAGAAGGCATTCAAGAAAATGGAGAAATTTCTGAAGAAGCAAAACAAAAAGTAAATGAATTATTAAAAAGAAGTTTTAGACCAGAATTTTTAAATAGATTGGATGAAATTGTATTTTATAAACCTTTAAGAAAAACTGAGATTTCTAAAATACTAGAACTTTTAATAAAAGATATAGAAAATAGACTTGAAGATAAAAATATTAAACTAGAATTATCTCAAAATGCAAAAGATTATTTGATAGATAATGGTTATGATGAAGTTTATGGTGCAAGACCATTAAAAAGATTTGTACAGAAAAAACTAGAAACTTTAATTGCAAGAAAAATTTTATCACAGGAAATTTTACCTAATACAACAGTAAAAATAGATTACGAAAATAATGAATTATATATAAAAAAATAAACAAAAATTAAATTTTAATAAATTATAATTAAACAAAGCTAGCCCTAAAGTATATATTCTTTAAGGTTAGCTTTTCTGTTACAGTTCAGTAGGAAATTTTGATATATTAATAATAAATAAATTTTTCGACTCAATACGGAAATATAAGAATTTCTAAAATAATTTTATGGCACTCTTTCACTTAGTCCTCGCTGACGCTCGACGCGAACATTTTCCATAAAATTAATTTAAGAAATTCTAAATTTACTCCAATCGTATTCAAAATTTATTTATTATTAATATATATACTTTAGGGTTAGCTTTTCTATAGAATAGGAAAAATTGCTTTTCCCTATTCTATAAAAGAGCTTTGCTCAAACGGATGCACACAAATTTTACTTCGTAAAATTTGGCACACGAACAATGACGCGGGCTTTGAAATGTTATAAATATATAAAATATTAAAAGAAGCCCGCTATTGTTCTTTTTTTATATATTTATGTTTATTTTTTTATAGACTTTTTAAATTAAATAATATATAATATATTCGTTAGAATTGGAGGTAGAAAATGGTAGAAATCTCAACATCAATATTATCAGTAGAAACTGGAAATGAAGCTGAAACATTTTTATTATTAGAAAAATCTAAAACAGATTATTTTCATATAGATGTAATGGATGGTAAATTTGTTAAACAAGATACATATCAAAAAATGATTCAATATAGTAATTATATAAAAAGAATATCAAATTTACCATTAGATGTACATTTAATGGTAGAAGATGTAGAAACAGGAATAGAAGTATTTTCAGCAGATGAGCCTAATATAATAACATTTCATTTAGAAGCATGTAAAACAAAAGAAGATGTTATTAAAAATATTAATTTAATAAAAGAAAAAGGTTCAAGAGTAGGTATAGCAATAAAACCAGAAACACCAATAGAAGAAATATATCAATATTTACCATATATTCATATGTGTTTAATAATGACAGTAGAACCTGGTAAAGGTGGTCAAACATTAATAACAGATATGATAAAAAAAATAAGTACATTAAAAAATTATATAGAAAAAAACAATCTAGAAATTGATATAGAAGTAGATGGAGGTATTAATTTAAAAACTGCACCAAGAGTAAAATCTGCTGGAGCAAATATATTAGTTGCTGGAACTGCAATTTTAATGGCATCTGATTACAAAGTAATTATAGATGAATTAAAAAATTAAAAAGAAAGAAGGTAAAATTTATGTTAAATTTAAAACTAAATTTAAAATATTCTGGAGTAGAACAAAAAACAATTATGCAATATAAAGATACTGTAGAAGAAATACATCAACAATTGCATAAAAGAGCAAATGATGAAAAAGATTTTGTTGGATGGTTAGAATTGCCAACAAAATATGATAAAGATGAATTTGAGAGAATAAAAAAATGTGCAAAAAAAATACAAGAAGACTCAGAAGTATTGGTAGTGATAGGAATAGGAGGCTCATATTTAGGAGCTAGAGCAGTTATAGAAAGTTTAACAAATACTTTTTATAATATGTTACCAGAAAAAACAAGAAAATGCCCTCAAATACTTTATGTTGGAAATAATTTAAGTCCAAATTATTTAAATGATTTAATAGAAGTATTAGGAACTAAAGATTTTTCTGTAAATGTAATTTCAAAATCTGGTACAACTACAGAACCAGCAATAGCATTTAGAATTTTTAGAGAAATATTAGAAAATAGATATGGAATAGATGAAGCTAGAAGTAGAATTTATGTTACAACAGATAAAGAAAAGGGAGCATTAAAAACATTAGCAAATGAAGAAGGTTATGAAACATTTGTTATTCCAGATAATGTTGGCGGAAGATATTCTGTATTAACAGCAGTTGGATTATTGCCAATAGCTGTTGCAGGAATTAATATAGATAAATTAATGGAAGGTGCAAGAAATGCACAATTAAAATATGAGGATTCAAATTTAAAATATAATGCATGTTATCAATATGCAGTTGTAAGAAATATTTTATATAAATTATATAAAAATATAGAAATATTAGTAAACTATGAGCCTAAAATGCATTATTTTACTGAATGGTGGAAACAATTATTTGGGGAAAGTGAAGGAAAAGACCAATTAGGAATTTTTCCTACAGGAGTTGATTTTACTACAGATTTACATTCTATGGGACAATATATACAAGAAGGAAGAAGAAATTTATTTGAAACAGTTATAAGAATAGAAAAATCTGAATCTGATATAGACTTAAAAGAAGAAGAAGATAATTTAGATGGTTTAAATTACTTAGCAGGTAAAACATTAGACTATGTAAATAAAAAAGCTATGGAAGGAACAATAGAAGCACATGCATCTGGAGATGTTCCAAATTTAGTTTTAGAATTACCAGAATTAAATGAAGAAACATTAGGTCATTTAATATATTTCTTTGAAAAAGCATGTGCAATGTCTGGAATGATTTTAGGTGTTAATCCATTTAATCAACCAGGTGTTGAAAAATACAAAAAGAATATGTTTAAATTATTGGAAAAACCAGGATATTAATAGTTGAAAAGAGGAGCAAAATGGTTATAGAAAGAGAATATTATGTACAATTATCACAAATAGGAAAAGAAAATAAGATTACAAATAAATCATTACTAGGAATTTTCGAGGACATTGGAGGTGTACATTCTAATATTGCAGGATATGGAATTCCAACAATGGATAAAACCCATTTAACATGGGTGTTACTAGATTGGAAAGTTCAAATTATAAGAAGACCAGTATATGCTGAGAAAGTATTAGTAAGAACGTGGTCTAGACATTCCTTAAAATTTTATGCATTTCGTGATTTTGAAGTTCTAGATGAACAAGGAAATGTAATAGCAAAAGCAATGTCAAAATGGGTATTGATAAATATTCAAACAGAAAAACTAGAAAGAGTTACAGATGAAATTCTTTTTAAATATAATCCAGAATTAGAAAAATTTGCATTTGGACCAGATGAAGATTTTGAAAAATTGAAAGAACAAGAGAACTATGCAAGAGAAGTTAAATATTCTGTTAAAAGATCTGATATAGATGTAAACAATCATATGCATAATATAAATTATTTAGATTTAGCAAATGAAGCATTGCCAGATGATATTTATTTTAATTCTAAAGAATTTGACTTTTTCCAGATTTCTTATAAAAAAGAAATTAAATTAGGTGAAAATGTTAGATGTAAATATTTATATGAAAATGGTAAACATATGATAGCTATTAAAAGTGAAGATAATTCAAAATTACATGCAATAATTGAATTAAGATAATGGATTGCAATTTAAATAAATAATAATTTATTTTACTATTCAAGTAGAGGATAAAGTTACTGTATTTATTCTCTACTTGAATTTTATTTACACAATAGGAGAGTTATATTTTTGCTTTATCGTTTTTATAATAAAATAAGAAAAATAGAAAGGTAAAGTCATTTGAGCTACTATCATAATAAAACTATACCAAATGTTACCATTAGTCAAATTATATATTATTTCAATAGGAGTACCTGGAAAATTATGAGATATGAACATTAAATTTCCATTTGAAATTTTATTTACTATTAATGCTAAAATACTCATAATAGCTATTATAATTGCAAAATATTTTGCATCAGATAATTTTAATTCTACATAATTTGTAATATTTATTAAAATTCCTAGATATACCATTGTACCATGAAAGAAGAAACTATGTATACTTAAAAAATGAAAAGCCGGATACATTGGCAATGAAGTAGATGGATAAATTAAGAAAACAATTCCACCAATAATTGAACCTGTTGCTAAACATACATCTCCTGCTCTTTTAAAATTTCCTTTTCCAAAAGAGCTTAAAATTCCTGCATATAATAAAATACTACAATAATATAGAGGAACATATGAATTAACATCTGCAAAAGAACCTTGATAAATACTAAAAACTATTTTTATAATTTCAAGTATGCAAATAATTATAGTTAAATTTTTTATTATTTTGTAAACATCTTCTTTATTTTTTCTATATGTAAATTTTAATGCAAGTATTATACATATTATAGTTACTGTTAATAAAATAAAATGACCAGTAGTGAATATTCCACATGGTTCATAATCTCCCATATTTGAAAACATTTGCTTCAACTTCTTTCTATATAAAAAAACGCGTTTAATTTTAAATTACAATTTTAATTATAACATATAACTAAAAAGTATTCTATACATATATTTCTAAATTTTTTTAATGTTACTTGATAATACTCTTTTTATTTGTTTTGTAAAAATGCTGATATTATAATATTAAAAATTTTCCTGAACTACCTAAGTATGTTTTTTTAAAAGCTTTAGTAATTTTACACCGACTTAAAGTAAAATCTATAACTTCACTAATAAATATAGAGATAATATATCCACTAAAACCAAGAATTGGTACAAAAAAGTAAATAAAACCAATACTTATTATACAATCAAAAACATTAATTGCCATAACAGAAACTTGTGCATCTAATCCTTTTAAAATACTATCAATTACAATATCTAAGTACATAATTATAATTAAAGGAGAAAGTATTCTTAAATACTTACCAATTTCATTTTTATGATAAATTAAATTACTTAAAAAATCAGAACATGTAAAAATAAAAATTGTTATTATAAAAGCAAATACAAATGTAAAACTTAATATAATTTTAGATATTTTTTTTATTTTGTTATATTTTTCTTCAACTAATAATCTAGAAAATTCAGGGACAAGTAAACTACTAAAACTAGTTATAAGTAAAACAGGAAACATAATAATTGGCATTGCCATTCCATTTACAATTCCATAAGAAATCAAACTATTTGAAGCATTCATACCACTTTTTTGCAAACTCGTAGGAATAATTAATTGTTTTAAAGTAGAAAGCCCTGAACGTAAATAAGATGTTAAAGCAACAGGTATAGTTATTCTTAAAATACGTTTATTATAAGAATCTAAATCTTTATATCTAGATTCTAAAAGATTTCTTCTTTTATCAAATTTATAAAAAACAAATAATGCTATAAAAGAAAGTACTTCAGAAACTACATCTGCTAAAATTAAACAATAACATGCAAAATCTATTGTTTTAGGCATAAAAAAACTTAATAAAATAAATGTAAATAAAATTTTTACAAATTCTTCAAAAAACTTAGAAACGGCATTTTTATATATTCTTCTTACAGCAGTAAAATAACCATTAATAGCAGAAGACATTGCAATAAAAGGCAGTGCAATACAAATTAAATAAATAACATTTTTATTAATTTGGTTATGTAAGCAATGGAGTGTAATAAAATCTGAAAATATGAAAAAAATAGTACTTGCACATAACCCAAAAAGTAAGCTAAATAATACACATCTAGTAGCAGCTTTTTTACTTCCAATTTCATTATTTGCTGCTAATTCTTCAGAAACTACTCTTGTTGTGGCAATATTAATTCCTGCAGAAGCTAGAGTTATACCAAATGTATATACAGACATAACTAAAGTAAATACACCAACAGCTTCTTCTCCAATAGAATTTGATATATATACATGGAAATATGTAGTTATTATCTGTAATACAACAGAACTTAATAACAGAATTAATGTATTAAATATAAATAATTTTATTTTGTTCATGAAAAATATACCTTTCTTGGTAGTTTGTTGGGGTCGGTCCCTTTTTTTGTTGGGGTCGGTCCCTTTTTTTGTTGGGGTCGGTCCCTTTTTTTGTTGGGGTCGGTCCCTTTTT